>CAWEGQ010000007.1:0-440806 GCA_963808605.1 uncultured Solirubrobacterales bacterium
CGATTGCAGGGCCGACGCCTGGGTGTGCCGAACCGCGGCGCTGCACGCATCGGCCCCCCCGGCTTCGTGCCTAGCCTGGGGCGTACCGGGGCGATCGGACGGTCGCCGAAGCAGACGTCGGCTTCGACGATCTCGTCGTGACGATTGCAATCGTGACGACGGGACGCGCATTCCTCGCCGAGCAGAGCCTTCGGCCTCATGCCGGAGACGCCTGTCGTGGAATAGGAGCGTGGCGCGCGTCCGTCTCTCGGAGCAGAGGGATTGGGGTGTCTAATCGTCGCTTGGCGAGTCTTCGCGATAGTCGAGAATCAGCTCCGGGGCATGGAACCCGTCCTCAAGCGAAAACCCGTGGACTTGGCGCAGGTGGTCACGGAACCATTGATCGAAAGGGTCGTCTGATCTGCCGAGCGTGGCGAACGCTTGGCCGAGATCGTCCGCCTCCATGTACACGACGGCGAAGTCTCCGTTTGGTGTCGTCTGGACCCAAGCCGCTTCTCGGGTGATCCGTGCGCGCCGCCGTGAGTCTTCGAACGCGGCTTTGCGTTCGCCACTCTGGAAGGAACTCATGGCTTGTCGGTCGGCAGCGGTCATTCCGGGCAGAAGCGGACTGGCGAAAGCGATCTGTGGCATGGGGGCGGGGCCTTTCTCGGAGGTTGGTTGGCATGTCAAGTAATATCGCCCATTATTTGGCATGTCAAGTACTCGGGCTAGACTAGCGCCGTGGCCGGCGACAGCTCAGCGCGGTGGATGCCTGCCTTTCTGGCCTTCCTCCACACGCATGCACGCCTTTGGGATCGTGTGGAGGCGGATGTGCGTCAGATCAGCGGCCTGACAGTCGCGCGCTACGACGTGCTCGTGCACCTGGATTTGGCAGGCGGGCGCCTCGGTCTCAACGCGCTCGCCAACGCCGTCGTCCTATCACCGTCCGGCCTATCGAAGCTCCTCGACCGCATGCAGGCGGCGGGGCTGATTGAGCGCCAGCCGGATCCCGACGATGCCCGTGCGACGTTCGCAAGCATCACCTCCGAGGGTCGCGCGCTAGTCCGTAAGACACGCCGAAGGCACCACCCATTCCTGCAACACATCTTCGGCGACGTCCTCAACGACCGTGACCTCGCCGATCTGATCCGCATCATGAAGAAGCTCGACACGCGGGCCCTTCGGTCGCCGTGATCGCTATCTACCAGTACCTACGCCTGAGCACACAGTCACTGATTCATACGAAAGCGGCCGATGCCCGATGCTCGTGGGGGCGCAAGCTGGGACGCGACCGGCACCTCGCGCCGGGCCGCCCTCGCCAATCTCGGGTCTTGCACGAGCTGGACCACGGGAGAGCAGCGCCGAGCGCGTCGAGACTCCCACGTCGCATGCGAACGGGGAGCGGCCCCGGCATCGGCGCCTTCAGCCTGAGCGTCGACCGAGCCGATGATCTCGCTGGTTCGGCTGACGATCCCTTTCGACATCGTGCGCGCGTCGAACCTGGCAGCTGCTTTGGCGACATCTCGATCGCGCGAGCGCCGGGCCGGGCGCCGTCGATGCGAAGCCTCCGCGCGCCGTGCGCCGGGGGGGGTCCCTAGGGTTTCGGGACCCAGACTCGCTCAGAGTGTGCGTTGCCCGCTCCCACCGCACGTCGTGCGCCGTGTACGTTCCGCAACGATGAGTCAGCCGCATCAGCCTCCGCCCGAACCGGCCGCGGACGCCGAGTACCGCCGTTTGATGGACGAGCTCACCGCGGCCGGCGAGGCGAAGGAGCGCGAGTGGGCGATCGCCCACCCGTGGCTCACACGAGCCAAGCAACTCGGCAAGGGAACGGAGGCGCTGCTCTACATACTTTTCGTCGTCGACTGCATCATCCTCGTTGTGGGCATCGCCAAGCACCCGGCGTATGAGCCTTACGGTGGCGGGAGCCTGATCATCATCCTGCTCGTGATCGCACTTGTGCGTAAGCTGCGCGGCGCGCGGGACTACTGACCCGAGCACTCGCCCGGCAGGCCGCCGCGGAACGATCGATTTGGCTCACGCGATGGCGCGAGGCAGGCGAGTCCTAGCCACATTCCGATCGTCGCGGGTCAGCAGTCGTTCTCCAGCATGGCCTCGGCCGTGAGCCGACTCTGCATATGCAATCGGTCGATCTTGCATGGCTCCTCGCCGGCCCTGGTTCCGGCGATGAGGAGGGCTGGCGGGTCCGGCGCCGTCTGCCCCGGGCACGACGGTGACCACGGCGACGAACGGTCCAAATCCGCAGCCGCTGCAGCGGCCCTCGTCCAGACGGTGGTGGCGCCTCCTTGAAGCGTCGCGAACGCGAACGACCACGCTGCGGTGAGCCGGCGGCCTCCGTCGCGGTACTTCCGGTTTGAAGACGGCCATCCGGGGCCGTCTTCAAACCGGAAGTGTGGGCTTTACGGGTGGGGGTCAATCAGTGGCACAGATTCGAACGACATCGCGACGCTGATACCCGGCTCGCGGCAACAAGCGGTGGGGTCAGCGACCGGCGCGACCTCGGAGACGCTAACGCTTCCATAAGCTTCCAGCCGCGAAATCACCGCCGGACCTCGGAGAGCAGGAATGAGAAAGCCCCTGGTTTCAAGGACTTTTGACATGGAGCCAGCCGGGATCGAACCGGCGACCTCCTGCTTGCAAAGCAGGCGCTCTCCCAACTGAGCTATGGCCCCTCGGCCGCGAGTTTAACGGCGTTCGCCGGCCCGGCCCCGGCCGCGGCAGGGCTGCTAGTCCAGGCCGACCTCGAGGCCGATTCCGTGGCGGCCGAGGTCGGGGACGCCGCCGCCGGCGACGCGGACTACGTCTCGGCGGCCGGCGCGGCGCAGCAGGCTGGCGGCGAAGGCGGCGCGGATTCCGGCGGCGCAGGCGACCGCCGTCGTCCTGCCGCGGTCGGGTAGCTCGAACGGCCGTCCGGCGCGGAAGCTCTGCAGGGGCATGTGGTGGGACCCGGGCACGTGCCCGGTGACCCACTCGGAGCCCTCGCGGACGTCGACGAGGTCGACGGCGTCCTGGTGCAGTCCGGTGGCGAGCTGCTGCAGATCCCAGGAGCGTGAGTGGGCCACCGGGAGCTCGTGCTCAGCCCAGACCAGAGTGTTGGCCAGTGAGTAGCCGACGGTCTGCCACAGGCCGACCGCGTGAAGCGCGCTGGCCATCGCCATGGCTTGGTCCGTTTCCTCAGCGACGATCACGATCGGGCGCTGAGGCTCGAGCACCCATCCCGCTCGGGTGCCTACGCCGGGGCTGGCCACCGGCAGGTTCACCGCTCCCGCCAGGTGGCCGGCGTCGAATTCGGGCGGCATGCGGCAGTCGAGGACGGTGGCGCCGGCTCGCAACGCCTCGGTCAGCTCAGCCGGCCCCATCAACCCCGGCTCGATGGGCGTTCCGCCGGACCGGGCGGAGTTGAGCGAGACGATCCGCTCGATGTTGGGCGGCCGGGTCGGGAGGTTCTGCAACAGACCTTGCACGAACTCCTGCTCCGACGCCATCATCAGGAGCGGGTTGTGCAGGCGCTCGAAGCCGATCGTCGAGCTGGTCTTGCCGCTCAGGCCGGCACCGCCGCAGAGCGAGCCGCCGACGTGCGCGGGCCAGACTTCGACGTGGTCTCCCAGGCGGAGAATGGGCTGCAAGCTCTGATGTAGCGTGGCGGCGCCGGAAACGGCGTCGACCGCGAGATCAGGGCGGGCGAGGTCGCCCACGAGAAGCGAGTCGCCGGTCAGCAGCATCCAGGGATCAGATCCACGCGAGAGGTCAAAGACCGCGAAGGAGAGATGTTCGGGCCGGTGGCCCGGGGTGGCCAGCGCACGCAAACGAAGCGAGCCGACCGCGATCTCAGCTCCGGCGGCGATGGCGTCATCGCGACCGGGCGAACCGACCGCCGCGCGGTGCACCCGCGCGCCGGTCGCTTCGGCCAGACGGAAGCGGCCGGACACGTGATCGGCGTGATCGTGGGTTTCGATCACGTGGGTTATCTGAAGGCGCTCGGCGCGGGCGATCTCGAGGTAGACCTCGATATCCCAGCGGGGATCCACGACGACGGCCTCGCCGGCATCTCCCAGCAGGTATGACGCACACCCTAGGTCTCGATACAGCACTTGCCTGAAGAACACAGATCCGTCCTTTGCACGAGAGATCCTGGCAATCTCAACTAGATCAGTGGACTATGTATAGACCACGGCCAAGAACGCGTCAATGGCGTGAAACCCGGGTGGAATCAGGCGATTTACATGGGGCGCTGGCCCCAGTGAGGTCCCGGAAAGCGGCTCAGCCGTCGAAATCGAAGTCGCGCGGCGGGCGCTGCTCGAACCACAGGCGGTCGTGGTCGGGCGTTTCCTGGAGGAATTCCGGGGTCTCCTCGAGCGGGTCTTCCTCGGTGCCCTCGGCCGGCTTCTTCGCCGGAGAAACCGGGTGCTCTTCGGTCGTGTCACCGGGCTCGCCGAGGGCCTCTTCGAGGTCGTATTCGACCGTCTCGCCCAGCTGATCGCGCGGCAGCGGGGCGCGGTGTGGAAGCGGCGTAGGCTCGTCGAAGCTCTCGTGCCCCGGCTCGGTCTCGTCGTATCCCGGATCGTGGAGATACTCGGGTTCGGCCGAGCGCGACGCTGGCGCGGAAGGCGGGTCGGGGTCCGGACCGGCGTCGCCGAACGGATCGTCCTCGTCGTCGAACAGCTCCGGGCCCACGCCGGCCCGAGGCTCGAGCGGCGCATCGGGCTCCGGATACGCCGCGGCACCAGCCGCGTCAGCAGCAGGCACCTCGTGCTCGTCCGTGAAGCCCTCCTCCCAGTCGGGCTGATGCTCCTCGTCGAGGACCAGCTCGGGCGGTTCGGCCTCTATCGGCCCACGGCGAACCGGACCGAGCGCTTCTTGCTCAGCCCGCTGGACCTCTGCCGGGTCGGCGCCCCGGCGCCGCTTGAGGTCCAAATGCTCCCGGATCGCGTCGTCAAGCAGACCCATCGACGCAAAGCCTACTCGCCGCCGGACACGGTGGCCGTCGCAAACGGTGCACGGATCGTTCTGTTCTTCCCTAGGCGCTTGGCCGCGTAGAGCGCGGTGTCGGCGTCGGCGATCAGATCGTCCTTGAAGCCGTCCGTCATAGCCGCGACGCCGAGGCTCGCCGTGACGCGCAGGAAGCCCTGCTGGTCCAGGCGCGGAATCCGCAGCTCCTCGACCGCCGTGCGCACGCGTTCGGCGATCGCAAAGGACCCCTCGAGATCGGTGTGCGGCAGGATCAGGGCCATCTCTTCCCCACCGTAGCGAGAGGGGGCGTCGGCCTCACGCGAGCTGTCGCGCAGAACCCGCGCCACGTGCTTGAGCACGATGTCGCCCTGCGGATGGCCATAGCTGTCGTTGACCGACTTGAAATCGTCGAGGTCCATCATGATCAATCCGACCGGGTGGTGGTAGCGCCTGACCTGCTCGACCTCGGCGCTGAGGATCTGCTGGAAGCGGCCATGGTTGTCGAGGCCGGTGAGCTCGTCGGTCACGGCCTGGCGCTGCACCTGGTGGTGCAGTTCGACGTTCTCGAGCGCGAGCGTGGCCTGGGCCGCCAGCGAGCGCAGCAGGTCGCGGTCGTCGTCGGTGAACGGCTTGCCTCGGCGACCCACCGTGATCAACCCCTGAGCCGGTCCGTCGGGCTCGAGCGGGCCGAGTGCGATCGAGGCGACGCTGACCTCTCCGTTGACGCTTTCACCCAGGTCATGCGATCGCAGCGCCCCCCGCTCCGCGTCGATGAATTGGTCCTCAAACCCGCTCAGCGCCCCCACCCGGACGCTCTCAGCCAGGGGCTCGTCCGAGCGAGTCCGCGCGGTCAGCCGTCCGCACTCGGCCTGCGCGGCGTCGAGCGACGTGCGCAGCGCGAGCTCCATCAGGGCCGGGCGATCGAGGTTGGAGGCGAACGTCTGGCCGATCCGGTGGATCGACTCGCGCAGGCGCCCGCGCTCCTGGTCGAGCTCGTAGAGCCGGCTGGCGAGCTGACTCGACATCTTGTTGAACTCGAGGCCCAGCGCGGCGAACTCGTCGCGGCCCTCGATCGGCACCGGCGCCGAGAAGTCGCCGCCGCCGAGGCGCTTGGCGGCGCCGAGGAAACGCGCGAGCTGGCCCTCGAGCGCCCGAGCGGCCAGCAGCGAGAACGAGAAGGCCAGCAGGAGAAACGCGGCGATGAAGACCGCCGCCAATATCTTGCTGCCGCCGAACTTCTGCGCGGTCGCGGACAGACTCGAGAGCACGGTCACGCGGACAGGCCGGCCCGCGAAACCGCTGAAACGCTGAGGCACGGCTCGATAGGAGACGCCGGCGACGTTGATCGTCGCCCGGCCCTTAGTCGGCAACGCTTGATGAGCAGCCGCCGGCAGGGTCGTGACCAGGCTTCTTCCGGCCCCGCGCACCACGATCACCACGCCCGGTGCGGCGAGACTATCGACGTAGTCGCGGGCGGCCAGCGTCGAGACGGTGACCTTCAGCGGAGCGCGGCCACGGCCCAGGAGGATGTTGGCGGCCCCGGGCGCGATCGCCGTTTGGTCGCCGACATCGGCGATCACCTGCCTACCGCGGCTCACCCGGATCCGCGTAACCCCGCCCTGCCCCACCAGCGCGGCCAGTCGGGGCCGCAGGCTCGGGCCGGGTCTGAGGGTCGGATCCCTGGCGATCGTGGCGGCGTCCGCGCGAGCGGTGGCCGCCGCGCTCAGGTAAACGCTCTGGGCGGTGGTGGCCAGGCCACTGGCGCGCGCATCGACCTGCCCGGTCTGGCTGTCGGAGATCAGCCGGAAGACGAGCAGCCCGACCCCGATCATCGGGACGACCACGATCAGAACGAAGAAGCTGGTTAGCCGGGTCCGGAAGCTCATGTCGGTTTTCGCTTACCCATTTCCAGCGTATCGGCGTTTGGAGGCTTTCCTGCAAGCCCTGAACCGCATACGACCGCCGAGACCGTGCCGCGCCGGCCCCCCGTCGACCGCCCAGCGAGCCTTGCGCCCGCAAGGCTAAACTGTCCGCAACCGAGCGGTTTACCGCTGCGACGGGGCTATAGCTCAGTTGGGAGAGCGCCTGGATCGCACCCAGGAGGTCGGGGGTTCGAGTCCCCCTAGCTCCACTTTGTGATGAGTCGGGACATAGGTCACACCTAGACAGGTACCGGCGCTCGCGCCCGACAGACCCGCGTTCACCTAACGGCTCAGGCTGAACCGCTTGATCACGCTCACCGCCGGTTTGCCGGCGAGGGTGAAGCCGGCCTTCGCCGACAGCTTGATGTGCTTGGCGTGCTTCAGGTCGTGCCGGCCCGCGGCGGACAGCTTGACCTTGAGCTTGCCGCCGCCGGCCCGGGAGAACACGAACTTGCCCGTCGCCACCAGTACCGGCTTGGGAGCCTTGCCTTTAGTCAGATGCGCGCCCGCGGGCACGGCGTACCAGCGGAGCACCTCGACGCCCGCCGCGGCACCGCGCACGGCGGAGGTGTAGCCGCCGGCCTTCAGGATCGCGGCGATCTTCGCCGACTTCCCTTTCGGCACCAGCCCGACGAACAGCGCCGACGTGATCTGCGCGACCGAGGGCGCGACGGGACCCGCCGACACCGACCCGGCGGAAGCTCGGCCGGCGACGTTGCTCGCGGTCACCACCACCAGGACCCGCGCGCCCGTATCGCCGGTCGCCAGCCGGTACGAGGACCGGGTCGCCCCGGCGATGTTCCCGCACCCCGGAGAGCAGCGCTGCCACTGGTACGAATACCCCACCGGCGCCGTCCCCGACCACGATCCGGTGCTCGCGCTCAGCGTCTGCCCGGTCGTGGCGGTCCCCGAGACCGCCGGACGGACGAGGTTGGCGGGCGGCAGTACCACCGGGGGGTTCGCGGAGAAGGCCGCGGTCACCGCCAGGCTGGAGCTGAGCGCCACGGTGCACACCGACGCGGTGCCGCACCCCCCGCCCGACCAGCCGGCGAAGGAAGAACCGGCGGACGCATTGGCCGTCAGCGTCACTGAGGTGTCGGTCGCGTAGCTCTGCGAGCAGGTCCCGGGGCAACTGATGCCCGTGGCCGTGACCGATCCCGAGCCGGTCCCGGTCAAGGCGACCGACAAGGTGGAGGTCGGCGGCTGCAATGCCGCGTCGATCCCGGATGTGGTCAATCCTGCCGTGACGGCGATCGCGTCGGCTGCGCTCTGTAACGCCCTGCCGGTGTAGAACTGGACGGCGAAGGGTCCGCCGGGGAAGAACCCGACGTGGTAACTGCCCGGGGCCAGCCCCAGGACCGTGTAGGTCCCGTCGCGGGCAGTGGTCGCGGACGCGATCACCGTGCCGGTCGTGCCGTAGACCACGACCTGCACGTTCCCGACCCCCGCCCCCGAGGACGCGTCGGTCACCGTCCCGGCGATCTGACCGCCCGCCGCCAGCGTCGCATCGACCCCCGACCTCGTCGAACCCGGTGACACCGATCACCGGATCAGCCGCGGTCAGCGACGCCTTGCCGTCGAAGAACTGCGAGGCGTAGCCGGGCCCCGACGTGGGCACGAACCCGACCTCATAGTTCCCCGGCAACAGCCCCGACACCGTGTAGTTCCCACCCACATCGGTCTGCGTCGAGGTCACCAAATTGTCGGCCGGGTCATAGACATCCACCTCCACGCCCGCGATCGGGGCAGCGGACGTATCGGTCACCGTCCCCGAGATCTGACCGGCCACCATCAGCGCCGCATCGACGCTCGGCGTAGTCAAACCGGCGGTCACCGACACGACATCGGCCGTGGCGAGCGACGTCCTCTCGCTGAAGAACTCCGGGGCTAACCCGCCCGACGAGGGAACAAACTCGACCTCATAGCTCCCGGTGGCCAGCCCTGACAGCGTGTACGTCCCATCCGCAGCGGTCTGGGTCGAAGTGACGAAGTTGTGCGCCGCGTCGTAGACATCCACCTCGACGCTCGGGACCGGATTGGGCGGGGGCCCCGTGTCGGTCACCGTCCCCGAGATCTGGCCGCCCGGCGCCAATGCAGCATTGATCCCCAATGTCGTGGTTCCCATGGTCACCGGCACGGCATCGGCGGCCGCCAGCGACGCCTCGCCGTCGTAGAACTGAGGGAGATAGTTGCCCGAGGTGGGAACGAACCCGACCTCATAGCTCCCGACGGCCAGCCCCGACACCGTGTAGTACCCATCCATGTCGGTCTGGGTGGAGGTCACGAAGTCCCGGCTCGAGTCATAGACGTCGACCTCCACTCCGGCGACCCCGGACGGCGGGACCCCCGTGTCGGTCGCTCGCCCCGAGATCTGGCCACCGGCGGCCAGAGCATGGCCGGGTGAGGCGAGCAGGAACCACACCGCGACCAGCACCACTAGCGCCGCTCGGCCTCTCGGTTCCACTCGGGAAATGCGCACGAGTACCGGGAAATGTAGGGACCCGCGGCGATGCGCGGGCCGACGTGCCGGCCCGACCTGGCCGCGCTAGGCTTAGTGGTAGTTGCTCACTCAAGCAAGGATTCATCGTGGACGTCGAAATCTGGTCTGACATCGCCTGCCCCTGGTGCTACGTCGGGAAGCGTCGCTTCGAGGCGGCGCTGGCCCAGTTCGAGCACCGCGACGAGGTGCGCGTGACCTGGCGGAGCTTCGAGCTCGATCCCGGGGCGCCGCCCGAGCGCGAGGGCGATCGCGCCGCCCGTCTGGCCGAGAAGTACGGGCTGACGGTGGAGCGCGCCCGCGAGCTGGAGCAGCAATTGACCGAGACCGCGGCCGCCGATGGGCTGGCCTTTCGCTTCGACATCGCCCGCAGCGGCTCGACCTTCGACGCCCATCGGCTCGTCCACCTGGCCCGTGCCCACGGTCGCCAGGACGAGGTCAAGGAGCGCTTGCTGCGCGCCTACTTCAGCGAGGGCGAGTTGATGAGCGATCACGACACCCTGTTCCGCCTCGCCACCGAGCTCGGATTGCCCGAGGACGAGGTCCGCGAGACGCTGGCCTCGGACCGCTACGCCGCCGAGGTCCGGGAGGACGAGCGGACGGCGAGTCAGCTCGGCATCAGCGCCGTGCCGATGTTCGTCGTCGACCGCGCGCTCGGCGCCTCGGGCGCTCATCCGCCGCCGGCGCTGCTCGAGCTGCTGCGCCAGGGCTGGGCCAACCGCCCGGCCGAAGCGGTGCTGGCCGGCGGCGAGAGCTGCGGGCCCGACGGCTGCTAAAACCGAGCACCGTGCGCTTCGCGTTCAAGACGGCGAATCAGAACACCACCTGGGCCGAGATCCTGCCGATCTGGCAGGCGGCGGACGAGATCGAGCTGTTCGAGTCCGGCTGGCTGTTCGATCACTTCTACCCGATCCAGTCCCCCACCGGACCGCCCGATCTCACCGGTCCATGCCTCGAGGGCTGGACGATGCTCGCCGCACTGGCCCAGGCGACGCGGCGGCTGCGGCTGGGCACGCTGGTCACCGGCATCCACTATCGCCATCCGGCGGTGCTGGCCAACATCATCGCCACGCTCGACATCATCTCCGGCGGCCGGCTCGAGGTCGGCATCGGCGCCGGCTGGAATGAGCAGGAGTCCGGCGCCTACGGAATCGAGCTGGGCAGCCTGCGTGAGCGGTTTGACCGCTTCGAGGAGGCCTGCGAGGTGCTGATCGGCCTGCTTTCACAGGACACGACGACGTTCACGGGGAAGTACTACCAGCTGACCGACGCTCGGAATGAGCCGAAAGGCCCGCAGCGGCCACACCCCCCGATCTGCATCGGGGGCAGCGGCGAGCGGCGCACGCTTCCGGCGGTGGCCAAGTACGCCCAGCACTGGAACTTCGTCGGCGGCACTCCCGAGGAGTTCGCGCACAAGCGCGACGTCCTCTACGCCCGCTGCGCCGACATCGGCCGCGATCCGCAGGAGATCACGCTGTCGGCCCACGTCTGGCTCAAGTCCGGCTCGGCGGAGCACATCGACGAAGCGGTGCAGAACATCGCCGGACTGGGCGAGCAGGGACTCGAGCTGGCGATCCTCTACCTGCTGCCGCCGCTGAACGCCGACGTGCTGGCCCCGCTGGCCGAAGCGCTGGCTCCGCTGGCCTGAACCGCCGGGCGGCGACTCAGGCCGTAGCGGGAGCGGCGAACACCGGCCCGAGCGCGCGTCCGACCAGCTCAACCGACTCGAGGTCGTGCACGAAGGGGAGCGTCATCGTCATCCCCTCGATCCCGACCTCCTTGAAGGCGGCCGCCTTCTCGGCCAGCTCGTCGGGGTCGCCGGCCATGATCATCGGCAGCCGCTCAGGCGGCATCCCAGCCCGCTTGAGCCCCTCGACCTTGGCCATCGCGCCCTCGTGGGTCGGCGCGACCACCACGACGCCGAGGCTCGTCTTGGTGATCTCCGCCGGATCCCGGCCGAGTCTCTCGCAGTGGCCCGCGAGCACCTCCATCAGATGCTTGGCCTGGGCCACGTCGCCGAATACGTTGCAGCCGTCGGCGTACTGGGCCACCATCCGCAGCGTCTTGCGCTCGCCGCTGCCGCCGATCACGATCGGGATGTCGCCGCGCAGAGGCTTGGGGTTGTTGAAGGCCTCCTCGACCCGGAAGTGCTGGCCGGTGAACGAGGCGCGGTCCTGGGTGAACATCGCGCGCCCGATCTGCAGGGCCTCCTCGAGCATCTCGAAGCGAACCTTCAGCGGCGGGAAGTCGAACCCGTAGGCGCGGTGCTCCTCCTCGAACCAGGCGGCGCCGATGCCCCACCAGACGCGGCCGCCCGAGATGATGTCGAGGGTCGTGACGGTCTTGGCGATCAGCGCCGGATTTCGATAGGTCACGCCGCCGACCAGCAGGCCGAGGGTGAGCGTCGAGGTCCGCGCGGCCAGGGCGGCCAGCATCGTGTTGCCCTCGAACATCCAGTTCTCCGCCGGGCCGACCGGCGGAATCTGGTGCAGGTGGTCCATCAGCGAGACCGAGCTGAAGCCCGAGGACTCGGCGGTGGTGGCGATCTCGACCAGGCGTTCGAAGACCTGGTCGGGGCCCGTGTCGGGGTAGTTGAAGTTCGGCAGGTGCAGATCAAGAGTGATTGGAGCGCGCATTCAATAAAAGCTACTCCTCCGCGCGCGGCTACTCTCGGCCGATGACCGTCGCCGAGGCCCGCGCCAGGTTCGCCGCCGCCCACGTCGCCCGTCTGGCCACGGCATCGAGCGACGGCCGGCCGCACATCGTCCCCTTCACCTTCGCGCTGCTCGACGACGCGACGATCGTCAGCGCCGTCGACGGTAAACCCAAGCGCACGACAGCCCTGCGACGGCTGGCCAACATCGCCGCCAATCCGGCGGTGGCGGCGCTCGTCGATCACTACTCCGACGACTGGTCAGAGCTCTGGTGGGTCCGGGCCGAGGGGTCCGCCCGGGTGGTCGAGGCGAACCAGGAGCCCGCACTGCGCCGCGACGCGCTGAACGCGCTGGCGGCCCGCTACCTGCCCTACCGGGAACAGCGGCCCGAGGGGGCGCTCGTCGTGATCGCGGTCGAGCGCTGGTCGGGTTGGAGCGCGGCTTGAGCGCACGGCCTGGACCCACGTCCACCCGGTGCGACGCCGTGATCGTGGGCGGTGGCCACAACGGCCTGGTCGCCGCGATCCTGCTCGCCCGCGCCGGCCGCTCGGTGCTGGTGCTCGAGCGCGCCGCGGAGCTCGGCGGCGCCGCGGTCTCGAAGAGGCTGTGGCCCGGCGTCGACGCGCGCGTCTCCTGCTACTCGTACCTGGTCAGCCTGTTCCCGGCGCGAGCTGCGTCGCGAGCTCGGGCTGGAGTCGAGCTGCGCACTCGCCCGGTCTCGTCGTATACGCCCTACGCCGACGGCGGCCTGCTGATCTGCGACTCGCCGGAGCTCACCGACGCTTCGCTGCGGCGACTGACCGGGGACCCGAGCACGTTCGCGCGCTGGGAGGCGTTCTACGCACGGTTGCGTCGGGTCGCGGCGGGGGTGTCCGGCACGCTGACGCAGCCGCTGCCCGCCCGTGACGAGCTCCGCCGGTTGGTCGATGACGACCCGCTCTGGTCGGCCCTGATCGAGGAGCCGCTGGGCCGGCTGCTCGAGCGCAGCTTCGAATCCGACCTGCTGCGCGGCGTGGTACTGACAGACGCCACGATCGGGACGTTCGCCCCGGCCGGGGATCCAGGACTCCGCCAGAACCGGTGCTTTCTCTATCACGTGATCGGTGACGGCACCGGCCTGTGGAATGTGCCGGTCGGAGGCATGGGGGCGCTCACGGGGGCGCTGGCGCAGACCGCCGCGCGGGCCGGCGTAGAGCTGCGCACGCACAGCGACGTCGTCGGCGATCGACACCGACGGGTCCTCGGCCGAGGTCGCGTGCGCCGACGGCTCCCGCTATCGCGCGCGACATGTGCTCTCGAACGTCGCCCCGGCCGTGCTCGCGGCGCTGCTCGGCGACCCGCCGCCGCCCGAGCGACCCGAGGGATCGCAGCTGAAGCTGAACCTGCTGCTGTCCCGGCTGCCCAGACTGCGCGACCCAGACATCACCCCGGAGCAGGCGTTCGGCGGGACCTTCCACGTCAACGAGGGCTACGGGCAGATGCAGCTGGCCTACACCCAGGCGGCCGCGGGGGCGATCCCGGATCTCCCGCCCTGCGAGGCCTACTGTCACTCCCTGACCGACCCGACGATCCTCTCGCCCGAGCTGCGAGCGGCCGGCGCCCAGACGCTGACCATCTTCGCCCTGCACATGCCGGCCCGGCTGTTCGGCGGCGCGGAGGCCAAGGAGGCCGCCGTCGCGGCGACGATCGCCTCGGTCAACTCGGTGCTGGCCGAGCCGCTCGAGGACTGCCTGTGGCGCGCCCCGAGCGGAGAGCCGTGCCTGGACGCTCACACGCCGCTGGAGCTCGAGGCGGAGCTGGGCATGCCGGGGGGTCACATCTTCCACCGCGACCTCGCGTGGCCGTTCGCCGAGTCAGACGACGAGGTCGGGCGGTGGGGCGTGGAGACCGCCCACGCCAACGTCTGGCTGTGCGGAGCCGGGGCTCGGCGCGGCGGCGGCGTGAGCGGCATCCCCGGGCACAACGCGGCCCGGGCGCTGCTGGCCGATTAGGAGACCGGCACCGGTCCGCCGACCACGCCGTCGGCATACAGCCGGCCGATCTCGGCATCGCTCAGCCCGAGCAGCTCGTTCAGCACCTGGTCGGTGTGCTCGCCGAGCAGCGGCGCGCGCTTGGGCGCCAGCCGCTCGCAGGCGTCGAAGCGCAACGGAGTGCTCGGCATCAGGTATGAGCCGATCCCGGGCTGGTCGACCTCCTGGAACATCGGGTTCTCCGGCGAGCAGCGCCGGTCGTGCTCGACCAATTCGGTGAACGTCCAGTAGGGGCCCCAGCAGACGTCATGGGCGTCGAAGATCTCGCGGATCTCCTCGAGCGTGCGCGCCGTGGTCCAGGGCTTGATGATCGCGCCGAGCACCTCGCGCGCGGCGAAGCGATCGCCCTCCTTGTCGAGGTCGACGCCCATCATCCGCTCGCAGCCGGCGAAGGCGTCCTGGAGCCCGGTCGCCTTGACCAGGTTCTTCCACTGCCGGAGCGTCAACGCCACGATCATCAGCCGCCGGCCGTCGCCGGTGAGGAAGTCGCGGCCGAACGCGCCGTAGAGGTAGTTGCCGTCCTTGGGACGCTCGGTGCGGTTGATCTGCACCTCGCCGATCTTGCCGAGGTTGCCGACCATGGCCAGGGCGACGTCCGAGAGCGCCACCCGCACGACCTGTCCCTCCCCGGTGATGCGGCGATGGCGTTCGGCCGCCAGCAGCCCGGTGGCGGCCAGCCCGCCGGTGATCGCGTCCCAGGCCGGCAGCAGATGATTGAACGGGACCGCCAGGTGTCGCGGCCCGGTCGACCAGGGAAACCCGGTGGCCGGGTTGACCGTGTAGTCGACCGCCGAGGAGCCGTCGAAGTTGCCCGTGATGTTGACCGTGATCAGGTCGGGACGGTGCTCGGTCAGCGCCGCCTCGTCGAGCCAGCCGCGCAGTGGGAAGTTGGTCAGAAACAAGCCGGCGTCCGGGCCGGGCGCGCTGACCAACTCCAACACCAGCTCACGCCCTCGCGGCGAGCCCAGGTCGATCTGGATCGATCGCTTGCCCTTGTTCATTCCGGCCCAGAACAGGCTCTTGCCGTCCTCGGTCACCGGCCAGCGGGTCTGGTCCAGGCCGCCCCCGATCGGGTCGAAGCGAATTACGTCGGCACCGAGCTGCGCGAGCGTCATCCCACCGAGCGGAGCGGCCACGAATGCCGAGCCCTCGACGACGCGCATCCCCTCGAGGATTCCCGTCACGGCCGGGGAGCCTAGTCGATCTCGTGCCATTTGTCACGAACTCTGGCGGGTTCGCGACGCGACGGGTCAGGTCAACGCCGGGGCGGGTCCGGCGATGGGTCAGGTCAGCGCCGGAGCGGGGCCGGCGACGACCTTCCGGTCGAACAGCGAGCCGATCTCGTGGGGGCTGAGGTCGAGGACCTCGGCCAGGATCTCCTCGGTGTGCTCGCCCAGAATCGGGGCCCGCCGGACCGGGAGGCGTCCGAGCTCAGCCGGGTCCAGGGGCGAGGCAGGGGCCAGGTAGCGCCCGACGCCGGGATGGTCGATCTCGGAGAACATCGGGTTCTTCGTCGAGGCGCGGGGATCCTCGTCCACGAGCTGGCGGAAGGTCTGGTACGGACCCCACGACACGCCGGTCCCGGCGAACTGCTCGCGGACTTCCGACAGGGTGCGGGCCGCGAACCACGGCCGCAGGATCGCGGCGATCAGATCGCGCGCCTCGTAGCGGCCGGTCTCGGTCTCGAGGTTCTGCCCGGTGACCTGTTCGATTCCGTCGAAGGCCGGACGCGCGCCGGTGGCCTCGACCAGGGCCTTCCACTGCCGAGCGGTGAGCGCGACCACCATCACCCGCCGGCCGTCCTGCGTGGGGAAGTCGGCGCCGAATGCGCCATAGAGGTAGTTGCCGTCCTTGCGCTGATCGGTCCCGCCGAGTTGAGCCTCGGCGATCCGGCCGAGATTGCCGACCGTGGCGAAGGCCACGTCGGAGAGCGCGAGGCGCATCAGCTGCCCTTCGCCCGTGCGGGTGCGACGACGCTCGGCGGCCAGCAGGCCGGTGGCGGCAAGCCCGCCCATGACCAGATCCCAGGAGGGCAGGACGCTGTTGAGCGGTTCGGACAGATTGCGGGGTCCGGTGGCCCAGGGGAACCCGGTGGCCGGGTTGACCGTGTAGTCGACCTCGGAGCTGCCGTCGGGATTGCCGGCCAGCGCGACCATGATCAGGTCGTCGCGGTGGGCCTTGAGCGACTCGTACTCGAGCCATCCGCGGGCGGGGAAGTTGGTCAGCAGGTTCCCCGTCGCCGCGATCAGCCGGATCACGAGCTCGCGGCCTTCGCCGGATCCGATGTCGACCTGGAACGAGCGCTTGCCCTTGTTCAGCCCGGCCCAGAACAGGCTCTGACCGTCCGCGGCGAGCGGCCAGCGCTGGTAGTCGAGGCCGCCCCCGAGCTGGTCGAAGCGGATCACGTCGGCGCCGAGCTGGGCCAGGGTCATGCCTCCGAGCGGCGCGGCCACGAAGGCCGAGCCTTCGATCAGGCGGAGCCCTTCGAGAATGCCCGAGTTCGATCCGGTCGCCGGGCTCGCATCGTCCGGGCTCATGCCATCAACCCGACCAGGCGCCAGTCCAGGACGGGTTGGGGGTCCTCCCCGGCCGGCCGGTCCGCCCGCGTCTGTACGCGCAGGTCGACCAGCGCCCCGTCGACCTCGGGGGATCGCTCGACCGACTCGACCGTGACCGCGCTGCGCAGCACGTCCCCCTCGAACACCGGGCCAAGATGGTCACACGAACGCCAGCCCAGGACCGTGACCAGGTTGGGGATCGCCCGCGTCGCGTGCGAGAGGGCGAGGCCGATCGTGTGGCCTCCGTAGACCAGGCGGCGCCCGCGCCCACTCGAGGCGGGATCGCTGTGCGCCGCGGCGACGTTCAGCGTCAGGCGCACCAGCTCAGGCGCGCACGTGACGGTGTCTCCGCTCTCGATCGCGTACGTGGTCCCGGCCGCCAGCTCGGCACCGTGGGCTCCCGGCACCAGCTCTCGATAGCGGGCCAGATCCCAGCCCTGAATGGACTGGGTCAGCTGCGCCGGATCTAGCTCGGATCCGATCGCGTCGAGGTCATCGGCGTGACCGGGGCGGGCCGACTCGTCGCGCATCGGCAGCATCGCGCAGCGGTGATAGTCGAGCACGGCCTGGCCGGTGTGGTCGACCGTGCGCACCCGCAGCACCACCAGCCCGGTCGGCGGCCGACCCGGCCGGGCCGATGTGTCGCGCAGCGCCACCACCTCGCTGCTGGTGCGCAGCGTGTCCCCGATCCGCGGCGCTCGGCGCAGGGCCAGCCCGCGGTAGAAGAGGTTGGCGATCACCCGCTGGGTGGCCAGGGTCGACTGGCCGATCGCCACGTCGCAGACCAGGCCGGGGTGGGCCAGCGGAGCGCCGGCATCGATCACCTCGGCGGCCAGATGCCGGTCGAGGGGGAGCCGCAGCCGGTCCCCCACCACCGCCTGATGCAGCGCCGCGTGGCCCGCGGTCAGCGTCATCCCGGGCGAGCCGTCGAACACCTCGCCGCGCGTCAGCTCCTCGTACCAGGGGCCGGCCACGTCGACGGAGGCGTCGAGCGTGGTCACCGCCCGGCCCGGGCCAGCGTCCGCAGGGCGGCGAGCCGAACCGGCTCGTCGAGCATCTCCCCGTCCATGTCGACTGCCCCGCCACCATCCTGGGCCGCCCGGGCGAGCGCCCCGAGCACCGCCTCGGCGTGCTCCACCTCGGCCGGCGAAGGCGTGAACTCGGCGACGATCGGCGCCAGTTGCGCCGGGTGGATCGCCCACTTGCCGTCGTAACCGAGGTCGGCGGCACGGCGCGCGGCCGCGACCAGCCCGTCCGCGTCGTCGAGCTTGAGGTGCGGTCCGTCGATCGCTCGTACCCCGGCGGCCCGCGCGGCGATCAGGACGGCGTCCTGCACGGCGAGCCAACGGTCGAGATCGCCGACGGCGGCCGGCGAGCGCCCGAGCGAGACCGAGAGGTCGGCGTAGCCGAGGATGAGGGCATCGAGCCGCGGGCTCGCGGTGGCGATCCGGTCGATCGCGCTCAGGCCCTGTGCGGTCTCGATCAGCGCGTGCACCAGCAGCGGTTGAGGACGTCCGCAGGCCAGTTCGGCGCCGTCGAGCAGGCGATCGACGAAGGCCAGATCTCCCGCGCTCTGCACCTTGGGTACGACGACCCCGGCGAGCGCCGCCGACGCACTGAGCGCGATCAGTTCCTGGTGTGCCCAGGCGGAGCCGATCGCGTTGACCCGTACCAGCACCCGGCCGGCGTGGAAGCCGGCGGCTTCGAGCGCCTCCAGGACCGCGGCGAGCGCGTCCGATTTGCGCTCCGGGATTACCGCGTCTTCGAGGTCGATCACCAGCTCGTCGACATCGATCGTCCGCGCCTTGGCGAGCATCCGTTCGGAGCTCCCCGGAACGACCAGGCTCACCATTGGACAGCCCTGGACTGGATCCGGATCACATCTGGAAGTTACCCTAGGCGGAGGCCACCGCGGCGCCGGCATCCCCCACGCGGGCCTGGCTGCGCCAGCGGCCGGGGGCGGTGCCGTGGTGACGCTTGAACGCCGCGGCGAAGGAGAACTCGGAGGCGTAACCGAGCGTCTGCGCGATCGTCGCCAACCCGGCGTCGGTGTCCCGGAGTCGCTCGCGGGCCAGCGCCATCCGCCAGTCGGCCAGGTAGGCCAGCGGGGCGACGCCGAGCAGCTCGGTGAAGTGTCGGGCGAAGGCAGAGCGCGAAAGGAGGGCGTGCTCGGCGAGCTCGGCCACGGTCCATTGGTGCTCGGGCCGGGCGTGGAGGGCTCGCAGCGCAGCGCCGATCCGCGGATCGGCGGAGGCGCGGAACCAGCCGGGGGCATCGGTCCGCAGGGCGGTGAGATGCTCGCGGAGGATCTGCACCAGCGCTACATCGAGCAGCCGGTCAAGCAGCGTCTGCTGTCCGGGTCCTTCCTCGAGCATCTCGCGCGCGAGTAGATCCATCGTGGCCCGGAGCGTGCTGCCTGACGCGGGACGCAGCCGCAGCGTGTCGGGCAGCGCCTCCAGCAACCCGTCGCACAGGTCGCCCTCGAACATGTAGGCGCCGCAGAAGAACGCAGCCGAGACTGGCTGGGCAGGGTCACCGACCTCGATCCGGCGCGACACGCCGGCCCCGGCCGCCATCGCCTCCGCGAGCTCGACGAACGGGGCGCCCGGAGCGTGCGCCACCAGATGCGGCGTGGACTCGCGCACGAGCACGATGTCGCCCGGTACCAGCCGGAGCGCCCGCTGGGGATCCTGGAGCCAGAGATGGACCTCGCCGTCGACGACGGCATGAACGGCCAGCGCGGCTCCGCCGGGGAACCGCAGGCCCCAGTTGCCGTAGGCCGTCGTGCGGGAGAACGCGGCTCCGCGAGCCCGCGATCGCTGAAGTAGATCGGTCAGTACGTCCACGACAAGAGACGATGACATATTGAATCTGGCTTATCAAGCATGGAGACTCCTCTAGCCATGGGCTTCAATTCTCTGAAACGACACGAGAAAGAGCGGTTCAGATGCCATCAGCGGTGAGATTCGACCACTATGGAGGACTCGATGTGCTGGAGGTCGTGGACGTCCCGCGTCCCTCCCCTGGCCCCGGGCAGGTGTTGGTAGAGGTCAAGGCCGCCGGGATCAACCCGGGCGAAGCCAAGATCAGGGACGGGCTGCTCGATGCGATGTGGCCGGCCACCTTCCCGTCCGGACAGGGCAGCGACCTGGCCGGCGTGGTGCAGGAGGTGGGAGAGGGAGTCGAGGGCGTCTCGGCCGGAGACGAGGTGATCGGGTTCACCCACCACCGCGCGAGTCAGGCCGAGCTCGTCGTGGTGGAGGCGAACGACGTGACCGCCCGCCCGGCCGGAGTCCCCTGGGAGGTAGCCGGCTCGCTGTTCGTGGCCGGCACGACCGCGTACGCCGTGGTGCGCGCGGTGTCAGCGGGTCCGGGCGACACGGTGGTGGTGTCGGGCGCCGCCGGCGGCGTCGGCGTGGTCACCGTGCAGCTGGCCGGGCTGGCCGGTGCAACGGTGATCGGGCTGGCCAGCGAGCCCAACCACGGGTGGCTACGCGATCACGACGTGATCCCGGTGACCTACGGAGACGGGGTCGCCGAGCGGATCAGCCAGGCGGCCGGGGGACCGATCGACGCGTTCATCGACCTGGCCGGCGGCGGTTACGTGGAGATCGCGCTCGGACTCGGCGTGAAACGCGAGCGGATCGACACGATCGTCGACTTCTCGGCCAAGGCGAAACACGGCGTCAAGACCGAGGGGAACAACGACGCCGCCAGCGCCGAGGTGCTCGCGGAACTGGCCGGGCTGGTCGCCGACGGCCGGCTCGAGATCCCGATCGCCGCCACCTTCCCGCTGGCCGAGGTCCGGGATGCCTATCGGGTCCTCGAGGCGGGGCACACCCACGGAAAGATCGTGCTCGTGCCCTGACGGGGACGGGCGCCGGTTTCGAGACGGGCGGGACTGCTAAGACTCACAGGCTGTGGACGCGTCATCCTCACCGGCTGCGGCCCCCTCGCCTCATCGAGTGCTGGTCATCGGTGGCGGCTTCGGCGGGCTGCGGGCGGTCCAGCGCCTGCGCCGCGCGCCGGTCGAGATCACGCTGATCGACCGCCGGAACTTCCACCTGTTTCAGCCGCTCACCTACCAGGTGGCCACCGGCGCGCTGTCCCCCAGCGAGGTCGCCTATCCGCTCCGCGCGCTGTTCAAGTCGGCCCCCAACGTTCGCGTGCTGCTGGCCGAGGTGACGGGATTCGATCTGAACGCGCGCGAGGTTTCGCTGCGCGGGGTGGCCGGAGTGGGCGCACCCCCGCGCCTGCCCTACGACACGCTGATCGTGGCCGCGGGCTCGAGTTATGCCTATTACGGGCACGAATCCTGGCGAGAGTTCGCGGCGGAGGTGAAATCGCTGGAAAGCGCGCTCGGCGTGCGAGCCCAGATCCTGACGGCGTTCGAGCGGGCCGAATTCGAGACCGACCCCGAGGCCAGGGCGGCCGAGCTGACCTTCGTGGTGGTCGGCGGCGGCCCCACCGGAGTCGAGATGGCCGGCCAGATCGGCGAGCTGGCCCGGGACCTCAAGCGCGACTTCCGCTCGATCGACCCGCGCGCGGCCCGGGTGCTGCTGGTCGAGATGTCCGATCGCCTGCTGGGCACGTTTCCACCTTCGCTGTCGGCCAAGACCGCCCGCTCGCTCGAGCGCCTCGGCGTAACGCCGACGCTGGGTCGCTCGGTGGTGGACATCGACGCCGATGGGGTGACGCTCGAGTCGCCGGACGGGGCGCACGAGCGGATAGCGTCCAAAACGGTGATCTGGGCGGCCGGCGTGGAGGGCTCCGAACTGGCCCGCGCGCTCGGAGAGCGCTCAGGAGCCGAGGTCGACAAGGCCGGCCGGGTGACGGTGGAGCCGGACCTGACCCTGCCCGGTCATCCCGAGGTGATCGTGCTCGGCGACATGGCGCGGGTGAGAAACCCCGATGGCGGGGTGGTCAATCTGCCCGGCGTGGCGCCGGTGGCGATCCAGCAGGGTAAGTACGCGTCCAAACTGGTGCGAAACCGCCTGCGGGGCCGCTCGACGAAGCCGTTTCGGTACCTCGACAAGGGCAACCTGGCCACGATCGGGCGCGGACGCGCGGTGGCCGACGTCGGCCCCCTGCACCTCAGCGGATTGCCGGCCTGGATGGTCTGGCTCGTGGTGCACCTCTGGTACCTGATCGGCTACCAGAACCGGCTGGTGGTGATGGTTCGCTGGTCCTTCAGCTTCATCAACCACGGGCGCGGTGCCCGTCTGATCACCGAGCGCTGGCCGCCTGACCACGACCAATCGCCGCCGCCCGGTTGACCCCGCCCGAGGACAAGGTCAGCAAGCAACTCGACGGCTGGCTGACCAGCGACGGCGAGAAGACGGTGGCCAGCCTGATCGAGCTGTTCGAGAAGAACAGCTTCTCGATCCTGTTCGTGCTGTTGCTGGGGGTCTCGGCGCTGCCGCTGCCCACCGGCGGCGCCACGCATGTCTTCGAGATCATCGCGATGTTGCTCGCGCTGGAGCTGATCGCCGGCCGGTCCGAGATCTGGCTCCCCCGGCGCTGGCGCGCATTGGCCCTGGCCGGCCCCCGCCAGCAGCGCTTCATCGCCGCGCTGATGCGGATGATCCGCTGGCTCGAGCGGTTCTCGCGCCCGCGCGCGCGATTCCTGTTCAACCACCGGTTGACCAACGTCGTGTTCGGCCTGCTGGTGATCGGCGGCTCACTCGGCGCGTTCCTGGCGCCGCCGTTCTCCGGGCTCGACACGCTGCCGTCGCTGGGCGTGGTCGTGTTGTCGCTGGGCGTCCTGCTCGAGGACGTGCTCGTCGTCGCGGTCGGAGCGGTGCTAGGTGTGGCCGGCGTCGTGCTCGAGATCGTGCTGGGCAGCGCCGTGATCAACGGCGTCAGCTCGATCCTCTGAACGGCAGACCGGCTAGCGAACCTCGCTGCGCGGACCTGGCTACCGGACCTGGCTGCCGGGACCTGGCTACCGGACCGGGGCTACCGGGACCTGGCTACCGGACCTGGGCTACCGGACCTCGATCCGGGCGAGCCACCTGACGCTGTCCGCGCTCTCGGGCACTATCAGCCGGGCCGGGAAGCCGTGCTCCGGGGAGAGCGGTTGCCCGTTCATCGCGTAGGCCACCAGCGCGTCGTCGAGGGCCTTCTCCACCGGAAGCGGATCCCGGAAGCGAGCCGATCCGTCGCCACGCTCTCGAACCGGCTCGTCCAGCCCTTCCCCGATCAGCTCGACCGCGTCGAAGGTGATGCCGGCCAGCTCGAGCACGTCGTAGAGCAGCGGTCCGGTCCAGGTGTGCCCATCGCCTGCGCCTTCGAATGTCGCCGTGACCGTGCGGGCGGGCAGCGCGAGCAGATCGTCGTAGCTGAAGGGCACCGCGTGGCCTGCGTCGGGACGGCCGCGCAACCCGGTGCCGAACACCTCCAACCTCCACGTGGCCAGATCAACTACGGGCGGCGGTGCCAGGTCGTGTGGCCCGGGCTGCCGGGTGGCGAGGTCAAGCATTATGCGGACTACTCCAATGGATTTTGTGGAGTATACGACTCGATCAGCCCCTGGTGGGCTTGTCGAGTGCGTGTGCTTGTCGGGTGCGCGTGCCGGCGCCGCGGGACGGTCGCCGGGCGGCCGAACGGCGAACCTTGGCGCCAACTGGCCCCCAATTGATCCGTTTCAAGCCAAAGTTCGGGCGCACGGGCCGGAGATCGGGCGCGCAGGGCGGAGATCGGGCGCGCGGGCCGGAGATCGGGCGCGCGGGCGGGAGATCGGGCGCGCGGGGCGGAGATCGGACGCGCGGGCCGGAGATCGGGCGGGCGGGCCGGAGATCGGACCGGGCGGGGCCGGAGATCGGACGCCGGCGCCGTTGCGGCTTGGCGCCCCCGCTACCGAGCCGCGGCTTGCCAGCGGCGGCGGAGCGGGATCGCGAACCAGAGGGTGATGACCACGACGCCGGCGAGGGTTCCAACCGTCACCGCCGCCACCCCGCCGAACACGAAATTCGAGATCAGCACCAGGATCGCGGTCAGGCCGACGCCGAGAAATGCCGTGCCGACAATGGCGGCGCGATTGGCCGTGCGGACGATGTAGGCGCGCTGGTGGTGACGGAAAAGCAGGCGATGGTGGATGGACGGCGCGATCAGCAGCGTCGCGGCGATCGCGATGCAGAGCAGGGCCGTGAAGTAGTCGATGCGGTCGAACTGGCTCATCCTGCGATACCCGGCGTTGAACGGGACGACGAGCAGGAACGCGAACATCACCTGGATGCCCGTGCCGCTGACGCGCAACTCGTTGAGCAGCTCGATCATGTTCCGGTCGAGCGTCTCCTCGGCAGATTCCTCGTGCCCGTGTTCGGCCGGCCCGTCGGTCATCCCGCGGGATTCCAGACCGAGCGTGGAACTCCTGTCCTGACGGGGCATCGCGGACGCGGTGGTGTAGGTTCGAGCGCCGTGCCTCCCGAGACCTTCCAATACGACGGCGTCGGCGTCCGGCTGACCGGCGACCGCTGGGCCGCCGAGCCGACCGCCGCCGGAGCCGGAGCCGCCGGAGGCGAAGCCGAGGCCGGCGACCGGTCCCGCGAAGTCGTGCTGCTCCTGCACGGCGGCGGGCAGACTCGCCATTCCTGGGCGCGGACGGCGGAGCGCCTGGCCAGGAGCGGACGGACGGCGATCGCCCTCGACGCGCGCGGGCACGGCGACAGCGACTGGCACCCGGGGCAGGACTACTCGATCGACGGTTTCGTCGGCGATCTGCTGGCCTTCATCGCCACGCTGGAAGGCCCGCCGGTGCTGGTCGGCGCCTCGCTGGGCGGGATCACCGGACTGGTGGCCGCCGGCGAGCATCCGGGGCTCGTCCGCGGGCTGGTGCTGGTCGATGTGGTGGTCAAGGTGGAGCCGGCGGGCGTCGGCCGGATCCGCGACTTCCTCACCGCCAACCGCGAGGGCTTTGCCTCGCTGGAGGACGTGGCCGACGCGATCGCCGCCTACAACCCGGTGCGCAAGCGCTCGCGCAACCTCGACGGCCTGCGCAAGAACGTGCGCCAGCGCTCCGACGGGCGCTGGTACTGGCACTGGGATCCAGCGTTCATCAGCAACGACGACGAACCCCAGCGCCGAACCAATCCCGACCGCCTGCGGAGGGCCGCGTCGCAGCTCACCATCCCGACGCTGATCGTTCGCGGAGCCCAGTCCGACGTGGTCAGCGACGCGGGCATGGCCGACATGCTGGAGCTCGTCCCCCAGGCCCAGGTCGTCGACATCCAGGCCGCGGGACACATGGTGGCCGGAGACGACAACGATGTCTTCGCCACACGGCTCGAGGAGTTCCTGGCCAGCCTGGAGTGAAACGAAAGCGGCGGAACCGAGGCTGTCAAGCACCGGGGTTGGGGCCTCAGGCTGAATTATTCACCCCACGGCCCCAAGCTCCACCCGACCCTAGGCCACATCCACGAGGTTTGGCGCTGAATGCACCCCACTGGTGCATCACGAGCCGAAGTTCGCTCCCCGAGACCTGCTCGCCCGAGTTTGACCCGGGCGGCTGCGTAAGGAGGAGTGACTTGGAGTCACTTTTCGCGTCTGGGCAGCGAAAAGTGACTCAAGTCGCCCGGCTCGGCCTAGACGTTCGCCAGCAGCTGACCGGCGATCACCAGCTTCTGGATCTCGCTGGTGCCCTCGTAGATCCGGAACAGCCGGGCGTCGCGGTAGAAGCGCTCGACCGGGACCTCGCGCATGTAGCCGGCGCCGCCGTGGACCTGGACGCCGTGGTCGGCGACCCGGCCGACCATCTCCGAGCAGAACAGCTTCGTGGCCGCGGGGGCCATGCGCGTGTCCTCGCCGGCGTCGAACAGTCGCGCGGCCTCCAGCACCATCGCGCGTCCGGCGAACACATCGGTGTGCATTTCGGCCAGCATCGCCTGCACCAGCTGGAAGCGAGCGATCGGCGCGCCGCCCTGGCGGGCCTCGGCGGCGTAGCGGACCGATTCGTCGAGGATGCGCGCCGCCAGCCCGACGCAGACCGCCGCGATGTGCAGGCGGCCCTTCGCGAGCGAGCGCATCGCGGCGCCGAAGCCCTTGCCCTCGACGCCCCCGATCAACGCATCGGCGGGGACGCGGACGTCCTCGTAGTAGACGTCCGAGGTCCACGCTCCGGACTGGCCCATCTTCTTGTCGTGCTCGCCGACCACCAGCCCGGGCGTATCCGACTCGACCACGAACACGGAGATCCCGCGGCTGCCCTCGGCGCTCGGGTCGGTCTTGGCGAAGGTGATGAACAGGTTGGACAGGGCCGCATTGGTGATGAACCGCTTGGCCCCGTTGATCACGTAGCTATCGCCGTCCCGGATGGCCCGGGTCCTCATCCCGCTCGGGTCCGAACCGGCTTCGCTCTCGGTCAGGCAGAAGCAGCCGACCTCGCCCGCCGCCAGCCGGGGCAGGTACGCCGCCTGCTGCTCGGGGGTGCCGAAGTTGACCAGGACCTGGCCGGCGATCCCGTTGTTGGTGCCGAACATCGACCGGAATGCGGGGGCGGTCCAGCCGAGCTCGAAGGCGAGGCGCACGTCATCGCTGGCGTTGAAGCCGAGCCCGCCGTGCTCGACCGGCAGCGTGTAGCCGAACAGTCCCATCTCGATGGCCTGCCGGCGCAGATCATCGGGGACCGCGTCGTTCTCCTCGATCTCCAGCTCGCGCGGCACGACCTGCTCGCGGACGAACGCCCGCACGCTCTTGACCATCGCCTCGAGCTCGTCGGCGCCGACCGATGTGTGAGTCGTTGACATGGGCTCCTTCGGTTCGCGGGACGGCGGGTCGACCCGAACGTTACGAGGCTGTAGGGCCCGGCGACAAGTCGTAGGGATACCGGGTCAGGTTCTCGCAGCCGTCGTCGGTCACCAGCAACAGATCCTCGAACCTGATCCCGCCGATCCTGCGGTCCCGCAGACCGGGCTCGATCGCGATCACGTCGCCGCTGACCAGCGGCGCCCGCCCGGCCAGACCGAGACCGGGGGCCTCGTGCACCTCGAGGCCGACGCCATGCCCCAGAGAGAACTGGAAGCCCTCGGTGTGGTCCTCGCCCGGCCCCGTCCGCTGGGTGGCGTGCCCGGCGGCTTCGAACATGTCGCAGACCTGGTCATAGAGGGCGCGTCCGGTCACCCCCGGGCGCACCGCGGCGATCGTCGCCTGCATCGCCTGATCGACCAACCGCTCCTGCTCGTCGATCAGCGCCGCGTGCTCCGGCTCCGGCGTCCCGACCACGAACGTGCGGGTCATGTCCGCCCAGCAGGAGCTCGCCTCGTGCTGGGGCCAGAGATCGACCGTGATCGGCAGCCCCGACGGCAGCGGGCCCGACCCGGGGTCGTGCCCGTAGCCACTGCGGACCGAGCTGACGATCACATCGGGCGGGCACAGCGCGCCGTGCTCGGCGCAGGCGGCCCGCAGCGCGGCGCGGACGTCCTCGGCGCGCAGCTGCGCGCCGTCGACGATCAGGTCCCCGGCACTCGCTTCGGCGCGGGAGAGCAGTGCCGCCGCCGCGGCCATGCCCGCCTCGGCCGCCAACTGAGCGTGGCGGATCCCCTCCAGTTCCGGTCCGGCCTTGGCCCGGCGACGGGCCTCAACCGCGTCGTCGTCGACCCTCAGGGCGACCCCGCCTGCCCGGAGTCGGTCGGCCACCGCAACGGGAAAGCCGCCGGGAACCGTGGCCTCGCGGACCTCGAGCTGGGCCAGCAGGCGCGCGATCACCTCGCGCGATGCCTCATCGCGACCGAGGCCATCGGCGATCAGGTCCTTCAGGCCCAGATCGAAGAAGTCGAAGATCTCCGCCTGGGGCAGCACCGCCGCGATCCGGTCGCGCTCGAGCGCGGAGGTGAGCACGATCGTGCGTCCGTCCAGCTCGGCGAACAGGAACGGGTCCATGATCGCGATCGGCACCTCGTGACGCAGCGCCGGGGAGCGCTGGGTGTCCCCGTAGAGCAGCAGACCGGGCATCTGGCCGGGACCTTAGCGTCAGCCCAGAGCCCGGAGCAGCGCGGTGGCGAGCGCGGCGCACACCACCACCACGACCAGCGGTGCCCGGAGAGCGAGCGCCACGCCGGCGGCGACGAGGCCACCGGCGCGAGCATCGATGACCACCCGGTGCCCGTGCCCGGCCGCGGTCTCGGTCACCACCAGCGCGGCCAGCAGCGCCGGCGCCAGCAGCGGGATCACCCGACTCAACAACGGATGCAGATCCCGGCCGCCGAAGATCACCGGACCGAACGCCTTGACGGCCGCGGTGGCCAGCGCCAGGCCGCCGACGGTGATCCAGACGGTCGAGCTCATCGGCGCAACCCCAGTAGGGCCGGGAGCGCGGCGGCGATGATCGGAATGCCGGCCGGAGCGATCGGGGTCAGAGCCAGCGCGATCACCGCCCCGGCCGCGGCGACGCCCGGCGCCCCGGGCTTGCGCAGCTCGGCCACCAGCAAGCCGAGGAAGAAGGCGGGGAAGATGGCATCGAGCCCGAGCGTGTTGGGGTTACCGATCGCGCTGCCCGCGGCCACACCGATAACCGTGCCCAGCACCCAGGCCGGGTACTGGATGAACGTCGCGCCGAGCAGGAAGTCGATGTCGAAGCGTCCCTCGCCGCGGTTGGAGAGCGCCCAGGAGGCATCGACGAGCGCCTGGCCGCGGACGGCCCGTCCCAGCGCCCGGTGTGGCAACCACGGAGCGATCGCGATGCCCATCGGCACGAACCGCAGGTTCAGCAGCACGCCGGCCACGATCGCGGCGATCGCGCTGCCGCCGGCCGCCAGCACGGCGAGCGCGGCGAACTGGGCCGCGCCGGCGAACACGATGATCGACATCACGATCGCCGCGGCCGGGCCCATCACCGGACGGGCCAGCACACCGAAGGAGAGTCCGAGCAGCAGCGAGGCGAGCGCGAACGGGGCCGCGGCGCGCGCGCCCGAGGCGATCGCACCGGCTTGCGCCGGCGTGGCGCTCACGCGCCGGGGCACTCTCACCGGTCCGGCAGCGTCGAGAGCGGCAGGTCGACGGCGGCGCAGGCCGCCTCCCAGGTCAGGTTGCCCAGGTAGCCGGCGCCGAGCTGGCTGACCTCGGCTTCGGTCAGATGCGGCGCCGCGGCCGGGAGGGCTTGCTCCAGCTGCTCGGGGGTCGCCTCGGCCAGCGGCCGGTCGGAGATCAGCACCGAGCCCCACGGGCGATCCTCGCCGAGCTGACGGGCCGCCTCCAGCGCCCGGACCAGCTGCGAGCGCTGCGGATACCAGTCGGTGGCCGGCGGCGGCGGATCGGTGCGGGCGCCCTGAACCGTGATCACCAGGCGGTCGGTCATCAGCAGGCAGTCCAGGGTGGTCATCGAGTCGAAGCGCCACCACTCTCGAGCCAGCGCCGAGCGAACCTTCATCAGCTCCCGCGCCCGCTCCTGCGCCTTGGCCCGCGAGCCCGGGGGCAGGTCGTAGATCAGCGCCCGGCGCAGGCGCACCACCTCGGAGGACAGCGTCACCCCCTGGGGCCAGGTCAGCTCCTGCGGGTGGTCGATGAACCACTCGGTCAGCTCCGGCGGCGGGGCGATCGGTTGCAGGAAGGAGCCGAGCGATCCATCCGGCGTGCGCACCGACAGCATCATCAGCAGCGACCCCGGCTCGTCGATCAGATCGCCGAATCTGGCCGAGCCGCCCGGCATCGCACCGATCAGGGCCGGTAGCCAGCCGCGACCGGAGGCATCGCGTGCGAACAGCGCCCGGAAGAACGGCTGCACGCGAGCAGGCGCGATGTCGTGAGGGTTTCCTGCCATCGGAGAAAACCTACAGACGGAGCTGCCGGTGGGCCCTCCGGAGCAGCCCGGTGCAGCGGGGGCTCAGTCCGGGTGGCTCCGATGCCAGGCGGCCAGCGCGGCGCGCTCGCGGTCGGGGTCCAGCCCCGGCCCGGAGCGATCGTCCCGCAGTGGCGCGACGCCGTCCAGCGCCGAGAGCCAGGACCACGTGTCGGCCACCGTCTCGGCCACCGGGCGGCAATGCAGCCCGGCCGCGTAGGCCCGCTGCACCGATGCGTCGTGGAGGCCGGCGTACTCGTGCCCGGGCGGTATCCAGATCGGCAGTTCGCTCCACGGCTCGATCCCGGCCTCCAGTACCGCGTCCGGGTCCAGCCAGGTCAGGCGCGCGCTCGGCGCGCCGGCGATCGCCAGGCAGGCCTCGAGCAGCGTGCCCATCGTCGCGTGCCCGCGGCGGCTGACCACGTTGTAGGCACCGCCGCATCCGTCGACGGCGGCGTCCAGGACGAACGCGGCCAGATCGCGGGCGTCGATGTACTGCAGCGGTGAGTCCGGCGGGCCGGGGGCGAGGATCTCGCCGCCCGCCGCCATGCGCGTCAGCCACCAGGGCAGGCGACCCACGTTCTCGTGCGGGCCGAGGATGAGCCCGGCGCGCGCCAGCAGCGCCCGGTCGCCGAACGCCTGCTCGATCGCCAGCTCGGCGCCGCGCTTGAGCTCGGAATAGTCGCCTTCCTCGGCACGGGGCGACGCCGCGACGGTCGGCGCGGACTCGTCGGCCCCGAGCGCCAGCGGCTGGGCGTACACCGATCGGCTGGAGATGTAGACGTAGCGCCCGGCGCGGTCCGCCAGTGCGGTGGCGCTGTCGTCGGCGGCTCGCGGCGCGCCCGACCACGTGTCGGCCACGAGATCCCACTCCCCGGCGGCGAGCCGGGCGAGATCCCGCGGCTCGGCGCGGTCGCCGATCACGCTCTCGACGCCGGGCCGAGGGCGGGCCCGGCCCCGATTGAACGTGGTCACTCGCCACCCGCGGTCCAATCCTGCGTCGACCAGCGCGCGTCCGACGAACTCAGAGCCACCGAGGACGAGCAGACGCTCCACGCACGCCACAATAAGCCTGCCTCCGCCGTGTCGTCGAACCCGTTATGCCTCGTCGCCCGTCTCTCTCGCGGTCCAGAGCGCCGACCGATCGGTTGCGCCGGCGGGCCGCGGCCCGCTCTGAGCGCTTGATCACCACCCGCGAGGTCCGCCGGACGCTGGTGTCGCTGGCCGGACTGATCGGGACGCCGGTGCGCAACCAGGCCGGCGAGGATGTCGGCCGGCTCGTCGACGTGGTGGCCCGGGTGCACGGCGACGAGCGCTACCCGCCGGTGACCGGGCTGGTGGTGCGCGTCGGGCGCCGGCAGGCGTTCCTCGACGCGACGGCGATCGAGCAGGTCGACCACACCGGGGTGACGCTGCGCACGGCCAGGCTCGACCTGCGGGAGTTCCGCCGGCGCCCCGGCGAGCTGATGCTGGCGCGCGACCTGCTCGACCATCAGCTGGTCGACGTCGACGGCGTTCAGGTCATCCGGGCGGCCGATCTGTATCTGGCCTGGGTCGGCGATGACCTGCGCCTGGTCGGCGTCGACGTCAGCGTCCAGTCGCTGCTGCGCCGGCTGGGACCGAAGCGGTTGCGGAGCCGGCCGACCCCTGACCGGGTGATCGACTGGGATGCGGTCCAGCCGTTTGGGGAGGCGCTGACCAGCGGACCGGACACGCTCAAGCTCCGGACGGCACACCGCGGGCTGCCGCGGCTCCGTCCGAGCGAGCTGGCCGACCTGCTCGAGGACCTGCGCCGTCCAGCGCGGCAGGAGCTCCTGGCCGCACTCGACCCGGAGCAGGCCGCCGACGCCCTGGAGGAAATGGAGCCGGAGGAGCTCGTCGCGCTGCTGCGCGAGGTCGAACCCGCCCAGGCGGCCAGCCTGATCGCCGCGATGGAGTCCGACGAGGCGGTCGATGCTCTGCGCGACCTCAGCCAGGACGAGCGCGGCGAGGTGCTCGAGGCGATGGCGCCCGAGCGGGCCCAGGAGCTGCGGGAGCTGCTGGCCTATCCGGAGGATGCGGCGGGCGGCTTCATGACGACGGCGCTGGTGATCGTCCGAGGCGATGACACCGCCGCCCGGGCGCGCGAGGTGCTGGCGGGCTTCGCCGAGCACCGCAGCGAGATCGACGCGGTGGTGGTGGTCGATGCCGACGGTCGGCTGCTGGACGACCTGCCGCTGTTCGAGCTGATCCTGGCCGGCGAGCACATGCCGCTCACCGACGTGCTGGCCAGCGCAGGTCACACCGAATGCGAGACGGTCGGCCCCGAAGCCGACGTCCGCGAGGTGGCGGCCCGTCTGATCGACTCTCGCCGTTTCTCCGTGCTGGTGGTCGACGCGGAAGGGCGTCCGCTCGGGAGGATCCTGGCCGACGACATCATCGACGCGCTGACCCCCGACCGGGGACGGCTCCACTTCCCGAGGCTGTTGCGGTGAGGCTCAGCCGGTCCGGTCGCCGCCTGCTGATGTATGCGGCGATCGCGGGGCCCGGCGTGGTCGCGGCGAACGCGGGCAACGACGCGGCCGGGATCGCCACCTACGCCTCGGCCGGATCGCAGTTCATGTACCGGACGCTGTTCTTCATGCTGCTGGTCACGATCGCGCTCGTGCTCGTGCAGGAGATGGCGGTGCGCCTGGGCACGTACACCGGCAAGGGGATCGCGGCGCTGATCCGCGAGCAGTTCAGCCTGCGGCTGACCGGGCTGGCGCTGGTCTGCATCCTGCTGGCCAACACGGGTTTGGTGGTCTCGGAGTTCGCCGGCATCGGCGCCGCCTTCGAGCTGCTCGGCGTCAGCCGCTACGTGGTGATCCCGATCGCCGCCGTGGCCATCTGGGCGCTCGTGGTGTTCGGCTCCTACCGCTACGCCGAGCGAATCTTCCTCGTGCTCTCGCTGGCCTTCTTCGCCTACCCCGTGGCGGCGATCCTGGCTCACCCGCATTGGGGGAAGGTGGCCGGCGATCTGGTGATCCCCCACTTTCAGGCCAGCAGCGCCTTCGTGCTGCTCGGGGTCGCGCTGATCGGGACCACGGTCAGCCCGTACATGCAGCTCTACGCCGCCGCCGGCGTGGTCGACCGCGGGGTCGGTCCGGACGAATACCCGAGCGCCCGGCTGGACGCGGTGGCCGGAGCGATCTTCGCCTGCATCATCGCCATGACCATCATCATCGCCACCGGCGCGGTGATCGGCGGCCACGGTCCGCTCCAGTCGGCCAAGCAGGCCGCGGAGGCGCTACGTCCGGTGGCCGGCTCGGGCGCCGAGGTGCTGTTCGCGGTCGGACTGCTGGGCGCCTCCGCGCTGGCCGGCGCGGTGGTTCCGTTGTCGAGCTCCTACGCGATCAGCGAGGCCGTCGGCGTCGAGCGCTCGGTGTCGCGGCGCTTCACCGAGGCGCCGCTGTTTCTGGGGCTGTTCACGCTGCAGCTGGTGCTCGGGGCCGCGGTGGCGATGACCCCGGTCAACCTGATCAAGCTGCTGATCGGCACTCAGGTCCTGCAGGGGCTCGTCACTCCGGTGGTGCTCGTCTACATCCTGGTGCTGGCCAACCGGCGCGATCTGCTGGGTGACGCCGCCAACGGGCCCATCCGCCGCGTGGCCGCGACGCTCGTCGTGGTGGCGATCTCGGCGATGTCCCTGCTGCTGCTCGGCGAGACGCTGGTGGGCCTGCTCTAGAGCTCGCGCTCGTAGACGTACATGACGGGGCCGTGGCCGTCGCGCTCGCGGTTGACGAAGCCGAGGCTCTCGTAGAGGGCGCGGGCCGCCACGTCGGTCTCGCTCGTCCCGAGGTCCATGTAGTCGGCCCCACGTGAGCGGGCAAGCTCGATCGCCGCCAGCATCAGCTCACGCCCGAGTCCGTGGCCGCGCCGGGCGGGGACCACGTAGAGCTCGGCCAGATAGCACTCGAGTCCCTCCGACCAGATGGCCGGGCGGAAGCGCAGCACCGCCAGCCCGTCGGCCCGATCGGCGCCGGCCGGCGACTCGCTCAGCAGCACGTCGACCTCCCCGGCGGTCAGCAACTCGGTGATGCGAGCGGCCAGGGCGGCGGGTCCGGGGGTCGGGTCGTCGTACTCGCGGTTGAAGTCGTCCAGCAGCCGCCCGATCTCGGCGGCGTCGCCGGCGACGGCGAGACGGACGGACTCGGCGCCCACCGGGAACCTTTGGCTCAGTCGAGGAACAGGTCCGGCGCGAGATCTGCCTCGGTCGCGTCGCCGTAGCGATAGGCCGAGAGGTCGTTCACCCCGCCCTCGGCCAGGACCTCGTCGTCGATGAAGAAGTTGCCCGTGCACTCCCGGCTGGGGCGGATGAAGATCGCGTGGGCGGCGTCGGCCATGATCTCCGGCTTGCGCGAGCGGGCCATAGCGGCGTCGCCGCCGAGCAGGTTCTGAACCGCCGCGGTGGCGATGATGGTCCGCGGCCACAGGGAGTTAAACGCGATTCCGTCGCCGCGGAACTCCTCGGCCATCCCCAGCGTGCACATGCTCATCCCGTACTTGGCGATCGTGTAGGCGACGTGGTGGCCGAACCATTTCGGGTTCAGGCTGAGCGGCGGGGAGAGCGTCAGCACGTGCGGATTCGCCGCGTTCTTGAGGTGTGGGATGCAGGCCTGGCTGACCACGAACGTGCCACGGGTGTTGATGTCCTGCATCAGGTCGTAGCGCTTCATCGGCAGCGTCTCGGTTCCCGACAGGTTGATCGCGCTGGCGTTGTTCACGCAGATGTCGATCCCGCCGAACTTGGCCACGCACTGCTCGACGGCCGCCGCCACCGACGCCTCGTCACGGATGTCCCCGACCACCGGCAGCGCCTGCCCGCCGGCCCGCTCGATCGCCTCGGCGGCGGTGTAGATCGTCCCCTCCAGACGGGGATCGGGCTCGGCGGTCTTGGCGATCAGGCAGACGTTGGCGCCATCGCGAGCGGCGCGCTCGGCGATGGCCAGCCCGATCCCGCGGCTGCCACCTGAGATGAACATGGTCTTTTGGGCGAGAGTCATGGCGGAGAATCCTCTCAGACTCTCCGAAAGTCGGTATGTCGTAGCGTTCATGTCTTGATCCGACGTACGGACGCGTTTACTGAGGATGCGGTGGCTTCACGCGCGGTTGCGCTGCGGCCGGAGGATCTGCTCGGGGCCGGGCTGGATGAGCTCCTGCTCACGAGGCCCGGCGGCTTCGCGCTGCGGGCTTCGGCGAGCTGGTCACCTTCTCGCCGAAGGTGTTCATCCCGCTGACCAAGCTGTGCCGCGACGTCTGCCATTACTGCACGTTCGCCCGCCCACCCCGTCGTGGCGAAGCCTCGTATCTGACTCCTGAGGAGGTGCTGGAGATCGCCCGGGCCGGCGCCGACGCCGGCTGCCACGAGGCGCTGTTCACGCTGGGGGACAAGCCGGAGCTGCGCTACCGCGCCGCGCGCGAGGAGCTGGCCGCGCTCGGTTACGACTCGACGATCGAGTACCTCGCGGCGATGTGCCGGCTGGTGATCGAGGAGACGGGCCTGCTGCCGCACGCCAACCCGGGCGTACTGGATCGCTCGCAGCTGGAGCTGCTGCGGGGCGTCAGCGCGTCGCAGGGGATCATGCTGGAGACGATCAGCGATCGGCTGTCGGAGCGAGGGAATGCCCCACCATGGCTCCCCGGACAAGCGACCGGCGACGCGCCTTCAGACGCTCGAGCTGGCCGGCGAGCTCCGGGTTCCGTTCACCACCGGCATCCTGATCGGGATCGGCGAGACCCGCGCGGAGAGGATCGAGGCGCTCGAGGCGATCCGGGACCTGCACGCCCGCCACGGTCACATCCAGGAGGTGATCGTCCAGAACTTCCGGGCCAAGCCCGACACGAAGATGGCCGACGCTCCGGAGCCGTCGATGGAGGAGCTGCTGTGGACGGCGGCGGTGGCCCGGATCGTGCTCGGGCCGGAGGTCAGCATCCAGGTGCCGCCCAATCTCTCGGCAGCCGACTTCCCGACGCTGCTCGACGCCGGCATCAACGACTGGGGCGGCGTCTCGCCGGTGACGATCGATCACGTCAACCCCGAGGCGCCGTGGCCGGAGCTCGACCGGCTGCGCGAGGCGACCGACGCCCGCGGTCACACCCTCACGGCGCGCCTGCCGCTGTATCCGAAGTACGTGGCCGAGCTCGAGCGCTGGTGCGAACCCGCCGTGGCGACCGCGGTGCGCGCCCGCGCCGACGCGTCGGGGTTGGGACGCGAGGATCGGTTCACCGCCGGCGTCTCGACCGAGATCCCGGACACCGATCGAACGCTGGCCGCCGTGACCGAGGCCCGCGGGCCGCTCCACGTCGACGGCGAGCCCGGGGCGACGTGGCCCGGCGGGTGGGCCGGCGCCGGCTCGATCAGCGAGTCGGTGGCGGTCGCGCTGGCCAAGGTCGACGAGGGAGTCGGCGTCGATCTCGACGACGTGCAGGCGCTGTTCGAAGCCCGCGGACGGGACCTCGGCGCCGTGTTCCGCAGCGCCGACCGGCTCCGCCGCGAGGTGTGCGGGGACGAGGTGTCCTACGTCGTCACGCGGAACATCAACTACACCAACGTCTGCTACTTCAAGTGCGGCTTCTGCGCCTTCTCCAAGGGCAAGCTGGCCGAGAACCTCCGCGGCCCCGCGTATGTCGTGCCGCTGGAGGAGATCGTGCGCCGCTGCCACGAGGCCTGGGACCGCGGCGCGGTCGAGGTCTGCCTCCAGGGCGGGATCCACCCCGGCTTCGACGGCGATTACTACGCGCGGATCTGCGAGGCGATCAAGGCCGAGCTCCCCGACCTGCACCTCCACGCGTTCAGTGCGCTGGAGGTGTGGCAGGGCGCGGCGACGTTGGAGGTCTCGCTCGAGGACTATCTCCGGCGTCTGCACGGACTCGGGCTCGCGTCGCTGCCCGGGACCGCGGCGGAGATCCTCGACGACGAGGTCCGCGCCGACTTGTGCCCGGACAAGGTCAACACCGGCCAGTGGTTCGACGTCCACGACACCGCGCACCGGGTCGGGCTGCGTTCGACGACCACGATCATGTTCGGCCACATCGAGGGCACCCGCAGCTGGGCCAAGCACCTGCTCGGCCTGCGCGACCAGCAGGTCAAGACCGGCGGCTTCACCGAGTTCGTGCCCCTCCCCTTCGTGCACGTCGAGGCGCCAATCTTCCTGAAGGGCCGCGCCCGCAAGGGACCGACCCTGCGCGAGTCGATCCTGATGCACGCCGTCCCGCGGCTCGTGCTGCACCCGCACATCACCAACATCCAGGCCTCGTGGCCGAAGCTCGGCGTGGCCGCCGGCCAGCTGGCGCTGCGGGCCGGCGCCAACGACTTCGGCGGCACCCTGATGAACGAGTCGATCTCCCGCGCCGCCGGCGCCAGCCATGGCCAGGAGATGGCGCCCGAGCTGATGGAGGCGGCGATCTCCGCGATCGGCCGCACCCCGCGACAGCGCACCACGCTGTACGGCACCCCGGATCCAGCGCGCACCACGGCGTCCTACGGGGCCGCCGGGCTGGTCGACCCGGTCAACCCGCCGGTCAGCACCGCGCAGCTGAAGCGCCCGCGGCGGCTGATCCGGCCCGGAGTCACGGCCTGAGGCCCGAGGCAGGACACGAGCACCAAAGCTTTACATCGCAGAGACGATTTTCAGGAGAATCACCGATGACCATGCGCTACGGATACAAGGCCTCGGCCGAGCAGTTCGCTCCCCGGGAATTGCTCGACTACTCGAAGCTGGCCGAGGACCTGGGCCTGGAGACGATCGCCATCTCCGACCACTTCCAGCCATGGCGCCACAAGCGCGGCCACACGCCGGCCGTGTTCCCCTGGCTGGGTGCCGCCGGCGAGAACACCGAGCATGCGCTGCTCGGCACCAGCGTGCTGACCCCGACGATGCGCTACCACCCGTCGATCGTGGCGCAGAACTTCGCCACGCTGGCCATGCTCAACCCCGGTCGCGTGTTCCTCGGCGTGGGCACCGGCGAGGCGCTCAACGAGACTCCGGCCACGGCGGCGGCCTGGCCCGGGGCCAAGGAGCGGCGGATGATGCTGCGCGAGGCGATCGAGCTGATCCGGCTGCTGTGGACCGAGGAGCGCGTCAGCTTCGACGGCCAGTACTACCAGACCGACCGCGCCACCATCTACGACAAGCCGGAGACGCCGGTCCCGATCTACATCGCCGCCTCCGGTCCACTGGCGGCAAAGCTGGCCGGGCGGCTCGGCGATGGCTACATCGCCACCTCGGGCAAGGACCCGCAGCTCTACCGGGACCTGCTCGCCGCGCTGGCCGAGGGCGCCGAGGCGGCCGGGCGCAGCGTGGAGCAGATCGACAAGTTCATCGAGATCAAGGTCAGCTATGACTCGGATGTCGACTACGCCAAGCAGGCCTGTCACTTCTGGGCGCCGCTCGCGCTGAAGCCCGAGGAGAAGTCAGGGATCGACGACGCGACGGAGATGGAGGAGGCGGCGGACAAGATCCTCGACCGCGCCCACACCCGCTTCATCGTCTCGCGCGACCCCGACGAGGTCGTGGAGAAGATCGCGCCGTACGTCGAGGTCGGATTCACGCATCTGGTCTTCCACGGCCCCGGGGACGACCAGGAGCGCTTCCTGCGGGGCTTCTGCGCCGACGTGCTGCCCAGGCTGCACGAACGCTTCGGCAGCTCGGAGCCGGCCGGCGCGGAACAGGCCGTCTCATCTTGAACAACCGGGGTAGAACAGAGGTATGACAATGACGAACCGACTTCATGACATCGAGGCCCTCGGCCAGGCGATCTGGCTCGACAACCTCCACCGCGGCCTGCTCGAGGAGGGGACGCTGCAGCGTCTGATCGAGGAGGACGGGCTCACCGGCGTGACCTCGAACCCGACCATCTTCCAAAAGGGCATGGGCGATTCGGACCGCTACGACGACGACTTCCGCGAGGCGACCAAGGAGAGCGACGATCCGGAGAGGATCTTCGAATACCTCGCCTATCAGGACGTCCGGGGGGCCTGCGACGTGCTGAGGCCCGTGTTTGAGCGCACCGAGGGCAAGGACGGGTACGTCTCGTTCGAGCTGCCGCCATCCTCCGCGTTTGACGCTGAGGTGTCGATCAAGGAGGCGCAGCGTCACCACGCGGCGATCGACCGGCCGAATGTCCTGATCAAGGTTCCCGGCACCCCGGCGGGCGTGGAGGCCTTCGAGGAGCTGACCGCCCAGGGCATCAACGTCAACGTGACGCTGCTGTTCGACGTGGCGCGCTACCGCGAGATCGCCGAGGCCTACGTGCGCGGGCTCGAGCGCCGGGCCGAATCCGGCGAGTCGCTGCGCCCCGCCGCCTCGGTGGCCAGCTTCTTCGTCTCGCGCGTGGACTCGAAGGTCGACAAGGCGCTCGAGGAGCTCGGCCGGACCGAGCTGCGCGGCAAGGCGGCGGTGGCCAACGCCAGGCTGGCCTATGAGGCGTTCTCGGAGATCTTCTCCGGACGGCGCTGGGAGACGCTCGAGGCCAAGGGCGCACGCGTCCAGCGGCCGCTGTGGGCATCCACGTCGACCAAGAACCCCGACTACCCGGACACCCTCTACGTGGATGAGCTGATCGGGCCCGACACGGTCAACACGATGCCGGATGCCACGATCGAGGCGGCCCGCGACCACGCCACGGCGGAGCGGACGATTGACCGTGACCTCGAAGGGGCGCACGCGCTGATCCGCGAGCTGAAGGATGCTGGCGTCGAGTTCGACGACATCGTCGGCAACCAGCTGGTCGACGAGGGCGTCAAGGCCTTCGCCAAGTCCTACGACGAGCTGATCTCGACGATCGGCGAGAAGGCCCAGCGACTGGCGGGAGTCAGCGGCTAGGGCGCCGGTCAGCGGAGCGCGGCGACCAGCTCGGCCATCGGGATCCGGTCGTCGGGCGAGGTGGCCAGATGAAGCTTGGCAATCTCCCCGTCGGGGCGCACCGCGACATCGGCCCCGAGGCGCTGCATATCGGTGGACGTGAGGCGCGGGAACCGCCCCTCGCGAGCGGAGCGCATGCCCCCGCCGAGAGATCCGGCCAGCAGCTTGCCGACTCCGAGGCGGGTCGTCCCGAGCGCCTTGTAGAGCTCGGCTTTGGGGTCGGCCAGGACGTCCAGGTCGCCGGGCAGGTCGGCCCCCTTGCCGCGCCACTCCTCAAGCAGCTCGACCGGCGCGTTGTAGAACACCACCAGCTCGCCGCCGAGTGACTGGATCGCTTTCCGGTCCTCCACGGCACGGTGGAGGTGACGCTGACAGACGCTTCAGCCGGGGTGACGCGCGAGGTAGGCGACCCACGGGCGGCCGAGCAGGTCTTCTCGTTTGACGCTCCCGCCGCCCAGCCGCTCGAAACCGAAATCGGGGAAGCGCATCCAGGCGATCCTACAGTGAGGCCCGAACGCGAGAAAATGCAGACGGTGAGTGCGCTGCCGGGAGGAGAGTCCCACGGTCCGCTCCGGATAACCGTGATCGGCTCCGGCGCCTCGGGTCTGGCCGCGGCGTTTCGCCTTCAGCAGGCCGGCCACCGGGTGAGGATCCTGGAGCAATCCGACCGGATCGGGTCCACGCTGCGCTCGCGCCGCGAGCACGACTTCGTGGTGGACCAGGGCGCGTTCTTCCTGACCAGCGGGCACACCCGGATGCTCCGGATCGTCGAAGAGGCCGGGCTGCTCGACCAGATCGTGCCCGAGAAGCTCGTGATCGGGACGCTGCACGACGGCCAGGTCCACCCGCTGACCGGCAGTCGCTTCTCCGGACACCGGCCGAGCCGCAGGCTGAGCAAGTACCTGGCCGGGCCGACCATGCCGACGCTCGACGTGGAGTGGCCGGAGTCCCGCTCGCCGGTGGACCTGCTCGGAGCGGTCAGGCTGCTGCTGGGCGCCGAGCTGGTGTGCTTCCGCGACGGGATGGGGAGCTACCCGGAGCGGCTGGTGCAGCGGTTCGAAGCGCGGTCGGGCGCCGAGGCGCTGGAGGTGGTGGAGCAACCCGACGGCGTCCAGGTGAGCTGGCGCGATGCCGGCGGGGGGCAGCGAGCCGAACTCGTCGACGCCGTCGTGGTCGCGGTGCCCGCGGGCGCGGCTCGGAAGCTGCTGCCCGGGCTGGACGATTGGCGCGCGAGCTTCCTCGGCGAGGTGCGCGCCGCCGACGTGATCAGCGTCAACGTGGCCACCAGCGTGGCCCCCCGCGAGATCGGCGCGACCTACGTGCAGATCCCGCGCCAGACCCACCCGTTCCTCGGCGGAATCGTGTTCGACCACAACAAGACGCCGGGAAGAGCCCCGCCCGATGCCGGCCTGCTCACCCTGGTGGCGCTGGGCGACTGGTCCGAGGCACACCGGGGCGACAACGACGCCCAGGTCGGTCGCGAACTGCTGGGCGCGGTCGAGTCGGTGCTCCCCGGAGCGATCCACGACGTTCGGTTCATCCGGGTCAACCGCTGGACGCAGCACCTCCCCCCGATCGGGCACTACCGCCAGCTCGGGCAATTCCGGAATCTGTGTGAGTCGCGCGACCGGCGGGTGCAACTGGCCGTCGACTTGCACGCGCCGCAGAACCTGGAGTCGGCGACGGCCGCGGGCGAGCAGGCCGCCCGCCGGCTGCTGGCGGCGCTGTCGCAGCGCCGGGATGGCGCCGGCGCGCGGGCGGAGGCGATGCGGCGCGCCGCGGGCCGGAGGGCCTGAGTGCGGTTAGACCGCGCCTCCGTAGAGGTCGAGCGTCTTGGCCATGCCGCCGTCGGCGCACAGCGTCTCGCCGGTGACGAAGCGGGCGGCGTCCGAAGCCAGGAACACGACCACGTCGGCGATGTCCTCGGGCACCGACCAGCGGCGCAACGGGGTTTGGGCCTCGACCTGCTCGACCACGCCGGGGATCGCCTTGTTCTTGGCCCAGAGGTCGGTGTCGACCACTCCCGGAGCTACCGAGTTCACGCGGATCCCGTGCGGCCCAAGCTCCATCGCCAGCGAGCGGGTGGCGGCGTCGATCGCTCCCTTGGTCGCCGCGTAGGCGGACCTTCGCGGCGTGCCCACGACCCCGGACACGGACGACAGGTTGATGATCGATCCCGACGATCGGGTCCGCATGCTCGGCACCAGCGCGGCGATCAGCAGCAAGGGCGCCCGCACATTGACGGCGTAGAGCCGGTCCACCAGGGCGGCATCGAGCTCCTCCACCGGCAGCCGCGCCGCGAGCGCGGCATTGTTGACCAGCACGTCGATCCCACCCAGCTGCGCGGAGGCCTCCTTGGCCAGCCGCGCCGGGCAATCCGGGTCAGCCAGATCCGCCTCGATCACCACCGGCTCGTGATGCAACCCCGCCGCCACCGCGCGCAACTGCTCGCCGGTCCGTGCCGCCAGCGCGACTCGCGCGCCGGCGCGATCCAGTGCGCGGGCGATCGACGCCCCGATCCCCCGCGAGGCGCCCGTGACCAAAGCCGTGCGACCCTCGAGCGAGAAGGCGGTCATCGCGCGCAGACTACGCCAACGGCCCCGGGTTGATCGGCGACGATTCTGGGCTGAGCCGCGGATAAAGTGCGCCCATGACGCGCGCGGAGATCAGCCAACGCGTTCGTGCCGAGCACGCCCCGCACAACGCGATGCACGACGCGGACGAGATCGAGCGGTTTCACGATCGGTGCAGCGACCTGATGCGGGAGCTACTCGCCGGGTTGGCGGCGGCCCCCGACCGGTCGCGCCCATTCCCGGAGATCGAGGACGCGATCGGGTGGCCGCGGCGCCGGATCGCCTCGGTGCTGGGTGGGGTCTCCCACCTCCGCCACACCGAGTTCGGCGGACTGCGGCCCTACCACTTCCACGGTGCCCGAGACTCGGCGTCCGGCCGCTGGGAGCTGTGGATGGACAGCGGCCAGGCCAGTGCCGTACGCCGGGCGCAGCTGGACGGTTGTTCGACCCGCGCGCCGAGGCATCACTAGAACAATCGTCCGGCGGTCCCTGGGGTGAGCGATCCCCGGGTACCTATCGATCAAGACCGACCCCGCGGGTGTTCTCCGGGGGTGCCATCGATTTACAGATCGACCCTGCGGAGGTTGCTGATGTCCACAGTGCTAGTCATCGTCATCGTCGTCGTAGTCGTGCTTCTGATCGCTCTCCTGCTGGCGCTGCCGCGGATGCGTCAGGCCGCCGTGCTGCGAGCCCGCGAGCGAGAGCTGGGCCAGCGTCGGGAGGTCGTGGCCGACCAACACCACACCGAGGCCGAGAATCGCGCCCGCCAGGCCGAGGTCGCCGAGCGCCGGGCCCGCATCGCCGAGCAGGAAGCGGCGGCGGCGCGAGCGCAGGCTCAGCAGCACGAGGAACGAGCCACGCTGCACGAGCAGGGACTGGCCGATCACGAGCTGATCGCCGATGACGAGCGCGAGCGCTTCGCGGGGACGTCGGCCGTCGAGGATCCGGGCGCTCGGGCTGCGGGCGAGGATCCGGACGCTCGGGCTGCCGGCCAGAATCCGGCCGCTCGATCGGACGTAGAGGACCCCGACGCTCGACCGGCCGACGAGGATCCGGAAGCGGTCCGGGAACGTAACTCGGCCACGTCCGCCACGCCGTACCGCGGTCGATGAGGTCGGGCATCGGCACGATCATCTGGCTGATCATCGGTGCCATCGTCGCCTCGGCCCACCACTACTTCACCCACGCCGGCACGCTCAAGCCGCTGGTCTCGGCCTTGCTGGCGGTCCTGCTGTGGCCACTGCTGCTGCTGGGCATCAACCTACACATCAAGTAACTGGAGGGAACCACCATGGGTGACCGTCTACAGCGAGTCAAGGGCAAGGCCGAGGAGCTGAAGGGCCGCGCCAAGCAGGAGACCGGGCGCGCGACCGGCCGCCCGGGCACCGAGGCCAAGGGCACCGGCGACGTGGTCAAGGGAAAGACCAAGAACGCGGTCGGCAAAGCCCGCAGCGCAGTCAAGAAGAGCACCCGGTAATGCCCTAACCGCCGCGGCGTGGTTGCTGAACCCCGCCGCGGCGCGATGCTGAACCCGACCCGGGGCGCCCGGGGCGACCGCAACGATTGCGTAGGATCCCGGTCCGATGGGCCCCCTTGACGGCATCAAGCTGATCGAGATCGCGAGCATCGGACCGGGTCCGTTCGCGACGATGATGCTGGCCGACATGGGCGCCGAGGTGATCCGGCTCTATCGCGCCGACCAGCCCGGCGTGATCGGCTCGGTCAGCGCGGACACGGTCGGCCGCGGGCGCCCGTCGGTACCGGTCAACCTCAAGGATCCGGCCGGGATCGAGCTCGTGCTGAGGCTGGCCGAGAGCGCCGATGGGCTGATCGAGGGCTTCCGGCCCGGCGTGATGGAGCGGCTCGGCCTGGGGCCGGATGACGTGCTCGGCCGCAACGAGCGCCTCGTCTACGGACGGATGACCGGCTATGGCCAGGACGGGCCGATGGCCAGGGTGGCGGGGCACGACATCAACTACATCTCGATCGCCGGCGCGCTGGGCGCGATCGCCCGCCAGGGCGAGCGCCCGCTGTTTCCGCTGAACCTGCTCGGCGACTACGGCGGCGGCGCGATGTTCCTGGCCTTCGGGATGGTCTGCGGGCTCCTGTCGGCGCGCACCTCGGGCCAGGGCCAGGTCGTCGACGCCTCGATGGTCGACGGCGCCGCGCTGCTCACCAATCTGTTTCACGGCCTGCGCGCGTCGGAGCTCTGGAGCGATGAGCCCGGCACCAACGTGCTCGACTCCGGCGCTCACTTCTACGAGGTCTACGAGACCTCCGATGGCGGCCACATCGCGGTCGGGGCGCTGGAGCCGCAGTTCTATGCGGCGCTGCTGGAGCTGCTCGAGCTCACCCCTGAGGAGGCTCCGCAGTGGGAGCGCGAGCGCTGGCCCGAGCTGAAAGAGCGCTTCGCCGAGATCTTCCGCGGCCGGTCGCGCGCCGAATGGTCGGCGGTGCTGGAGCCGGCCGACGCCTGCGCCACGCCGATTCTGTCGCTGGCCGAGGCGCCCTCGCATCCACACAACATCGAGCGCGGAGACCTTCGTCACCCACGATGGCGTCGTGCAGCCCGGTCCGGCACCCCGGTTCAGCCGCACCCCCGCCGAGATCTCGACGCCACCGTCGCCCGAGCAAGCGCTCGGCTCGTTCGGCCTGAGCGCCGAGGAGATCTCCGCGCTCGGCCTCTGACTCAGCCCCCGAGCAGCGAGTTGTTGCCGCTCGATATGCTTTCGCGCTCGAGATGAGCGCCCGACGCGTCCGGATCCCGCTGCTCCTGCTCGCCCCGGTGCTCGCGGCGATCGCGCTGGCCGCTGGATGGCTGGGCAACGCCGACGCGCGGCGCGCCCAGACGGCGACCGCTTCCGCCTCCGCGACCGCGTCGGCGGCGGCGTCCAAGCCGTACTCGGCCAAGCTGAGCTATGTCGAGACCAATCACGGACATGCGAAGGGCTCGGCGACCGTCGGCATCCTCGGCAAGGGCAAGGTATCGGGCAAGCTCGGCCCGCACGCCGCGATCGAAGCGGCGGTGATCGCGCTGGCCACCGGCGTGCCGGTGACCAAGATCGCCCAGGGCGCCTCCTACAAGGTCGAGCGCCAGATCGCCGCGAACGGAGACGTCAGCGGACTGGCGGTGGTCACGTTCAAGGCCCACGGATTGGGCACGCTCTGTGTCAGCCTCACCGGAAAGCAAGGAAAGTTCGACCCGGCCGGGGGCTTCTTCCACATGAGCGGGTCGCTCAAGACCGTGGGCGGAACCGGCGCCGCCAAGACCTGGCACGGCAGCCTGGGCTTCAAATGGACGACCGTGACCGGCTCGACCACCGAGCAGTTCGGCCTCGACGGCTCCGAGTCGGCGTCGATCGGCAAGGCCCACGGTCTGAGCTCGGCCTGCAAGCGCGTCCACTGAGGCAGCGCCTGAGGCGGTCCCTCAGGTCTCGGTGAGGGCGAGGCGCACGCGGAATGTGGTGCGACCCGGCCGGCTCTCGACGTTCAGCGAGCCGTCGTGGCGATCGACGACGATCCGTCGCGCGGTGGCGAGACCCAGACCCGTGCCCTCACCGACGTCCTTGGTGGTGAAGAACGGGTCGAAGATCCGCTCGATCAGCTCAGGCGGAATCCCACCGCCGTCGTCGGTGACCTCGACCACCACGCAACCACCGTCGAGCCGGGTGGTGAGGGTGATCGTCCCACGCTCGCCGAGCGCGTCGATCGCGTTGGCGATCAGGTTGGTCCAGACCTGGTTGAGCTCCGAACCGCGAATCGTGAGCTTCGGCAGGTCGCGATCGTAATCGCGGACGATCACGATCTCGGTGTGCTTGAGCTTGAAGCCGAGGACCGCGAGGGTCGTCTCGAGGCCCTCGTGCAGATCCACCTCGACGACGTCCCCGCGGTCCATGTACGCGTAGCTCTTGACCGCCTTCACCAGGTTGGTCATCCGCGCGGTGCTCTCCTGCAACTCGGTGGCCAGCCGGCCGGCGGTCAGGCTGGCCGCCACCCAGCCGAGGGCGGCGCCGGTGGCCGGACCGGCCAGCTCGGCCACGCGGCCAAGCCAGGCAGCGTCGACGCCGGCGACCGCCAGCGGCTCCGCCAGCCGCCACGGCTCGGCTACGTCCATCGTCTCCAGGCGGGCCAGCAGCTCGTCCTCGGCATCTGCGGCATCGAGCGCGCCCAGCGCGCTGCAGGCGGCTCCGTGCTGCACCGCCTGGCGATGGAGTGCGATCAGCTGCCCGGCGTCCTCCAGTGACACTCCGGCGGCGACGAAGCTGCCCATCGCGGATTCGATCACCTCGAGCGCGTCGGTCAGCTGGTCCGCGGAGCGGGCCGCGGCAGCGGCGGGGTTTCCCAGCTCGTGGGCCAGGCCGGCGGCCATCGTGCCCAGCGAAGCGAGTCGCTCGCGGTTCTGCTCGATCGCGGTGAGGCGGCTCATCACCGGCGCGACCTGCTGCATCACGCGCCGGTGCACCGACGGCTGGGCGAAGGCCAGTCGGCGGAAATCCTCCGAGTCGATCAGCGCCACCCGGCAGCGTGTCTCGGCCTGCATCCGGACGCCCAGCGGCGCGCCCGTGAGCACCGCGATCGCTCCCATCCAGGTCGGCGCGCGCTGGCGACCGACCGGTTCCGCCCGTCCGCTCTCGAACATCAGGGACTGGGCCTCGCCCTCGAGCAGCAGCTGCAGGCCGGGCGGCTCCTCGCCCTGCTCCGCGATCAGCTCCCCCGGCTCGAGCATGCGCACTCTGGCCAGATCCACCCACTCGGCCAGGTCCGCGTCGCTGAGATCGTCGAACAGGTCGACCGCCCGGAGTTCCTCCAGGGTGGCGCCGGTCACGTTCTCGCTCGCCGTCATGCCTCGACCAAATATTCGTGAATCAGCGAGATCGCCATCGAGCCCTCGCCCACGGCGCTGGCCACCCGCTTGATCGAACGGGCGCGGACGTCGCCGGCCACGAACACGCCCGGCACGGTGGTCTCCAGCACAAACGGCTCGCGCTGCAGCGGCCAGCCTGCGCCCTGCGCATCGCGCCCGGCCAGGATGAACCCGCGCTGATCGCGCGCGACGACGCCCTCGAGCCAGTCCGTTCGCGGCGAAGCGCCGATGAACACGAAGCAGGCGTCGACGTCGAGCGTCTCCTCGCCGTCGGGTCCCTTGACCCGCAGCGTCGCCACGCGGTCCCCGCTGCCCTCGGCGGCGACGGCGGTGCTTCCGGTGCGCACCTCGATGTTGGGCAGCGCGGCGATCTGGGCGATCAGGTAGTGCGACATCGAGCGCTCCAGCGAGGGCCCGCGCACCAGCATCGTTACCCGGGCCGCATAGCCGCTGAAGTACACGGCGGCCTGGCCGGCCGAGTTGGCCCCGCCGATCACCACGACGTGCTGATCGGTGCACGAGCGAGCCTCGGTCAGGGCGGCCCCGTAATAGATGCCGGCGCCGGTGAATTCCTTGAAGCCGGGAGTGTCGAGTTGGAGGTAGGAGACGCCGGAGGCGACGATCACGCAGTTGGTGCTGAGCACGCCACCGCCGCTCAGCTCCACCAGCCGCCCGGCGCCCTCGGCCCGCAGCCCCACCGCCTCCTGGACGGTCAGCAGCTCGGCGCCGAGGCGGCGAGCCTGATCGGTCCCCCGCCGGGCCAGGTCGGAACCGCTCAGCCCAGCCGGAAAGCCGAGGTAGTTCTCGATCCGGCTCGAGGTCCCGGCCTGACCGCCCGGGGCCTCGCGCTCGACCATCACCGTCTTGAGACCCTCTGACGCCCCGTAGACCGCCGCGGCCAGACCGGCCGGGCCGCCGCCCACCACCACGACGTCGTAGTGCTCCTGGGCCGGCGCGCTGGTCACCCCCAGGCGTTCGGCCAACTCGAGGACGGTAGGGCGCTCGAGTACCGAGCCGTCGACCAGCAGCGCCACCGGAAGACGGTCATCGGCCACCCCGGCGATGGTCAAAAGCTCCCGCGCCTCGCTGTCGCGCTCGACGTCGAACCACCGCGCCGGCACGCGATTGCGGGCCAGAAAGTCCCGGAGGTCGTGCGATTCCTTGGAGAACCGGTGACCGATCACCCGGACTCCACCCGTGGTCAGCGCCGCGCCGGCCTCCCAGGTGGTGAGCAGATCCTCCACCACCGGATACAGCTGCTCCTCGGGCGGGTTCCACGGCTTGAGCAGGTAGTAGTCGAGCGCGACCTCGTTGATCGCGGCGATCGCCGCCTCGGTGTCGGCGTATGCCGTGAGCAGCACCCGCTTGGCGTCGGGCACGATCTTGCGCGCCTCCATCAGATACTCGGTGCCGGGCATGCCGGGCATTCGCTGATCGGCGATCAGCAGCGCCACCTGATCCCCGCGCGTGCGCAGGTCGCGCACCACCTTCAGCCCGGCCGCGCCCGAATCCGCGCGCAGAATCCGGAAGCGCTCGCCGAATTCGCTCCGGAGATCGTTTGAGACCGCGGCCAGCACCTGCGGGTCATCGTCCACCGCGACGATCGCGGGGCGCCGCTGTCGCGTGGATGGCTCGCCGACCGCGCTCACAACCCGCCCAGGAATTCGAGGATCGCCGCGTTGCAGGCCGCCGGTTGCTCCTGTTGGATCCAGTGGCCGCAGCGCGACAGGATCACGTGCTCACGCATCTGGGGGAGCATCTCGCGGGCGCGGGCCAGGGCATCGCGAGCCCAGATGGTAACCACGTCGCGATCGCCGCCGATGAACAGCGCCGGGACCTCGACCGGCTTGCCCTCGTGCCCGGCCAGCAACTCCCAGTCGAGGTCGAGCGCGCGGTAGTAGTTGAGACCGCCGTTGATGCCGGTGCGCTCGAACTCGGCCGCGTAGAAGTCGATGTCCGCCTCGGTGACAAAGGCCGGGAGTGCTTCCGGCACGATCATTCGCTCCTCCATCTTCTCCCCGTAGGGAATGCAGAGGCCGGTGCCCCGCAGCACCGGGATCAGGGTCTCGTCGGGGAGCGTCGTGAAGTCGACGCCGGCCAGGTCCTCCGGCAGCGGCGGAGCGGCCGAGAAGCTGTAGAGCGCGCCCCTGAGCCAGGCCCGGATGTCCTCCTCGAACTCGCGCTCCAAGCCGCCCGGCGCAGCGAAGTACTCCTGGTAGAACCACATCCCCGGGCCCCCGAGCTCCCGCTCGACCTCGCTCGGTCGGCGCTCGCCGAACGGGCTGGTGGGTAGCGCCATCAGCCCGCGTCCACCGAACGGGATGCTGACCCCGACCACCGCCCGGAATACGCCGGGCCGGGTCCAGGCCGCCGTCCAGGCCACCGCGGCGCCCCAGTCGTGGCCGATGATCACCGCGGTCTCCTCGCCGAGGGCCTTGACCACTCCGACGCAATCCGCCACCAACTCGGTGATCCGGTAATCGTGGACCATCGCCGGCTTCGACGAGCGGCCGTAGCCGCGCATGTCGAGGGCGACCGCCCGGTAGCCCGCGTCGGCCAAGGCGCTCAGCTGATGGCGCCACGAGTACCAGGATTCGGGGAACCCGTGACACAGCAGAACCAGCGGGCCGCTGCCGGCGATGACCACGTGAATCCGCTGGGTCCCCGCCGTCAGAACCTTCGACTCGAACCGGTCGTCGATCATCAGATCGCCCGTCCCGACTCGCGCCAGTAGGGCTCGCGAATGCGCCGCTTGAAGATCTTGCCCGACTCCTCGCGCGGGAGCGCGTCGTCGAACACGATCAGGCGGGGCACCTTGTAGCCGGCCAGCCGGGCGCGGACGTGGTCACGCACGTCCTCCTCGCTCAGGCCGGCGTCGGGATCGACGTCGACGTGAGCGGCCAGCGTCTCGCCGAACGAATCGTCCGGGATCCCGAACACGGCGGCGTCGCGCACCCCCGCGAGCTCGAGCAGGCACGCCTCGATCTCCACCGGATAGATGTTGACCCCTCCGGAGATCACCATGTCGCGGGCGCGGTCCGACAGGTACAGAAACCCGTCCGCGTCGACGCGCCCGATGTCGCCGATCGAGAGGTAGCCGTCGCGGTCGATCTCGCGTCGCTTCTGCTCGAGGCCCAGGTAGGTGAAGCCGGGCCAGAACGGCGGCGGCTTGACGTAGACCTCGCCGGTCTCGCCCCGCGGTAGAAGCCGGCCCTCAGGGTCGAACACATGGATGTCGGCGCCGGCCAGCGGGGCGCCGACCGTCCCGGGATGGGCGAGCCACTGCGGCGTGTCGCAGCTGACCACGATCCCGGTCTCCGTGCCGCCGTAGTACTCGAGGATGATCGGGCCGAACCAGTCGATCATCCGTTGCTTGACGTGGGCCGGACACGGCGCGGCGGCGTGGACGACCGCCTCCAGGCAGCTGATGTCGTAGCGGGCCCGGACCTCCTCGGGCAGCTCGAGCAGGCGGACGAACATCGTCGGGACCACCTGGGCGTGAGTGATCCGGTGCTCGGAGACGGTGCGGAGAAACCCCTCGGCTTCGAACCGCGGCATGATCGTCAGGTCGATGCCCAGCGCCACGGCGAACAGCGTCTGGGCGTTCGGCGCCGCGTGGTACATCGGCGCGGTGACGATCGTGCTCATTCCCGGACGCAAGCCCATCCCGGCCAGCGTGGCGGTCGCCACCTGGGTCGACTGCTCGGCGCTCAGGGCGGTGCGGAGCACGCCCTTGGCCAAGCCGGTCGTGCCCGACGTGTAGATCAGGCTGAGCGGGGCCGCGGCCAGCGGCTCGGCGTAGGGCTCGTGGCGGCCGTACCACTCCTCCAGCAGCTCGTGACGGCCGGTCACCGGCGACTCACCGTAGGCCCGTGCGAGCTCCTCGCTCACCGGTACCTCGATCAGCCTCACGCCGGCCGGAAGCACGCGCTCGACCTCCTCGACGAAGTAGCTGTGCGCGAACACGATCCGCGCGCCGCTGTCGGTCAGGAGGTGGCGAAGCTCCTCGCCCCGCCAGTGCCAGTTGACCGGAACCGGGACCGCGCCGATCAGGCCCGCCGCGACGCTCAGCAAGGCGAAGGCGGGGTCGTTGCGCAACACCACCGCGATCCGCTCGCCGTGCCCCACCCCGGCCTCGGCCAGCGCGCCGGCCACCCGCGCCGCATCCTGCCGAAGGCGCTCCTGCGGGATGACCCGGCCGCCGATTCTGATCACTGGCCCGGTGCTCACGAGCGTGAACTTACCGCCCCGGGATGCTTGACCGGTCGGGCACCGTGTCCAGCCACCGTGTCGAGCCCGCTCCGACCGTTAGGATCGCCGGGTTGAAGGCATTCGTCACAGGCGCCAGCGGGTTCCTCGGTCAGGCCGTCTGCGGGGAGCTGCGCGCCCGCGATCATCAGGTCACCGCCCTGGTGCGACGCCCCGGCTCCGAGCCGGCCGGCACGTCCCCCGCCGCCGGCGATCTCAGCGAGGTGGCAACGCTGCAGCGGCACGTCGAGGCGGCCGCACCCGATTGCGTGATCCATCTCGCCGCCGAGATCGCCACCCAGCGCGACGAGCGCAAGATCACGGAGGTCAACGTCGAGGGGACCCGCCGGCTGCTGAGCGCCTGCGCCGCCGCCAACGGTCCCCGGTTCGTGTTCGCCTCGACCGTGGTCACCGGAGACGCGGATGGAGCGCTGCTGGACGAGTCCTCGACGCTCCCCGTCCAGACCGCCTACGGTCGCTCCAAGCAGGAGGGCGAGCAGCTCGTGCGCGAGTCGGGTCTGCGCAGCGTGATCCTCCGGCCCAGCCACGTCTACGGACCCGGCGGCTGGTACGTCGAGGAGATCGTCCGGCGGCTGAAGTCAAGGGCCCGCCTGGTGGTGATCGGATCCGGGCAGAACTGGTGGGACGTGGTCCGGGTCGAGGACGTCGCCACCGCCTGCGTCGACGCCGCCGAGAGCGCCCCGGCCGGCTCGCTCTACCACGTCGTCGATGACGAGCCGATCCGCTACTTCGACTTCGCGGCGCTGACGGCAACCGCGCTGGGGGTTGGGCCGCCGCGCCGAATCCCCGCGTGGCTGGCCCGCTGGGTCACCGGCAGCGATCCGGTGAGCGCCGTGACGCGCTCGGCGCGCAGCTCCAACGCCCTGATCAAGCGCGAGCTCGGGTGGCGGCCCCGGTGGCCGACGGCGGGCGAGGGCGTCCCCGACGTGATCGCCCGGCTCGGCTGACCGTCGGACTGGCTGCCTGCCTGGCTGCAGGGCTGGCTGGCGGCAGGGCTACTTGGCGCGGCCGGAGCCGAGACGGCGGCGCCAGCCACGGGCGCCGAGCATCCGGACCAGGCGGGACTGGAGCTTGCCCCGGCCCTGGGAGTAGGGGTACCAGTGCAGCTCCGAGCTGAGACTCAGGCGCTCGGTGGTGACGGCCTGGGATCGGCAGTACTTGAGCATCCCTTCGGCGCCGCCGAAGCGCATCCCGATTCCCGACTGCTTCCAGCCGCCGAAGGGGAGCGGGAACTGCAAGATCGTGGCCAGGGCGTTGTTGACGCTGACGCTCCCGGTCTCCATCTGGGTCGCCACCCGGACTCCCCGGTTGTCGTCGCCGGTCCACACGCTTCCGCTGAGGCCATACGGCGAGTCGTTGGCCAGCCGGATCGCCTCCTCCTCGTCCGCCACCTTCATCACCGGGATGGTCGGGCCGAAGGTCTCCTCACGCATGCACTGCATCGTGTGATCGACGTTGACCAGGACGGTGGGCTGGTACATCAGACCCTCACCGGTGCGCTGGCCGCCGGTGACCACCTGCGCTCCCTTCTCGACCGCATCCCGAACGTGCTGATCGACGATCGCCAGCTGGGCGTCGTTGGCCAGCGCGCCGAAGTCGGCCGAGAAGCTGCCCATCTCGTCCATGCCCACGCGAAGCTCGTTCACCTTGGCCGTGAGCCGGGAGACGAACTCGTTGTACACGGGCGCCTCGACATACACGCGCTCGACCGCAATGCAGGTCTGCCCGGCGTTGAACAGCCCGCCCCACACCGCGCCGGCAGCCGCGCGCTCGAGGTCGGCGTCGTCGAGCACGATCATCGCGTCCTTGCCGCCCAGCTCGAGGTTGCAGGGGATCAGCCGCTCGGCCGCCGCGACGGCGACCCTACGGCCGGTCCGGGTCGAGCCGGTGAAGGCGATCAGGTCGACCTCGTCGATCATCGCCGCCCCGGTCCCGCCGAGGCCGTTGACGCACCCGAGCACCGCCGGGGCGCCGATCTCGCTCCAGCCGCGGACGCATTCGGTCCAACCCAGCGGGGTGAACTCCGACGGCTTGGTCAGCACCGCCGCCCCTGCCGCGAGTGCCGGCGGGACGTCCATCAGCGGCATCCCCAAGGGGTAGTTCCAGGGGAAGATCTGCCCGACCAGCTGGTGCGGGCGATGGAACCGCCGCAGCTTCTTGCCGGCGCCGAGCAGGTTGTGGGGTTTGAGGGTGCGCTCCCGCAGGAACTTGGCCGCGTTCTTGGCGTAGAAATTGATCACCTCGGAGGCGATCATCGTCTCGACCTTGGTGTCACCCGACGACTTGCCCGACTCCGATTGGACCAGCTCGAGCAGTCGGTCCTCGTGGTCGAAGATCCAGTCGAGCCAGTTCAGCATGTGTCGCCCGCGCGCCTCCGGACCGATCGCCTCCCACTCGGGCTGCGCCGCGCGCAACTTCGCCGCCACCTCGCGCACCTCGGCGGCGCCCATGTTCGGGATGCTGCCGACGACACGGCCGTCGGCGGGACATATCACGTCGATCTCGGCGGTGGCGGCGGGCGTCCCTTCGGTCGCGCCGGCCGGCTGCTGAACAGTGGTCATCTCGCTCCTGATCTCCGCGGCACTGCAGGACCCATTCACGCGCGATCGTACACGCAGGATGCAGCTACTTCGAGCGGTTGTCGCGCCACTGGACGAGTTCGCGGAGGCGGCCGAGGTCGTACTTGGTGCCGTCTCCCCCGATCCCCAGAGTGATCTCGTGGACGCCGGCGTCGGCGAGGTCGTCGGCCACCTCGAGCGTGCGGTCGCCGGCGCCCCAGACGCGCTCGATCTCGTTCGGGTCGCGCCCGACCTTGGCGCAGTGCTCGGCCAGGATCGCCGATTTCTGCTCGTAGGCCTCGCGGTCGCCGAAGCTGTGCCACATCTGCGCGTGCTCGGCGACCAGCCGGAGCGTCACCTTGGGGCCGGCGCCGCCGATCAGGAAGGGCATCGGACCCGCGGGCGGCGGGTTCAGCTTGGACAGGCGCGCCTTCATCAAAGGCAGGTCACGGGCCAGCGCGCGCAGGCGGTCGGGCGCCGTGCCGAACTCGTAGCCGTACTCGTCGTAATCGCGCTCGAACCAGCCGGCGCCGATGCCGAAGATCACCCGGCCGCCGGAGAAATGGTCGATCGTCGAGTGGACGTTGGCCAGCAGCTGCGGGTTCCGGTAGGAGTTGCAGAACACCAGCGCGCCGACCCGTACGCGCTCGGTGCTGGCGGCCAGGGCGGTCAGCGCGGCGGTGCCCTCCCAGTGATTGCCCTCCGGGTCGCCGTAGAGCGGATAGAAGTGATCCCAGGTGTAGACCGTGTCGACGCCCATCTCCTCCGCCTCGCGCCACGCGTCGCGCATCTTGCTGAACTCGCAGTGCTGCGGCTGCACTTGGACGCCAATACGAATTGCCATGGGACCTCCGGAGGTCGAGGGTTGTGGGTCGGCCTCAGGGGTCCCGAGACCCGGACACATACGAGGCTAGTGCAACGTCTCGAAACCCCTGGCAATGTGGCGGCCTCGAGTTCGCGGTGGTGAACGGGGAGTCGATGCGGGCTTCCGGGACGGGGTCGGCGGCCACGGAGGACTGATTTGGGTTGGCCGGGCGCGGGTGTGGCGAACCTTGGCGCTGGATGGGCGATATATGGCGCGCATCGCGCCAAGGTTCGCGCGCGCGCCGCTCTCCTACAGGGATAACTGACTCCGAGTCGCCCGCCCGGGCCGGGGCTGGCACCGGTCTACTTTTCAGTCGGCTTGTACATCGAGAACAACGGGCTGCCGAGTCTCATGCCTAATCGTCCGCAAAACAAATGCCAGTTTGGCGAAGGGGCGGCGTTGCTGCTTATGCGTGGGGCTTCTGAACATTCCTGTTCGGTGAACCAAGCCGAACTGGTGTTCGTATAGTGAAGAGTTGCCGGGGTCGACCTCGACCGGTGGCAACGGGGCGGGCGGGATGCCGAAATACGGGTTTCCGCCAGCAACACTGACCAAGAACGTCCAAGGACGGATTTTTTCTAATGCTCATCATCCTGATCGTCGGCATCGCGATGGCCATCGTGGCCGGCGGGATCCTGTTGACCGATTTTGGCCTCCAGGCGCCGACCAAGCGGCCGGGAGGGCCCGGCGCGGTGTTCTCGCGCTCGTTCGACCGCGAGGGGTCGGGTCCACGCTCGCGCGACACCGACACCGACACCGACGCCGACGCCGACGCCGACAGCGACACCGACACCGGTGGCTCGCCTTCGGGCGACGCCGACGACCCCGTCCGACAGCTACGCGCGGTTCCCGCCGCGGCTGACCCCCGCTCCCACACGGTGAGCGTGATCATCCCCACGCTCAACGAGGCGGAGAGTCTGGGCTGGGTCCTCGAGCAGCTGCCGTCGTGGGTGACCGAAGTCATCCTGGTCGACGGTCTCTCGACCGACGGCACCGAATCCATCGCTCGCGCGGTGCGCCCCGATGTGGTGGTGGTGCACCAACACCGGCGCGGCAAGGGCGCCGCGTTGCGTGCCGGCTTCGCCGCCGCCGGCGGCGACATCGTGGTCATGATCGACGCCGACGGCAGCACCGATCCGCGGGAGATGCCCCGGTTCGTCGAGGCGCTGGTCGCCGGCGCCGACTTCGTCAAGGGGTCCCGGCACATCGAGGCCGGCGGCTCCGCCGATTTCACCCGGCTGCGTTCGGCGGGCAACCGCGGGTTCGTGAGGCTGGCCAACCTGCTCTACCGGTCTCAGTTCACCGACCTCTGCTACGGCTACTGCGCGTTCTGGCGCCACCATCTCGACGCGCTCGCGCTGAGCGCCGACGGGTTCGAGATCGAGACCCAGCTCGTGCTGAATGCCGTCAAGGCTGGGTTGGAGATCCAGGAGGTGCCGAGCTTCGAGCTCGAGCGTCGAGCCGGCACGTCCAACCTCCACGCCTTCCGCGACGGCAAGCGCGTCCTGCGCACGCTGCTGCGCGAGCGCTCGAGCTCAGCGTCCGCGCTGAGCGCGTCGCGCGCCGGCATCGACCTGGTCGAGCACGTGGTGCCGAACGGCATGGTCTACCGGGTCGTGCCGGCGGCGCGCGCCGAGCTGGCGGCCTAACCCCCCGCCGCGGTGTAAAGGGGTTGGCGCAGGCGGAGGCTCTCAGGGGCGCAGCGGTTGAAGTGGGATGCTCGGCAACGGTCGACATGGATCTCGCTCCTTACGCTCGATGCGATGGGACGATTTTCGACGCTATTCCCAACCCCGATCACTTGCCAAGAAGCGCGGGTTCTTCCCGCAATGCTGGAGCCCCGCCCAGCGCGCGGACTCAGCGGAGGTAGACGGCGAAGAAGTCGCGGTCGTCCGGCGTGAGATACCGGTCCGGGCCGCGGGTCATGCCGGGGAGCAGGCTGCTGGGTTGGCCGGCCGAGCGCTGGGCGTAGGTGATGGCGGTGACCCAATAGGAGTTGATGTCCAGCTGCATCGCCCGGACGGCGCCCGCGCGGATCAGGATCGCCGCCAGCGACCCGACCGTCTGGTCGTTGGCGGCGGCATAGATGAGGTTGCCGGCGGCGTCGACGCCGACGCCGGATCGCCACACCCGGACGGCGTTGCCGAGGGTGGCGCCCCAGGCCGGGCCGTCCGCCAGATTGGGGTTCGGCTGGCCGCCCTCCACGATCAGCGGCAGGTTCTGACGGGCGAAGCGAACGCCGGCCGGGATCTCGGGCCCTCCCGACCAGGCCTGAATGTCGACCCGACCGTTGGCATAGCCGACGATCGTGGCCAGACCCGGCTTGAGCGGGGCGTAGGTCTGCCCATCGACGGCGAAACCCCCGCCGGAGTCCTGGAGCTTGAACGCGCTGTTGAACGTGGCCAGCAGCCGCGGCCGCGCCGCCTGAGGTACCTCCATCGGGCCTCGCGGGAGACTCACCGAGGGCTCTAGTCGGCCCGGGTACAGCGCGATCCAGGTTCGTCCCGTGTCGATCCTGACCACGCCGGCCACCATCTGGGGGTAGTTCGGGTCGCTGCGGAATTGAGTGATCTGGACCGGCGCATCGGGTCCGCTCCAACTCTCGCCGGGCACCCAGACGCCCTCGCCTGGCAGGGCCGGGATGATCGCGGGCGCGATGTCCGGCGGATGAACCGCCGCCGCGGCCTCGCTGACGCGTAGCGGGAGCTTGTGCAGGGCCGGGCCTCCGGTCGACGGAGCGTTCAGCGAGTAGTAGATGCTCTCGATCTGCGACGCGATCTTGGCGGCGCCGTGGTCGCGCAGCCACTCGAACGAGCGGATCGTGAAGCTCGAGTTCGATGGGCCGGTGATGGTGGTCAGGTAGGAGATCGAGATCGGGATCAGGCATAGCCATGAGGCGATCACGATCACCCGGCGCGCGCGACGCCATCGGCTGAGCCGAGCGGGCACGGGCCGGCGCCGTCGTCTTGCGGGGATGGGGTGGGTGTGCGTGCTCATGGCCGTCCGAACGGGGGCAACCGCCCTGCCCAAGGCGTTCGGGGCGGGTCCGGATTCCTCCTCCCGGGCGACGGCTGGTTTAGAGAAGTCTCATTTCGCGGGGCGAAGGCGATCACCCGAGGGCGGAGAAACCCGCGATCAGTTCTCCGCACCCGTCCGACCCCAATGCCGGCCGCCAACCCGAAGCCCTACGCGCCTGACCCGCAACCCCGCCCCCCAGGCGCGCGCGGGGAGCCGCCGATCAGGCCGAGCGTCGCCGGCGGGAGCGCCAGCGGCGCCGTCTCCGGCGCGACCTGCTCGAGGATGTCGGGCTGGGGCTGCTGCTCACCCTCACGGCGCTGATCATGACCGCCGGACTGGGCGTGCTCGCGCTGCTGGAGGTCCCGGTGCTCGGTGCGGTGATCGTCTCGTTCGGGCTCGAGCGCAGGCTGCGCGGCGCGCGTTCCGCTACCGCGGGGCCATCCGGATCGCGCCGTCGAGGCGGATCGTCTCGCCGTTGAGCATCGCGTTCTCGACGATATGGACGGCCAGCGCGCCGAATTCGTCGGGGTCGCCAAGGCGGCTCGGGTGCGGCACGGTCTTGGCCAGCGAGGCCTTGACCTCGTCGGAGAGACGCGCCAGCAGCGGCGTGTCGAACGTGCCGGGGGCGATCGTGCACACGCGGATCAACTTGCCGGCCAGGTCGCGGGCCGCCACGATCGTCATCCCGACGATGCCCGCCTTCGAGGCCGAGTAGGGGATCTGCCCGATCTGGCCCTCGAACGCCGCCACCGAAGCGGTCATGACGCAGACGCCGCGCTCGCCGTCGACGGGCTCGCTGGCCGCCATCCGGGCAGCCGCGAGCCTCAACACGTTGAAGCTGCCGACCAGGTTGACCTCGATCACGTCGCGATAGAGCTCGAGCGAGCCCGGGTTGCCGTGCTTGTCGACCACGCGCAGGGTGCCGCCGCGGCCGGCACAGTGCAGGACGGCGCGGAGCGGCCCGAGCGCTTCCGCGGCGTCGAGCGCGGAGCCGACCTCGTCCTCGCTGGTCACGTCGGCGGGAGCAAACGACGCACGCGCGCCGAGCTCGGCTGCGACCTGCTCGCCCGGGGACGAGGGCAGGTCGACGATCACCACATTGGCCCCGGCGGCCAGGAATCGCTTGGCGGTGGCCAGTCCAAGCCCCGACGCGCCGCCGGTCACCACAACCGAGATTCCGTCGATCTTCACGGGCTTAGACGCGCTCGATGATCGTCGCGTTGGCCATCCCGCCGGCCTCGCACATCGTCTGGAAACCCCAGCGTCCGCCGGAGGCCTCGAGGCCGACGAGCATGCTGCCCATCAGCCTGGCGCCCGAGGCGCCGAGCGGGTGCCCGAGCGCGATCGCCCCGCCGCGGGGGTTGATCTTCTCGATGTCGGCGTCGAAGTGCTGGCGCCAGGCCAGCGGCACCGGCGCGAACGCCTCGTTGACCTCGATGTGGTCGAACTCGCCGATCTCCATTCCGGTCCTGCCCAGCACCTTCTCGGTGGCCGGGATCGGCCCGGTGAGCATCGTGATCGGGTCATCCGAGGCCACGGCGAATGCGTGGAAGCGAGCCCGTGGCTTCAGGCCGAGCTGGTTCGCCCGCTCTTCGCTCATGATCAGGAGCACGGCGGCGCCGTCGGTGAGCTGCGACGAGTTGCCGGCGGTGATGCTCCAGTTGATATCGGGGAAACGCTCGCTCATCTCGTCGCTCTGGAACACGGGACTCAGCTCGGCCAGCTTCTCCACCGTCGTCTGCGGGCGGATCGTCTCGTCGCGGTCGATCACGACTTCGGAGCCGTCCTCGCCGGTCACCGTGATCGGGATGATCTCCTGGCTGAAATCGGTGGCCGCCGCCGCCTGATGGGACCGGGCCGAGAAGACGTCGAGGGCGTGACGGTCCAGGCCGAAGCGCGCCGCGATGATGTCCGCCGAGATCCCTTGCGGCACCAGCCCCGGCGCATAGCGCTCGGTGACCGAAGGACCGGCAAAATCCTGGCCGATCCGCGCGCTACCCATCGGCACCCGGCTCATCGACTCGACACCCCCGGCCACCACGATGTCGTAGGTCCCGGTCATCACGCCCATCGCGGCGAAGTCGGCCGCCTGCTGGCTCGAGCCGCAGCGACGGTCGATCGTGGTCGACGGCACGTGCTCGGGTAGTCCCGCCGCCAGCCACGCCCAGCGACCGACGGGCCCGGCCTGCTCCCCCACCTGGCTGACGCAGCCCATGATCACGTCGTCGACCTCGGCCGGATCGAAGTCGTTGCGGTCGAGCAGGCCCTTCAGCGTCTGGCCCAGCAGCTCGACGGGGTGCAGCGCCGAGAGGGCGCCGCCCGGCTTGCCGTTCTTCGGGCCCTTGCCCTTGGCCATCGGCGAGCGGACCGCATCGACGATCACGGCTTCGCGCATGATTCTTCCAGCGCCCATGGTGGTTCCCTTCGATCAGTGTCCGGGGGGTGTTGGTTCGGCTTAGTCCACCAGTGAATCAGCCCAGCCGGGACGGGATCGGCTCGAGCAGGCGGCCGCTGCGGCCGACCGTCGAGGTGGTGCGCGCGTAGGAGGCGCGCAGCACGCCGGCCGGTGCCTGGTGTCGCCGCAGCGCTTCCCCGATCGGGAGCACGGTGTAGTCGGGATGGCGATCCCAGGTCGGCAGGTAGGTGATGCCGGTCACGCTCGAGCGCTTGCCGTTCACGGTGATGTGGAGGAATACCAGCATGCCGTCCTCGGTCTGCACCGGGCAGCATGCCGCCGACTCGTTGGAGAGCAGCTGTCCCTCGCCGAAGACGACCAGCTTGCCGTGGACGCGGGTGATCGGCTGCACGACGTGCACGTGCTGCCCGACGATCGCCGTGATGTCGGGATCGCGGGCGAGCGCCTCGGCGGTGCCGAGCTGGAACGCGCTCGGTGCCGTTTGAAACTCCTGGCCCCAGTGGAAGTTGACGATCACGACCTGGGCCCCGAGGTGTCGCGCTCGGCGCGCCGCGCGGACCACGCCGGCCACCGAGGCCAGGTTCACCGACCACGGGTGCGGTAGGGCAAAGCCGTTGGTCATCTCGGTGTAGGCCAGGAAGGCGACCCTCACCCCCTTCACCGTGACCAGCAACGTGCGGTTCTGGGCGGCCGGTGAGGCGAACGAGCCGGTGTGCAGCACGCCGGCCCGGTCGAGCGTCAGACCGGTCTGATCGATGCCGTACTGCCCCTGATCGAGCGAGTGGTTCGACGCGGTGTCGCAGATCCTCCAGCCCGCCTGCTTGATCGCCCGGGCCAGCTGCGTGGGCGTGTTGAACACCGGGTAGCCCTGGGGCGGACGCGGTGTCATCGGCGTCTCGATATGGCAGATGGCGAGATCGGCGGCTCTGATGTACGGCGCGATCTCGCTCAGCATCGGAAAGAAGTCATAACTGCCGTGCCCGTCGGCAAGCGCCCGCTGCCACACCGGCCCGTGGATCAGCAGATCGCCGTTCACCTCGACCGTCAGCTTCACCCGAGCCGGGTGCTTAGCCGTCACCCTCGGCTGGAAGGATCCGGGCTTCGAACCTGAGCGAGCGAGGGTCCGCGCGTGGCTCCCGCTCGACGCTGCCGATAGCGCGATAAGCGTGGCCACGGCGCCCGCCGCGAGCAGGAAAAGCCCGAGCCGACGAGGGTGATGCCAGATCAGCCGCTGCAGCCGCATCGTGCGCATGATCGTAGTCCCGGCGGAGGCGGACAAGCCGTCCTGGGGCCGATGTAGCCTGCCCGCGGAATGTCCCTGCTGCTGATGTTGGCTTTGCGGCGTGGCCGTTGATCCCAGCGTCCTGGAGACGCCTAACGACTCTGACAAAGCGCGGCCCTGGGAGTTCGTGCTCCAGCTGGCGGGTGCCGTGGGCGGCCTGGCCAGTCTGGTGTACGTGATCGGGGCGACCACGATCTGGTTTCGCGCCAAGCTCGTCGGTCTTCCCGCCGATATCGCGATCGAGCACGAATCCCGCTCCTCGGTCATCGCGGTCGGCCTTCGGGGCATTCTGTACGTGGTCCTGCCCTACGCGTTGGTGGCGGCCCTGGGCGCGGTGGCGCTCCGCATCGGAATCTCCGTTCACAACCGGAAGCCCGAGAACCAGAGGCACTTCAACGAGGTCGTGTGCGAGGGTGCGACGAAACTGAGTCGGCATCCATTTCGGATCGCCGCCGTCGACGCGATCCTGATCGGCGCGGCATCCCTGTGGTCCTGGCGGGCGTTCGCCGCCGTGATCGGAGCCGTCGCGGCATTCGGCGGAGCCCTGTGGTGGCTCGACACCACCCGGAAGGTCAAGGTGGTGGGAACGCTGGGGCTGGCGCTGGCGGCGGTGGTGACCGGCCTGGGATGGCAGATCACCAACCGGATCGCGGTTCAGGGGGCGTGGCTGACTCCGCCCATCCCCGGTATCGATCATCCGGTTCCCTACTTCGGCGAGACCGGCAGCTACATCTACGTGGGCGGTCAGCGCCGGGATCCGGCCAATCGCAGCATCTACTTCTACACGCACCAGATCGAGGAGCTGAGGCGACGAGACTATCTGCTCACCTACAACGGCAAGTCATTCAACTACTGCCGGGAGGACCTGTCCCCGGCGGCGATTTTCCAGCGGCTCCTGACCAACAACAACACGACCCCCAAGCTCGTCCAGTGCTAGCGCGAGCGGCTCGCTGCCCGAGCCCGAATCGACCGGACCGCGGCGCAGATCGTGATCGCCGCGGCGGCGATCAACGGTCCGGCCATGGGAACGGTATATCGGCCTGAGTAGGTGCTGGTGAGAACTGGCGCCACGATCAGCGAAAGTCCGCCCAGCCCGAACAAGCCCACACCGACCCGAGAGCGGCGATCACCGATCATCAGTCCGATCAGGGTCAGCACCGTGGTGATGAACAGCAACGTCGCGCCAAACCGGAAGACGCGCTGCCAATCGTGCAGAAACTCCAACCCCCACTGCCGCGTGTGAACCGTGAAGGGGTCGTAATAGGCCTCCAGGTCGCGATGGATCGCCGCGGCGAAGAACACGTTGGGGTAGGTGAAGTCGAGCTGGGGATCGAGCCCGGTGCTCCCGGACCTGATCTGGGCCGGCAGCGATCCTGGCACCCAGTAACCCCGCAGGTACGTCCAGGCCGTTTTCAGGAAGTCGCCAGGCTGCGCGAACAGCGCGCGTCGCGCCCAGCTGCCGATCAGGCCATCGTTGCTGCCGAAGCTGCCGAAATGTCGCGGCGCCGGAGCTTGCGGATCGAACATGTAGTAGTAGCCGGTGGGCCGTTGCGACTGCGGTCGCGAGTCGCACAGCACCCGGGTTCCCGGCGGCGGAGTGAAACGCTGACAGTCCGCGAACTGCGCGACGCGCCCGTACAGGTACCAGCCCGGTGAGGGCTCGATCCCGAACCGCTCGCCGAACACGGCGTTGGCGCTGGCGAAAGCCACCAGGAGGAGCGCGGCCGCACCGAAGGCGGCGAGCGGAGCGCGCCAGTGCTTGATCGGCCTACCCGGGTAGATGAGCAGCGCGAGGACAGCCACCGGGATCATCAGGACGCTGGCGGTGCGTACCGTCGCGGCGAGTCCCAGGCTGACCCCGGCGATCAATGGCCAGCGCCACCACGGCTGCGGGTCGTCGAAGGCTCGAACCGCCGCGTAGAGGCCGAGTGAAGTGAAAAGCACCACCCAGGTCTCCGACATAACCGCGTGCTCGAGAAAGACCTGGTCGGCGTCGAGCAGGACGAACCCGGCCGGGAGGAGCCCGGCCCAGGCTGACCCCGTCACACGACGCGTCGCCGCGCCAAGCAAGAGCGCCGAGACGATGCCGAGGAGGTGCTGGAACAGGACCGGAACCGCCACCTCGCGCGTCACCGATCCGAGCGCGGCGAGGATCAGACCGTATCCCGCCGGGTGCTGTGGGTCCAGGAACGGATTTGTCTTGGCGTACAGCTGGTAGCCATCGTCGAGGGTCGGCGTGGTCGGCCACCAGCTGATGCCGGCCAGGATCCGCAGCGCGACGCCGAGGACAATCAGTCCCAGCAGCACGCGACCCGGAGCGCCGGACGGCCAGGCCTGGCCCACGGCCTGCACGACTCGCCGGCGCGCGGCGTCGGGCCGTGACCACGCACGAGCGCGATGGCCAGGAGCGGTCAACCGCGAGGCACCTGAGTGGCGCAGATCCGCACGGCGGCGCCATCGAGAAGGCGGGCATGCCAGGGCAGGCTCGTGTGGTCAGCAGGCAGCCGAACTATCACCGCCGTGTGGGCCGGAACCGTCCAGTGCACGTACCGAAAGGATGACGCAAACCGTCGGACCGCCAGTCGGCCCGGCGCCGGGACCGAGGCGATCGCGATGGTGGCTCCAGGAGCCACGGCGAACCCGCCAGCCGCGCCGACGGTTCCCACGGGCCGGCACCCGGCAGGAGCAGCGCCGGATGCCGGGCGCGGGCCCACGCGCTCGGCGGCCGCGACGACCAGGTCCGCGGACTCGCGCACGTCCTCGGCCTGGCGGAGGATCTGCCGTGGACGGTAGGCGGAGGACCCCCATTCGTCGACGGCCGAGAAGTATTGACCCGCGTTGACGACCGTCAGGTTGTGGTCGCCCATCAACGCGACGTCCACGAAGTTCTCCGGTGCAAAGGCTGGCGGCACGAAGCCGCGAGCCACCTCCAAGGCCCCGGTCTCGGCCCGGTCATACGAGCTGTTCATCGCCCAGAAGGCGACGCGGCCATGAAGGATCGCGAGGTTCGCCGCGCAGACGGCCAGCGTCGCCACCACCAGAATGCGGCCGGCCACCCGACCGGGCCGCCAATCCTTGGCCGCCGTGACGACGATCAGCAGCACCAGCGCCCCGCCGACGTACTGATAACGGCTCTGTGTCGCCTCGCGCCCACCCGGAAAGTATTCGAGCCCCTCGGCGACCCACAACGCGAGCGCGGTCAGCAGTGCGGCCCACGTGATCGCGGGCGGGCGAAGGCCCCGCCTCAGTTGGAGGATGAAAAAGGCGGCGGCGATGACCAGCACGACCCGTCCATAGGTCGGGGAGACGAGGTACGGCGAGAGATGCGTCTGCCCGAGTCCGGTGACGGAGGCGACCGCGGCCGACGCCGCGTCGAACACGTAGCCGGGGATATGCGGAATGTTGCCGCCCTTGGCCGTACTCACGCCGTAGTGGGCGTACCAGAGCAGATACAGCGCGACCGGCACCGCGACCGCCCACAGCCGGCGCCAAGCGGTCGGGCGCTGGAGGACGATCATGACCACGGCGAATACCACCATCGCCAGACCGACGCTCGAGCAGAGGAGCGAGACGCCGAGCAGAACCCCAGCGCCGATGTCTCCGATTCGGTCGCGCCGTTCGAGGCACAGCACCATCCCCAAACCCGGCGCCAGGCTGGCGACGAACGTGATGGAGGCGTAGAACACCAGCACGTGCCACGCGGGCCCCAGCACGACGAAGATGGCGGTCGGGAGCAGGGCAACCCACGATCCCACGTATCGACGAGCGATCGCGTACAGCAACAGGGACGCGATGCCGTGTACGACGATCAGCAGCGTCGTGAACGGGACATAGCTGGATAGGCCGAACACGCCGAGCAGCGCCTTGAAGGCGAGGATCGGCAGCGCGGCGAGATGCTCGTTGTCCGGACTCAGGATGACGGTCGCGTTGAAGCCACGCCTCCCGAGGACGAACGACCAGTCATCCGCCGTGAACGTCGAGCGCCGTGCCGCCCACGCCACAATCACGCATCCGATGAGAACAACCGCGACCGCGAGGGCGGTCAACGCAGCTGAGTCGGGCGACTGCGCCCAGCGGGCCCCGAGATCGCGGCCTTCGCGGTTGAGCATCGCGCGAGTCTAAAGACGACGCAGCGCCCCGGCCGGCCCGCGAAGGGGACCGGCCGAGGCGCCGCAGGCTGACTCGTCCGGATCGGCTAGGACGCCGTGGCGAGCGCGATGGAGGAGGCGTCAGCCGACTCGACCGAGTCGCTGTACGTCTCGCCGCGCTCGGCCTTCTCGACCAGCGAGGCGGGCGGCTCGAAGCGCTCGCCGTAGGTCGCCGCGAGCTCGCGGGCCCGAGCCACGAACCCGGCCAGTCCACCCTCGTAGCCGTTGATGTACTGCAGGACGCCGCCGGTCCAGCCGGGGAATCCGATCCCCATGATCGACCCGATGTTGGCGTCCGCGACCGACTCGATCACCCCCTCGTCGAGGCACTTGACCGTCTCCAGCGACTCGATGAACAGCATCCGCTCTTCGAGGTCCTTGAGCTTGATCGTGAACGGATCGACGGTCACCGGGAACTGCTCCCGCAGCCCGGGCCACAGACCGCTGCGCTTGCCGTCGACGTACTCGTAGAAGCCGGCGCCACGCACGCGACCGGCCCGGCCGGCCTCGATCATCGTGTCGATCACGGAGAACGCCGGGTGGTCGGTGGCCACCTTGCCCTCGGATTCCATCGCCTCCTGAGCCGCCTTGCGGATCCTGGCCATCAGCTCCATGTTCAGCTCGTCGGCGAGCTGAAGCACCGGCGCCGGATAGCCGGCCTGCGAGGAGGCCTGCTCGATCGTGGCGGGCGGGAGCCCCTCGGTCAGCATGGCGATGCCTTCGTTGATGAACGTGCCGATCACCCGGCTGGTGAAGAAGCCCCGGCTGTCGTTGACGATGATCGGGGTCTTCTTGATCTTCTTGGCCACGTCGAGAGCGCGGTAGACCGTCTCCTCGCTCGTCTTCTCGCCCTTGATGATCTCGACCAGCGGCATCTTGTCCACCGGGCTGAAGAAGTGCAGCCCGATGAAGTCATCCGGACGGGAGACGTATTCGGAGAGCCCCGTGATCGGGAGCGTCGAGGTGTTGGAGCCGAGCAGCGCTCCGTCGGCCAGATGGGGCTCGATTTCGCCGAATACCTGAGACTTGACCTTGGGATCCTCGAACACGGCCTCGATCACCAGATCGGCGCCCTCCGCGTCCGCGGGATCTGCCGTCGCCTTGATCCGGCCGAGCAGCTCATCCGCCTGCTCCTGGGTCGAACGGCCCTTGGCGATCGCCTTGTCGAGCAGGCCCTTGGAGTAGGACTTGCCCTTCTCGGCCGCGGCCGGCTCGACGTCCTTGAGGACGACGTCCAGTCCCGCCTTGGCACACACGTAGGCGATCGCGGCGCCCATCATCCCGGCACCGAGCACGACGACCTTGGTCGGCGTGTAGGCCTCGATCGTGTCCGGACGACCACGCGCTCCGTTGACCCGCTGGAGGTCGAAGAAGAACGCCTGGATCATGTTCTTGGAGACCTGACCGGTGACCAGATCGACGAAGTAACGGCCCTCGATCTCGATCGCGTTGTCGAAGTCGACCTGGGCGCCCTCGACCGCGGCGGCCATGATGTGATGCGGCGCGGGGTAGTTGGCCCCTTTGAGCTGCTTGCGCAGGTTGGCCGGGAAGGCCGGCAGGTTGGCCGCCAGCTTCGGGTTGGACGGCGTGCCGCCGGGGATCTTGTAGCCCTTCACGTCCCAGCGCTGAACCGCCTCGGGGTTGGCCTTGATCCAGGCCTTGGCGGCCGGGATCAGGTCATCCGGAGTGGCGACGATCTCATCGACGATGCCCAGCTCCTTGGCCTTCTCCGGCCGGACCCGCTGACCCTGCATCAGCAGCTGCATCAGCGCATCGACCAAGCCGAGCATCCGCACCGTGCGGACGACGCCACCGGCCCCGGGGAGGAGCCCGAGCTGGACCTCGGGGAAGCCGAGCTGGATCTTCGGGGAATCGACCGCGATCCGGTAGTGACAGGCCAGGCAGATCTCGAGGCCCCCGCCCAGGGCGGCGCCGTTGATCGCCGCGACCACCGGCTTGCCGAGCGTCTCCAGCGTGCGCAGCTGAGCCTTGATGCCGCGGATCTCCTCGGCGATCTGCTGGGAGTGCTCGCGCGTGGCCAGCTTCAGGTCGTTGAGGTCACCGCCCGCGAAGAACGTCTTCTTGGCCGACGTGATGATCACGCCGGTGATGTCGTCCTTTTCGGCCGCGAGGCGCTCGACCGTGGCCGCCATCGACTCCTTGTAGGCGGCGTTCATGGTGTTCGCCGACTGGTTCGGATCGTCCAGGGTCAGGATCACGACCCCGTCGTCGTCCTGATCCCAGCGGATCGTGGTGCTTTCGCTCATCGTTTCGTTAATCCCTTGATCTCGGTTGCGAGCCGCGGCTCAGACGCGCTCAATGACCGTGGCGATGCCCATGCCGCCGCCGATGCAGAGCGTGGCCAGGCCGTAGCGGCCGCCGGTGCGCTCGAGCTCGTCGATCAGCGTGCCCAGGATCATCCCGCCGGTCGCCCCGAGCGGATGTCCCATGGCGATCGCGCCGCCGTTGACGTTGACCTTGTTCAGGTCGAGGCCCATGTCCTTGACGAACCGCAGCACGACGGCGGCGAACGCCTCGTTGATCTCGACCAGGTCCATGTCCTCAGCGGTCAGACCGGCCTTGGCCAGCGCCTTGCGCGAGGCCGGCGCGGGACCGGTGAGCATGATCGTCGGGTCGGCGCCGGAGACGGCGGTGGCCAGAATCCGCGCGCGCGGCCTGAGGCCGAGCTCGGCACCGATCTGCTCGTTGCCCACGGCCACCAGCGAGGCGCCGTCGACGATGCCCGACGAGTTGCCCGGAGTGTGGACGTGGTCGATCTTCTCGATCCAGTGGTACTTCTGGAGCGCGACGGCGTCAAAGCCGCCCATCTCGCCGATCATCGCGAAGGAGGGCTTCAGCTGACCGAGCGTCTCGACGGTGGTTCCGGCGCGGATGAACTCGTCGTGGTCGAGCACGGTGTTGTCGTTGATGTCGAGCACCGGAACCACGGAGTTCTTGAACTTGCCCTCGGACTGCGCGGCGGAGGCCCGCTCCTGCGAGCGCGCGGCGTAGGCGTCGACGTCGTCACGGCTGAATTCCTCGACCGTGGCGATCAGGTCGGCGCTGATGCCCTGCGGAACGAACGAGGTGTCGTAGTTCGTCTCCGGGTCCATCGCCCAGGCGCCGCCGTCGGAGCCCATCGGCACCCGCGACATCGACTCGACGCCGCCGGCTAGCACCAGGTCCTCCCATCCGGAGGCGACTTTCTGCGCGGCGATGTTGACCGCCTCCAGGCCCGAGGCACAGAAGCGGTTGAGCTGGACGCCGGCCACCGTGTCGGGGAGACCGGCCTTGATCGCGGCGGTCTTGGCGATGTCGGCGCCCTGGTCGCCCACGGGGGCGACGCACCCGAGCACGACATCGTCGATCCGATTGGGGTCGAGCTCGCCGTGACGCGAGAGCATTTCGTGCATCAGGCCGACGACGAGGTCGACCGGCTTGGTCGCGTGCAGCGACCCGTTGACCTTGCCCTTGCCGCGCGGGGTTCTGATCGCGTCGAAGACAAGCGCTTCCGTAGCTGGCATTTCCTTGACTCCTTCGAAGTCCGTTGGACATGGCGATCGCGCGCGGCCGGCAAGCCACGGAGCTCTCGTCGCTCTGATTCAGGGCGCCGGGGCTAACCGACACCTATGTCGGATAATACGCCGATCGACCAAACTGGTCACTCCCCTCCGATGACAGATCACCCCAAACAGCGCCTGCCGGCCCCCGAGCGACGGGGCCTGATCGTCGCGGCCGCGCTCCAGGAGTTCGCCCGCGGTGGCTACGACGCCGCCTCGATGCGTCAGATCGGCGCCGCGGCCGGCGTCAGCCGCACCGTGCTCTACGACCATTTTCCCTCCAAACGCGCGCTTTTCGGAGCCCTGCTGAAGGAGACTCACGTCACCCTGCTCTCGCATCTGCAGGAATCGATCGAGCGCGAGGTCTCGATGCAGCGGCGGATCGGGGCCACGATCGAGGCGTATCTCGCCTTCGCCGAGCACGAGCCGCTGGCCTGGCAGCTGCTGTACCCGGACCGCCCGCCGATCGATCCCGGCGTGGCCGCCGATCACCGCCGCTGCCGGACCGAGTCCAACCGCCTGCTGGCCGCGCTGCTCGCGCCCGATGCCAAGCGGGCCGGGATCGAGCCATCCAGCAACGTCGGACAGGCGATCTTCTCGATCCATCAGGCCGCGCTACGCGGTGCCGTGCGCTGGTGGCAGGCCCACCCCGAGGTCCCGCGGGAGGAGCTGGTGGAGGCGGCGATGGACGTGATCTGGACCGGCCTCGGCGGACTCGAGCACGGCGAGACATACGCCGCCCTGCGCGACTGAAGTGACTCGACGAGTTATTCCGCGGTAGGTAGCCCGGCGGCGCTGGTTGCGGCGCGAAAGTCAACTGCATCGGTGAAGGGGGGCGGGTTTGGGCCTCAGCCCCGGATCGGGTCCCCCGGCGGGGTGTTGGGACGTTGCGTCTGCTGTGTAGACGGTTCTTACCGAGCCCGGCGGCCGGTGGGCTCGGGACGCTGGTTCCCCCAGGGGAAACTTTCTACCACACCCCGGAGCGCGGCCTCGCGTCCTGCGGCCCGCCAACCGAACCCACCCCTGATTGATGCAGTTTTCGTCCACGACTACGCCGCCGGGGCGACGATCCGCCGCCCCGCCTCAGACCTTGCCGGTGTCGCGGCGGTAGGCCCAGCCGGCCCCCGCGGCGAGGATCGCGGTCCAGGCCGCGATCGTGATCCAGCCCCGGGCGCCCCAGCCGTGCCCGTTGAGCGCGACGTGACTGGCCTGGACGAGCCACCAGGAGGGTAGGAACTGCCCGAGCGTGTGCAGGAAGCCGCTGGTGATCGGGAACCAGGTGCCGCTGAGGAAGGCCAGCAGGGAGACCAGGCCGCCCATCAGCGGGCCGACCGAGTCGCTGGTGACCAGATGGCCGACGAAGATGCCGAGCGCGGCGAACGGGAGCAGCCCGACCAGGATCAGGCCGGTCATCGCCAGCCAGCGCCCCGCGGGCAGGCTGACGCCGAGCATCGCGCCCGAGACGTAGAGCAGGATCAGGCTGACCAGCGCCATCGCGTATCCGGTCATCACCTTCGCGCGGAAGTAGGACCGGACCGACAACGGGCTGATCCGCAGCTGGCGGGTCCATCCGGCTTGCCGCTCGGTGGCGATCCTCGCGCCGGTCGAGATCATCGACATCATCGTGCCGAACGACGCCAGCCCGACCATGTAGTAGGTCGCGTAGGTGAGGCCCGTGTGGGATATCTCGTGGTTGTGCTGGGAGGACGCGATCAGCCAGTAGAAGACCAGCGGAAACCCGAACGAGAAGAGGAAGAAGCGGCGGTTACGGAACGTCCGCAGCAGCTCAAAGCGCACGTAGGCGAACTGGTTCATGACGCCAGCCCCGCCTGCTCGGCGTCCGGCTCACCCGTCAACTCGAGGAAGGCCTCCTCCAGGCTTCCGCCGGTGATCTCGATGTCCCTGGCCGCCGGGTACTGGTCCAGCAACGCTCGGATCGCCCGGTCGGAGTCGTTGCAATTGAGGATCACCGCCTCCCCGTGCCGGTCGGCGGAGATCACGCCGGGCAGCCCGGCCAGCCCGGCCGGATCGACGTCCGGCAGCGTCGTGCGGATCGTCCGCCTCCCGACGCGCGCCTTGATCTCCGTGGTCGGACCGTCGGCGACCACCCGTCCGTGCGCCATCAGGATCGCGCGATCGGCGTTGGCGTCGGCCTCCTCGAGGTAGTGGGTGGCGAACAGCACCGTCTTGCCGCTGGCGGCGAACTTGCGCATGATCACCCAGAATTCGCGGCGGGCCTCGACGTCCATCGCGACCGTCGGCTCGTCGAGGACGAGCAGCTCGGGGTTGCTGACGATCGCCACGGCGAAGCGGACGCGCTGGGTCTCCCCGCCTGAGAGCTTCTGCGTGCGCTGAGCGGCGATGCCCTGCAGCCGGGTGAGCTCGAGCGCCTCGTCGACGTCCATCGGCTGCGGATACAGCGATGCCATCATCGCCACGAGCTCGCGAACCGACAGGTCACGGATCAGCGCTCCGCTCTGCAACATCGCGCCGACGAGTCCCGCCGCGACAGCCTCGCGCGGGGGGCGGCCGAAAACCGTCACGGTGCCGCCGTCGGGCTTGCTCAGGCCGAGCAGCATGTCGATCGTGGTCGACTTGCCCGCCCCATTGGGGCCGAGTAGCGCGACGGTCTCGCCGCGATCGATCGACACGTCGATACCGCGCACCGCATGCACGGGACCCTGGGGACCGCGAAAGGTTTTGGTCAGATCCTGGACGCGGATGCCGCCGTCGCTCTCCGTCACCCTCCCGAGCCTAAACGAAGACGGCAGCCGATTCCGCAGCCTGAACGCGTTGCTAACGCGGCCGGTCGCAGACGGCGAACAGGTCGATTGATCGATCGAGGCCGTCGGCCGCCAGCCAGAAGTCCTCGACGGTGATCTCGAGCGCGCCGGCTCTCGGTTTGACCCGGTCGCCGTTCAGGCGGCGGTCATAGAGCCGCTGGCGCAGGCCGCGAGGAATCAGGCGCCGTAACCGCAGTGGATCGAGTCTCAGCAGGCGATCGAGCTCATGGCGCTCGTCGTCGTGGATCGCGCGGTACCGCGCCGAGACTTGAAGGCCCTGGATCTCGACCGAAGCGAAGTGCCGCGAGCACAGCTCGCGCAGCTGGCCGGCGTCGTACTCGACAAAGTGGTACGGGTCGATGATCTCGTCGGGGCGTCCGAAGGTGAGCCGGTTGGGTGTGACGAAGATCGCCCGGCCATCCGGGGCCAGCACGCGGGCGACCTCGGTCAGCACGCGGTCGGCGTCGGGGACGTGCTCAATCGACTGGATCGAGATGACCGACGCGAACGAATCGTCGGCGAACGGGAGCCGGCGCATATCCGCGACCTGTGTCTCGCGGTTCTGGCCGGCCAGCGCCGCCGGCTCGACGTCGACCCCGACCGTCTCGCGCGGGGCCAGCTCGTCGTACGAGTGCCCGGTGCCGCAGCCGAGATCGAGTACACGGCCGGATCCGAGCAGCGACGCGCACAGCCGGTACTCGGCGCGATGACGTTGAAAGCTTGGGTTGAACCCGCCCTGGGCGGTGGAGACGCGCTCGCCGGTGATCATGGCGGGAGAGTAGTCAGCGCCTCGTTCCGGCGGCTCCTCGCCCACGCCCAGGACGGACGCGCTCTATGGTGCTGCGACGATGGCCACCCGCCAAGACATCCGCAACATCGCGATCGTCGCCCACGTCGACCACGGCAAGACGACGCTGGTCGACGCCCTGCTGTGGCAGTCCGGCGCGTTTCGCACCGGGCAGGATGTCGGCCACCAGATCCTCGACTCGATGGACCTCGAGCGCGAGAAGGGCATCACGATCCTGGCCAAGAACACCGCGGTGCGTTACGGCGGGGTCAAGCTGAACATCGTCGATACGCCCGGCCACGCCGACTTCGGGGGAGAAGTCGAACGAGGCTTGACCATGGTCGACGGGGTGCTGCTGCTGGTCGATGCCAGCGAGGGCCCGCTCCCCCAGACCCGGTTCGTGCTGCGCAAGGCGCTCGAGGCGCGGCTGCCGGTGATCCTGGTGGTCAACAAGGTCGACCGACCCGACGCCCGCATCGACGAGGTGGTCGACGAGGTCTACGAGCTGTTCCTCGACCTCGACGCCGACGAGTCTCAGATCGACTTCCCGATCGTCTACACCAACGCCAGGGCGGGTCAGGCCGGCCTCGAGCCGGACCAGCTCGGCAATGACCTGCAACCTCTGCTCGATCTGCTCGTCCAGCACATCCCGGCGCCCGAGTACGACCCCGATCATCCGCTTCAGGCCCACGTGACCAACCTCGACGCCTCGCCCTACGTCGGCCGGATCGCCATCTGCCGGGTGCGCCAGGGCACCATCCGCCGCGGCGAGACGATCGCCTGGTGCCGGGCCGACGGGGCGATCGAGCGGGTCAAGGTGACCGAGCTGTACGTGACCGAGGCGCTCGACCGGATCGACGCCGATGAGGCCGGACCTGGGGAGATCATCTCGGTGGCCGGCATCGCCGAGATCACCATCGGCGAGACGCTGGCCGACGCCGAGGATCCCCGTCCGCTGCCGGCGATCTTGGTCGACGAGCCCTCGCTGTCGGTGACGATCGGGATCAACGATTCTCCGCTGTCCGGCCAGGACGGCGACAAGCTGACCGCCAGCCAGCTCAAGGCCCGCCTCGAGCGCGAGCTGGTGGGCAACGTCTCGCTGCGGGTGCTTCCCACCGAGCGCCCGGAGGTATGGGAGGTCCAGGGCCGCGGCGAGCTCGCGCTGGCGATCCTGGTCGAGCTGATGCGGCGCGAGGGCTTCGAGCTGACCGTCGGCAAGCCCCAGGTGGTCACCCGGGAGATCGACGGGAAGCTCCACGAACCGGTGGAGCGGATGAGCGTCGATGCCCCGGAGGAGTACGTCGGGGTGATCACCCAGCTGCTGGCGCTGCGCAAGGGACGCCTCGAGCAGATGGTCAACCACGGCACCGGCTGGGTGCGGATGGAGTACCTCGTGCCGGCCCGCGGACTGATCGGCTTCCGCACCGAATTCCTCACCGAGACTCGGGGGACCGGCCTGGTCCACCACGTGTTCGATCGCTGGGAGCCCTGGCACGGCGAACTGCGCACCCGGCCCAGCGGCTCGCTGGTGGCCGACCGGCGGGGAGTGGTGGCGTCATTCGCGCTGTTCAACCTGCAGGAGCGCGGCGCGCTGTTCGTCGGCCCCGGGGAGGAGGTCTACGAGGGCATGATCGTCGGGGAGAGCTCCCGGGCCGAGGACCTCGACGTCAACGCCACCAAGGAGAAGCACCTGACCAACATCCGCTCCTCCACGGCCGACGAACTGGTCCGGCTGGTGCCCAAGCGCGAGCTCTCGCTCGATCAGGCCCTCGAGTTCCTGCGTGAGGACGAGTGCGTCGAGGTCACTCCCGGGGCGGTGCGCCTGCGCAAGGTGCAGCTCGACGCCACCGCCCGCGTCAAGCTCGCACGGGCCAAGAAGCGGACCGGCTGACGTTCGCCCGAGGGGCCACGCGGGCCCCGCGGGCGGGCGAACCGAATCAGCGGGCAGACGGGTAACCTCCGCAACCCGTTGGAACGCCAGGCTGAGATCTCGGGCAGTCAGAAGGACGCCGCGGGGGCGTCGCGGTCGGCGTCGATCGCCAAGGTCGTCGTGGTCATGCCGGCGCGCAACGCCGCGCGCACGCTGGAGCGGACCGTATCGGCGATCCCCGACATCGTTGACGAGATCATTCTGGTGGACGACAAGTCGACCGACAGCACGGTCGATGTCGCCCGGCGGCTGCCGCTGCACCTCATCTGGCACCCGCACAACGTCGGTTACGGAGGCAACCAGAAGACCTGTTACCTCGAGGCACTACAGCGGGGCGCTGACGTCGTGGTGATGCTCCACCCCGACGGGCAGTACGAGCCCGAGCTGATCCCGAGCATGGTCGCGCCGATCCTGCGCGGTGACGCGGACATGGTGCTCGGCTCGCGCCTCACGGAGCCGGGCAGCTGGCAGGAGACCGGAATGCCCCGCTACAAGTTCCTGGCCAACCGGGGACTGACCGTGATCGAAAATCGCGTGCTGCGCACCGACTTCAGCGAGCTTCACACCGGCTACCGGGCGTTTTCTCGCGAGCTGCTGCTGACCGTGCCATTCCTGCGCAACTCGATCGATTTTGTGTTCGATTCCGAAATGATCATGCAGGCCGTTCACTTCGGCTTTCGGATCACCGAGGTCCCGGCGCGGACGCGCTACTTCCCCGAGGCGTCCTCCGCCTCCGCGCGGCAGTCGATCGTGTACGGGATCAAGACACTGGGCGCCGCCGGACGGTTCATCCTCCACCGTAGCGGCATCCTGCGTTCGAAGAAATTCCTGCCGTGAACTAGGGGGCGCGCGTCCTGAATTCCATCGGATCGCCCGTGCAGTCATCACGGTTCCGCAGTGCCTTGCCGGCGGTCCCTGACGGCGTGGCCGCAGCCTGGCTGGCGGTCGGGCTACTCACGGCGATCGCCTTCCTGCTGCGGATCAGTCAGCTCGATCAGACCCTGATCGGCGACGAGGTCTCTACCTACCAGGACATCTTCGGGCACAGCTTCCGCAGCGTCCTCAGCACCGTTCACACGGGCGCCGAGAACTCCCCGCCGCTGTATTTCCTGCTGGCCTGGTTCACCTCCAAGCTCGGCGATCCGACCGTGTGGATTCGGGTGCCTTCACTGATCGCGGGGACGCTGACGGTTCCCGTCGTCTACCTGATCGGCCGGGAGACGATCGGACGCCTCGGCGGCGTGATCGCCGCCGGGGTGCTCGCCTTGACCCCTTTCGCCGTCTACTACGGGATCGAGGCCCGTCCCTACGCGACCATGACGTTCTTCGTCGCCGTGTCGACCTGGGCGCTGCTGCGGGCCGTCAGGACCAGCTCGGCGCGCTGGTGGGTGCTCTACACGCTCGCGTCGGCCGCGGCTGCCTACTGTCACTACACATGCGCGTTCGTGCTCGGCGTCCAAGCCCTCTGGGCGCTATGGATCTGCCGCCGGCGGATCTGGATCCCGCTGGCCGCCAACGCCGGCGTGCTCGTGCTCTACGCGCCGTGGATCCCCCACCTGCGAGGCAAGGCGCTCCTGGTGATCGGGGCGCTCTACCCATTGGGCTTTCATCGCGTCCTCACCGATCTGTTCCGCCCGTTCCCCGGGCATCCGGGCGTCGCGCTCGGCCTGATCCCGACGACCGCCGGCCTAATCGCGATTGGTGCCTGCGGGCTGGCCGGAGCGATCGCGCTCGGCCTGCGCTGGCGCGGTGCCTCGCCAGAGATGCCCGGGCTTCCGTCTCGGCTGTGGCTGCTGGTGGCCCTCGCCGCCGCCACGCCGATCGGTTTGCTCCTCTACAGCCTGGTAGTGACCGACCTGTGGCTCCCGCGGGGACTGTCGGCCTCCCTGCCCGCCACCGCCCTGGTGTTCGGGGCGTTGCTGGCCGCGCTGCCCCGTCGGCTGGGTGCCCTGGCGGTCGCCGCAACGCTGATCACGCTGGTGGCCGGCACGCTTCGCAGCTTCGACGCCATCTATGCCCGAGGCCCGTATCGCACGATCGCGCAATATCTGGATCGGGCCGCCCGCCCAGACGATCCGATGGTGCTCGTGACGTTCCAAGCTCCGTCAGTGGAGGTGGAATTCAAGCGCCGGCATCGCGTCGTCGGCCTGCGGCGAGTGTGGGCGCTGACCCCGCCGGGGGGCCGCGCGTTCGTGATCCTCGATGACATCCTCGCCCGTGGACTGAAGATCCCTACCCCCCACCCGGCCGGCTTTCGCCTTGTCACCCACAGGCGCTACCCCGAAGACGGCGACGCGACCGAAGTCCTCGAATACCAGCGCCTGGCCGGCAATGGCTAAGAGCCTCACCTGGTCGCGTAGACGGTAAGGCAGCCGAAGCGCCCGACCGGTTGGGTCACCGGAGCGATCGCCTGGGCCAGCTCGGGCGGAGCCCCGCAATCGGCGATCACGAATGTCGCCTTCGATTCCTTCAGGATCGCCCGCCGCAGCACTCCGCCCGGATCATGCAGGGGAGCGAAGAAGGCGTTGTCCGCACGGAAGTTGCGTGGCGGCTGCCATTGCAGGTGTCCCGCGTAGGTCTGGCGACCCGTGAAGGCCGGGATTGACATCGAGAGCAGCCACGGCGCAAGGACACCCCCGGGACGAGACGCACGGTCGAGGTAGGCGAATGCCCGCGCCTGATCCGGTGTCAGGTGCAACTGCGCCTGACTGATGCCACCGGAGATCGTCGGCATGAGCTGCTCCCGCACTCCCCGGGCATGCTGTACCGCCGCCGGGACGGTAAAGGCCAGGGCCCCGGCGACCGTGACGCCGACCGCGACCAAACGAATGACCGGGCTTCGTGCTCGTGTCCATGCGGCGACCCGGTCCCAGCCTCGGACCGCGAGGATGGCCAGAGGAATCGTGACGCCGGCCAGAGCATGCGGCGGAAATTCCGGCACCAGAAAGTAGACGGCCGCACACACGACCGGCCACAGCGTGAGCAGCCAATCGCGGTCGTTGCGGGGTCGGCGGAGTCCGAGGGCGGCGAGCGTGACCAGCGGACCGAATGAGGCGACCAGCGCCCACCAGGGCGCGGTTCCGGTGGCCGTGGAGACGGCCTGAAACGCCCGCCAGGATGAATCGGATCGTGAGAGCACCACCCCGTAGATCAGCGGGAGCACGGTCGCCGCGACCGGAACCGCGAGCGCGAGATAGCGCCGTCGTGGCGCCCGGAAGAGGAACAGGGCCGCCACGATGCCGAGGAGCGTCACGCCGAGCCACGGGTAGAGCCACGAGCACATGAGGCCCGAGACTCCCGCCACCGCGGTCCATCGCCGTGCGGACCTACGGCCCTGAGCCGGAAAGCCGGCCAGGAGCTTCTCGGCGGCGAGCAGGAACACCGGTGCCAGGCCAATGGCGATCGCCGTGTGGTCAAAGCCCCACAGCGTCACGGACGGATTGGCGTCGTCGCTGGCCAGCACCATGTCGAGGCGGTGGGCTGAGGACAGCCGGCCGGTCCAGATGGCCACCGCGTAGACCGGGCTCTCATAGAACAGCGCCACCACCAGCGCCGCCGCCACCGCCCCGCGCCGGTCTCCGAGTAGATGGCGGGCGTATGCGGCCACGCCGAAGAACAGGATCAGGACGGCAACGGGCTTCCAGACGAGATAGGCGACCTGGACGCTGGCACCGAGCCACCAGAGCAGACCCGAGACGAGATACATGGGCTGCACGTAGTCGTGCGGTGTATGGCCGATCACCCACAGATTCGAGGCCAGCAGATGCTCACCGGAGTCGCGGATCCAGGCCAGGTATTGGAACTGGTCGAACAGATCCTGTCCGTTGACGCCGGTGAACACGCCGCCATGCGACGAGACCCAGGCCAGGGTGGCCACCAGCGGACCGAAGGCCCACAGCACTAACAGGACCAGGATTGGCGCTTGCGGACGTAGCCGCCGGGCCTCAGCTCTCACGGAACGTGCCAGAGTAACGAGCGCCTTATCCAGCCAGGACCGCGGGGGTGCGGCGCCGGATGCGCAGGATCGGCCGCTCGACCAGGTAGTAACTAGCCGCAGCGCACGCGCAGGAGATCGGAAGCGCCGCGGCGGTGACGATCAGGTAGCGCGGTGACAGGTGCCCGTCACCGACGATCTTGTTGAGCTGGGCGATCACGATCGTGTGGTAGAGATAGAACGCATACGAGATCAGGCCGACCCAGGCCAGCGCGGGGAGGCGCAGGACCCGTCGGGCCAGACCGCCGGCGTGATCGTCGAATACGGCAGGCAGTAGGACCAGCAAAGCGATCAGGCCATAGAGCACGTGCGTGGCCAGTTGCGCCCGGACGAGGCCCAGCGAGCCGGCCGAGATGGCGATCTGGTGCAGGACGACGAACAGGGCCCCCGCGGCGACCCAAGCCAGCGTCGGCCGAGCTTTCAGCCAACGAAGCGCCGGCGAGGTCGAGGGGGCCTGCTCAGAGGTGACACTGAGGACAGCCAGCCCCATCCCGAGGGCGAACCACAGGAAGGTCCCGGGCAGCGTCGAGACGGTCGCGGTCTGGAAGATGGAGCTGTGGTCCGCGCGGAAGACCAGCGAGGCGGCGGACAGCACGATCAGCAGCGCGACATCGCCGCGCACAGACTGCGGCCGGCGGCTCAGACGAGCCGCCGCGAGCGCAAACACGGGCAGGGCGGCATAGAACGTGACCTCGATACACAGCGTCCAGGCCACGCCGATTCCCTGACCGAGCCTGGTGGCACTGTAGATCTGACCGAAGCCGTAGAAGATCCACCAGTTACCCGCGGTGACACCGCTGACGAACCCGGCCAGGATGAACAGGGTGAGGGCCACCCAATACGCCGGAACGATGCGCAGGACGCGCCGACGGGCGAAATCCCGTAAGACGATCGGGTGCCCGCCGCGGCGCGCGACCAGAAAGGGGCGATAAAGGAGGAAGCCGGAGATCAGAAAGAACATCGCCACCCCCTGATACGCCACCTGCGTCGCCCACACGAACAGATGGGGGTGGACGGTCAATGAGTACGTACCGGTCACGGTGTGGCCGGCGAACACGCTGAGCGCGGCCAGCGCTCGCAGCGAATCGAACAGTGGGAAGCGGGGGTTGCCGGGCGGCGGGGTGAGATTTGGCGCGCTGGCCACGCCGGCGGACAGCTTAACGGGCGAGGGCTCGCAGGTCATCGGCCTCGGTATCCACCGGCGCGCGGGCCGCGAATTGGCCGGGACGGGACCGCGGCGTCGATCGACACCCGGGCGCCGCCCAGCAGCCCGCGGCGCTCGCGGAGCGCGCCCGGCACCATCGGGATCGCCGCCGCCAGCGCGCGTACGTGCCTGCCCAACCTGCGTTCGCGCAGGGCGTGCCAGGCCCAGCCGAGCTGCCGGTAGCCGACCAGCGGCAACCAGCGCAGCGGGAATGCCTTGGCCACGAGCAGGATCGTGTTGCGGGTGACCAGAAAATGATGGCCGCCCTGGAGTTGGTGCGAGGAGCCCTCACCGGCGTGCAGCGCGACCACGGGCTCATAGCGGCAGCGCCAACCGGCCAGCCGCAGGCGCAGGGCGAGATCGACATCCTCCAGGTAGGCGAAGTAGCGCTGGTCGAAGCCGCCGATCTCGAGCAGCGCGTCGCGGCGGTAGAGCGCCGCGCCGGCACAGGCACCGAACACCTCTCCCGCGGTGTCCCAGCGGCCGTCGTCGAGACCGAAGCGCCCGCGCTGCTCGCACGCACCGTCGCGCCGCAGGACGTCGCCGGCGTCGTAGACCCGGCTGGGCTCCGACAGCGACAGCATCTTGCAGGCCACAGCCGCGGCCTGTGGGTCGGCCACCAGAGCCGCGCTCGTACGGGCCAGCCAATCGGCGCTCAGCACCACGTCGGTGTTCACGAGCGCCACGAGCTCGCCCGCGGCCGCCTCGATCCCACGGTTGGCAGCGTGGGCGAAGCCCGTGTTCTCGGTCAGCGCCACGAGCCGCACCGCCGGATGCTCGGACTCCAGGTATTCGACCGACCCGTCGCGAGAGCCGTTGTCGACCACGATCACCTCCGTCGCGGCGCGGTCCTGGGCGGCCAGCGCCCCCAAGCACCCCGCGAGCCAGCCTCGGCCGTTCCAGTTCGGGATCACAACCGAGATCGACGGGCCGGTCGGGGTCAAGGCCGCACCACGTCGCCGAGGGCCGCGATCCTGGATGATTGGCGGGTGATCGCTCGCTCCGTCGGCCTCGTGCTCGCCATCGTCGTGTGCGCTTGGTTCGCGCTCGGTATCCGCCAGGTCCGTGACACCAGCCGGGCGACGGCGATCCTGTCCGGGCAGAGCAGCCCCGACCGCGCGGAGGTGGCGCACGCCCAAGCCCTGCTGCGCTCGGCCGGGACGCTCAACCCCGACTTGCAGGTCGATCTGCTGCGAGGCCAGGCCGCGCTGCTGGAGCACGATCGGACGCGGGCGACGCGGATCGTCCAGAGCGTCGTGCGCCGCGAGCCGATGAACCTGGAGGCCTGGCTGCTGCTCGCGGAGGCGACCCCGAACGTCTCCGTGGCCAACCATGCGGTGGCGCGGCTGGGCGCGCTCGATCCGAGGCTCACGCTCAGGCATCCCTGAGCATCCGGCGCCGTGGCGGCCGCTTCAGGCGGGTGCCGCATCCAGCCGTCCGAGAGCCGCCACCACACGGTCGAGCAGCTCTTCGGGCAGCGCCTCTTCCCAGCTGCCGGCCCACCGTACGCTGCTCCCCCGAACCCGCCGCTCGAAGTCGGAGCTCCCGGCCGCCGCCGCCCCCAATGCGGCCGCGATGCTCTCGATCGTCGGCTCGGCGGTGATCAGGTTGGACGAGATCTCGGCCATCGCCTCGGGGGTCTTGTTCTCGAAGCTGTTGGTCACGGTGAGCATGCCGCCCGAGGCCATCTCGATCGGCACGAGGCTCGGATGTGGCGTGTACATCAGCGCCAATCCGACGTCGTGCTCACGGAGCCGCTCGGCGTAGGAGCCCTGGTCCAAGCGCGGCAACAGGTCAAGCGCCGCCCCGCCGCCGAGGGGGATTCGACGGCCTCGGTCGACCGTCCCGATTCCGTGGAGCTCCCAGCCACCCTCGAATGCACCCTCCTGCAGCGCCCGGGACAGAGCGAGCAGGCCGAGCTCGAACATGTTCCGCGCCGCGTGTGGCTCCGGCCGGGCGTAGAACAGCAGCCGGCGGCGCTCCCGGGCGGCAAGCTCCCCGACCGTGGGTGGCGGCACCGGCGTGATCGCATTCTCGAACGCCGCCGAGGCGCCGTCTCCCGCCGCCTCGCCTGCGCGGTAGACCCCGATTCCGTGGGCCCGGAAGTAGCCCCGCAACAGCTCGCTGGAGAACAGCGCGAAATGCGGGAAGCGATAGGACTCGGCCGCCAGCGCGGCATAGCTTCCCATCGGGAACGTGAATGGCTCGTACTCCTGGATCAGATAGACGAAGCGTTCGCGCTCGAGCGCCCGGGTCGCGTGCTGGACGATGTGCGCGGTCCACCAGGTGGTCGCGATGAAGCTGTCGGCGCGGCTGACCTCGATCCCGGAGGACTCGCGGCCGAAGGTCACCTCAACCTGATCCAAGGACCCTTCGAGCCCGCTGTAGGACTCGAGCGTGCGCCTCCAGTCGCTGGGCAGCGGGCCGACCGGATCGACGGTGATGATGCGGACACGCAAGCCTCGCGCCGCCAGCGCCCGGGCCAGGTTGAGCTTGGCGATGTAGCCGCCGAAGAAGTGCAGCAGATCGATCGTCGGGATCATCAGATTGATCCGGGCCGGTGCATCATCAGAAACCGCCCAGCGCAGCGGCTCGATCTTGTCCGCCACGGCCGCCGCGCTCTGGTGGATCGCCTTCTTGCCGGGCTCCATGATCAGCTTGGGCGGTGGCAGCGCGTCGAGCCGGAACCTTGCGCTCGGCCGGTCGCGGGCGCTGGCCGCGAGCAGCCGGCGCCAGGCGAACGCGTGGAACAGCATCCATTCGGCGCCCAGCGTCTCGGGCGTGCCCAGCAGCTCCCGAGCCCCGCGCAGCGCGAGGCGGCCGACCGCGGGCAGCGAGTCGTCGGTCCGCAGGAAGCGGTCGAGCTCGCGGCGCTTGCGGGGCACGATCCGGTCCCCGCAACGCAACTCGAGCATCGTCGCGAACTGCTGCAGCCGACACACGTCGACGAAGTAGTGCAGCCGCCACATCCGCACGCGCTCGGCCGGTGAGCGCTGGTGGCGGAGCCGGTCTCGCAGCGACGTCATCTCGTTCGCCGCCGCATGCCCCAGCGACGCGTCGCCGTGCTGCACGTAGTCGTAGAGCGGGCGGTCCACGAACTCGATCTCGCCCAGGGCCAGCGCGACAAGTCCGATCCAGTGGTCGTGGAAATGGGCGAACTGCGCCGGCGGGAACGGCAGCGCGTAGTCGAGGACGTCGCGGCGCAGCAGCGAGGCGGCGCCGGTGACCGCGTTGGCCACGAGCAGCGAAAGCAGGCTCGAGTGGTTGTTGCGGCGCAGGTTCCACCAGGTGTCGGAGATCAGCCTGCCGTCCCGGGACACGACGCGGGCGTCGCTGTAGACGAGTTGCCCGGTGCCGAGCTCGGCCATCAGCGCCGTCAATTTGTCGGCGTGCCAGGAGTCGTCCTGGTCCGCCATCGCGACGTACTCAGCGTCGGCCGGGGCCAGCGTCAGCGCGCGCTCGAAGTTGCGGTAGAAGCCGAGCCGTCGCGGGCAGCGCGAGAGCACGAAGCGTGGGTCGTCGCCCACCGCGTCGCGGATCGCGGCGTAGCGCTCAGACGTGGAGCAGTCGTCGCTGATCACGCAGACCCAGTTGCGATGCGTCTGGGCCTTGATCGAGTCGATCTGGGCCGACAGCAGCGCCTGGGGCGGGTTGAAGGTGGCCATGCAGATCGCCACCTTCGGGCCGCTCGCGTCCAGCGGCCAGGTGGCGGGAGGCGGAGCCGGCGGGGATACGAGCGCGATCCGGGCGAGCTCCTGGATGACCTCGCCTCCGCCCTCCAGCTCCGCCCGCACCGCGAGTGCCAGCTCGCCATCGGGACGGGGGCCCTCGATCCGCGCGATGCCCCAGAACCCGCTGCGGTAACTGTGCATGAGCGGATCCTCGGGGGAGCCCGGGTCGCGCTCGAGGCCCTCGGTGGCGTAGGGGTCGAGGTCCGGGTGGAGCATCCGGAACGGGTCAAGCCGCGGCATTCCGTGGGCCATCAGGGACTGCGGATTTCCGTCCACGCGGAGCTCCAGCGAGCGGATCCTGGCCTCGGGGGAGAAGCACCAACCGCACACGAACAGCGCGCTCCCGCGACCAACCGACAGCTCCTGCGGAAGCTCGCACTCCAGCTGCACTCGGAGGGTGGCGGGCGACACGCGGCCAGCGTAGTGCAACGTTCCTCAAATTCCTTTTCCGCTCTGACGGCGTCTGGACGCGCCTCGCGGGTGAGTCTTTGATGAACTTCTTCGATGAAGGGTGAAGGCTTGCGAGGGATGGCGCGGGCTGGCGTCCGTAAAGGGCAGATTCGGGGCTGATTCACCGTGCACGGCGGCGAACAATGGCGAATTACGCCCGCTGGGCCGTGGTCAAACGCCATCGATCGAGGTTTGGCGGGGAATGCACCCCACAGGTGCAGATCGCGCCAAGGTTCGCGCGCGCTGGGCCGGCGACGCGGTCCGCTCCGCCCGGCGCGCGAGGAACCCACTTGGAGTCATCTTTCCCTCATATGCAGGTAGAACTGACTCCAAGTCGCTTGCGGGGCCGGGCTCGCGCCCGCCGCCCTCAGGCGTGACCGACTCGCGGCCTCCCGAAGGGGGGCTCTGCCGTGGAGCGCAACCACATCCGGCAGCACATCTCCCCCTCGCTCTTCATCGAAAGAAGTTCGTCCACGACCGACCGGGCCGCCCTGGCGCACGCACGCTGCCAACCCCACGGGTCTCACCGGACGGGCCTTACCAGACGAGAGCCGCCCGGCGGCACCTGTTCGGAAACCGTGACTCTCGGCTACCCTGACGCGTTCGTGAGGCAACCCGCAGCAGAGGTCAAGGGCGACCAGCGCGCGTCGCAGGAGGAGTTCTGGCGGGCCCTCAGAGCCCGTCATCCGGGACTGCGGGAGGCGCTCACCGCCGACGCGCGGGTGACCGCGCTGCACCGCGGCGAGCGCTACGAGTTCCGCTCACGGCTCGACGCCGCGGCGCAGATCGCGCGCCTGGCGTGGGTCAGCGACGCCTTCCTGGCCCAGGCCCTGTACCGAGCCAAGGCCCGTATGCAGGCGCTCGGGGTGCCGATCCTGCCGCGGCTGGCCCACCGTCTGGCGATGGCGCTCGCCCAGATCTCGATCGGCGACCCGGTGGTGATCCACCCGGGCGTCTACATCCTTCACGGCCAGTTCGTGGCCGACGGCCTGGTGGAGATCCATTCCGGAGCCGTGATCGCCCCGTTCGTTACGATCGGGCTTCGCGCCGGTGATGTCATGGGCGCGACCATCGAGTCGAATGTCAGCATCGGAACGGGCGCGAAAATCATCGGTGGGGTGAGAGTCGGCGAAGGCGCTCAGATCGGCGCCAACGCGGTGGTCGTCGATGACGTGGCCGCCGGAACGACTGTCGTCGGCGCGCCGGCCCGACGCAGCAGTCACAGCGACAACCGGACCACGTGAAAGGGCCGTGATATTTTGAGCCGTATCTGGAGCTTCAGACGCAAGAACGGTCAGCAGAGCGAGGGCAATACCGCGGTCGCCGAGCCGCTGAATGCGCAGTTCGCAGGGAGCGATGAGGAACTCGCCGCCGAGATCGAACGCCTCAGCGCCAAGAACCGAGCCCAGCGCAGCTCCGCCACCGAGCGACGGATCATCGAGCTACGCCACCACCTCGGCGTGCGCCGGCTTGGGACCGCCGGGAGCAGCCCTCAACATCCCACCCCTGATGTCGAACGCCTGCCGACCGTGGAAGCCGGGTTACCTGAGATCGACGGCAAGGACGTCACCCCGGGGCTGTTGCGGGCGGGGATCCTGCGCGACGGCTGCCTGCTCGTCAAGGGCCTCGTCCCCCGCGACGAGGCGCTTCGGTTCGCGGCCGAGATCGATCGGTCCTTTGACGAGCGTGAGCGCCACGACGCGGGCGAAACGGCGGCCGATGGCTACTACGAAGAGTTCCAGCCACTCCCGGGTTCCGGTGAAGAGATCGGCCGGGACTGGATCAAGCTGGGCGGCGGAGTGCTAGCGGCCGACAGCCCGAGGTTGGCCTTCGAGATGATGGAGCTGTTCCGAGCCGCGGGCCTGCGGGAACTTGTGCACGACTATCTCGGCGAACCGCCGCTGATCTCGGATCAGAAGACGACCCTCCGCAAGGCCGCGCCCTCGGTGGCCGGAGCGTGGCATCAGGACGGACGGTTCATGGGTGAGGTGCGGGCACTGAACCTGTGGCTGTCCCTATCCCGTTGCGGAGACGTGGCACCCGGACTCGACATCGTCCCGCGCCGGCTCGAGCACCTCGTGCAGGCCCAGACCGACGAGGCGATGCTCGACTACCAGGTCTCCGAGCGCGCAGCTGCAGATGCCGCCGGGGACAAGCCGATCATCCGCCCGATCTTCGAGCCGGGGGACGCCCTGTTCTTCGACGATCTGTTCCTCCACAAGACGGGCTCAGACCCCTCAATGCCGAATCCCCGCTTCGCGCTGGAGAACTGGTTCTTCGGTGGATCCGCGTTCCCCCGCGAGTACTCGCCGATCGCGGTTTGAGACTATTCACGCGCAAATCCGGCGAGGCGCGTCCGGCGGCGGTGGCCGAGGAGCCCGCGGTCGTCGGGCCGCCGGCCGTCGAGCCGCCGGTCGTCGAGCCGGTCGCTCCCAAGGAGGAATTCGACGGAAGCGACCAGGAGCTGCTGGCGGAGATCGAGCGGCTGGCCCGGGCCAATCGCGCGGAGCGCAGTGCCGCCACCGAGCGACGCTTGCTCTGGCTTCGCCATCTGGCTGGGATGCGCTACCTGGACGGCGCCCCGAGCGATCCCGAGCACCCGGCGCCCGACGACGACCGCCTGCCGGAATTCGACGGCGATCTACCGTCGATCGACGCCCGTGACGTGACACCCGAGTTGCTCCGTGCCGGCATCCTGCGCGACGGCTGTCTGCTGGTCAGAGGCGTGGTCGATCCCACCGAGGCGCTGCGCTTCGCCGCCGAGATCGACCGAACGTTCGAGGAACGGGAGCGCCACGACGCCGATCAATCCGCCGCCGAGGGCTATTACGAGGAATTTGTTATGCACCCGTCCTTCGATCCCTGGGTCTGGCGGCAGTGGATCAAGATGGGCGGCGGCGTCTACGCGGCTGACTCGCCCAGGCTGAGCTTCGAGATGCACGAGATGTTCCGGGCCGCCGGGTTGCCGGGGCTGGTTTCGGGCTACCTCGGCGAGCCGGCGCTGATGTCCATGCACAAGACGACGCTGCGTAAGGCCGAGCCATCGGTACCGGGCACCTGGCACCAGGACGGCAAATTCATGGGGCCGGTACGCGCGCTGAACCTCTGGCTCTCGCTTTCGCGCTGCGGTGACGAGGCCCCGGGGCTCAACATCGTCCCGCGCCGCCTGGATCGCTACGTGACGACGCAGACGGAGGAGGCGACCCTGGATACGCAGGTGTCGCAGACCAAGGCCGAGGAAGCCGCGGGCGACCGGCGGATCCTCAGTCCGATCTTCGAGCCGGGCGACGCGCTGTTCTTCGACGAGCTCTTCCTCCACGAGACCGGCTCGGATCCGTCAATGCCCAAGCCGCGCTTCGCGATCGAGAGCTGGTTCTTCGGCGCCTCCGGGTTTCCGGCAAAGTACGCACCGATCGCGGTCTAGCTAGGTTGCCGATCACATGAGCTGGGGGGAAACGCCGCCAGGCGACGTCGTCCTCGAACCGCTCGACAGTCCGGATCATCCGATGGCGCCGTGGTTCGCGCATCATCGTGAACAGCGGCGTCAGCACAGGGAGCAGTTCGCGGCACGTGCCCGGTCACGCGGTCGCCGCAGCCGCGCGATCATCACGATGGTCTACAACGAGCCCGTGTTCCTGCCGCTGTGGCTCGGCTACTACTCGCGCTTCTTCAAGCCTGAGGACATCTACGTGCTCGACAACGATTCGACGGACGGGTCGACCGACCGAGAGGGTTTCGTGCGGATTCAGACTCCCCGTGACGGGGTCGATGCGCTATGGACGCGAGACACCATCCAGGCGCTCCAGCACGAGCTGATCGGGCGCTATGACGTCGTCCTGGTCACCGACGTCGATGAGTTCATCGCGCCGGTTCCTCAGCTCGGCCCGCTCGGCGATTACCTCGACGGGTTCGATGAGGAGTGGGTGAACTGCCTCGGCTACGAGCTGCTGCACGACAAGACCCGCGAGCCTTCGTTCGATTTCAGTCGACCGATCCTGAGCCAGCGACACCAGTGGTTCCACAACGGCGGCTATGACAAGGCGGCGGTCACGACCGCGCCGATCGAGTGGCGGGCGGGTTTCCACGGCCGGGCTGATTATCAATACAACCTCGACCCCGACCTGCGCCTGATCCACCTGCACCGGATGGACTACGAGATCTGTCTCGCCCGCCACCGCTCGCGCCAGAATCGCCGCTGGGCCGACCTCGACACGGAGCAGCGCTGGGCGCTTCACAACCAGATCACCGAGGACGCCGAGTTCGAGCGCTGGTTCTATGAGGACAGCTGCTTCGAGGGTCTCGAGATCCAGCTCGAGGAGATCCAGCCCGGATGGCGCAACGTCTTCTGATGCAGCGGGCGGCAGCCGGCCTGACCCAGGCCGCCGCCAGGCTACGTGGCGCCCGCGACGGCGTCCTGCTGCCCGAGGCCACGTCCGGATCCGAGCAATGGCAGCGGGTGACGCTGAACGCGGCGGTCAGCCAACACATCGACGCGATCGGCCCGGCAGACCTGACCGCCGCGGAAATCAGCGGGGATGCGTATGCGGGCAAGCCCTGGCGGACGTTCACCAGCCTGAACTTCCCCGAGTTCGACCTCTGCGCTCCGCTGGAGAATCGCGGCCGCTACGACGTCGTCATCTGCGAGCAGGTGATCGAACACGTGATCGACCCCTTCAAGGCCGCGGAGAATCTGCGAGGACTGTGCACGCCCGGCGGCCACGTGATCGTCTCGACGCCGTTCCTGATTCGGGTCCACGAGCTGCCTGCGTACGGTATGCGGGATTACTGGCGCTTCACGCCGCGGGGGCTGCGGACGCTGCTGGAGTCCTCCGGGCTCGTGGTCGAGACGATCGGCTCCTGGGGCAATCGCCGTGTGATCGTGGGCAACTTCGATCTGTGGCCGGCCTACCGGCGCTGGCACTCGCTGCGCGACGAACCCGACCTGCCGGTGCAGGTCTGGGCCTTCGCGCGTAACCCGGGTTAATCAAGGAGCGCAGGTCCCTAGTTCGACGTTCGGAACGCCGCACTAGAATCCGCCGCCGCGTCCAGAGCGGGCCAAGGGAACACCTGATGTGGAACGGGAAAGAAGTCTCGGTAGTGCTCATGACCTATGCAGAGCGCGACTCGATCCGCGGCGTGATCGACGGCTTCTTCGCGACCGGTCTGGTCGACGAGGTGGTCGTGGTCAACAACAACGCGCAGGCGGGGACCGACGAGGAGGTCGCCAAGACGAAGGCTCGCATCGTCCGCGAGCCGCTCCAGGGCTACGGGCACGCGACGCGACGCGGCCTGTTGGAGGCCCGGGGCGACCTGATCGTGCTGGCCGAGCCGGACGGCACCTTCCTGCCGGAGGACATCCTCAAGCTGCTGGTGTACAGCACCGAATGCGACGTTGTGTTCGGGACGCGCACCACCGCCGAGCTGATCTGGCACGACGCGAACATGGCCACCTTCCTGCGCTGGGGGAACTGGGCGGTGGCCAAGCTGATGGAGGCGCTCTTCAATACGAGCCACCTGAGCGACGTGGGCTGCACCTACCGGCTGCTGCGCCGGGAGACGGCCGAGCATGTAGCCGGCCGGATGAAGGTCGGCGGCAGCCACGCCGGAGCCGAGATCATGGTGCTGACGATTCTCTCGGGCGCCCGGTTCGTCGAGGTGCCGATCAATTACCTCCCGCGGGTGGGCGAGTCGTCGGTGACCGGCAACCAGCTGAAGGCCGTGCTGGTCGGTCTGAGGATGATCGAGCTGGTCGTCCGCTCCCGGTTCTCGTCTCGCTGGCGCCGCGAGCGGCCACCGGCGCTGGTCAAGCCCCAGGCTGCTCCCACCGAGGAGAGGCATGAGCAGCTCTCACTTTGACTCGATCGCCACCGAGTACGACGAGTCGCTGCCGGCCCACGTGGTCGAGCATTACCTGCGCAAGCGGACTCGGTTCGTGGTCGAGCACTGCCCGCGTGGCGAGGGGCTCGATGTCGGGTGCGGGACCGGGATCCTGGCCGAGCGACTGGCGGGCGCCGGTTACCAGATGTCAGGGGTCGATCCCTCCGAGGGCATGCTCGAGGTCTGGCGCGAGCGGACGCCGGGGGTGCAGGCGCTGAAGGGGTCGGGCACGGCGCTCCCGTTCGAGGACGGCAGCTTCGATCTCGTGCTCACAGTCGCGGTGATGCATCACATCGCCGACCCGGAGGATGTCCGTCAGACGCTGGCGGAGATGGTGCGAGTGGTCAGGCCCGGGGGACGCGTGCTGGTGTGGGATCACAACCCGCGCAACCCGTACTGGGCCCGGCTCATGGCCCGCGTGCCCCAGGACACCGGCGAGGAGCGCCTGATCCCCGAGGCCGAGCTGCTCGACGGCCTGCGCGCCGCGGGCGGGCGGGTGCTCCTCTCCGCCCAGCTCGGGATCGTGCCCGACTTCATCCCCCCGGCGGCGCTTGGCGCCGCCGCGGTCGCCGAGCGGGCGTTCGAGAAGACGCCCGGCGTGAAGCGCTTCGCCGCTCACAACGTGGTCCTCGCCACGAAGTGAGACCGACCCCGGCCGCGTGGCGGCGGGTCGCCGGCGGGAGGGTCAGGTGCCGGAGGTCAGACGGGTCAGGTGCGGGCGACGAGCTGGGCGACGACCAGCCCGTTCGGATCCTGCTGAATCGGGCGGAGCACGAACCGCTTGTCGAGCTCGCGCAGGATCCAGTTCAGCTGGGGCGATCCCGGGGCGGTGAACACCTTGAGCGGATCGACGCGCGGGTGCGCGCGTAGGAAGGCGATCGCGGCCGCTGCGGTCGTGTCGGTGAGCAGGCGGTCGCCGGGGCGGAGCTGAGCCAGCTCGCGCCTGATCTTGGGGATCCACACCGAGGGCACGAATCCATCCATGTTCGGATCGCCGATGAACAGGGAGTTGGTGCGCTTGCTCCGCATCAGGATCTCGATGGCCAGATCGGGTTCTCCGGTCAGCACGACCATGGCCCGCTTGCCCGGGATGTAGCGGGCCAGCAGCCGCTCGCCGTCGGGCGCCCGGGGATCGATCGTCGGCGAGTGCCAGAGCCGGACGAGCGCCGCGTGGAGACCACCGCTCGGATACGCGTGCGCGAGCGCCGAGTCGCGGAAATGCGCCCCGACCTGAGGCCAGGCGGCGGCGATCAGTAACAGGGCCACCGAGAGGCAGAACGCGAGTCCGCCCCGCCGCAGGCTCCGGGACACCGCCGACCGGCTTCGCAGCAGCAGATCGAGCCACAGCGTGGCCGCCAACAGGATCGGCAGGGCGACGTAGAGCAGCAGGTACGTCGAGGAGCGGTTGTCGGTGTAGCTGAATACGGCGATGGCGAATGCGGTACAGCCGGTCAGGGCGATCATCCGGGGCCGCTCCGCCGCGGCGACGGCGGGGGCCCGGCGGACGAGCATCACGATCGCGGCAGCGGAGGCCAGGCAGGCCGCGCCGAGGGCCAGGCCGGGCGACCAATTGTCGAATCCGTAGGTGATCGAACCCTCACGCCCGCCGAGCAGAAGTTCGTGGATGAAGGCCAGGTACTGCCCCCAGTCGGGCAGATGCCCGCTGCCGGCCAGCGTGGCCAGCGCGAAGATCGCGTGCGCGGCGATGAAGGTGGCCGCCCCGAGTCCGAGCTGCCTCAGCCCATAGCGCAGACGGTCGGCCGGCTCGCGCAGCCACGCGTCCATGGCCACGATCGCCACGAAGGTCAGCGCCGTGTAGGCAAACGCCTCGAGCGCCCACACCGAAGCCACGCCCAGCACCGCGAAGGCGGCGGCGCGCCACAGGGAGGACCGGCCCGGCCAGCGGGCGGCGGCCACCGCGAAGACGATCAGCGCGATCGGCGGCCCGAACCGCAACGGCCCCTGCTCCGGCAGCGCTCCGACCGCGTAGACGAGGTCGTAGAGAAAGGCCACCACGCCGAGCGCCAGCGCCGATCCGGCCAGCAGGCGTCCGACGCCGGCCAGCCTCAGGACGCAGTAGCCGGTGGCATAGAAGAGGGCGGTGAGGATCCCATCGAGGAGCCCGAACGTGCCGTAGCCGATCGGGGCCAGGTGAAACCACCCGGCCAGGAAATACAGCATCCCGACGCCGTATTGCGAGGACGGCGAGTTGACCAGCAACGCCCCGCCCCCGCGCAGCTGGTTGGCCGGCCCGATGATCCAGTCCTGCTGGAACTGAATGATTCCGGGCTGGAAGATCGAGCCCGGCGGGCCCGAGGAGGAGTGATAGATCACGACGTTGGGCACGGCCAGCAGCACGAGGATGAGGGCCACGACATCGACCACGATCAACTGCCAGCGGGCGAGCTTGGGCAGCCTGATCCGGTCTCCCAGCGCAAGCAGCCCCAGTACGAGCAGGGCGCCCACCACCAGAGGCACGAGCGTGAGGGTCGAAACGTGCGTCACGCACAGCACCGCTCCGAACGCGAGGCCCCAGACCGCCAGGGCCGGGAGGCGGCCCGATGGCGGCGAGCGCTCGAACAGCTTCCAGGGACGCCGGATCGCTCGTCGGAGCGCCAGACCCGCGAGGATCCACCAGACCAGCGCCCCGGCCAGCAACGGGCCGACCCCGGCCCCCCATGGAAGGTGGGCCGAGAGGCGGACGGCGAGCAGCATCACGGCGAGTCCGCCCGCCAAGCCGCCGGCGATCGCCGGGAGCGAGGTCGAATTGGCTCCGCGCCGAACCCGATCGGCTAACCGCGGCGCCCAGATCAGCGCGAGCGGAAGGATGATCGCGAACGAGCCCAGATAGAGGGCGGTCTTTGCGTTCTGGCTCTGTTGATTGAGGTACTTCGCATCGGCGCCGAGGCCGCCGACCTGGGGGTGGACCACCAGCAGCACAAGTGGCATCACCACCAGGAAGCAGGCGAAGGCCAGCGTCACCGTGAGGAGCAGCGCCGGTCCGAAGGACGCCTCGCCGCCACCGCTCGAGGTCGAGGCGGGCGCGCGGTGCTCGGAACGTGGCTCGCGCGTCGCGCTCGCCACGGCTTCACCCGCCGGCGGGCGCATACACCTCAAGCGTGACGCCGACGAACTCGGGGTACGTGCGGGTCTGCACCAGGCGATATCGAGCCGGGAATGGATAGACGATCGGTTCCGTGCCCGGGAGGCCCGTGTAGAACATGAGGAACACCCGAGCGCCGTGCGCCGCGGTCACGGCGTGCCGGACGGCTTCAGCGGGGCTGACGTAGGCGTCGAAGATGCTGAAGGGGTGAGCCCGCTCCTGGGGGGCGCCGGCGCGAAAGACCGGCAGATGGCGCCGCAGCGTGACGTCAAGACCGGTGAGGGGCCCCGGGCTGAGTCCGCCGGTGGCGTCGATCACGACATCCCCCGGCCGGGCCTGACTGTCGATGAAGCCGGCGATGGCGCGAAAGTCGGTCCGTTGATAATGGGTGCTCAGCATCCTGGCCGCGCCCAGGGTAAATCCGGCGATCGCCAGGACGATCGCCACGATTCGGAGCCTCGGCCCGGCCAGCACGATCAGCAGCGCCGAAGCGGACAGCGCGAGCGCGGGCCACGAGGAAGCCAGATTCCGCACGCCGAACAGCTGCGTGCCGACGGCGCTGACCAGGGCCTCGCCCACCGGAGCGGCCAGCGCGAGGGCAAAGATCAAAACCACCCGGCGGTCGAGCTGCGTCACCCAGAGCTTGACGGTCTGGCGGCGCTCGGGGAGGGCGATGCCGGCCAGCGTGACCAGCGCCGCCAGGCCGTCCAGAACCAGGGCCGGGCGGCCGGGCAGGCCCTTCAGCCCCCGGATCTCCGTGTAGGGGAAGCCGATCGCCCAGTGCCCCAGCGTGATCCACACCGTGTGAAGCGTGAACGGCGATAGCGCCGAGAGAATGGAGGCGGTTGGCGAGTGGAGGTCGTTGATCATGCCGCTCGCCCACGGGAGCAGGCCGATCACCGCGGCCACGTTCGCCAGCAGCGCCGGCTTGCGGCTCTCTGGGTGCGCCCAGACGAGCCACAGGAACTGAACTCCGAGTACGAAGACGCACGTGTAGTGGGTGTAGACCGCCGCGCACGAGCAGACCGCATAAAGGATCCACCAACGTCGGCGGCGCTGATCGACCGCCAGCAGCATGGCCAGCGTCGAGAGGGTGACGAGCAGCATCATCACCGCATAGCTGCGCGCCTCCGCCGAGTAATAGATCATGAACGGCGACAGCGCGGTGAAGGCGGTGCCCAGCAGCGCGGCCGGGCGACCGACGGTCCGGACCCCCAGCAGATAGACCACCGGAATGGTCAGGATTCCGGCGGCGAGCGAGGGTGCCCGCAGCAACTCGGGAGAATGGCCGAGCTGGGAGGTGAACCACGCGGCGACGAAGTACAGCGGCGGGGTGATCTCGGCGTGTGGGATCGCCTTCGTCCCGTACATCAGGGACATGACCCCGCCGAGGCTGTGAGTGGCGGAAATCCAATACGTCGAGAGCTCGTCGGCGAACAGCGACTGGTGCGCGACGATGAACCGGAGCACGATTCCGAAGGCGGACAGCACGACGACCGCCAGCACCGGCGCGGACACCGGGCCAATCGAGAATTCCATCCTCCGGGGCGAAGGGCCCGCGGGTGCCGTCGCCGGCGACTCGGCAAGCTCGGGGGCCATCATCCGGCCCGAACTTTATCGGCCAACAGGCGTGTTCGCCTCGGACCACTACTCTTAGCCGCGACACCCGCCGCCGGCTCTCGCGACCGTCGGCCACACCGTGTATGGCTAATCCCACGACCATCAACAGCGAGGCGGCTCAGCGGCCCCGAATGGCCAAGGGCATCCGCGCCCGCGCCGGATCCAGCGCCGTGGTGATCGAGGTTCGAAACCTCTCGAAGACGTTTCGCATTCCGGAGCACAAGATGGACACGCTCAAGGAGCGGGTGACGCACCCGTTCTCCAGGGCGGAATATCGGATGCTCTCCGCTCTGCGGGACGTGAGCTTCGACATCCATCAGGGGGAGTTCTTCGGCATCGTCGGACGGAACGGGTCCGGCAAGAGCACGCTGCTCAAGATTCTTTCCAGCATCTACCGCCCCGACACGGGGCGGGTGCGCATGGCGGGCCGGGTCGCTCCGTTCATCGAGCTCGGGGTTGGCTTCAACCCCGAGCTGACCGCACGGGAGAACTGTCAGCTCAACGGCGTCCTGATGGGGCTCAGCCGGCGAGAGGCGGCCATGAGCCTTGACGCGGTGCTCGACTTCGGCGAGTTGCGGGACTTCGTGGATCTCAAGGTCAAGAACTACTCGTCCGGCATGATGGTCCGGCTGGCGTTCTCGATCATGGTCCAGGCGGACGCCGACATCATGCTGATCGACGAGGTGCTGGCCGTCGGCGACGCGGCGTTCGGCCAGAAATGCATGGATGTCTTCCATCAGCGGCGCGAGGCCGGCAGAACTATCGTCCTGGTGACCCACGATATGTCGACCGTCCAGTCGCTCTGCCATCGCGCGATGGTCCTGCACGACGGCGAGATGCAGTACATCGGCGACCCCGAGGACGCGGCGCTCGCCTACTACCGGCTGAACTTCGCGGGCCAAGCCACCGACGACGGGAAGCTGATCGAGCCCGCCGAGGGGGCGGAGGTGGACATCAACGGACGGATGGTTCACGCCCGGCTGCTCGACGAGGGCGGCGTGCCCGTCTCGAACCTCGAGCAGCGGGTTCCGATCGTGCTGGATGTGGTGCTCGAGGCCGCGCGGGAGCTCAGCGAGCCTGTGTTCGTGATCCACGTGATGAACGAGGATCACGTCGTGGTGTTCGGGTTCACCCGGATCCTCCACGAGACGCTGGCCGAGGGGCAGCGGGTCCGGCTGACCGGCGAGATCGAGAACGCGCTCGTGCCGGGCCGCTACACGATCGACTGCTGGATCCGCCGGGATCGCGAGATGGGCGACATCACGGTCCAGGGTCTGCGCCTGCTCCATTTCGTGGTCTACGGCACTGCCCCCCGGCACGGCCTCGTCTCGCTGCAGACCACCGTCGAGGCCCTGTCCGACCCAGCGCCCCGCCCATGAGCGAGGAGCTGGTCCTCAAGGACGTGCCCGGTCCTTCGGCGCTCGGTGGCGGATGGCGGCGCTCGAGGGACCTGCTCTACGTGATCGCGGTCACCTCGTTCAAGCAGACCTACTTCGGGACGGCGCTCGGCTACCTCTGGTCGCTCGCGCGGCCGCTGATGCTGTTCGGCGTGCTGCTGGTGGTGTTCACCAAGATCTTCCGATTTGGCTCGGGGGTGCCGCACTACTCGGTCATGTTGCTGACAAACATCGTGTTGTTCGGGTTCTTCCAGGAGGCGACCACGACCGCCGTCGGCTCGATCGTCGGGCAGGAGGCGATCGTGCGCAAGACCCAGTTCCCCCGCCTGGTGATCCCGCTGGCCGTTGTCTTGACCAGCACCTTCAACGTCGTCCTGAACCTGGTCGTCGTGGTGATCTTCATCCTGGGGTTCGGCATCGCCCCGACCTGGACCTGGCTGCTGTTCCCGGTGATCATGGCCCTGCTGATCGTGATCACCACAGCCGTGTCGATGATCGTGGCGTCCCTGTACCCGCGCCTGCGCGATATCGCGATCATCTGGACGGTCTTCTCGACCGTGCTGTTCTACGCGACACCGATTCTCTATCCAGCCACGGCCGTGCACGGCGTCCTGAGGCACATCATCCTGCTCAATCCGCTGGCCCCGATCTTCGAGCTGACCCGGAAGTGGATCCTGCAGCCGAGCGCGCCTGGACCGGCCGCCGCGGCCGGTGGTTATGCCCAGTTGCTGGCTCCGCTGGGGATCTACATCGCCATCTGCGTCCTGGCGGTTTGGATCTTCCAGCGCGAGGCGCCGCGGATCGCGGAACAGCTATAGACGCCGCCGCTGATTAGACTGCCCGCCTCGTGGAACACGTCGGCCTGAGATTCGATCCCTATGTGAACGATCCCCTCCAGTGGGGAGCGTCGATGGCGCATCATGCCGAGCTCATGCTGCCCTGCTTTGACGCTGTCGGGGCGCGCTCGGTGGGCGAGATCGGAGCCTATGCCGGTGACCTGACCCGGCTGATCGTGGACTGGGCGGAGCGATCGGGCGCGCGGGTGGTGGCGATCGACCCGTCGCCTCAGGATCAACTCGTCGCGCTGGCGGCCGAACGGCCCGAGCTGGAGCTGATCCGCGAGACCAGCCTGGCGGCGCTCCCGAGCCTCACGCTTCCCGACGTCGTGATCATCGACGGCGACCACAACTACTACACGGTCCGTGAGGAGCTGCGGCTGATCGCCGAGCAGGCGAGCGGGGCCGAGCTGCCGCTGCTGCTGTTCCACGACGTCTGCTGGCCGCACGGGCGCCGCGACGACTACTTCGATCCGAGTCAGATCCCCGAGGAGTACCGCCAGGCGCTGGTCGGCGACGGTTCTGGCATCTTCCCGGAGGATCCCGGCGTCCGCCCTGACGGCCTCCCGTATCCCGGATCGGCGGCCCGCGAAGGCGGCCCGCACAACGGGGTGCTGACCGCGGCCGAGGACTTCGTCGCGCAGGACGAGGCGCTCCGACTGGTGGTCGTCCCGGCGTTCTTCGGCTTCGGCGCGGTCTGGCACCACGACGCACCCTGGGCGCAGGACGTGGCGCGGGTCCTCGACCCCTGGGACCGTAATCCGCAGCTCGCCCGCCTGGAGGGCAACCGCGTGCGTCATATCGCCCAGGAGCACGCCCTCCGCGTCGAGCTCTGGAAGCTCCACGAGCGCCAGGCCCGCCAGGAGGCGGTGCTCCGGCGCCTGCTCGACTCGAGCGCCTTCACGGTCGCCGAGCAGCTCTCCCGCCTGCGCGACCGCGCCGGCGTGGCCAAGGAGCAGTCGATCGTCTCCAAAGACGAGATCCGCCGGGTCCTGGGCGACTAGCAGTACTTCGTTAAGTTCGGCCCCAAGCTCCGCCCGGCCCCGCGCCACTCCACGAGCGTCGCCTAACTCGAACCTCGCTCGGCCCTTTCCCGCCGCCACAGGTTGACGCGCCTGAGCGGCTCGGTCAGGCGCCACGAGCGTGTGTTCGTGGTCTGCTTGACCGTGCGTTCGAGCTCTTCGACGCGGGCGTCCATGGCCAGTCGCTTGGAGTAGACGATGGCCCGCGTGGCCTCTCGCTCGGCCTCGGCTCGACGGGCGCGGTGCTTCCAGTCGGCCGAGCTCGGCTCCTGTCCGGGCATCCGGCCCTCCCACTTCTGGGCCATCTGCACGTGGGCCTCAACCCAGAGCTCAGGTTCTTCGACGACCTCCAGCGAGCGGTGCTGGATGATTTCGAAGTCGGCGGTCATGACCTTGCGCCCGGCGGCTCGTACCTGCAGGCAATAGTCGACATCGAAGCCGTGGTGGAGCACCAGGCCCTCGTCGAAGCGCACGTTGCGGACCGCCCAGGCCGAGAGCACGAGCAGAGAGCCGTCGACCGCGTCCACCGGCGCCGGGGCCGGCCGGGGCGAGGCCCACGAGTAGCCGGGGATTTCGCCCCCGCCGTATTCGGTATAGCGATGCTTGACCTGGCCGGAACTGACGACCCCGTCCCACCAGGCGATGCTGCTGACGTCCGTCGCGCCACCGCAACCCACCACCGCGACATCGGGCTCGCTCAGCGCTTGCCTGACCTTGCGGCAGAAGCCGGCGTCGACGATCTCGGAGTGGGGGTGAAGGATCACCAGGGCCTCGAGATCCTCGCGCGCCGCGGCGGCATCGAGCAACACGTTGTAGCTACGGCCGATCGTGCCGACCGAGGCGTAGGGGAAGATCGCCGAGTCAGGCTCGGCGGCCAGCAAGATTCCCGGCTCGGCGTAGCGGCGGTACGGCTCCGGCTCGCTGACTGAGCAGGCGAAGGCGATCAACTGCGGCCCGGGCCGGCTTCGGGGCGGGCGAGTTGCGCTGAATGATGACGGCCGGCGACGATCCCGCGGACCCGTTCGCGTACGGCTCGCGCGCGGCGCAGTGGCGCCGTGATACGCCATGAGATGCTGCCGGTCGCCTCGTCCAGCGCGAGCTCCAGTGCACGGATCCGCGCTTCGGTCTGCAGGTTGTTGGTGTGGTCGGTCGCCCGGGCGGCGTCGCGCTCCGCCAGCGCCCGGTAGGTTCGCTGCTCCCAGGTTCCGGGGGCCGTGCCGACCCCGGGGATGCGTCCGTCCCACTTTTCGGCCAGCTGCATGTGGGCCTGGATCCAGGGCTCTGGGTCGCTGAACGGCTCCAGGGCGTGGTTGTGAATCGCGCGGAAGTCCGCCGTCATCACCTTCCGCCCGGCGGCTCGCACCTGGAGGCAGAAGTCGAAGTCGTAGCCGTGCAGCGCGCCGAGCGACTCATCGAAGCGCACGTTGCCCACGGTCCAGGGCGAGAGGACCAGCAGGAACCCGTCCAGCGTGTCCACCTGACCCGTGCGAGCGTAGGGCGGGGCTTCGTCCCAGGCCCACGAGAACGCCGGGAGGTCGCCCCCGCCGTGCTCGTCGAAGCGATGGACAAACGAGGCGAGCGAAACCGAGCCTTCCCACCAGGCGATGCTGCGCACGTCGATCGCGCCGACGCACCCCACGATCCCGACCTCGGGATCGCTCAACGCCTCGCGCACGATCGCGCAGAAGTTGGCATCGACGATCTCGGCATCCTGGTGGACGAGCACGAGCGCCTCGAGGTCCTCACGCCCGGCGAACTCATCCAGCACGGCGTTGTAGGAGGAGCAGATCGAGCCGATCGAGGCGAATTCGTGGATCTCGGAATCGGGCTCAGCGGCCAGGCGAATGCCCGGCGCGGCGCAGCGGCGGTAGACGTCCGGCTTGGTGATCGCGGAGGCGAAGACGATCATCTTGGGGCCCTCGGCGGCATGCGGACGAGTGTAATTGGACCCGTCGGATCATCCTCGGGAACGCTTCCCTGGGTACCGGCCAGCGCGATCAGCGCCCCGGCCAGCGCCAGCGCGATCAGGGTCACGCCGGGCATCTCCCAATCCCAGTCCAGCGGGGCGTGCGCGAGCCAGACGACGAAGCCCGCGGTCAGCCCGGCGGCCAGGGCGGGTGCTCGCGCCAGCGCCTCGCTGGCCGCCCACCCGATGGCGCCGAGGAACGCCAGGAGCAGGGCGAAGCCCACCAGACCGAGCTCGGCCAGGGTCTGCAGCGGCAGCGAGTGCGCATCCAGCGCCGACTCCTTGATGTGGCGGTAGCGCAGCCAATAGACCGCCCACCCGCCCGCGCCGACGCCCCGCAGCGGCTCGTCGCCGAAGGCCCGCAGCGCCACATCCCAGTAGTCGTAGCGATTGCTCTGCAGCGTCTCGTAGCGGGTGGCCCCAGCGCTCAGGGGTTGTCGAGAGCTCTCTTTGGCGCCGACGACGATGGCCAGCGCCAGCCCCGCGCAGATCGCCACCAGCGCGATCAGCGGCGCCCGGCGAGGCAGGCGCAAGTCGCCCGTACGTTCCCGGCGAGTCAACTCGAACTGGGCCCCCGCGGCGAACAGCGCGATCGCCATCAGCGCCAGCAGCGCGATCAGGCCCTGATGCTCACGGGTGGGCAGCGTTCCGCGGAGCGAGGCGACGCCGTGCAGCAACGCCGCGACGCCGGACGCGAGCGCGCCCGCCGCGATCGCCACCCCGATCGAGCGCAGCTGCTCGCGGCGCGGGGCCAGCGTCACCAGCGCCACCAGCCCCGCGGCACAGGCGAACAGCGCCCCGCGCGAGAAGCTCAGATAGAGCCCCATCCCCAGCGGCGCCGTGGCGGCCGCGGCGATCGCCCGCAGCCACCGGGGACGGGCGGCGCTGCCGGCCAGCGACGCACAGAGCACGAAGCCGATCGCCGCGAGCTCGCCCATCGCGTTCCAGTAGGTCAGCGGCTGCTCGAGACGGCCCTGGGCACTGATCGAGTGCGAGAAGTGCAACACGCCGGGCAGCAAGCGCTCGGAGATGCCGTAGCCGATCACCGCCAGCGTGCCCACCGCCAGCGCCGGCACCACCGCGCGCTGGGTCCGGGGTCCGCGCAGCAACACCGCGGCCGCCAGCGTCCCGCCGGCGTAGAGCACGACCCGCTGGCCGGCGTGATAGGCATCGCCGGCGATCGGGGCCCACGTGAACGAGAGCAGCGTCCATAGCGCGAGGCCGCCTAGGGCCAGCAGCGCCAAGCGGCCGCTGCGCCCAAATGCCAGCGGCCGGGGCGTGAGCAGAAACGCCGCCGCCACCAGAATCCAGGCGACCAGACCGGCCCACACGCGCGCCTGGTCGAAATAGCCGCCGCTGAAGAAGGCCAGGACGGCCGGGCCGCCAAGGAGCGCGGCGCGCGCGCCGGTGGTCGCCCCGGAACGCATCCGCTCAGCGCTGGGCGACCCGTGAGGCGCGGCGGACCAGCCGAGTGGGCGGCAGCAACTGGCGCTCATCGGCGCGCCGCGAGCCGGCGGCGAACGCGGCGTCCACCTCGGCGAGGATCCCGCTGCGGAAGCTGTCGCGATCGAATCGCCGGGCGTTCTCGACGCAGGCGTGAGGATCGACGGCGGCGTCGTCGAAGCGCAGGACCGCCTTGGCCAGCTCGGTCGTCCCCCCGGACCAGAAGCCTCCGGTGGCCCCCTCGACGATCGTCTCGACCGCACCACCGGCGCGGCGAGCCAGGACCGGGCGTCCGGACGCCTGGCTCTCGACCGCCGCGATCCCGAACTCCTCGACCGCGGTCAAGATCAGCGCCCGGGACCGGCGCAGAATGTCGGCGACCTCGGTGTCGGAGACGCGGCCGGTGAAGTGGATCGTCGGCCCGGCCTGCTTCTGCAGGCTGCGGAAGGCCGGACCGTCTCCGACCACCACCAGCGGGAGCCGCAACTGATTGAAGGCGCCGACAGCCACGTGGATCTGCTTGTGGGGCATCAGCTCGGAGACCACCGCGTAGTGATCGCCCACCGGGCCGGGCGAGAAGCGCTCGGTGTCGACCGGCGGGTACACGACATTGGCCTCGCGCCGGTAGTACTGGCCGATCCGGGTCTGGGTGGTGATCGAGTTGGCGATGTAGCGGTCGGTCCGCTGCGCCGCCAAGCGGTCCCATTTGCGCCAGCGGGTGAAGAAATCGCGCAGGAACGCACGGGTCACCGGGTTGCGCCGCTGGGCCAGTGTCGGATCGCGTTCGTTCCAGGCGTAGCGGAACGGGTTGTGGCAGTAACTGACGTGGATCGTCTCCTTACCGCACGGCACCGCGTGGGCCCACGCGGACGAGCTCGAGACGACCAGGTCGTAGCCGGACATGTCGAAGGACTCGATCGCCGCCGGATACAGCGGCAGCAGCGCGCGGAAGGTCTGGGCCGAGGGACGCAGGTGTTGCAGGAACGACGTGTGGACCCGCCGGCGCGCGAACCGGCCCTCGGTGCCGTGCTCGTCGTAGACCGCGGTGTAGATATCCGCCTCGGGCCAGATCGAGCACAGCTCCAGGAACACGCGCTCGGCGCCACGGACGTCCAGCAGGAAGTCGTGGACCAAGGCCACGCGGGCCGGTTTGTGCATCGAAATCGCGTTCGCCACGTCCCGCAGTCTATGGGCTGAGTAGGCTGCGGGAGTTGATGGCCGCCGTCCTGCTGACCAGCTACTCGGGGGCTCTGGGCGGCGCCGAGCGCGTGCTGATCGAACTGGCGGGGGCACTCGAGGGCGAGACCTACCTGGCCTGCCCACCGGGCGCCCTGGCCGATGCGGCTTCGGCCGCAGGGGTCCGCGTGCTCCCGCTGAGGCCACGGAGGCTGGAGCTGCGCGGCGACCCGCGGGATCGGCTCCTGGCCGCCGCCCGACTCGCCGGTCACGCGCGGGAGCTGCGGCGGCTGATTCGCGACCTCGATCCCGACCTCGTGGTGGCCTGTGGGATGCGCTCGGCGCTGGCGCTGCTGTTGCCCCCGGGCGCCCGTTCCGTGCCGATCGCCTTCCAGCACAACGACATGCTCCCCGGTCCGCTGCTCGGCCGGGCGGTCCGGGCCGCCGCGGCCCGCGCCGATCTGGTGATCGTGCCCTCGCGGGCGGTCGCGCAGGAGCTCGAGGGCGGCTCGGGCGACTCACGCGGCTCACGCGGCCCGGGCCCGGTCGTCGTGCACCCCGGGGTCGACGTCGAGCGCTTCGATCCCGAGGCCGAGCCGGCCCGGCCGCCGGAGGTCCTGGTGCTGGGGGCGCTCGTCGCCTGGAAGCGCCCAGACCTGGCCCTCGAGGTCTGCGCGCTCGCCCGCCGTAGCCGCCCGGACCTGCGGCTGCGGTTCGTCGGGGCGCCCCTCGACTCGGCGGTGGGGGACGCCGCCGAGTCGTCCCGCGGTGGGCTGCCGTCCGACGGTGGGCTGCCGTCCGACGGTGGGCTGCCGGCCGAGCTCCACGCGCGCGCCGCGCGGCCTGACCTGGAGGGGGCGGTCGAGTTCGCCGGGGCGGTGGCGGACCCGGCCGCCGACCTGGCCCGCGCCAGCGCACTGCTGCACTGCGCCGAACGCGAGCCGTTTGGCCTGGCCGTGCTGGAGGCGCTAGCCGCGGGGCGTCCGGTCGTCGTCCCGGCCGCGGCGGGACCGGCCGAGATCGTCGACGCCTCGTGCGCGCTCACCTACCCACCGGGCGATCCCGCGGCGGCGGCCACCGCGTTGCTGAGCCTGTTCGACGATCCCGAGCTCGCCGCGGCGATGGGGCGGCACGGCCGCCAGCGAGCCCAGGCACAGTTCAGCCTGGAGTCGAGCCGGGCTCGCTTCGCCGAGGCCCTGGCCCCGCTCCGACGCCGGCGGCCCGTCCCGCCGGTGGCGCCGGATCAGCTGGCGCTGGTCACCGTCACCCACAACTCGGCCGGCGAGCTGGCCGCGCTGCTGGCCTCGGTCGACCGCCACCTGCCGGGCTGCCACGTCGTCGTGGTCGACTCCGCCTCCAGCGACGGCACGGTGGCACTTGCCCGGGACTGGCGCGGGCCCCGACCCCCGACCGTGATCGCCCTGGCCGAGAACGCCGGGTTCGGGACGGCCACCAACCGCGGTGTCGCGGCGGTGGCCGAGCCGGTGACGCTGCTGGTCAACCCGGATGTCGAGCTGCTGGATGACTCGCTGCTGGGGCTGGCCGAGGAGGCGCTGCGCCGGGATCGTCCCGAGCGCCTGCTGGCGCCGCTCGTGCTCTCCCCTGACGGCAGCCGCCAGGACTCGGTGCACCCCGGGCCGACCTCGGTGGCCGATCTCGTGCGCGCGCTGGTGCCGCCGGCCGCGCTGCCCGCCGGCGCCGGATCGCGCCTGGCGCCCTGGCGCTCGCGCCGGCCGCGGAGCGTGGGCTGGGCGGTCGGCTGCGCCGTGCTGGCGCGGACGCAGACGCTGCGGCAGTTCGGGCCCTTCGACGAGAGCATCTTCATGTTCGCCGAGGACCTCGACCTCGGGCTGCGGGCCGCCCAGGCGGGCGTGCCGACCTGGTTCTGGCCCGAGGCGCGCGTGCTCCACTACGGCGCCCACGCCACCACGCCCGCGTTCGGCGGCGAGCCGTTCGAGGTGCTGGCCCGGGCCCGCCACGATGTGGTGGCGCGGCGACTCGGCCCCCGCCGGGCGCGCCTTGACGATCTCGCCCAAGCCGCCACCTTCGCCTCCCGGATCGCGCTCAAACGGGCGCTCGGCCGGGCCGCCGAGCGCGAACGGCGCCAGCTTCAAGCGGTCCGCGGAATCAAGGGGGGCGGGCGGGCCGGTTAGGGCGGGCCGGCTAGGCCGCGCCGCAGAGCCGGACCGGCGCTCCCGCGGGGGCGGCGAGCGCTCGTGCGGCCGCGGCCACGGCTGCCGTGCCCGAGTTGGGCGTGCCGTCGGGGGAGGCGACCCCGTACCACTGGTCGGCGGAAGCCGGGCTGCCCTGGGCGGTCGTCCAGGCGTAGAAGACCACCATCTTGACCTGACAGTCCGAGCGCAGGAGCGTCTGGGCCACGGCGCTGATGAACGGCCCCCGCTCGGCTGCGGTGGCATACGTCCGGCCGCCCGGCGGCTGGGTGGCCCAGCCGTACTCGGTGACGTAGAGCGGCACGTCCCCGGCCCCCAGCCCCCGCAGCTCCAGGCGGTACCCGCGCACGCGGGCGAGCACCTCCGCGGGATCGCGCCCGTAAGGGTGCACGGCGACCCCGTCGATCTGCCCGCGGAGCTCCGGACGCCGGAGCAGCCGGGCCAGGAACGAGCTGCCGGTGTTGGCCAGGCCGCCGATCAGCACCGGCACGCCGGGGTCGACGTGGTGAATCGCCGACCGAGCGGCCAGATACAGCCGGGCGTAGGCGGCCGGGTCGGGCGCGGGGTGCCAGAAGGCGGCGGAGTTCTCCTCATTCCAGATCTCGTAGGCGGCGATCCGCCCGCGATAGCGTCCCGCCACGGCCGCGGCGTACGCGGCGTAGTCGGACGGTCTGGTCGGAGCACCGGCGAGCTCGCTCGGGGCGGCCGACGCCCAGGCCGGGGCGTAGGCCAGCAGGGCGACCCAGCGGAAACCGTGAGCGGCCAGCAGACCGGCGATCTCGTCGTCGTAGGCCCAGTCGTAGACGTGAACGCCACCGACGGGCGGACGGGGCTCGGTGAACTCCCACAACGGCGCGACCCGCGCCAGCCCGAGGCCGTCCGCGGCCGCGTCGGCCAGCTGTCGATCGGCCGGGCGACTGTCGGTCGGGCGGCTGAGGAACAGCGGATCTATGTCGGCCCCGAAGGCCCGCGCCCGCACCGGAGCCGTGATGCTTGGGCTGGGAGTGCTGACGCCCCGCGCGACCCTGTGGCTCGCGCCTCCGCAGCCCGCAGCGACCAGCGCGAGCGCTACCAGCGTCAGCCGGAAGCCCGCGCGCACAGGGTCACACCGTGCCGAAGGCTGGGCGGGAGGACCTGCCCGAGCCCGCGATACAGCCGCGCGGCCGTGCTCGTCCCGCCGAAGTGATTGTCGACCTGCAGCGATTGCAGAACCAGACCGGCGGCGGCGACCTGGTCGCGCAGCTCGGCGAGCGTGTACTCGTGAAAATGCCCGGGGTTCTGGCGGGAGACGCGGGGCGGCTCGATGGGGCTGCGCCCCGCCAGCAGCCGCAGGCGCTTGTGCAGCGCCGCCCCGTTCGGAGTCTGGATGACCACGAATCCCGGCGGACGCAGCCACTGCGCCACCCAGCTCAGAACCACCGACAGCGACGTGTAGAGGTGCTCGACGACCTCGGCCAGCACGACCACGTCATACCTCCGCTCGGGCTGTGGGCGCCCGGCCGGGGAGTCAGCGTCGTTGAGGTCGAACTCGATGTGACGCTCCGACCCGGTCGGGGTCATCGCCGGATGCGCGAACCCGAGCGTGTCGATCACCGCGGCGGGGTGAGCCGCGCGCAGCAACGCGGTCTGGACGTTGGGACCGATGTCGAGGACGTGCAGGCGGTCGGGGGGACGTGCGGCGGCGGCCAGCGCCTCCACGGTCGAGAGCAGCCGGGCGTAGCGGACCGCGTGATAATCGACGTAGGCTCGAGCCTCCGCGTCCAGTACCCGTGCCCGTTCCGGCTCGGCCGCCTGCCAGCGGGCAAATTGTGCCCGGACGTCGGCGGCGGTCATCAGTGCAGGCAGATCGTCGCCCGGCTGCCCTTCTGGCGGCAGCCCTCGAGCCCGAGGGCGCCGTGGCGATACGCGGCCAGCGCCGGCTTGACGACGAACTGGCCGGTCGTGGTGAACCGCTCGAGGCCGGAGAAATCGAAGGCCAATCCGTTCTTGATCTCGACACCCGCCCAGGTGTAGTAGTCGAAGCCGAGCAGGCCCAGCTTGACCCGGTTTTTGCCCAGCAGCGGAATCACCTTGGCCAGCTTGCTGGCCTGACCCGCCGGGGTGGTGACGAAGTCAAAGCCGATCGTATGGGTCGTCTGGCCCTGGGACGACGGCCAGCTGATCTCGTCCGCCAGGATCTGCTTGTGCTGGTCTCCGTGGGCGTTCATCACGGCTCGGACCTTCTGCAGAATCGTGATCACGCCCTGCGGGTTCTTTGTATACGGGTGCGCGGAGACCACGTCGAACAGCGCGCCGGCGCCCTTGATCTTGTAGATGCGATCGAGTTGCGCCCAGGAGAAGTTGGGCATGCCGGCCAGCACGACCTTGGCGCCCGGATCGGCTCGCTTGACCGCGTTGTGGGCCGCGCGCAGCAACGCGACGTAGGCCGGTTGGAACGGCTGCTTGGGCCAGAAGAGATGGATGTTCGGCTCGTTCCAGATCTGCCACATCCGCACCGCAACCTTGGGTGAGTGGCTGGACCAGAAGCTGCCCTTGGGACCGTAGCGATGGACCAGGGCGCTCATGAAGTTGGCGTACGGCCCAGTCCGCTTGGGGGTGGAGATCGCGTCCACGGGGTGCGAGGTGGCGTCCCAGTTCGGGGCGTAGATCACCGTGGGCAACACCGTCAGACCCCGCTGCGCGGCCAGACCGACGATCGTGTCCATCTCGGAGAACCGGGTGGGGATCCCCCCGACGCTGATGAACTGCGACTTCAGCGCCGCCGGAACCTGGCTCGAGCGCTGGTACGGCTGGGCCCAGGACCAGTCGAAGGTGACCCGGAGGCTCTGCACCCCGTTGGCCACCATCGCGTCAAGCTGACCCGGGAGGTCGACGCCGGCGGCGGTCACCGGGTACAGCGGACCGTCCACGTCCGCGCCGACGAAGCCCTGCGGCACGCTGGCCGCAGCGAGCGAAGACGCGGGTGCCGACAACGCCAGCGCGCACAGAAACGCGCCGACGAGCAGCGCAACGAGCGGGCGGCGACTGACCATCTGGGCGCGAGTCTAGCGACGGAGCCCGGCGATTCGCGCCGGCGACCGACCCTGGAGCAGCGGGACGATCGCGGCGTCGGTGAGCGCGGCGCTGCGATCCCAGGAGAAGTCTCGGGAGCGGATGGCCCCCAGCGCGATCAGCCTCTCGCGCTCGATCTGATCGCTCGCGGCGGCGATCAGCGCCGCCGTCAGCTGGCGCGGATCGCCGGGATCGAACAGCAGCGCCGCGGCTCCGCAGGTCTCGGGTAGAGCCCCGGCCGCCGCCGCCACGACGGGAACGCCGGCGGCCATCGCCTCCAGGCACGGCAGGCCGAATCCCTCGTAGGTGGACGCCATTACCACGGCTCGGGCGCCGGCGTAGAGCGCCGGGAGGTCGACCTCCTCGACGTAGCCGAGACGGCGCAACCCGGTCTCCGTACCGCGCAGATACCCGCGGTCCGACCCCGCGAGCACGAGGTCGATTCCGCGCTCGGCCAGCGCCCTGGCCCCGGGAACCAGCAGATCGAGGCGCTTGCGGGCCGAGGCGGTCCCCACGGCCAGCACGTAGGGCTGCGCGAGGGCCAGCTTCGCCCGCACGCGCTCGGCATCGGCCCGGAGCCGCGGGTCGGCAAAGCGGACGTCGACCCCGCCGGGTACCACGACGACTCGATCGGGGGACACGCCCAGCAGCTCGACCAGCTCGCGGCCCGAGAACTCGGACACGGTGATCACCAGGCGCGCGCGGCGGGCCAGCGCCGGCAGCATCCGGCGCTGGTAGGCGACGTAGCGACTCGAGTACGCCTCGGGGTGGCGCAGGGCGGCGGCGTCGTGGATCACCACGACGTTGCGACGGGAGGCCACCGGCGCCAGATTCGCCGGCGAGTAGATCAGCCCGCAGCGGGCGGCGCGGAGCGGGAGCGCGGCCTGCTCCCAGGCATGACCCGCGCGGTGGGCCATCCCGCGCGGCGGGCGCACCACCAGGTAGCGATCCGGCCGGAGCGCGGGCAGGCGGACGGCCAGCTCACGGGCGTAGCGCTCGACGCCGCCGATCTCGGCGCGCACGGCAGCACGGGCGTTGATCGCGACGGGCGCTGGGAGCACCCTCGCGCTAGCGAGTGGGTGAGCTGAGCCGGCGCCTGGTGAACACCCCGACCCCGATCAGGCTTACCCCGATCAGCGCGCCCAGTCCGGCATCGAAGCCGGTCCTGGGCAGGGTGCTCGAGGACGCCGCGGAGGCGGAGGCGGTGCCGGTGCTGGTGGTGGTGGTGCTCGACGCCGTGGTCGCAGTCGGTGACGCCGAGGACAACGGCGTGGTCGAAGTGCCGCTCCCCGTGGGGGTCGGGGTCGAGGTCGTCGGCGAACTGGTGGAGGTCGTGTGCGAGCCGGACCCGTTGTGGTTGTTCGCGAGTGGATCGGTGTACTGGTTGTCCCCCGCCGAGGGGCCGCCGGCGATAGCCGAAGCGGGCAGGGACAGGACCATCGCGGCGAGTACCACCAGCCAGGTCAGCGTGACGCGCCAAGAACGCACGGCGCGAGTATTGCATCCGACGAGGCATTTGGCCGCCACGTCGATCTGCCTGAGCCGCCTGCGCCGGCGCCCCGGCGGCATCACCGATCCTTGAAGCGCAGTTCGGCAATCCGCGTGTTTGCAGGATTTATTGCAGGTCCAGGTGGAGAGCAGGCGATCCCGACGGGTCGTGTTAGGGTCCTCCGCGCCCCCGTCGTGAGAGCTGACTTAGGACGCGAGCGGCCTCGGCGTCCAACGCCGCCGCCGTGCGGTTTCGCGCGCGTCCCTGACCGAATGCCCATGCCCCTGCGCCAACGCCGAAAGCTGATCCTCCGCTCGCTCGCCGCCCTGGTGGCGCTCGCGGCCGTGCTCGCCAGCAACCTGGTCTCCAGCTCCGCCGGGGACCTCCAGAGCCAGATCAACGCCAGCCGTGGCGCGGCGGCCTCGCTGAAGACGCAGATCGCCAACGAATCGGCCCGGATCAATCAGACCGCCGGGGGCCTGGCTGCGGCACGTCAGCGGCTGGCCGATGTGCAGTCCCAGCTGGATATGCGGGTGAACGCGCTGCGCACCGTCCAGTCCGGCCTGGTGGCTGCGCGTACGCGCCTGGTCGACCTGGAGAACCGGCTGCGGCTCGCCTCCAGCGCGCTGTCGGCGAACCTGCTCGCCAAGTACGAGGGCAATCAGCCCGATCTGATGACGGTGATCCTCGACGCCAGGGGCTTCTCTGACCTGCTCGAGAAGGTCAGGTTCTTGAACCAGGTCGGCCATCAGGATGCGCAGATCGTGGGCTATACCAAGACCGCGCGCGCCGAGGTCTCCCGTCAGGCCGACCAACTCGCCACGCTCGAGCAGCGCGACCGCCGGCTGACCGACCAGGTACTGACCCAGCGCAACCAGGTCGCCGCGATCCAGGGCGCCCTGCTCCAACAGCAGATCGCTCAGCTCGGCACCCGCAGTGCCGACGCCGCAAAGCTCCATGGCCTGAACGCGCAGCTGAGCAGCCTTGAGGCCAAGGCCGCCGCTCAGGCCGCCAAGGCCCGCGCGGCCGCGATGGCCGTGAACCGCTCGGCCGGCGGGATCGCGGTCGATACCGGCGGCATGGTCAAGCCTCCTCCGGGCGCTCCGCTCGCGGTGGCGCAGGTGATCGCCGCCGGCAACGCGATCGCCAGCCTGCCCTACATCTGGGGTGGCGGCCACGGCTCCTTCCAGGCTGCCGGCTACGACTGCTCGGGCTCGGTCAGCTATGCGCTCGCGGCCGCCGGCCTGCTCAGCTCGCCGTTGGACTCAACCGGCTTCGAGAGCTGGGGAGCGCCCGGACCCGGCCGTTGGATCACCGTCTACGCCAACGCAGGTCACGCTTGGATGGAGGTCGCCGGCTGGCGTTTCGACACCGTCGCCCTGTCCAGCGGCACCCGCTGGTCACAGGGCGGCGGCGAGTTCTCCGGGTTCGTGGTCAGACACCCGCCGGGGCTGTAGGCCGGCGCCGCGCCCGAGTGGCGGGCTGCCTCGTCCGGCTTCCAACCGTGCGGCGGCTGCCCGACATCCGGGTGGCCAGCAGGCCCAACGCCGGGAGCGCCACCAGCGCCACCATCGCCAGGAACCAGATCTGACCGGCGTCGGTGCCCTCGCCGAGCGAATGCCCGAGCCCGGCGAGCCAGGCCAGCGCGGTGAACCGGTGCAGCTTGCGCCAGCGCTGGGTGCCGATCCTCCGGCGGGCGTAGTAGGAGAGCCCGAGCAGGATCAGCGCCCACCCGGCGACGATGCCGAGCGTCGTCCAGCCCGTCTTGTAACCGCTGACGAAGGGGATCGCGATGTCGGCGACCGAAGGGTGGAGGAACTTGTCGCCCAGCAACGAGACGGCGTGCACGACGATGGCGGCCATGACCGAGAGCGAGAGGATCTCGTGCAGGACCCGGAGGTCGGCGCCGCGCTTCTTGAGCAGCTTCGTGCTCATCAGCAGGCCCAGCGAGACGGCGAGGCTGGCCAGGATCAGCGCCGCAAAGCCCGCCGCCCGGCTGGTGACCCAGAAGAGGTGAGGCGTCAGATTCGTTGTCATGCGTAGAGCTTCGGCTGGGCGCGCGAGAACGGCGTAGGTGGCAGCTAAGAGCTGCGTAGGAGCTCGCGGGCGAAGCTCGCGGGGCGGGGCTCGCGGGCCAGGCTTACTCGGGGCGGCGCCAGCGGCTCAGCCACAGGCGCAGCTCGAGCACGCGCCGACCGTCGTCCTCGATCACGGCAAAGCAGCCGGTCCGCTCGGGCCGCCGGGCGAGTTGGTCCTCGATCAGGGCACGAGCCTCGGGACCGCCCGAGCCGCGCTCCACCCAGTCCGCGAAGTCCAGCCTCAGCGGGACCACCTCCTCATGCTCGAGCTCGAGGCCGGCCGAGCTGCCCAGCTCCCGCAGGCGGGAGAGCGGGAGACAGGCCCAGTGGGACGGGTCGCGCAGCCGCTCGATCTCCTGCGACCAGGCCGCGGCATCGGCATCGTCGTCGGCGACGTGGTCGGCCATGACGATCCGCCCCCCGGGACGGACCACCCGAGCCAGCTCGGCGAACAGGCGACCAGGGACCGGGACGTGATGGATCGCGAAGCGAGCGATGGCGCCGTCGAAGTCGGCACTCGGCAACTCGAGCGCGGTCGCGTCGCCCAGCGAGAAGGTCAGGTTGTCGTGCCCCGCGGCCGCCGCCTCGCGCCGGGCCACGGCGATCATCGCCGGCGTCATGTCCACGCCATGGACCTCGAGCACGTGCGGAGCGAGGTGACGACTGACGATTCCCGGGCCGCAGGCGATCTCCAGCCAACGCTCATCCCGCCGTGGGCCGGCCAGCGCCACCAGCCCGTCGAGCATCTGCTTGGATCGCGCCACGGTGCTGGCGCTGAACGTCTCGGCCTGATGGGTGAATTCCGCGATGATTCGGCCGTCGTGCATTCTGGGAAGTCCACTCCCTGTCTGAGCGTGGTCGCTGATGTCTGAATTCTCTCAAGACACCCCGAAAATCAACGAGGCCGGGCCCGCGCCCGAGCCCGTCGAGCCGTGGCTCGAGGTGGTCGGCGAGCGCCTCGGCCGCGACACCGTGCCGGTGCGCCGGCTCACGCGAGCCCGGCGGGGTCGCCTGCTCGAATCGCTGTCCGCGCTCTCACGGCGAGGTCGCGATCCGGGCGGCGGGCTCGATCCGGACGTCGTCTCTTTGCTGGAGTTGGTCGGCCTCGACGCGAACGAGCGGGTGGACTCGGCGCGGGAGTTCGCCACGATGGTCGACCGCGGCGAGGCGGCAGGCCTCGACCGTGGCGCCCTACCCCACGTGCTTCAGGCCTACGTGCGCGCGGTCAGCCGGATCGTGGCCGTCGAGGCGGGCGTCGCGCTGGGCGCCCTGCGCCGGGTCGAGGCGGAGCGGCGTCCCGAGGTCATCGGCAACATGATCGACACGCTCCTGCCGTCCAGCCTGCGCGGCTTCGATCTGCTGCACCGGGCGATGCTGCAGGACGCGCTGCTGGAGGCGGCGGACGGGGTGACGGCCACGGAGTCTGACTTCGAGAACATGGCGGTGGGCATGGTCGATCTGGTGCGATCGACCGACCACCTGTCCCGAGCCAGCGCCGAGGAGCTCGAACAGCTCGTCGACGCGATCTTCGCGGCGGGGCAGGCGGCGACCTCGGAGCGCTCCGCTCACATCGTCAAGTACGTCGGCGACGGCGTCTTCATCGCCGCCAATGACGTGGCCAGCGTGGCCGACGCCGCGCTCGATGCGCTGGAGCGGCTGGAGGCGGTGCTGCCGTTGCGGGCTCGCGGCGGAGTGAGCTACGGCTTCGTCGTGCAGCGGGCGGGCGACGTATTCGGCCTGCCGGTCAACCTGGCTCAGGCGCTGACCAAGGCGGCCCGTCCGGGCCGGGTCCTGCTCAGTGCCGAGGCGGCGGCGATGATGGGACCCGAGCGACGCGGGCGATTGCGACCGTGTCGCCTGCCCCACCCCGCGCTAGAAGGCAAACGCGTAGCCACCCTGCGCGCGCCGCCCAAGCCGCGGGCGGACGCAGCGTCGGGTTAGGGAGCCGCCTCGAGCACCAGGTGCACCGCAGGATGGGGCACCACCTCGGATTTATTGGGCCGGAGGATGCCCCGGTTGTTCATGGCTGTCGCATTTTTCCGAGATCCCCGGTCCGCTCACGGGTAGCTTGACGCTATGGATACCCACACGAAGCTCAACCTGGACGATGTCAAGGACCTGGCGCCCGAGTTCGGCATGCAGGAGGTGGGCGAAGCCCACTTCGCCCGCGACGCGCTCGGCGCGCAGCGGATCGGCCTGGCCCACTATCGCGTCAACCCCGGCCAGCGCATCGGATTCGGACACCGACACCAGGAAGCCGAGGAGATCTACGTGATCCTCGGCGGGTCAGGCAGCTTCAAGATCGACGACGAGATGGTCACCGTCGCGGCGAGAGACGTCGTCTACGTGCCGCCGAGCGCCATGCGGGGATGGGAGGCGGGCCACGACGGCCTGGAGATATTGGCTTTCGGTGGCCACGCCCCCGACGACGTGGAGATGGAGCCCGGTTGGTGGACCGACTGAGGCGCCCGGCCCAGGGCGTCAGTGGACGATCGCGATGACGACCACGACGATGATCACCAGCAGCAGCCCGGCGGCGGCCACGCTGACCGGCTTCTGCTTCAACCAGAACTCGGGGTCGGCCCGGTCGCGGCTGTAGCGGCCCTCGGGAGGCGTCCCGACCCAATCATCATCGTCGTCGTAGCCGCTCATGCTCTGAGGCTACCCGGACCGGGGTCTGCCTGGACATACCGGGGTTGCCGCGGGAGACTACGTCCGTGCTCGCCGCCGGCAAATCGCGGAGGGAGATCGCTCGCACGCTCAGCGCCGCGCGCGCCAACGGATTGCTGAGCGAGGACACCTTCCTGCGGCGGGTCGATCAGCTGCAGGGCGCGATCCTGATCGACCCGACACGATTCGTCGGGGACCTCAATCTGCGGAGCTGGCGTGGGCTGTGGCGCTCACGAGCCACCCGCGCGATGACCCGGAGCCTCGATCGAATCACGCGGGCTTCGCTTCCCGCACCTCCCCCGCCGGGCACCTTGCTCGCGCTCGACTGGACCGGCGCCCAGAGCCAGCTCCTGATCGGCCGCCATCTCGACTGCGACGTCGTCTTCCCCGACACCTCCGTCTCGCGCTTCCACGCTCGGCTCCGATTCCGCAACGGGCGCTGGATTCTGCAAGACCTCGAGTCCACCAACGGCACCACCCTCAACGGCGAGCGAGTCGGACGCTCCGAGCTGCGGGCCGGCGACGTGATCGCGATCGGCACCCAGCGTCTGACCATCGATTGATCGGCCGCGCGGCGGACGGGCCCGGTGTGCGATGGCGGTGAAGGCGTGCCTCAACGGCGGCCGCACTCGGGAGGAGCATCCCGCGATCCCGCAGACCCCGGCCGAGCTGGCCGCGGACGCGATCGCGGTCCGGCAGGCCGGCGCGTTCGCCGTCCACGTGCACCCCCGCGACGCGCGCGGGGTGCAAACGCTGGACCCGCGGGCATGTGACGCGGCCGTCGCGGCGATCCGCGCGGCGGCTCCGAGGCTGGCGGTCGGCCTCTCCAGTGCCGAGACGATCAACCGCGACCCGTTCGCGCGCGCGACCGCGCTGAGGCAGTGGACCCGGCCGCCCGACTTCGTGTCGGTGAACCTCGGCGAACTGGGGTGGGCGGGCATCGCCCGCGCAGCGCGGCACGCCGGCATCGGCGTGGAGGCCGGCCTGGCGACTCCGGAGGAGGCCGAAGAGCTCGCGCTCAGCCCGTTCGCCCACCAGGTCGTCCGGGTGCTGGTGGAGGTCGATGAGGGCGCCGAGGCGGCGATGGCGATCGCGGCGCTGGTTCCCCGCGGGGTGCCCCAGTTGTGGCACGGCTATGGCTCGCGCACCTGGGAGGTGATCCGGGCGGGCGCGGAGGCCGGACACGACGTGCGGGTGGGGTTCGAGGACGTGCTCACTCTTCCCGATGGGCACGTGGCGTCGAGCAACGCCGACCTGGTGGCGGCCGCCATCGAGCTGATCCGCGCCGCCTGAGACGCGGACTTAGAAAAGCCCCGAGTGGACCAGGTGCCCGGTGCGGAGGGTGGCGCGGCGGGCGGAGAGAAACGTTGAGGCCTGACCGGACAGGGTCGAGAAGCGCACCTTGAACGAGCTGCCCTTGGCGGTCAGCGACGACGGGGTCGCGGCGCCGGCGGCGCCGGTCGGGCCGTTGACCGAGATGAACTGGCGGCTGTCGGGCGTGAGGCGGATCCTGGTCGTCCGCCAGGCGCGGTCGGCGATCGCGCCGAGGTGACCAGTTGTCGTCTGAGCCTTGGCCAGCCCGAACGCCGCCGAGCCGAAGTCGGTCAGCGGCAAGGTCTGGCAGTTGGTCGAGCTGATGCAGTCGGACGGGGCCTCGAGGATCCATTCGGCCGAGGAAACGTCGATGTCCCGCGCCCGGAGCGTGCGTTGGAAGGTCCTGCGCGTGGTCACATCGGTGAGCGCCACCGAGACCGTGTGACCGGTGACCACGACGCCGGCGGCAACCGTGTCGCCGGGGCTGACCTTCATCGAGATGGTCTTGGATGCCGATGGGACCAGCTCGAACCACGCGGTCGAGTCGACCCGACCCGACGCGGTGCAATCGACCTCGGTGCCGATCTGCTCGAGCGCGTTGCTGCTGCTGCTAAAGCCGCCGAGCCCGACCCACATCGCCGAGTAGGTGGGCTGGCCGGCGGTGCAGCTGGCTCCCGGCTGCGTCCAGGACCCGAACACCTTGGTGAACCTCACGCCAGAGCGGTGGGCGGCGTAACCGGCCCAGTTCGAGCTGGTGGTGGAGTCGCCCAGCGCTGAGCTCGCCCCGACGAGGGCGAGGAGCGCCGTCGCGAGCACGGAACCGAGCAGGGGAAGACGGAAACGCATGAGGCAGGTGTCGGTCGCGGAGGGCACTGGCTTGAGCGGTGGAATGGTTGCTGAGCGATCGACCGATTACTTCGCGCGCGCGGCGGCGGCGAGGATGGCCGCCGATCGGCCCTGACAGTCATACATGGTCACCTGTGTAGAGGAGCTCCCGGTCGCCCGGCTGGTGCTCGAGGCGCTGGGGATCGTGACCGCACGGCAGGTCTGCTCGACGACCGCGATCGCCGCCTGACTCCCGCTACGGGTGTCGCCCGGCAGCCGGCCGCCGGCGGTGTTTCCGGTGCCGGTGCCGTCAGGCAGGACCCAGCGCAGCCGGCCGTGCTTGACCTCGGAGGCGATCCACGACGCCGACACCGAGCTCTCGCGGCCGGAGAACCCGCCGAGGCCGGCGACGTTGGCGTGTGAGCTCAGGATCGCGGCCGCCGCGGTGCTCTGCGAGGACACGCCGATCGTGCCGCCGCCGTGCGCCTCGGCGTACTTGATCGCCGCGGTGAGACTCGTGCTGTTGCCGCCGAACGCGCCGCCGCCGCCGAAGCCGCCGCCGGGCCCCCCGGCGCCGCGCAGGCGCCCCGGGAAGCTGTTGCCGGCGCCGAAGCCGGGCAGCGAGCCGGTAGCGCCCGCGCCGCCCGGAGCGCCCGCCGCGCTCGAGCCGCCCGGAGCGCCCGGAGCGCCCGGAGCGCCTGGAGGAGGACCTCCGAAGCCGAGGCCGCCGCCGTGGGCTCCGGACCCGCCGCGACCGGCAAACCCGCCGGGGCCTGCGCCCGGACCGCCGCCGGGGCCGCCGGTCTGCGCGCTGGCCGGACCCCCCGCCGGGAAGGTGCCGCTCGTCGCGTGCCCAAGTGTCTCGGCGGCCCAGGTCGCGGGCGCGGCGAGCAGCGCCGCGAGCGCGACCGCGAGCACCGCCGCCCGCACCCGCGCGGGCAGCGAGACGGCCAGCAGGACCGCGGCGGCCCCACCGACGCCGATCACCAGCGGATAGGCCCAGGACAGCCCGCTGATCGTGTCGAGCACGACGAGCTCGGTGATCACGCCCGCCGCGATCGCCAGCGGGGCGAGCACGCGGGCGGTCCGCCCGTCAGCGGCGATCCCGAAGGGGCGGGGGAGCATCTGACCGACGCCGGCGCCGACCAGCGCGGCGGCGAACGGGGCCACCAGAGCGACGTAGTACGGGTGGAAGATCCCCTTGGCGAAGCTGAAGGCGACGACGGTGGTCAGGAACGCCCCTCCGATCACCATCAGCCAGCCGGTGCGCGGATCACGGCGGCGCAGGCGACTGAGCACGAGCAGGCCGAGGCCGGAGACCAGCGCGAACCCGAGCAGCCAGCCGGCCTGATCGCCGAGACTCGACTGCAAGAGGCGGAAGATGCCGGTGTTGCCTCCGAACAGACCGCCGGCGCCACCACCGCCACCGGGCCCACCGACCCCGGCCCCGGCGCCGCCGGCCGGTCCGCCGGTCTGACCGGCCAGGCGACCGAGCCCGTTGTAGTTGAAGATCAGCGACCAGATGCTGTTGTCCGAGGTGCCGGAGATCCACGGACGATCGGAGGCCGGGACCAGCGTGACCAGGACCGGCCACGCGCCGCCGGCCACCACCATCGCCAGACCGCCGGCGAGCAGCTGCCGGATCGAGCGCAGGGATCCGCGCAGGCCGCCGCCCGGGACCCAACGGCACCACAGCCAGGCCAGCGCGATCCCCGGAACGACCATCAGGGCGACGGCCATCTTGGTCTCGAAGCCGAGGCCCACGGCCAGGCCGCAGAGCACCAGCCAGCGGGTTCGGCCGGTGTCGATCGCTCGCAGCGCCAGCCAGACGGCGGCCACCGAGCAGAGCACCAGCAGCTCATCGGGGTTGTTGTGCCTGGAGACCGCGACGATCACCGGGGTCGTGGCCAGGGCCAGTCCGGCGGTGAAGCCCGCCGCGCGGCCGAAGTAGCGCCGGACCAGGTCGTAGACGAGCCCGACCGCGACCACGCCCATCAGCGCCTCCGGCACCAGCATGCTCAGCGGGTGGAAGCCGAACACGCGCACCGAGAGCGCCTGCACCCACAGGCTGAGCGGCGGCTTGTCGACGGTCATCAGCCCGCTCGGGTCCATCGAGGCGAACAGGAAGTTGTGCCAGCTCGCGGCCATCGAGCGGACCGCGGCGCTGTAGTACGTGTTGGCGTAGCCGTTGATCGACAGGCCCCACAGGTTCAGGACGCCGGCCAGCGCGAGCAGACCCAGGAGCTCGGGGAGGGCCAGGAGGCGCTCGAGCCTCAGCTTGGCGACGGCACGCGGGTTCGAGCGCGCCGGGGGCGCGTGGGGCGCAGGCGGAGCCGTCGGGTGCGAAACGGTTTCGGTGCTCACAGGCGGGTCAGGGCTGGTCGGGGGCGCGGTGAATCTCGGCATACGCGCCGGCGGCCGCGAGCAGGCCGGCCGCGCCAATCGCCAGGCCGGCGAGGGTACGGGTGATGATCGTCATCTTCGGGCTCCTTGCTCGCGTCGGGTTGCTGCTCGGGGAGGATCATCTCCGGGGCCTCGAAGCAGCGGCGAAGACGTGTCTAAGACGCAAGTAGGAGTCCCCTGTCGCTTCGCCGAGGGCGAAGACGTCTCTAAGACGTACGTAGGAGGCGGACCCGCGGTCAGGCGGTTGCCGCTTCGCCCGCCGCGCGGCCGGCGCTGACCGCGAGCGCCGCCAGCACCGCCGCGACCGCGCAGGCCAGGACCAGCCGATCGGCGACCAGCGCCAGCAGGATCAGCAGCGCGAGGGCGGCGACGGCCAGCAGCGGCGGCCCCAGCTTGCCGCGGCCGACCGACCGCTTGAACAGCACGAGGCCGGCCAGGTAGATCGCGGGGCCGCCGAGCAGGGTCGCCGTCACCGGCGCGGACGCGGATGAGCTCGGCGCTTCGATCGTCAGCCGGACCGCGACGGCGACGACGATCACGCCGGCGACCATGATCGCGTGGGCGTAGGCGTAGGCGGCGCGCCCCACCCGAGCGGCGTCGGCCGCCGAGCTGGAGATCGCGCGGGCGCCGTGCTCGGCGTGGCGGAGAAAGTAGGCGGCCCACAACGACGCGGTGGCGATGAACCCGGCCAGGAACGATAGGTCGACCGACGCGCTCCCGGACTGCTGGGCGAACGTGGCCCCCACCCGCAGCACGGATTCCCCCAGGGCGATCAGCAGCACCAGCTGGCAGCGCTCGGCCAGGTGCGCGCCCGCCAGCGTCCACTCCTCGATCGGCGTCGAGCCGAGACCGGGCAGCGTGAACCCGTGAAGCGGCGCTCCCAGATCGAGCACGATCGCCACGATCCAGACGACCAGGCGGGCGTCGCTGCCCAGCGCCGAGCCGACCAGCCAACCGACCCCCGCGATCGCCGACCAGGCCAGCAGCTGCGCGTAATTTCGCCGCATCGTGTCTCCCCTCCCGAACGCGAAGACCATGAAGCCGCTGCGGATCAGCTGGATCCCCACGTACGCGGCGGCGAACGGAAAGCCGCGGCTCCCGAACGCGCGCGGGATCGCCGCCGACATGACCAGGCTGATCGCCATCAGCACGACCATCAGCAGCACCACGCGGGGGCGCTCCGGATCGATCCAGTTGGTCGCCCAGGCGGTGTAGTTCCACGCCCACCAGACCGCGGTGAACATGATCAGCGTTTGCAGCGCTCCGCGAACGGTCAGATGTTCGAATAGGTAGTCCGAGAGCTGCGTGATCGCGAACACGTAGACGAGATCGAAGAACAGCTCCATGTTGGTGACGCGCACCGCGGCATCGGCGCCACGCTCACGGAGGACTCGGCCACTCACGAAGTGCCTAGAGTACGAGGTACACCAGACCAGGGAGCCCGAAATTGTCATCCAACAGCTTCGACGCCAAAGCCTCGCTCACGGTCGGCGAGCGCACCTACGAAATCTTTCGCATTGACGCCCTGCAGGAGAAGTACGACGTCGCCCGGCTGCCGTTCTCGCTGAAGATCCTGCTCGAGAACCTGCTGCGCAACGAGAACGGCGAGTCGATCCGCGCGCAGGACATCGAGGCGCTGGCCAAATGGAACGCTAAGGACGACCCGAGCCAGGAGATCGCCTTCACCCCCGCCCGCGTCGTCATGCAGGACTTCACCGGCGTGCCCGCGATCGTCGACCTCGCGGCCATGCGTGACGCGATGGGCGAGATGGGGGGCGATCCCAACAAGATCAATCCGCTGGTGCCGGCCGAGCTGGTGATCGACCACTCGGTCCAGGTCGACGCGTTCGGCACCCACCAGGCCTTCCAGCGCAACGCCGAGCTCGAGTTCGAGCGCAACCAGGAGCGCTACGCCTTCCTGCGCTGGGGCCAGGGCGCCTTCAACAACTTCTCGGTGGTTCCGCCCGACACCGGAATCGTCCATCAGGTCAACCTCGAGTACCTGGCGCGCGTGGTGTTCGTCAATGACGAGCTCAGCCAGGCTTACCCCGACACGCTGGTCGGGACCGATTCGCACACCACCATGATCAACGGGCTGGGCGTGCTGGGCTGGGGCGTCGGCGGGATCGAAGCCGAGGCGGCGATGCTCGGCCAGCCGATGTCGATGCTGATCCCGCAGGTGCTCGGCTTCGAGCTGACCGGCGAGCTGCCGGAGGGCGCGACGGCCACCGACCTCGTGCTGACGGTCACCGAGATGCTGCGCAAGCGCGGCGTGGTGGGCAAGTTCGTCGAGTTCCACGGCCCCGGGCTGGCCAACCTGCCGCTGGCCGACCGCGCGACGATCGGCAACATGTCCCCGGAGTTCGGCTCGACCTGCGCGATCTTCCCGATCGATGCGGAGACGCTGCGCTATCTCGAGTTCTCCGGGCGCCCCAAGGAACTGATCGAGCTCGTCGAGGCGTACGCCAAGGAGCAGGGGCTGTGGCACGACGAGAACTCCGAGACGCCGACCTACACCGACCAGATCGAACTTGATCTGTCGACCGTGGTGCCGAGCATCGCCGGGCCGAAGCGACCCCAGGATCGCGTCTCGCTGACCGACTCCAAGGCCGGGTTTCGCAAGGCGCTCGAGGGCTTCCTGCCCGAGGAGAGCGGCGAGGATGAGTCGCTGGACGAAAGCTTCCCGGCCAGCGACCCCGTCTCCTCGCACGTCGCCAACGGCCTCGGCCACGGACCCAACGAGAATCGCCGGGGCGACGACGACGGCGACGATCCGCAGGAGGGCTCCGGCAGCACACAGGTGGTCGATCGTCCGACGACGCGGGTCCCGGTGACGCTGGCCGACGGCACCGAGACCGAGCTCGACCACGGCCACGTGGTGATCGCGGCGATCACCAGCTGTACCAACACCTCCAACCCGTCGGTCATGCTCGGCGCCGGGATCCTGGCCCGCAACGCGGTGCAGAAGGGGCTGAAGGTCAAGCCCTGGGTGAAGACCTCGCTGGCCCCCGGCTCCAAGGTGGTGACCGAGTACCTCGATCGTGCCGGCCTGACCGAGTACCTCGAAGACCTCGGCTACCACCTGGTCGGCTACGGCTGCACGACCTGCATCGGCAACAGCGGCCCGCTGCCCGAGGAGATCTCGGAAGTGGTGGGCGATTCGGACCTGGCCGTCGTGTCGGTGCTCTCCGGCAACCGCAACTTCGAGGGCCGGATCAACCCCGACGTGAAGATGAACTACCTGGCCTCGCCTCCCTTGTGCGTGGCCTACGCGCTGGCGGGGACCATGGACATCGACCTCTACGAGGAGCCGCTCGGCGAGGACGACCACGGCGAGCCGGTCTTCCTGAAGGACATCTGGCCGACCGCGGCAGAGGTCGCCGAGACGGTGCTCGACGCCGTCCAGTCCGACATGTTCCGCAAGAGCTACGGCGAGGTGTTCGACGGCGACGAGCGGTGGAATTCCCTGGAGGTGCCGGAGGGGGACAGCTTCGCCTGGGCCGACGATTCGACCTACGTGCGCCGCCCGCCGTTCTTCGATGACCTTCCCGAGGAGCCGGAGCCGATCACCGACATCGAGGACGCGCGCGTGTTGGCCGTGCTGGGCGACAGCGTGACCACCGACCACATCTCGCCGGCCGGCTCGATCAAGCGCGACGGCCCGGCGGGGAAGTACCTGATCGAGCACGGCGTCGAACCGAAGGACTTCAACTCCTACGGCTCACGGCGCGGCAACCACGAGGTGATGATGCGCGGCACGTTCGCCAACATCCGCCTGCGCAACCAGCTCGCCCCGGGCACGGAGGGCGGCGTGACGCTGTATCTAGGCGATGATGACGACGGGGGCACCGCCGGCGAGCCCTCAGGGCGAGACGGTGGTCAGATGTCGATCTACGACGCCGCGATGAAGTACATCGAAGCCGGCACCCTGCTGGTCGTGCTGGCCGGCAAGGAGTACGGCTCCGGCTCCTCGCGTGACTGGGCGGCGAAGGGCACGCGGCTGCTCGGCGTGCGCGCGGTGATCGCCGAGAGCTTCGAGCGGATCCACCGCTCCAACCTGGTCGGGATGGGGGTGCTGCCGCTGCAGTACAAGGAGGGCGATTCGGCCGAGTCGCTCGGCCTGACCGGGCACGAGAAGTTCAGCATCGGCGGGCTCACCGAGGCCGACGGGATTCCCCGGGAAGTCACGGTCCACGCGGGCGACACGGAGTTCACGGCGATCGTGCGGATTGACACCCCCCAGGAGCAGCGCTACTACCACCATGGTGGGATCCTGCAATTCGTGCTCCGGCAGCTCGTGGCCGCGTGAGGGCCCGTAGCGGATAGCCTTCGGCGGCGTGCAAGCTCCCGAACTGCTCACGGGCCTCCTGACTTCGTCCGGGCCCTCGGGCCACGAGGTGGATCCCGCACGCGTCTGGCGCGAGTGGTGCTCGACGTTCGCCTCGGATGTGGCCGCCGATCACCTGGGCTCCTCGCGGGCCCGCGTGCCCGGTACCGGCGGAGGCCCGACGCTGGCCGTAGTCGGCCACATCGATGAGATCGGGCTGCACATCTCGCACATCGACGACGAGGGCTACCTGCGCTTCGGCGAGGTCGGGGGCTGGGATCCGATCGTGCTGGTCAGCCAGCGCGTGCGGGTGGCCACGCGCCAGGGGCCGGTATCCGGCGTGATCGGCCGCAAGCCGATCCACCTGCTGAAGGACGAGGACCGCAAGCGGGTACCCGAGCTCAAGGACCTCCATATCGACGTGGGCGCCAAGGACGGAGACGAGGCGCGGGCGCTGGTCAGGATCGGGGACGTGGCGGTGATCGACGCCGCCCCGATGCAGATGCCCAACGATCGCCTGGTCTCCCGGGCGCTCGACAACCGGGTCGGTTGCTACGTGGCCGCCGAGGCGGCGCGGCTGGTGGCCGAGGCCGGTGGGGCGCCGGGTGACGTCGTCGCGCTCGCGGTGGTCCAGGAGGAGACCACCTTCGCCGGCGCGCGGACGAGCGCGTTCGCGCTGCAGCCGGATCTGGCGATCGCGGTGGATCTGACCTTCGCCACCGACCAGCCCGGAATCGAGCTCGGTCCGATTACCAAGCACACGATGGGCTCGGGGCCGGTGATCGCCCGCGGCACGACGCTCCACCCGGCGGTGTCCGACCTGCTCCACGAAACCGCGGAGCAGGAGGAGATCCCGTTCACCGTCGAGTCGCTCGGGCGGGGGACCGGCACCGACGCCGATGCCATCCACCTGAGTAGGGCCGGCGTCCCGACCGGGCTGGTCTCGGTGCCGTCCCGCTACATGCACTCGCCCGTGGAGATGGTCTCGCTGGCCGACATCGACGCGGCGGCCCGGCTGATCGCCGCGTTCGCGCAGCGGCTGAAGCCGGGTATGTCGTTCGAGCGGTAGGCACCGGGCACGGTTGACACATGCTGCTGCTGTTCGACATCGATGGAACGCTGCTGAAGGGCGCGACCGAGGCGCATCGCGAGGCGCTGCACGCGGCGCTGGCGACGGTTCACGGGATCGACGCCGGCACGATCCGGTCGGGGCTCTCGCCGGCCGGCCGGACCGACGGAGAGATCGCCCGGGCCATCCTGCTGGCGGCGGGCGTCGACGCCAGGCGCATCGATGACCGCGAATCGGACGTACGCGACGAGTGCTGCCGGCACTACGCCGAGTTCGCCACCGAGGACCTGTCGCACACCGTGGTGCCGGGCATGGGCGAGCTGCTGGCCTGGCTCTCCGGACACGAGGACGTGGTGCTCAGCCTGGTCACCGGCAACTACGAGTGCGTCGCCCGGCTCAAGCTCAAGCGGGCCGGGATCGGACGCTACTTCCCCAGCGGGCAGGGAGGGTTCGGATCCGACGCCGAGGACCGCGCCGCGCTGCCCCCGATCGCCCGGCGCCGGGCCGGTCGGGTCGGTCACCCCTACCCCCGCGAGGGCACGATCGTGATCGGCGATACGCCGCGGGACATCGCCTGCGCCCACGCCGACGATCTGCGCTGCTTCGCCGTGCCCACCGGGCCGTTCAAGGTCTCAGATCTGGCTCAGGCCGACGCCGTCGCCGCCAGCACCGAGGAGTTGCGGGAGCTGCTGCGAGCCGCGCTGGAGCCGGTCAGCCCTGGGGCGTCGGGAACTGCGCGCGCATCATCAGGTCCCAGAGCTGGTCCGGGGTGAACCGGCGCTGGTTGATCATCACGTGCGCGCTCAGCGTCACCGGATAGCGCGGCTTCGGGCGCTTGGACTGCAGCGCCTTGGCGATCGTCTTGGCCACGGCCTCGGGCCCGGCGCCAAGTTTGGACATCGGCCCGTGGTAGGCGCCCTCGGTGATCTTGCCAACCTTGCGGTTGAACTCCGCGTAGGCGCCGCCCTCATCGGCGACGCCGACCGAGGTTGAGGCCACATCGCCGAAGTTGGTGACGATCAGGCCCGGCTCGATCAGGATCACGTTCACGCCGAAGCCGCGGACCTCGAATCGGAGCGCGTCGGAGATCGCCTCGACCGAGTATTTGGTCGCGTGATAAAGCCCGCCGCCGGGGAAGGTCAGCTTGCCCCCCATCGAGCCGATGTTGACGATCTTGCCGAAGTGCTGGGCGCGCATTCCCGGAAGCACCAGCTGGCACATCCTGATCAGGCCGAAGACGTTGGTTTCGAACTGGCGGCGGATCTGATCGAGGGGAACGCTCTCGACCGCGCCGGACTGGCTGTAGCCGGCGTTGTTGATCAGCACCCCGACCGCGCCCTCGGCGTCCTCCACGGCCTTCACCGCGGCGCTCATCGAGGCCTCGTCGCAGACGTCGAGGGCCAGCGTCTCGCAGCCCTCGGCCTTGAGGGCGGAGATCGTCTCGGGCCGCCGCGCGGTGGCGTAGACCTTCCAACCCTGCTCGGCCAGCAGTTCCGCGGTGGCGCGGCCGATGCCGGAGGAGCAACCGGTGATCAGCACGGCTTTCGACGGCTCTGGCATGGCGCGAGAGTCTACGGCGGAATCAGCCGCGGACGAGCTTCTTGTAGGTGATCCGCTTGGGCCGGTCGGCCTCGGCGCCGAGCAGCTCGTGGCGGAAGCTCTCGTACGCCTCGAAGTTGCCCTCGAACCACCGCACCTGGGAATCGCCCTCGAACGCCAGCACATGCGTGGCGATCCGGTCCAGGAACCAGCGATCGTGGGACACGACCACGGCGCAGCCGGCGAACGACAGCAGCGCTTCTTCCAGCGCGCGCAGGGTGTCGGTGTCGAGGTCGTTGGTCGGCTCGTCGAGTAGCAGCAGGTTGCCGCCGGAGCGCAGGAGCTTGGCCAGGTGCAGTCGGTTGCGCTCGCCGCCGGAGAGCTTGGACACCTTGGTCTGCTGATCGGTGCCCTTGAAGTTGAAGCCCGAGACGTACGCGCGGCTGTTGATGGTGCGGTCGCCGAGGCTGATCATGTCCTCGCCGCCGGAGACCTCCTGCCACACCGACTTGTTCGGGTCCAGCGCGTCGCGGGACTGATCGACATAGGCCAATTCGACGGTGTCGCCGAGCCGGAGCGTGCCCTCGTCGGGCTGCTCCTGGCCAGTGATCATCCGCATCAACGTCGTCTTGCCGGCGCCGTTGGGGCCGATCACGCCGACGATCCCGCTGCGGGGTAGGGTGAAGCTGAGGTCCTCGATCAGCACCCGGTCGCCGTAGCCCTTCTTCAGACCGGTGGCCTCGACGACGATTTCTCCCAGGCGCGGGCCCGGCGGGATGTGGATTTGGACCTGGTCGAGCTTGACGTTGCGATCCTCGGCCAGCAACGCCTCGTAGGCGTTGAGACGGGCCTTGGGCTTGTTACGCCGGGCGCTGGCGTTCATCCGCACCCACTCGAGCTCCTGATCGATCATCCGCTTGCGCGTCTTGTCCTGGCGGGCCTCCTGGGCCAGCCGCTGCTGCTTCTGCTCGAGCCAGCCCGAGTAGTTGCCCTGGTAGGGGATTCCCCGGCCGCGGTCGAGCTCGAGGATCCAGCCCGCGACGTTGTCGAGGAAATAGCGATCGTGGGTGATCGCCACCACGGTGCCCGCGTAGTCGTGGAGATGGCGCTCGAGCCAGCCCACCGACTCGGCGTCGAGGTGGTTGGTCGGCTCGTCGAGCAGCAGCAGGTCGGGCTGACGCAGCAGCAGCCGGCAGAGCGCGACGCGGCGACGCTCGCCGCCGGAGAGCTTGCTCACGTCGGCGTCACCCGGCGGGCAGCGCAGGGCGTCCATCGCCACGTCGAGCGTGGTGTCGAGGTTCCAGCCGTCGACGTGGTCGATCTGCTCCTGCACACGGCTGAACTCATCCGCCGTCTCGTCGGAGTAGTTCATCGACAGCTCGTTGAAGCGGTCGAGCAGCGCCCGGATCTCGGCCACGCCGTCCTCGACGTTGCCGCGCACGTCCTTGGTCGGGTCGAGGTGAGGCTCCTGCTCCAGCAGGCCGACCGTGGCCTTCGGCGCCAGCTGAGCGTCGCCCTGGAACTCGGTGTCGGTCCCGGCCATGATCCGCAGCAGCGTCGATTTGCCCGCGCCGTTGTAGCCGAGCACGCCGATCTTGGCCCCGGGCATGAACGACAGCGAGATGTCGGTCAACACCTCCTTGTCGGGCGGAAACCGGCGCGAGAGCTTGTACGTGGTGAAGATGTACTGGGCGGACATCGAGAACCGAGGATAGAAGCATCGGCCCGCCGGCCCCGGCTCGGGGCAACGGCCGCCGCCGGCCGGGGGTAGAACTCCAGGGGTGCTACGAGCGTTCGCCGGCGTCCTGGGACTGATCGCCATCGGCTGCATGTGCGCGGCGATCGTCGGGATGGTCACCGGCCGGCCCAGCGACAAGACCGGCTGGCTGCTGCGGGCGCTGGCGGTGGTGTGCTTCGCCGGCGCCGTGGCCCTGAACAGCGCCGCACACTGACCCCGGCGATCGCTGGCCCCAGCGATCGCTGACCCCGGCGATCACTGACCCCGGCGATCACTGAACTCGGCGATCACTAGCCTTGAGTGCTCAACGTCTTGAGCAAAAGGAGAGTCAGATGGCGAAGGCGATCTATACAGCCGAAGCGAACGTGACCGGCGGCCGCGCCGAGGGCCACGGCAAGACCACCGACGACGCGCTCGACGTGCAGCTGCGCCTTCCCAGCGAGATGGGCGGTGGCGGCGGCGGCACCAACCCCGAGCAGCTATTCGCGATCGGGTTTGCGGCCTGCTTCGAGGGCGCCCTCGGAGTCGTTGGCCGGCGTGAGAAGGCCGAGGTCGGCGACGTCTCGATCGACAGCCGGGTGAGCCTGTTCCCCACCCCGGAGCGCGGATTCAAGCTCGGCGTCGAGCTCGATGTCAGCCTGCCCCAGGTCACCGATGCCGAGCAGGCGCAGCGGATCGTGGCGGCGGCCCACGAGGTCTGCCCGTACTCGAACGCGACCCGCGGCAACGTCGAGGTAAAGCTGACGGCGAACGGCCAGCCGGTCGAGTAAGCCCGAGCCACGGTCCGGGCCCGATCGTGAGCCCGGGCATGCTCTCCCCTCGGGCTGCCATCCGCTGGTTCATCCCTCGGGCTGCCATCCGCTGGTTCATCCCTCGGGCTGCCATCCGCTGATCACCCACTGACCCGGCGCCAGGCGCTGCACCGACGCGATCGTCACGTGCCACGCGGGCCGTAGGCCCTGGTACGCATTTGTGGCCGTGGCGGTCGTCGCCTCAAGCGTGACCACCACGAACCGGTCGCGCTGCCCGTTCAGCGGCGCCACCGCCTGGACGGTTCCGCGGTTGGCGATCCCGCCCCGCTTCAGCTCGTAGTCGCCCGCCGTCTGCGCCGCCGCCAGCTGCATCGCCGAGCGCGCCTGGCCCACGCTGGCCGAGGCCAGAGCCCGCAGGTCGGCGACCACGTTGCCGGCGTCCCAGTTGATGTACGCCGTGGCGAAGATCGTGATCGACTCCACGGCGGTCAACGATCCCTGGGCGCTCTGCCGCGGCGCCGGCGTCGGGTACTCGTGCGTCGCCTGCGCGGTCGCCAGCTTCGAGCGCGTAGCCGAGTTCGTCGGTGTCGCGGGCGCGGAGCCGGTCTGGTCTGCCGTCGCGGCGCGGGTCTGTGTCGCGGGCGCGGTGCCGGTTTGGGTTGCGGGCGGCGCTCAGCGCTGCGCACCCGCTCAGGGCCAGGCCGAGCGCCCAGCCGACCAGGGATCGGGCGGCGGCGGACGCCACGACTACAGACCCACCGGGTGCCGGGGGACGAAGCCGGCCGCGCTGCGGACCAGCGGGTGCCAGCCGATGCCGCTGCTGCCGTCGCCCGGTCCGGCGGCATCGTGCGTGTCCCAGCGCAGCCCGGCCACGTACATGAACACGTGGTCGGCGCTGGCGTAGAGCGTCACCCAGCGACCGGGTCCGGGGAGGCCAAAGGACTCGAGCGCGCTCGAGGCGGCGCCGTAGCCGACCGGCAGCAGACCCGCGCCGTAGAGCAGGTGCTCGACGCTGCTCGAGCAGTCGTAGGCCGGGGCGATCTGATCGAGCGGGAGACCGTGCCCGCCGCCGTACACATACGGCTTGCCGGCGATCTGGTTGCCCGCGGCGATCATCTCCCGGACCGCCACCGGAGCGCCCGGCAGGCGCGGCGGCCTGACCGTCGGACAGCAGCCGCGCGCGCGGGCCGGAGGTGATCGGCACCCCCGCCAGCGTCTGCGGGGCGCAGGCCGAGGGATCCTGAGCCGCCGCGGCGGCCGTTGCCGAGGTCAGCCCCTGCGTCGGCCCCGGAAGCTGGCCCAGCAGATTTCCGGCGCCGGAGCCGGGGGGACGATCGACCCGCACGGGCCCCGACCACAGCCCCTGCTCGTAGGGGATCCCCAGCCGCCCGGCGAACTGCCACCACAGGTCGACCACGCGCGGCAGGCCGTCGATCGGCCCGCCTCCCAGCCCGAAATCGCGCTTGTAGGCGATCGCCGAATGCCCGCCCCAGGTCACCCGCAGCGGCGCCATATAGGGCAGTCCACCCATCGCCAGCGCGGTCTGGAACGTGTAGCCGCCGAGCTCGGCGTAGCTGTCGGGATGCTGGATCAGGCTCTGACCGGACGCTCCCACCGACCCGCTGCTCGGGTCGCCCGGGCCGCCGTACTCGGTGGCACCGACCCGCCGCCCGGGGCCGGCCGGACCGAGCACGATCGAGCCGGCGACGCCAGACGGGGCATTAGCGCACCCGTCGTTGGCCTGGAGCGCCCCGACCAGCAGCGACAGGACCGCGGCGACGGACGCCGCGATCACGGCCCCGAACACCACGACCAGCGCGAAAAGCGGTCCGGGAAGTCGGCGGCGAGTTGAGGTCATGCGCCAACTCTAAGCCTCACCTAGGATAACTGAGGCTAATTGAAACCAAATTGTTGCAATTGCCATCTGCCACCGATCGCAGCCATCACGACGCATCGATGGGGCCACTGTCGCTCCGCCCTCGCTAACGTTCCTGTGTCATGGCTCGCATCCTCGACGTCGAACAGGCCCTCCTCCTGCTGGAGCTCGAAGCTCCGTTCGATCAGCGTGCCGTGCAGCTGGCCCGCCGCCGTATGGCCAAGCGCTGGCACCCCGACATCGCGCCCCCCGGACGCCAGCATGAGCACCAACGCCACCTGCAGGCGATCAACCAGGCGGCCGACCAGCTCGAGCAGCTGGCCGAGGGCTCGCGCGGCGGCCGGGTCAGCCGCAACGCCGTCAAGGTCTCCGCGGCGGCCACCCGCCGGGCGCGCGAGGAGGAGGGGCGGCGCAACTACGAGGCCGAGCAGCGCGCTCGGGCCTCGGCGGCCGACCGGGCCAAGCACGACCCGTTCGGCTCGCGCGTGCCCGACCACTCGGTGGTGCACCGCTACGCCCGCTGCCTGGCCTATCCCGAGTGGGGCGTGGGCACGGTCAACGGGATCTACTTCTCCGGCGACAGCGAGGACGACGACGTCCAGCAATGGGCCCGGATGCAGTTCGCCGTCGGCGTCAGGACCGTGCCGGCCGGCTCGATCCAGTTCGTCGACTTCTCCCGGCCCGACGCCGCCGCGGACCGCGTCCAGCGCTTCATGACCGCCGCACAGCACGCCCTCTCCGAGGGGAACCCGGCCCTGGCCGCCCAGCGCCTCATCTACGCGCGCGACGCGGAGCCCAACAATCCGGTCGTGCTTCGACTGCTGACCGTCGCGTTCTGGCAGGCCGGGAATCTCCCCGCCGCCGGACGGGCGGTGCGCGACTGGGCCCGGGTCGAATCCGATCGCCCCACGCCCGAGCGCTTCGCCTCGCGCATCTACGAGGACATGGGCGCGGTCGATTACGCCGCCGACGCCGCCGAGCGCGCGGCCCAGCGAGCTCCAGCCGACGCGTCGGCCTGGGCCCGGCTCGGGCGCCTGCGCCTACGGCTGATGGACCGCGCCGCCGCGATCACCGCGCTCGAGCGAGCCCGGCTGATCGAACCGACGGTGGAGGGGCTGCTCGACCTGGCGCTGGCCTACCACCTCGCCGGAGACGTCGGCGCCGAGGTCTCCGCCGCCGAGGCCGCCACCCGGATCGATCCCGAGTCCCAGCCGGCCTGGGCGACCTACGCCCACGCGCTGGCGCGGACCGACCGGGTGAGCGACTGCATCGAGGCGTGTGAGCGGGCGCTCGAGCTCGGGGATTCACCCGAGGTGGCCGACCTGCTCGAGCGGGTCAAGGCCGCGATCCCGCGCGAGCTGCCGCAGCCGCAGCGCAACGCCGCGTAATAAGAACATCGGACGGAACTCCGAACCTTGGCGCGATCCGCGCGTCTGGCGCCCCAGTTCGTGCCAAACCTCGATCGATGGCGTTCGACACTGCCCAACGGGAGCAATTCGCCATCGTTCGCCGCCGCTCACAACCAGACCAGCCCGAATCCGGCACTCATAGTTCGTCCGAGACTCACCCACCGGGTCAGGACGAGGCGACGGAGCCCTCGCGCCCGCAGACTGGACACGACTCGGCGGGCGCCAGCGGCCGGCCGCTGCACATCGGGCACTCCTCGACCTGGTCGAGCACGCCGAGCAGCTCGCCCACGCGGCAGACGAGCAGCCGCTCCTCCTCCACCTCGACCCAGGCCCCGGCTGAGGCCGGGAACACGACGTGGTCGCCGGGCTTGACCGGCATCTGCACGCCGACGTGATCCCACCAGTCCAGGCCGCGCCCGACCGCCAGCACGATCCCGTGCTGCGGCGGCGGCTCGTCGGAACCGGCCGGCACCAGCAGGCCGGAGCGCCTGACCCGGTCGGGGTCGAGCTCCTTGATCACGACCCGGTCGAACAGGGGGCGGAGTTGATTGCGCATCCCGTTCAAGGATACGGCGGCGATCGCCGGAACCCGCCGGGCCCCGATCGCGGGGGACTCGCCGGCTCCGGATTCCGTCCAACCCAGCGCGTAGCTTTGCGACCGTGCGCTTGATCGTCGCCCGCTGCGAAGTCCGCTACTCAGGCCGCCTGACGGCCCTGCTGCCCGAGGCGCTGCGGCTGATCATGGTCAAGGCCGACGGCTCGTTGCTCGTGCACGCCGACGCCGGCGGCTACAAGCCGCTGAACTGGATGACGCCGCCGACGGTGATCGAGGAGACCCCGGATTCGATCGTGGTGCGCAAACGGGCCGGGGCCAGCGAGGATCGGCTGGAGATCGACATCAGGGAGGTCCTGTCCGACGTCACCCATGACATGGGCTCGCCGGACGAGGACACGGCGCTCAGCAAGGACGGGGTCGAGGCGCATCTACAGGAGCTGCTGGCCGACCAGCCGCACTGGTGCGGCGAGGGGCTCCGGCTGGTCCGGCGGGAGTGGCCGACCGACATCGGGCCAGTCGATCTGATGTGCCGCGACCTGGAGGAGGGATGGGTCGCGGTCGAGATCAAGCGCGTGGCCGGAATCGAAGCGGTCGAACAGCTGACGCGGTATCTCGAGCGGATCCGGTGCGACCCGGCGTTTCACCCCTGCCGCGGGGTGCTCGCGGCGCAGTCGATCAAGCCCCAGGCCAGGGTGCTGGCGGGCTCCCGGGGGATCGAGTGCGTGGAGGTCGACCTGGCCGTGCTGCGGGGCGAGCGCGAGCCCGAACTGCGATTGTTCGCCGCATGACAGACGAGCCGGCAGTCCTCACCGAACGTCGCGAGCGCGTGCTCGTGATCACCATCAACCGCCCCGACCAGCGCAACGCGGTGAACGCCGCGGTCGCCAACGGGATCTCCGCGGCGCTCGACGAGCTCGACGCCGACGCCGAGCTGACCCTCGGAGTGCTGACCGGAGCCGGCAAGGGCTTCTGCGCCGGCATGGACCTGAAGGCCTTCGTGGCCGGAGAGTCGGCCTGGGCCGGAGACCGCGGCTTCGCGGGGATCACCCAGCGCTCGGCCGTGAAGCCGCTGATCGCGGCGATCGAGGGATTCGCCGTGGCCGGCGGCCTGGAGATCGCGCTGGCCTGCGACCTGATCGTGGCCGCGCGCGGGGCCAGACTGGGAATCCCGGAGGTCAAACGCTCGCTGGTGGCGGCCGGCGGCGGGCTGCTGCGGCTACCGCGCGTGCTGCCGCGCAACATCGCCATGGAGCTTGCCCTCACCGGCGACCCGATCGAGGCCGAGCGTGGCTACGAGCTGGGCCTGGTCAACCGGCTGGCCGAGCCCGGACAGGCGCTCGAGACCGCACTCGCGCTGGCCGACAAGATCTCCCCCAACGCGCCGCTGGCGCTGACCGCTTCAAAGCGGATCCTGGTCGAGTCGATCGACTGGCCGGAATCGGAGTTCTTCGAGCGCCAGGGCGAGATCGTCGGTCCGGTGATGACCTCGGATGACGCGCGCGAGGGCTCGACCGCCTTCGCCGAGAAGCGCGCACCCGCATGGAAGGGGCGTTAGTCCGAGCCCCTGCCCCAGGCGGTGGCCACGATCGACCGGGAGCCGCCGCGGTCGCGGTGCTCGCATAGGTAGATGCCCTGCCACGTCCCGAGGGCCAGGCGGCCGTGGGCGATCGGGATGGTCAGCGAGGGACCGAGCACGGCGGCCTTGATGTGGGCGGGCATGTCGTCGGGGCCTTCGAGGGTGTGGGTCCAGTAGGAGGCGCGCTCGGGCACGGCCTGGTTGAACCACGACTCGAAGTCGCGGCGCACGTCCGGCGAGGCGTTCTCGTTCAGGGTCAGCGAGGCCGACGTGTGTTGGATCAGAAGGTGCAGGATCCCCACCTCGATCTCGGCCAGTCCGGGCATCGCGCCGAGGATCGCGCGCGTCACCAGGTGAAAGCCGCGGGGCCGGGGATCCAGGCTGATCTCCTGCTGGTGCCAGATCATGATTCCGGGAGACGGGCGACCCGCATGTCGACCCGATCACCCCGGAACGGGATGCCCTCGCGTTCCAGCAGGACGCGCTGGCGCTGGCCCTTGGCCAGCGACCCGTCGGCCCGGACGATGCGGTGCCACGGGACCGAATCGTCGTGGCAGTCGTGCAGCACCGCGCCGGCCATCCGGGGCGCCCCCGGCGAGACGTCGCCGTAGGTGCGGACGAACCCGGCGGGGGTCGCCCTGACCCGCTCGAGGATCCGGCCTTCGGTGTCCGATTTCATGCGTGGAGCATATGTGCAAGGGATCTTGCAACAGCAGGAGAAACGGTTGCGGGGCCGTCGTGCTGCCAGATCCCCCTGATATGGTCGCCCAGCCGAATTCCCTGCTCACGAGCGGGAAGCGGGGGATCCAAGTCTCTCCGGGGCGAATCGCGGCCTGATGGCCGCGTAGCGCTGAGCAGCGCGAGCCCGACAGCTAACCCCGTAGGCCGAGCCATGAATTTCAGAACAACGAAGCAGAAATGCGCGGCGGCCACCGCGACGCTGATCACCATCCTCGCCGTGGCGGGGGTGCTCGGGCTGGGCTCGACCCCCGCCTCCGGGGCGAGCCTCGGTCAGCTGAACTCGCAGCTCGGCCAGCAGCAGGCCAGGCAGCACACGCTGGCATCGAGTCTGGCCAGCCTGTCCGCCCTGATCAGCTCGCTGGACTCCCAGATCTCGTTGGTGCAGTCACGGGAGGCGGCGGTGCAGACCGAGCTCGACCATGACCGCGCCCAGCTTCTGGCCACCCGCGCCGCGCTCCGGCGCGAGCAGGCGCTGGTCGTGCGACTCAGGGCACAACTGGCTCACTCGCGGATGCTGCTCTCCCGGCAGCTGCTGAGCAGCTACGAGAACGCGCGCCCGGACATCGTCTCGGTCGTGCTCGAGGCGCACGGCTTCAAGGACCTGCTCGACAACCTCGACTTTCTGCACCAGGCCGAGCGCCAGCAGCAGTCGACCATCACCGTCACCCGCCGAGCCAAGGCCGAGGCCGACAGCGCAACGCAGCGGCTGGCCAAGCTCGAGACGACCGACCGGCGGATCGCCGATCAGACCCAGCTCCACGTGCGCGCCCTGGCCGGGATGAACGCACTGCTGCAATCGCGTCAGGCGGCGCTGGCGCGGGCCAAGACGGCCCAGCAGGACGCGCTGGCGGCCAGCCAGGCGCGCGGACGCCAGCTGCAGTCGGCGATCGCCCGCGTCCAGGCGCAGCAGGCCGCCGCGGCGCGGGCTGCCGCCGCCGCCCTGGTCACGGCGCCGGCGACGTCAGGCACATCGGGCGCCTCCGGTGGCTCCGGAACGCCGACCCCGGTCGGTCCTAGCTTCGGCCCTTCGGGTGGTTGGGCGATCCCCTACGCGATCGTGCTCTGCGAGTCCGGCGGCCAGAACCTGACCCCGAACAGCGCCGGAGCCTCGGGCTACTACCAGATCATTCCTGGCACCTGGAAGCTGTTCGGCGGCAGCGGGCCCGCCGCCTACCTGGCCAGCAAGTCCGAGCAGGACGCCGTCGCCTCACGGATCTGGAACGGCGGCGCCGGCGCGTCGAACTGGGTCTGCGCCGGCATCGTGGGCATCACCCACAAATAGGGCCTACGCCGTGGTGCGCCAGTCCGGCGTGACGGCGGCGCGGTGCTTGCCGCTGCGCGCGCTGAGGCGGTCGAAGTGGTCCAGCGCCTGACCCGAGCCGAACGCCACGCAGGTCAGGGGTGAATCGGCACGGAAGACCGGCATCCCGGTCTCCGCGGCCACGCGCTCGGGGAAGCCGCGCATCAGCGTGCCACCGCCGGCCAGCAGGATCCCGTCGCGGGCGACGTCGCTGGCCAGCTCCGGCGGGGTCTCCTCGAGCGTGTCGCGGATCGCCTTGAGGATCTCGCGCACCGGCAGGGCGATCGCCTCGCGGACCTCCTCGCTGCGCAGCAGGACGGCGGTGGGCAGGCCGGTGATCAGGTGCCGTCCGCGTACCTCGGTCGTCTCCTCGGGGTGCAGCGGCGCCACCGAACCGATCGCGATCTTGATCGTCTCCGCGGTGCGAGAGCCGATCGCGAGCTTGTGCACGCTGCGCAGGTAATGGGTGATCGCCTCGTCCATCTCGTAGCCGCCGACCCGAACCGAGCGGGCGATCACGATCCCCCCCAGCGAGATCACGGCCACCTCGCTGGTGCCGCCGCCGACATCGACGACCATCCGGCCGATCGGCTCCTCGATCGCCACGCCGGCTCCGATCGCGGCGGCGATGGGCTCCTCGATCAGGTGCACGCGGCGGGCTCCCGCGGCGAGCGAGGCCTCCTCCACCGCGCGCTTTTCGACCTCGGTGACGCCCGAGGGCGCACACACGATCAGGCGAGGGTGGACGGTGCGCCGGTCGATCACCCGGCGGATGAAGTACCTGAGCATCGCCTCGGTGACCTCGAAGTCGGCGATCACGCCGTGACGCAGCGGACGCGTGGCGGAGATGGTGGCCGGGGTCCGCCCGATCATCCGCTCGGCCTCGGCCCCGACCGCGTGGACCTGGCCCGTCTCGAGGTCCGAGGCGACGACGGAGGGCTCGGACACGACGATGCCGCGCCCGCCGACGTACACCAGAGTGTTCGCCGTGCCCAGGTCGATCGCCATGTCGTGAACCCCGAGACTCGGAGTCAGATGGCGGCGTGATGTGTCACGGCGTGAGCCGTCTCGGCGGAATCGGATACCGAGAGGTTGCCAAATGCGGACGGTGGGCGGTCCGCGCCTTTCAGGAATGGTCGCACTCCACCAGAACGGAACACTTTGTTCCGGTAGTAGAGTTGGTCTCATGCCTTCCTCGCAAGACACGCCGCTGTCGGGCCGCCGCGCCCAGGCCGCCCGGAACGACACGTTGATTCTCGATGCTGCCCGGACCGTCTTCCTGGCTGACCCCGGCGCCCCGATCACCGCCGTGGCCAAGCAGGCGGGGGTCGGGATCAGCGCGCTCTACACGCGCTACGGCAGCAAGGAGGAGCTCCTACGGCGGCTGTGTCACGACGGGCTGAAGCGATTCGTCGAGGAGACCGAAGCGGCGCTGGCTGAGCCGGACGTCGATCCGTGGACGGCATTCACGGGCTACATGACTCGCCTGGTCGACGCCGACACCAGCTCGCTGACGCTGGCGCTGGCCGGCCGCTTCACCCCGACCGAGGAGATGTTCGCGCTGGCCGAGCGCGCCAACCGGTTGTCGCAGGAGTTCTTCGAGCGGATCCGGGGCGTCGTCCGCCCTGACCTCGAGCTACACGACCTCTCGCTGGTGTTCGAGGTCGTGGCGGCCATCAAGCTGTCCGATCGCGACCGGACCGAGCAGTTGCGCCGGCGCTACCTGGCCCTGATCCTCGACGGAATGCGCGCCGGTCAAGCCGACGTCCTGCCAGGCCCGGCACCGACCTGGCAGGAGATCAATCAGCGCTGGGCGCCCTAGCCGGCCCGCGAGCGCCTATTTCACGATGATCGTGCCCGTCATGAACGGGTGGATCAGGCACTCGAAGTGGTACGTACCGGCGGTGGTGAAATCGATCTTGTCTGACGTCGGCAACGGCGTCGTGGAATCGCGATCGAGACCACCCGTGTTCGCGAACCCGTTGCCGTGTGAGGTGGGGCTGAACTGGATTACGCCCGGACTGCTCGGGTAGAACACCTGCTGGTCGAAGGCTGGGCTCTGCACCGAGGCGGCCAACGTGCCGAGGTAGTCGCTGGGACCGAACGAGGCCGTGTGCACCTCACGAGTGTGGGCCGACATCGAGAACGTCACGACGGTTCCCGCTTTGACCGTCAGCGAAGACGGGAACATCGCATAGAGCTCGACACCCCCGGGGGTCGATTCGCCAAGGCTGACTGAGTCCGCCGGCTGCTTGACCTTGAGGAGCTTGGCCGCAGCCAGGATGTCCTTGGTCAGCGCCTTGGTGATCGCGACCTTGTTCTGCTTGCGCGTCGGCACCGGCTTGCCCTTGGCCCGGACATCGACGTAGCCGATCATCCCCGGGTGGACGTCGCAGAAGTATCTGTACACGCCCGGCTTGGTGAACTTGACCTTGAGCGTGTCCGACGGGTGCGGTCCGGCGGCGAGGCCGGAATCGACCCGGCTTGACCCGTTGTAGGTGGTGCCGCCGGTCGGACCGAGGAGCTGCGTGTTGAACGCGAGGTTGGGAACCACACCGTTGAACCAGAACGGGTTCCCGGCGGCGTCGTTGACTCCGGTTACCTTCGCGCCGCCCACGATCAAGGGGAGGTCCTCGCCGCCCTTGGCCGGGATGTCAATCGTATGGAAGCCACTCACGAGCCCGACCCACTTGACCGAGTCGCCCGCATGGATCGTCACCTTCTGTTTGAAGAAGGCGTTGATGCCGGGACTAGTCTGCCCGAGCGCCTTCGCGCCCTTGCCGAGCAGCTTTACGACGAGGGCCTTGGTCCCGGGCGGCTGCCCCGCGTAGACGGTCTGTGTGGCCGCCGTGGCCGTGCTTGAAACTGCCAACGCCGCCGCGCACGTCACGATGATCAAGAGCCCCGTCTTGCGGTACATGTGTGCCTCTCCTCGATTGCCGGAGCGCACCCTAGCCCACGGGGACTCGAAAAGGCAAGCGTGAGCGAGAATGTGCCGGCGGAGCTCAGCGCTCGCCGGGGAGCTTGCGCGGGTACTGCGAGACGGGCTGGGAGAGATCCAGTGCGGTCGAGACGATCCGGTTCTGCTCGTTGGCGTGAGCGACCGGGTAGCCCTCGCCCGAGGCGGCGCGCTCCGGGCGTCCGATGTAGCCGAAGTGGAGCTCTTCCGGGAGGATCTGCAGGAGCCTGGGCGCCATGTGAGCGCGGGCGCCCATGTTGCGCGGCTCCTCCTGGACCCAGACGACTTCCTGGAGCCTCGGGTAGCTCTTGACCAGCTCGAGCACCTCGGCCTGGGGGAACGGGTAGAGCAGCTCCATGCGCCCCACCGCGATCTTCGGCTGATCGGCGCGACGCTCGTGGTCGATCACGTCGTAGTAGATCTTGCCGCTGCACAAAATCAGGCGGGTGACCTGCTCGGGGTCGACTCCGGGCTCGGGGAGCACGGGCCGGAAGCGGCCCTCGGCGAGGTCCTCCAGCTTGCTGGTGGCCTCCGAGAGCCTGAGCAGCTTCTTCGGGGTCATGATCACCAGCGGCCGCTGCTTCGCGATCCGAGCCTGCCGGCGCAGCAGATGGAAGTACTGGGCCGGGGTGGTGCAGTTGGCCACGCGGATGTTGCCCTCGGCCGCCAGCTGCAGGAAGCGCTCGAGCCGGGCCGAGGAGTGCTCGGGACCCGAACCCTCGTAGCCATGGGGCAGCAGCAGGGTCAGCCTTGAGGTCTGGCCCCACTTGGCCAGGCCGGAGACGATGAACTGGTCGATGATCACCTGCGCGCTGTTGACGAAATCGCCGAACTGCGCCTCCCACAGGACCAGCGTCTCGGGCCCCTCCTGGGAATAGCCGTACTCGAAGCCCAGGCAGGCCATCTCCGACAGCGGGCTGTTGTGCAGTTCCATCGGGGCCAGGGCGCCGGGGAGGTGCTGCATCGCGCAGTGCTCCTGGCCGGTCTTCGGGTCATGCAGCACGAGGTGGCGCTGGCTGAAGGTGCCGCGCTCGGCGTCCTGGCCGGTCAGGCGGATCGGGATCCCCTCGGTCAGCAGCGAGGCGAAGGCCAGCGACTCGGCGTGGGCCCAGACGATCCCGCCCTTGGCCCCGAGGGCATCGCGGCGCTGCTCGAGCTGCTTGACCAGCTTCGGATGGATGGTGAACCCGTCCGGCACCGACAGCAGCTCCTCGTTGAGGACCTGGAGACGGTCGGAGGACACCGCGGTGTTGACCTCGGGCGACGGCGTGCGGTCGAGTTGATACTCGCCGGTGGCATGCTCGACCTCGCGGGCGGCGGCGATCCGCGCCTTGAGCTCGGAGTGCTCTTCGGTCAGCAGCGCCCAGACCCCGTCGGTCATCTCGGTCGATTCCGCCTCGGTGACGACGCCCGACTCGATCAGCTGGCGCGCGTACAGCTCGCGCACCGGCGGGTGCTTCTTGATCACGGAATACATCTCCGGCTGCGTGTAGGCCGGCTCGTCGGCCTCGTTGTGGCCGAAGCGCCGGTACCCGATCAGATCGATCAGCACGTCGTGCCCGAACTCCTGGCGGAACGCGAAGGCCAGCCGGATCGCGGCCACGCAGGCGGCCACGTCGTCGGCGTTGACGTGGATGATCGGGACGTCGAAGCCCTTGGCCAGATCGGAGGCCCAGGTGGTCGAACGCGCGTCCTCGGGGTCGGTGGTGAACCCAACCTGGTTGTTCTGGATCAGGTGGATGGTGCCGCCGACCGTGTACCCGTCGAGCGCCTGCAGGTTGAGCGTCTCGGCGACCACGCCCTGACCCGGGAAGGCGGCGTCGCCGTGGAGGATCACCGGAATCGCCGCGTTCGTGTCCTGGTGCGCGTGCGGGCCCTGGCGGGTCGTCTGCGCCGCGCGGGTCGCTCCCGAGGCCACCGGCGCGACGAACTCGAGGTGGCTGGGGTTCGACTCGAGGCGGACGATGACCGATTCGCGTCCCTCGATCTGATAGGAGCCCTGGGCGCCGTGGTGGTACTTCACGTCGCCGGTGCCGCCCTGGGGGATCGTGGTGATCTGCTCGAGCGTCGAGGAGCCCTCGAACTCGGCGAAGATCATCCCGTAGGGCCGGCCGAGGTTGTGGGCGAGCACGTTCAGGCGGCCGCGGTGGGCCATCCCGATCACCACCTCGCGGGCGCCGCGCGTGGCGGACAGCTGGATGATCTCGTCGATCATCGGCACGGTCATGTCGAGTCCCTCGACCGAGAACTGCTTCTGGCCGAGATACGCCTTGTGCATGAAGCGCTCGAGCGCGTCGACCTCGGTCAGGCGCTTGAGCAGCGCCTTCTGCTCCTCCTCGGTCAGCGGCCTGCGGAACTCCCCGGATTCGATCGCCTCGCGCAGCCACAGTCGCTGGCGATGGGAGGCGATGTGCTCGATCTCGTAGGCGATCGGGCCGCAATAGGTCTCGCGCAGGTGCGGGAGGGCTTCGGCCAGGGTCGCGCCGGGTACCCACATCCGCAGGATCCGGGCCGGGATCCGTTCCATCAGCTCGGGCGTCAAACCCAGGGGCTCGGGATTCAGCGCGGGGTCGCTCTCGGGCTCGCGCCCGAGCGGGTCCAGGTGCGCCGCGAGGTGGCCGTGGGTCCGGTGCGCCTTGAGCAGCGACGTCGCCGCCTGCACGGCCTGCAGCAGTTCCTCAGAAGGCTCCCCGGAGGCGGCGGGCTTGTCCGCGGGTGCGCGCCGTCGCTCGATCGGTGCGGCGGTCGGAGCCGGGGGTGGCGGCAGCTCGGGAAGATCGACGCCGAGGTCGGCGAACACCGACTCATAGAACCCCTCCTCGCCCTGCAGGTAGGCCTCGATCCGCTGCAGGAACCGGCCCGACTCGGCTCCCTGGATGATCCGGTGATCGTAGGTCGAGGTCATGGTCATGACCTTCTCGGCGCCGATCGCCTCGGCCACGTTGCCGAGCCCGACCGGATAGGCGATCGAGCCCGTGGCGACGATCGTGCCCTGCCCGACCATCAGCCGAGGCACCGACGCGATCGTGCCGATCCCGCCGGGGTTGGTCAGCGAGATGTTCCCGCCGGTGAGGTCGTCGGCGGTCAGGCTGTTGGTGCGGGCCTTGTCGACCAGCGCGTTGTACGCGTCGAGGAATCCCTTGAAGCTCTGGCGGCCGGCGTCGCGGATCACCGGCACCATCAGCGTGCGCGAGCCGTCCTTCTTCTCGACGTCGACGGCGAGCCCGAGGTTGACCGCGTCGTCGTCGATCCGATGCGGCTTGCCGTCGATCTCCTCGAAGTGATGCGCCATCACCGGCATGTCCTCGGTGGCCACCTTGGCGATCGCGTAAGCGATCAGGTGGGTGAACGAGACCTTCTGGCCGGCCGCCTTCAACTGCTTGCGGCGGGCGTCGAGGACGGTCACCGTCAGGGTGCGGAACGAGGTCGCGGTCGGGATCGACCGGCTCTGATCCATGTACCGAGCGAGCGCGGCGCCGCCGCCCTTGATCAGCTGGGCGCCGGCCGGCTTGGCCTGGGCCGGGGCGGTCTGGGCCGGGGCGGTCTGGGCCGGGGCGGTGGGGGCCTCCGCGGTCTTGACCGCCGAGGCGCCGTTGCCCGCGGCCGCGAGCACGTCGGACTTGGTGATCCGTCCGCCGCGGGCAGTGCCCTGCACGTTCGAGAGATCGATGCCCTCGGCGGCGGCGATCCGCTGGGCGACCGGGGACGCGTTGGCGTCGTCGGCGTTGGCGTCGCTGGCCGCGCTCCCGTCTGTCTCGCTTGGCGCCGCGGGCGTGGGCGTGGGCGTCGGCTTCGGCGCCTCCTGGCCGGCGGGCTCGGCCGCCCCCGTGGTCATCCGGGCGATGACCTGGCCGACGGTCACCGTCTCGCCGTCGTCAGCCAGAATCTCGGTGATGGTGCCGGCGGCGGGAGCCGGAAGCTCCATGTCCACCTTGTCGGTGGAGATCTCGACGACCGTGTCGCCGTTCTTGACCGTGTCCCCGACCTTGACCGACCACTCGAGGATCGTCCCCTCGGTGACGGACTCACCGCCGGTCGGGGTGACGATGTCGACGGTCTTCCCGGCGCTCGCCGCGGGGGCGGACGCGCCGTTCTCCGAAGCGGCGGCGGGCTGTTCCGCCTCGACATCGGCTTCGGCTTCGGCCGGCTTGGAGGTCTCGGCGTCACCATTTCCGCCGTCATCGGTGGAGATCTCGGCCAGCAGACCGCCGACCGTGACCGTGTCGCCCTCGGCGACGTGGATCTTGACCACGGTTCCGCTGACGGGCGAGGGCACCTCCGCGTCGACCTTGTCGGTCGAGATCTCGACGAGGGTCTCGTCGAGAGCGATCGCTTCGCCCTCCTGCTTGTGCCACTCGAGCACGGTGCCCTCCGCCACCGAGTCGCCCATCGCCGGCATCACGACCTGGACCGTGCCTGTTTCGACCGCCATCTACCGATCAACTGTAACGCGTGGCGGATGGCTCGGACGTGTTCGCTTCCGCGGTCCGACGTCGCCGCGGCGCTCGGCGATCACGAATCCGATCGTCCCCGCAAATGGGCCGAGGCCGCCGAGCACCGCGACGGTCACCGCCAGCCAGAACGGGATGATTTTTCGGCTCGCCGCGGCGATGCAGATCAGCGACATGCAGATCCAGATCACGCCGTGCGACAGGCCGAGGATGAACGTCTCCGGCTGCGGGTTGCCGAGCACGAAGGCACAGATCAGCAGCGAGAGGTAGACGGCGGAATGAGTGAACGAGGCGTACTCGAGCCGCCGGAAGGTGATCGCCTTCACGGCGAGGGCTCGGCGGCCAGACCGGCCATCAGGCGCAGCGGCTCGTCCGCTTCCTGGGGCCAGCTGGCGAGATCGGCCGGCCACCAGGCGAAATCGTCGTGCTCCTCGTCGGGGGTCACGGTCGCTCCCTCGGCCAGCCAGGCCTGACCCAGCAGCAGCACGACGCCGCTCGGCAGCCGCACCAGCGCCTCGATCCGCAGCCGCTCGGCCTCGACCGACCATTCCTCCCGAAGCTCGCGCAGCATCGTGTGCGTCGGGTTCTCGTCCACCTCGACCGAGCCCGCGGCGCCGAGCGCCCACCGGTCCGACCAGGAGGCCAGCCACGGGGCTCGGTGACCGGCCAGATAACGACCGTCGGCCGCGCGCACGATGCACGACGCCGAGAAGCTGCCCGCGGCGTTGTCGGAGATCAGCCGCAGCGACCACCGCGCCGGCTGCAACTCGAGCCGGAGCCGGTCGCCCTCCGCTTCGAATCCGACCAACCGGGCGGCCAGGCCGTCGTGGCTGGGCGAGCCGCGCCGGCGCAGCGCCTCGACCGCCTCGTCGGCGGCACGAACCGCGCCGGGGCCGGGCTCGAACGGGTCGGCCCGCCACGAGACCTCGACCTGAGTCGGATCCCAGGGTCCACGAGCCAGCATTGCCCGGTGATCGGCCACGGGATAACCGTATCGATCCCCCGCTCGACTCAGAGCAGGGTCGGTAGGCTCGCGGCGTGCAGCGGCGGCTGAAACACTGGGGATGGGGCTATGAGGACGAGCAACTCGCCCCCGAGGCTCAGCGCGAGGCGGCGCGGTTCATCAGCTCCCGGCTGGGCTTCGGCTCCACCGAGCCCGAGCCGGCGGCGCCGCTGCCGGTTCTGCCCGCGCCGAGGTTGAAGGCGCCGGACACCCTGGCGGAGATCTGCTCCGCCAGCGACTACGAGCGCGCCCTGCACGCCTACGGGCGCTCCTACGCCGACGTGGTGCGGGCGTTCCGCGGGCAGTTCGACCATCCACCCGACGTCGTGGCCCACCCACGGGATGAGGCCGAGGTCTTGGCCGTTCTCGACTGGGCGCTGTCCGCCGGCGCCGCGGTGATCCCGTTCGGCGGCGGCACGAGCGTCGTCGGCGGCGTGGAACCGCGCGTCGGTGACGGCTACGACGGCGTGGTGACGCTCGATCTGAAGGCGCTCGACCAGGTGCTGGAGATCGACGAGGTCTCACGTGCGGCGCGGATCCAGGCCGGCGCCACCGGTCCGCAGCTCGAGGCGCAGCTGTCCGAACGCGGCCTGACCCTGCGCCACTTTCCCCAGTCCTTCCAGTTCTCGACGCTGGGCGGCTGGATCGCCACCCGGGCCGGCGGGCATTTCGCCACGCTCTACACGCACATCGACGACCTGGTCGAGTCGGTGCGCGCGCTGACGCCGAGCGGGGTCTGGGAGTCGCGCCGGCTGCCGGGGTCGGGGGCCGGCGTGTCTCCCGACCGGATGCTGATCGGCTCGGAGGGAACGCTCGGCGTGATCACCGAGGCCTGGGTGCGCGTCCGCCCCCGGCCCGTGCACCGTGCCTCGGCGGGAGTTCGCTTCGCCGAGTTCTCCGCCGGGGCCGCCGCGGTCCGCGCGCTCTCCCAGTCCGGGCTGTACCCCACCAACTGCCGCCTGATCGACGCCGCCGAGGCCCTGCTGACCGGCGCCGGCGATGGGTCGCACGCGCTGCTGGTGCTCGGCTTCGAGTCGGCCGAGCACGACGTCGAGCCGTGGATGAAGCTCGCGCTCGAGTGCTGCTCGGACCACGGGGGGCTATGGGAGCGTCGGGGAGCTTCCGCGCCGTCGGCTCCAGCGGACTCAGGCGCCGCGGTGGGCAGCTGGCGCGAGGCCTTTCTGCGCGCCCCCTACCTCCGCGACACGTTCGTGGCGATCGGCGTGCTGTCCGAGACGTTCGAGACCGCGATCACCTGGGAGCGCTTCCCGGAATTCCACTCGGCCGTGATCGAGCAGGTGTCGCGCGCGCTGGAGGAGGTCTGCGGCGGCGGCTCGGTCACCTGCCGTCTCACGCACGTGTATCCGGATGGGCCGGCCCCTTACTTCACGATGCTGGCCCCCGCGCGTCGCGGCGGCGAGCTCGAGCAGTGGCGCGCGCTCAAGCGCGTGGCCGGCGATGCGGTGATCGCCGGCGGCGGCACGATCACCCATCACCACGCGGTCGGGCGCGACCACCGCCCCTGGTATGACCGGCAGCGCCCCGACGTGTTCGCGGCGGCGCTGAGCGCGGCCAAGGCCGCGATCGACCCCGGCTGGGCGCTGAACCCCGGCGTGCTGATCGACCAGCCCAGCCCTGGGTCGCCGCCCGGGCGGCGCGGCTGAGGTTCTTTCAGTCCTCGACCAGCGCGCGGAACTCGGGATCCGCGCGCAGGTCCTTCAGTTCATCCTCGTCGCGCGCCCACGCCTTTGCCTGGGGACGGAACCCGATGGCGGCGCGCAGCGCGGCGAGCGCGGCGTCGCGATTGCCCTCGAGCGACTCAAGGCAGGCCAGGTTGTAGTGCAGCCCGCCGGACTCGGGATGCACGCGCAGACCGTCTTCGAGGATCTCCCGAGCTCGAGCCGGGTCCGACCGGAGCAGGGGCCCGGAGCGAAAGGCCCATTCCCAGGCCGAGGGCTCGAAGGTCGGCGGGCCGCCGAAGCTGAGCACGGTGGTTCCCGCCTCGGCGGCCACGGCGTGCCGGTGCGACTCCGGATCCGGGATGAACACGTAGGTGCCGGCGGGGGCGTCGTGCGTCTCGCCGTCGATCGTGAACGTGGCCCGGCCGGCGGCGACGAAGTACAGCTCCTCGTGGTTCTGCGGGCTCTCGGTATGCGGCTCGACCACGTCCGTGCCCGGCTCCTGGGCCGTGTAGGCGTTACAGCCGAAGGCCTTGATGCCGAGCGTGGATCGAACCGGGTGCCAGATCAGGGTCCCGGGCCCGGGCACCGACTCCACCTGGTCGAGATGGACGATCCGGGGCGGCTGGGGCATCAGGCGGGCTCGGTTTCGGGCGCAGGGGCGGCTTCGGCTTCGGGTTGGTTCAGCCGCGCGAGCACGGCTGGGGCGACCGGGGCGAACTCGGGCGGGATCCGGCCCAGCAGGTCGCGCCAGCCGGGATGGATCGCGATCGCCGCGCGGACGTCCTTGAGCGCGGCGTCGAGGTCTCCGGCCTGGGCCGCGCCGAGCCCGGCCCAGAACCGCAGCTCGTCGCTGTGCGGCGCGAGGTCGGCCGCGCGGCGGTAGAGCACCGCGGCGTCGTCGTGGCGGCCGAGCCCGCTGAGCTCGTCGCCCTGGTCGGCCAGCCGGTAGGCGTCGTGGAGGACGAGCAGGCGCCGGAGTTCGGTGAGCGGCTCGGGGTGATCCTCGACCCGCAGGGATACGTCGGTCTCCCAGCGCGCTCCTGCCGCCGGCACGACCAGCACCGCCGCCGACTGCCGCCCGCGCACGTCGCCGCCTTCGGCCTCGGCCGCGTCGAGCGCGGCCAACAGCCGCTCGGCGAACGGCATCCCGGCGTTGGAGGCGTAGGCGTCGAGCATCGCCGGCCAGACCGTGTCCGAGGCCATCATGTTGGCCTGGCAGCAGACCTGCTCGCCGATCGCGTGGCCCGCGAACGGAATGCAGCTCGCACCGGTGTGGATGGCCACGCGGCCGTCGCCGCCGATCACGGCGACCTGGCGGGTGGCCTCGATCGGATCGGCGGCGACCAGCTGCGCCAGCGCGTCGTCCGGGGCCGCGCCGGCGCGCATCAGCTCGAGCGCGTTCGGGCCGTAGGACACCTCGACGTTCGACTGGGTGGCCACCGCGCCGACGCCCGGCTCGGCCCAGGGCACGATCGGACCGACCGAGAACCAGTGCGACTGGACCGCGACCCCCAGCATCCCGGTGGCCGGGTCGCGGGCGACGATGGAGTAGGTGCCCTGACGGGGGCTGAGGCTAGGCAACGGTCTGCCACACCTCGACGTAGCGGTCGGTGGCGGGATTGCGGACTCTTTGGGCGACGGTCATGCCAAGCTTTTGCGCGACGCGCCGCGAGCGGGCGTTCTCGGGATGGATGATCGAGATCAGCGCGTCCAACCGCAGGACGTCAAAGGCGAACTCGAGGGATGCCTGGGCCGCTTCGGTGGCCAACCCACGGCCCCAGGCTCGCCGGGCCAGGCGCCACCCGATTTCTGGCCGGCTGGCCAGCTCGGGGATGAAATTCGGGTAGGCGACGCCGACGAATCCCAGGCACCCGCCCGCCAGGTCGGGCTCGAGCGACTCGATCGCCCAGAAGCCGAAGCCGTGCTCGTCCCAATGCGAGAGCATCCGGGCAAAGAATTCGGCGCTGGCCGCCTCGCCGATTGGGCGATTGAGGTAGCGCGTGACCTCGGGGTCGCGGTTGACCGCCGCCATCTCCGCCTCATCGTGCGAGTCCCAGCGCCGCAGCCGCAGCCGGGCCGTGATCAGCTCGTGGGCGCCGCGCGGCTGTGGATGGGGAGCTGGCGAGCCGGCCTGGCTCATCCGGGCGCCTCGATTTGGTGGCGCTCGTCGGCGGCCACCGAGCCGATCACCCGGGTCGGCGCGATCTCGTCGAAGGTGATCTCGAGGAGCGCCATCAACGGGCTGGGGGCGGTCAGGTCGGGCACCGTGGCAGCAGATTAGTGATCCGGCGACCAGGGTTGGCCGGACTATGCTTCCGGCGCGTGAGCGACAGGATCGCGGTGCTCGGGCCCGGCGGCGTCGGCGGCTTCATTGCCGCGGCGCTGGCTCGCGACGGCCAGGATGTGACAGTCGTGGCTCGCGAGTCGACGGCGGCAAAGATCCTTTCGGGGGGGATCTCGGTGCGCAGCGTCGTGCTCGGCGACTTCACCGGCCGGCCCGCGGCCTCCGCCGCGCTCGAGGCTCCGGTCAGCGTGCTGATCGTGGCCACCAAGGCGACCGGCCTGCCGGACGCCCTCGAGCGGATCCATGCCGACCCCGAGCTCGTCGTGCCGCTGCTCAATGGCCTCGACCACATGGAGGTGCTGCGCGCGCGCTTCGGCGCCGATGCGGTCGCCGCCGGGGCGATCCGGATCGAGGCGGACCGGCCCGCGCCGGCGGAGATCGTGCACACCAGCAAGTTCCTCCGGGTCGACCTCGGCGCCGACCGGCCGGCGGCCCGGGCTCGGTTGGACGAGCTGGCGCCGCGGCTCGAGCGCGCGGGCATCCCGGCCCGGATCGAGCGGAGCGAGGCGCAGGCCCTGTGGTCGAAGCTGGTCCGGCTGAACGCGCTGGCCTGCACCACCAGCGCCTCCGAGCGGCAGATCGGCTTCATCCGCTCGGACCCGGAGTGGCGGGCGAAGCTCCTCGGCTGCATCAACGAGGCCGCCGCCGTGGCCAACGCCGACGGAGCCGAGGTCGATCCGAGCACCTCGGTCGCCGAGCTCGACGACGCGCACGAGGGCCTCGGCTCCTCGATGCAGCGCGACATCGCGGCCGGCCGCGAGCCCGAGCTCGACGCGATCGCCGGCGCCGTCCTGCGCGCGGGCGCGCGCCACGGGCTGCAGTGCCCGACGATCGCGTCACTCGCGACCCAGATCGCCGCCCGCGCGGGGGTCCCTGCGCCGCGGGTGTAGGAGCAGCGCCGCCGGCGGGCGGCCTAGAGCGGGGGGCGGATTGGGGGTGGGGCGCCGGGGGCGTGGGCGGGTTCGACGTGCACGGGCTCGGCGATCTCCTCGCGGGCAATGGCGTCGATCGCCTCTTCCTCTTCCTCGGAGAGCTCCTGCTCGTGGTCGCCGTCGCAGAGGACGCGGAAGGCGCCGGTGACTCCGTTGTCGGCTTGGAGCACGATCCCGGGCAGGATCTCCTCGCCCTCGTCGAGGCCGAGGCGCTCGATGTCGAAGTAGGTCATCCCGATGCCCCAGGTGTGGTGCTCGGGGTTCTCGCGGTCGTGGGAGGCCACGCCCTGGGCCAGGCGCTGGAGCAGGTAGGCGATCTTGCTCGTCTCGACCATGGCTAGAGCGTGGGGTTCCTCATGAGGATTCGAGGATCTCGATGCGGTAGTCGTCCGGATCGCGGACGAAGCACAGGCGGGAGCCGCCCTCGCTGACCGTGTAGGGCGGGCGCTCGGGCTCGATGCCCTGGGCCGCCAGGGCCTCCAGGGTGCCGTCGAGGTCGTCGGTGGTGATGGCGATGTGGCCGTAGCCGGTGCCGATCTCGTAGGGCTCGGTGCGGCCGTGGTTGTAGGTCAGCTCGAGGCGGGGGTTGTCGCCGTCCTCGGGCAGGTTCATGAAGACGTTGGTCGCACTGTCGCCGATCGGCATACGGCGCACCTCGTGGAAACCGAGCGCTTCGTAGAACTTGACGGAACGGTCGATCTCGAGGATGCGATAGCAGGTGTGGATCAAGCTCATGTCCGGGAGGCTACCCCGATAGGCTCCAAAATGTGATCGTCGAACGTTCGATGAATGATGACTTCCTGTCGAACACGTATCTGGTGGCCGACGAATTGGGCGCCCACGCGGTGCTGATCGACGCCGGTGGGCCGGTCGAGCCGCTGCTGGCCGTGCTCGACCGGATGCGCTTCTCGCTCACGCACGTGCTGCTGACCCACCATCACTACGACCACGTGTCCGAGCTGGACAAGGTGCTCGAGCGCCACCCCGGCACGCCGGTGCTGATCCACCCGCTCGAACGGGAACTCGTCCCAGGCGCGACCGGGACGATGAACCCGGGCGAGACGATCTACTGCGGAGCGCTGGAGATCGAGCCGCTCCACACCCCGGGTCACACCGCCGGAATGCTCTCCCTGCTGGTCAACGGAGGCGACGTGTTCACCGGCGACACGCTGTTCAAGGGCTCGGTCGGCGGCGTCCGCGCCCCCGGCCACACCACCTACGCCGACCTCAAGTCCTCGATCATGGACACGCTGCTCACCCTCCCGCCCGAGACGCGGATCCATCCGGGCCACACCGATCCGACGACGGTGGCCGAGGAGCTCGAGTCGAACAAGTTCGTGCGGATCTGGCGCGGTCTGGACCCCGAGGGCAGCCAACCGTGCACGGCGCTCGACGAGCCCGCCACGCTGATCCTGCTCGGCGACGACTACGACGGCGGGCACAAGGCCTGGATCCGCTGGCCGGACGGGTCCGACGACATCGTTCCTGGCTCGAAGATCAAGCAGGACTAAAGCGGACGACGGCGCCCGCGCGGCAGCCGGGTAGCATCGTCTCAGTGGCGAAGGACAAGATCCCCACCTCCCGCGTGGGGCGCACCGCCAAGATCGGTCGGCTCGCAACGGGGCAGGCGATTCGGCAGGCGGGCACGCGCGCGGCCAACGTAGCTCGCTCCGACGAGGGGAAGAAGGTCGCCCTCGAGCGCCGGCACCTGGAGGCGGCCGAGCAGATCGTCACCGCCCTGGGCACGATGAAGGGCGCCGCGATGAAGGTCGGGCAGGTGATGTCCTTCCTCGACGTCGGGCTGGTCCCCGAGGAGTACCGCGAGGAGTTCCAGAAGAAGCTCGGGGCGCTGCGCGACGCCGCCCCGACGGTCACCTTCAAGGACATGGGCAAGGTGATCGAGGAGGAGCTCGACGGGCCGATCAAGGAGACCTTCGCGGAGTTCGACGAGACGCCGATCGCCGCCGCCTCGATCGGCCAGGTCTACCGCGCGAAGCTGCTCGACGGGCGTGAGGTGGCGGTCAAGGTCCAGTACCCCGGCGTCGCCTCGGCCGTGCGGGCCGACATGCAGAACCTCGGGCTGATCCTGCGCCTGGTCAAGCGGATCGCCCCCGGGATGGATCCGAAGGCGATCGGCGAGGAGATCCGCGACCGGATCGAGGAGGAGCTCGACTATGAGCTCGAGGCGCAGAACCAGCGGACGCTGGCCCGGATCTTCCGCGGCCACCCGTTCATCGTCGTCCCGAACGTGATCACCTCGCTCTCGCGCGAGCGGGTGCTGGTCACCGAGTTCGTCGAGGGGATCGGCTTCGAGGAGCTGAAGACCTACCCGCAGGAAGAGCGGGACCGGGTCGGCGAGATCCTGTTCCGCTTCTACTTCGGCTGCCTGTATCGCCATCATCAGTTCTCGGGCGATCCCCACCCCGGCAACTCGATGCTGCTGCCGGACGGGAAGGTGGCCTTCTTCGACTTCGGGCTGTTCAAGCGGATGCCGGCCGGGACGGTCGAGCTGGAGATGCAGGTGGCGCGCGCGGTGATCGAGGGCGACAAGGAGACGATCATGCGCGTGGGCACCGAGACCGGCTTCTTTCCCGAGCCGGAGAAGTTCAACCCCGACCGGGTGCTCGAGCACTTCCGGGCGGCGACCTCGTGGTACACCAACGACGCCTACGTCGAGGTGACCCCCGAGTGGGCCACCCAGGTCCTCATCGACATGAGCGACCCGCGATCTGAGTACTTCGGCCAGCTACGCCACGAGTCCGCCCCGCCGGACCATCTCTTCGGCCGGCGGATGGAGGTCCTGACCTTCGCCGTGATCGCCCAGCTCCACGCCCGCGGGAACTTCCACCGCATCGCCCGCGAGTGGTTCTACGGCGACGAGCCGGAGACCGACCTGGGTCGTCAAGAGGCCGAGTTTTACGCCGGCGCCACGGCGTCGTAGCCAGAGCCCAGGGCGAGCCGACGGGTAGACTCGCGGGTCCGGTGGGGTCTATGGCGGGTTCATTCGGGCCGTGCTGCACAACGTAGACGTGCGACGACTGGTGGTCGGGCTCGGCGGCGTCACTCTGGGCGAGTGGATCCTCGGGACGGCGCTGGCTGTTCACGCCTACGCGGTCGGGGGAGCGTTCCTGGTGGGCCTGGTCGGCTTCCGGTTCGCGCCCGCGGCGCTCGCCGGCCTGGTCACGGCGCAGTTCGCCGACACCCATCGCCGGGACCACGTGCTGACGGCCACGGCGCTGACGCGTGCGGCGGCGAGCGGCCTAGCCGCCGGGTCACTGGCGCTCGGGCTGCCGTTCATCGTTCCGCTGCTCCTGGTGTGGGTCGACGCGATGGCCGGGTCGGCCTACCGCCCGGCGCAGGCGGCGCTGCTGCCGGCGGTGGTGAGGACACCCGCCGACCTCACCGCGGCCACCGCGGCCGTCTCCAATGCGAAAACCTTGAGCCAGTTCGGAGGCGCCCTGGCCGGAGGCCTGCTGGTGGCGAGCGTGGCTCCCGCGATCGCGCTGGCGGGCGCCACGGCCACGTACCTGGTGTCGGGATTGGCGACCGCGGGCATGAGAACGGCGGCGCCGTCGACGGTCGCGGGCCGGCTCGGGTTGCGCGGCCGGCTGCGCCGGATGAGAGACGGCGCGGAGGTGCTCCGCGGCGATCGTGAGGGTCAGCAGATCGTCGCCTACGCCAGCTTGCGCGCGCTCGTCCGTGGTCTCTGGATGTCGCTCGGCGTGGTCGCCGCCCTGCGACTGCTGGGACTGGGAAAGTCGGGCTTCGGCGTGCTGATGGCGGCGGCCACGGTGGGGGTGCTCGTGGCGATTCCGCTCAGCTCCCTGCTCGCCGGCCGCCCGCTCGCGCGCTGGCTGGCCGCCGGGCTGCTGCTCGCGGCCGCCCCGATCGCGGCGATCGGAGTCATCGCCGCCGGCGCACCGGCGATCGTGTTGATGGTCGGTTGGGGCGTCGGCATGACGATCTCGGACGCGGCGGGACAGGCGCTCCTGGCCCGGGTGATCCCGGTGGCCTCGATCGGGAGCGTCACGGGTTTCATGGAGAGCGGAAAATTTCTGCTCGAGGGGGCCGGCAGCCTGGTCGCTCCGCTGCTCGTGACGACGCTGGGGATCCGCGAGGCGCTGATCTCGGCGGGAGTCGTGGTGATCGCGCTCGTGGGCGCCGGCGCCCGTTCGTTCGCCCGCATCGACGCTCGGGCCGTCGGGCGCACAGAGATCCTCGAGCTGCTGACGGGCGTGCGCTTCTTCAGGCACTTGCGAGTCGAGGCACTCGAGGGGGTCGCGGCGCAGCTCGAGCCGCTCGCCGTCCCCGCCGGCACCGAGGTGATCACGCAGGGGGCTCGCGACGAGGACCGGTGGTATCTGGTGGAGCGGGGCGAGTTGGACGTGTATGTCGAGGGGTTCCTGGTCAACGAGCTCGCGCGCGGCGACGGGTTCGGAGACCTGGCGCTGATCCGGAACACCTCGCGAGCGGCGACCGTCCGCGCGCGCACCGACGTTCAGCTCCTGTCGCTCGGGCGCGCCGGGTTCCTGTCGGCGGTGGCGGGCCCCGACCTTCGCCCCAGCCCGGCCGTCGAGGCGGTCGGACGCAGCACGGACGATCACACCGAGCTCCTCCGCGGCACCCTGCTGCTCAGAGGAGTCGATCGCCGGGCGCTGCAGCCGATGGTCCGGGTCGCGGTCCTGCGCGAGGTCGATGCCGGGACGCCGATCGTGACGCAGGCGCAGATCGATGACCGCTACTACGTGCTGCTGAGCGGACGTGCCACGGTGATGGTCGGCGCCGAGCGCCGGCTGGTCCTGCTGCCCGGAGACGGCTTTGGGGAAATTGCGGTGTTGCACAAAGTGCCGCGGGCGGCGACCGTCCTAGCCGAGGAAGCCTGCCGGCTGCTGTCCGTCCCCGGCGAGGAGGTGCGGGCGATCGCGCGCCAGCGGGGTGGTCTGCTGGGAAAGCTGGCGATGGCGTAGCCGGCGGTGGGGCGCGCCCGCTGCCACCGACCTAGCGCACTCAACGACTAGACGGCGACGCGCCGGCTGACCAACTCGTCGATCGCGGCGGCGAACTGATCGCGCTCGTCCGCCCGCGGCGCGACGATGCGAAGCGCGTCCGGTATGACGCCGTGGGCTCTGCTCAGCACCCGTACGCCGATCCCGTGGTCGCGCAGGACCTCGGCGACGCGATCGGAGTTCGGACAGAAGGCGTACTGGAAGTGCACGTTGCTGTTCGCGCGCAGGTCGAGCCCCGGCACCGCGGCCAGGATCTCCGCGAGCCAGCGGTTGTCGTCGTGCATGCGGCTGCGCGTGTCGTCCGCCCACTCCCACCCGTGGCGCACCGCGGCGGTGGCCACGGTGACGTCGACGCCCGAGATTCCCCAGTTCTCCCGGCTCCCGAACAGGTTCGCCAGCCGGTCACCGTCCCGGCACCAGGCGACGCCGGCCCGGACCGCGGCGATTCCATAGAACTTGGAGGTGGAACGGAGCACCACGACATTGGGCAGCTCACACCCGATCACCGCCATGGCGACGGGGTCGGGCGTGAAGTTGATGTAGGACTCATCGACCACCAGGGTGGAGTCCGGGTGCTCCGCCGCCACCGCGATCAGGCCGTCGCGGTCGAGCAGGACCCCGGTCGGATTGTGCGGGTTCGACAGGAGCACGAGGCGGGCGGCGCCGAGGGCGGCGTCGACCTGCTCGAGCGAGGGCATCTGCTCGCCGGCCATGGTGAAGCCACGGCCCGGGAACGCCTTCAGGTAGTCCGTGTAGCCGGGCATCGGAATCGCCACGTCCGCGTGATCGGCCTCGCGGGCCAGCGCCCAGATGAACTCGGTCGCCCCCCGGCCGGCGGTCAGGTCACCGGGGTCGACCCCGGTTGCCCATTGATAGACGGCCTTGAGCCGCTCGGCGGCGTCGTACGGATGGAGGAGGATGTCCTGTGGACCGATGGAGTGCAGCGCCTCGAGCGCCGCCGGAGCCGGCCCATACCGGTTCACGCAGGTGCTCAGGTCCATCCGCACTCCGCGGGTCGGATCGCCGCCCTGGGCACCGAAGTCGAGCGTCGTGCCCGCCGCGCTCTCGCGCTGATCCGGTGAGACCGACGAGAAACGTCCTTCCCCCATCATCGCGCCGACAGCCTAACCGTGTCCGGAACAGCACCCGGTGGGGCAATCCCATATGAGAACCAAGACGTTTGCCCATCCGGAGCTGGGGACGATCACGCTCGACTGCGACGCGCTGGCGGTTCAGGGCAGCGATCTGCAGGTGATCGTCTACACCGCGCCAACCGGCTCCGCCGACGCTGAGGCCCTGGCCCTGCTGGCCACGATCGGCCTGCAGAGCTTTCCCGACCAGCTGGTGGCCCGGGACGCGAAAACCGAGAATTAAAAAGAAATTGACACGGGGGCACGCCGGGGCGTAGGTTCCGCATCGGGCCGAGGAGGGTCCTGCGGGGCAACCATAAGGAGATGCAGTGATGCTTCAGCTATCGCGCCGCGCGGTGGCGCCGGTGACCGCGCTCGCCGTGTTCGGTGCGGCCGGTGCCCAGGCGCTGGCCTCGAGTGCCAAGCCGGTCCACGGAGCGACCTACGGCGGTGAGATCACCCGCGTGGTCCATTCGATGGGAAAGACGTTCAGAAACAAATTGCCGATCAGCTTCGCGGTCAGCGCGAACGGCAAGAAGGTCAGCGCTTTCACCTTCACCAGCTTCTACCCGGTCTACTGCCAGGGCGGCGGCTTCGGCTCACCTCAGCCGAAGTCCGGGGAGATCTCCAGCAAGGGCAAGTTCAAGGTCAAGCTGCCGCTGGTCTTCGCCCCCACCCACGCGCACGAGGGCTTTCTGGTGGTGAGCGGAACTTTCGCCAAGCACGGCAAGGTGAGCGGCACGGTGTTCACCGACTTCACCAAGTCCAAGGTCTGCAACGGGACCTCGAAGTACACGGCCAAGGCCGGGTAAACGGCTAGACGCGCTGGATCTGCACCAGGCTGGTGGTGCCGGGGCGCCCGCTGGGCAGCCCGGCGGTGATCCCGACGCGGGCGCCGGGCTGGACCCAGCCGAGCTCGACCACGCGGCGGGCGGCGTCGGCGATCAGCTCCTCGGTGATCTCGTGGCGTCGCATCGAGGCGGCCTGGACCCCCCACATCAGGCTGCAGCGACGCACCGTCTCCCGGCCCGGGGAGAGGGCGAAGATCGGGACCGAAGGGCGGTGGGCGGAGATCAGGCGGACCGAACGACCCGAGAGTGTGGGGATCACCAGCGCGGCCAGGTGGAGGTCGCGGGCCGCCGCGCAGGCGCTGTAGGCGACCGTGTAGGCCGGGTCGCGGGCATCGCGGCGGACCCGCTCCTCGTTCCAGATCTGGTAGGGCAGACCGTGTTCGGTCCGCTCGGCGATCGAGGCCATCATCGCCACCGCCTCGACCACGTAGGAGCCGATCGCGGTCTCCTGCGAGAGCATCACCGCGTCGGTGCCGTCGAGGATCGCGTTGGCCACGTCGGCCACCTCGGCGCGGGTGGGGCGGGAGGAGGCGACCATCGAGTCGAGCATCTGTGTCGCGGTGATCGAGGGGCGAGCGAGCTGGCCGGCGATCTTGAGCAGGCGCTTCTGGACCAGCGGGACGTCCTCGATCGGCAGTTCGATCCCCAGGTCGCCGCGGGCCACCATCACGCAGTCGGCGGCCCGGATGATGTCCTCGGCGGCGTCGACCGCCTGGGGCTTCTCGATCTTGGCGATCAGCGGGAGACGCGTGTGGCGGCGCACGCTGGTCACGTCCTCGGCGGTGCGTACGAACGACAGCGCCACCATGTCGACGCCGATCGACTCGCCGAAGCGGAGCATGTCGAGATCCTCCTCGGGCACGGCGGCCAGACCGCGCGTGGACCCCGGGATGTTCAGCCCCTGGCGCGAGGCGACCGAGCCCCCGATCTCGACCATCGTCTCGACCTCGCACTCGGCCTCGCGGACCGCCTTGACCCGCAGGCGAATCGCGCCGTCGGCCAGGTAGATCACGTCATCGGGGTCGACCGCGGCGGGGAGGCCGGCCCAGCTGACGGTCATCTGGCGCCCGTGACCCTCGTCGGTCGAGCCGCACAGGAGCACCAGCGTCTCGCCCGGCTTGACCTCGACGCGCCCATCCTTGATCGGCCCGACCCGCAGCTTGGGACCGGGGAGGTCCTGGAGGATCGCCACCTGACGACCGGCCTTCGAGGACGCCGCGCGGACCCGATCGGCGTTCTCGGCGTGCAGCTCGCGATCGCCGTGGGAGAAGTTCAGCCGGGCGACGTCGAGGCCCGCCTCGACCATCCGGAGCAGCGTCTCGGGGTCGCGCGAGGCGGGGCCAATCGTGGCGACGATCTTGGTGCGGCGCATTGAACTCGGCAAACTAGCGGCTCCGCCTTTCGGCGACGTATGGATTTTGTTGACGCGGCTCAGACCAGGAGCGCGCCGTCCACCAGGATCGGCTCGCCGTCGGCGCTGAGCCGGCCGCCGCCGCGCAGGTCGCAGATCAGATCCCAGTGCAGCGTCGACTTGTTCACGCCGCCGGTCTCGGGATAGGAGCGACCGAGGGCGAGATGGATGGTGCCGGCGATCTTCTCGTCGAGCAGGGTCGAACCGGTCGCCCGGTCGATGCCCGGGTTGGTGCCGATTCCCAGCTCGCCGAGGAACTTTGCGCCTGGGTCGGTGTCCAGCGCGGCTTTGAGATAGCCCTCCCCGGCCTCGGCGCTGGCGGCCACCACCTGGCCGGCCTCGAAGCTCAGCTCGACGCCGCGGACCTCGACCCCGCGGGTGAGCGATGGGATGTCGAAGCGGATCGTGCCGGTCGCGGAGTCCTCCAGGGGGCCGGTGAACACCTCGCCGCTGGGCATGTTGCGGCGGCCGTCGGAGTTGATCCAGGTGCGTTGGTCGACGCGCAGGCTCAGGTCTGTGCCGTCCGCCTCGATCCTGATCTCCCGGGCCGGGGTCAGGCGCTCGATCACTTTTTGCTGGCGGTGGCTCAGTTCCTGCCAGCCCGCGATCGGGTCCGGCCGGTCGAGGAACAGTGCGCGACGGACGAACTCGGCGTACTCGAGCTCGCCCATCCCGGCCTGCTGCGCGAGTGCCGGAGTCGGCCAGAGCGTGCCGCACCAGCGGCGCTGCAGCCGCGCCTCCTGGATCGGCGCCCGCGCGCGGGCGGCGCGGGCGACCAGGCCGGGGTCGATTCCGGCCAGGGCACGAGTGTTGGCCGGCGCGTCGATCCGGACGAACGCGTCGGCGTGCTGGGTTTCGGTCAGCTCCAGCGGCGCGAACGAGTCGAGCTGGGCCGTTTGGGCGTGACGGTAGAAGTCCTCGGCCAGCGCGGGCGGGGTAAGCCGCAGCAGCGGCCAGGCACCCCGGTCCAGCAGCTCGCGGTGCAGGGCGAGCACCGGCTCTTGGGCCAGCGTCGTGGACGCGACCACCACCTGCTGCCCGTCCTGCACCTCGAGGCACCAGTCGCAGATCAGCCGGGCGAACGCCCCCGCGTCGATCACGGCGCCTGCAGCTCCGGGAAGTTCTCCGTCACGTGGGTGCGCAGCGAGTCGCGGACGAAGCGCCGCTCGTCGGCCGTCGCCGCTCGGTAACGAGCCAGTAGCTCCTTCTGCTTGTAGGTCGGCAGGCCGGCGATCGTCCAGGTGACCGCGAGGCGCTCGAACAGCAGCTCGACCGCGCGCTGCCAGGCGTCCTCCTGGTTGAGGCCGCCCTGGAGGACCGCGGCGTACTCGGTCCGTGCGGCCGGGGTCAGCGCTCCCCGCAGCCTGAGGACGTTGCCCTCGGCGTCGGTGTACTCGCTGGTGGGGACGCTGACCGGTGGCGCAGCTGCGAGCTTCTGACGCTGGCGACCGCGTTTCCCCATGGCGGCCGCTAAGGGAGCGCGGACGCGGCGCGCTCGAGTTGGGCCCGGACGTCGCCGGTGACCGGATCGGCGTGACCGGCCCAGGCCACCGACGGCTCGAGCTCGGCCAGCTTGAAGATCGAGCTGCGGGCCTGCGGCGTGTCGTCATTGAAGGCGGGGTGTGGCACGCGGGGGCCGCCCTTCTTCCCGGTCTGGGGATCGAGCGTGTAGAAGCAGTCGGAGACCAGGGCCAGCCGGTCGGACTCGCGTAGCAGTCCGATCAGGCCGGGGGCATGACCGGGGAGACCCACGACCTTGAAGCCGGCGATCTCGTCGCCCTCGTCGATGGTGCCGGCCACCGGCACGGCGCCTCCGTCCCAGGCCGGAAGCAGCCGGGCGAACAGGAACCGGCCGATCGGCGAGAGCTTCTCAAAATCCCAGTAGGGCCTCAGGGGGGCCGGCGATTCGGCCGCGGCACGCTCGGCCGGGTGGCAGTACACCGGAGCGCCGAGCCCGGGCGCCGCGCCGCGGTGATCGGCGTCCGCATGCCCGAGCACGACGCGCTTGACGCCGCCCAACCGCGCCGCCGCCGTCGCCACGGCGCCGGTCATGGCGGAGATCCCAGCGTCGAACACGGTCACCCCGCCCTCGTCCTCGATCAGGTAGACGTTCATGGTGCGCAGCGGAAAGCCGCCGCGGACGATCCAGACGCCGTCGGCGATTCGCTCGGGGGCCGTCCCGTGAATCCAGGTCCGCAGGCGCGTGCCGAGGTTGGCCAGCTTGGCCAGCCGCTCCTGGGCCGGCGACCCCGTGGCGGGCAGGAAGCCCAGCTGGGTGGCGATGCTGGCCGAGTCGACATACGCGTCGTTGTGGGTGATCAGCTCGTCCTTGACCGTGACCACGTCGCAGCCCTCGATGCGGATCCGGGCGCCGTTGGGGGCGAAGCCCTGAAAGAAGCCCGGACCGGCAAATGTCGCGTGGCCCTGCCAGCGCACGGCGGTGCGGTCCTTGGCGGTGGTGACGTCGAGGACCTCGAGGCTGAAGTCCGGGAACGCCGCGAACAGCGTGCTGAAGTACTCGCGCACCCCATCCGGGGCGATCAGCTCCTGCTGGCCGACGAAGCGATCGATCGCGCCCGGTTGCCACAGCGCGACGGCAGCGTCAAGGTCATGGGCGTTGAGCGCGGCGAAGTAGCGCTTGGCGATCTCGGAGGTCGAAGCCATCTCGTGTCGGCGCAGTCTACGCGCCGCCAATATGGTTGCGTGCCCATGGACCGCAAGCGCGAACTCGGCCGCGGCGAACGCGTGCTGCCCGGCCTCTGGCGGCTGCGCCTGCCGCTGCCCTGGCCGGGGATCCCCCACTGCAACGCGTGGGCGATCGCCTCCGGCCCTGGAGTCGTGCTGATCGACACCGGCATGCACGAGCCGGGGTCGATGGGCCAGCTCGAGCGGGCGATGGATCAGGTCAACCTCCGGGTCGAGCACGTCCGGCTGCTGGCCTGCACCCACGCCCACTCCGACCACTGGGGTCAGGCCGCTCCGATCCGCGAGCGGGCCGGCTGCGAGTTCTGGATGCACCCCAACCACGTCGCCGCCACCGGGGCGGACGACACCGAAGCCGCTCTCGCGCGGCGGCTGGAGATCGGGCGCCAGAGCGGGGTCTCGCCCGACGCGCTGAAGCGCTACGCCGAACTGAGGAAGGACAGCCCGTCGGGGATCGCCAAGGTGATCGAACCGGATCGCGACCTGGTCGAGGGGATCGAGATCGAGTCGGACCTGGGCATCTGGACCGCCTATGAGACGCCCGGGCATTCGCCGTCGCACGTCTGCCTATTCGAGCCCCAGCGGCGGATCCTGATCTCCGGCGATCACGTCCTGGGGCGGATCTCGCTGTTCTTCGAATATGGGTTCTCGCCGGATCCGGTCGGGGAGTTCCTGCGATCGCTCGACAAGGTCGACGCACTCGATGCCCGGCTGGCGCTGTCGGGGCACGGCAAGCCGTTCACCGATGTTCACGGCCACATCGAGGGAAACCGAAAGCTCGTCGCCGAGCGCCTGGAGGCAGTGTTCGCCGGCCTGGCCGGCGGCCCCCGCACCGCCCTCGATCTCTCCCCGGAGGTGTACGGCGAGCCGGTGACGGCCGCGAATGGGGCCTGGCTGCTGTCGCAGACCCTGTGCTACCTGCACCACCTCGAGGTGCTGGGCCGGGTCACGCACGAGTCCGAGCAGGGGGTCGAGCACTGGCGGGCCGCTTAGCGCGCGGGGGCGCGGGGGCGCGGGGGCGGCGGGGGGCGGGGGGCGGGGGGCGACCAACGTTGACACATGCGTGTCAAGGTTGGTAGAGTGCCCGCACCTTGCGGATCGACGAGATCATCGCCAGCAACGAGGAGCCGGTCTTCTCGTTCGAGTTCTTCCCCCCCAAGAGCGACGAGGGCGAGCTGAACCTTCGCACCGCGCTCGAAGCGCTGGCGCCGCTCCGGCCGGACTTCGCCTCGGTCACCTACGGCGCGGGCGGGTCGACCCGCGATCGCACGCTCGAGGTGGTGGCCTGGCTCAAGCTGGAGCTGGGCATCGAGGCGATGGCCCACCTGACCTGCGTGGGCGCCACGGTCGAGGAGCTGCGGGGCGTGCTCGACCGGCTCGCCGCGAGCGGAATCGACAACGTGCTGGCGCTCCGCGGCGATCCGCCTGCGGGCGTCACCGACTGGACGGCCCACCCGGGCGGCCTGCACTACTCGACCGAGCTGGCCGCGCTGATCGCCCAGCACCGGCCGGAGGTCAGCGTCGGGGCGGCCTGCTTCCCGGAGGTCCATCCCGAGGCGGTCGACCTGGCCCACGACCTGCACTTCCTCAAGGCCAAGGTGCAGGCGGGCGCGTCGTTCCTGATCACCCAGGTGTTCTTCGACAACGACCTCTACTTCGGGTTTGTCGAGGAGGCCCGCGCGGTCGGCATCGATGTCCCGATCCTGCCCGGGATCATGCCCATCACCAACGTCTCGCTGATCAAGAAGATCACCGGCATGTGCGGCGCGACGATCCCGCCGGCCCTGCTCGAGCAGCTCGACCTGCGGGCGCGATGACCCAGACGGCGTGGTCGAGCTCGGCGTCTCCTACGCGACCCTGCAATGCGCCGAGCTGCTCGCCCGCGGGGCGCCCGGGATCCACTTCTACACGCTGAACCGCTCGCCGGCCACGCGGGCGATCCTGTCGGCGCTGAAGCTGCTGCGGCCGTGGGCCGGGCGGCTGGCGGTCGGCTCGGGCGCCGAGGGCGAGTCAGCCGCTTGACTCGGATGCCTTTTCCCACACTATGTCTGGGAAAAGGCATCCAAGTGGCCCGGACGGGGGCCATTAGGGCGACGATCGGGGCCTACGGCTCGGGGGCGATGACGTCGAGGCCCTGGGCGACCATGGGGCGGCCGTCGAGCTCGTAGCGGATGTCGATCTCGTCGTTGCGCTTGTAGGTGCCGATCCCCCAGACGCCGATGAACCAGGCCCAGGGACTGAGCTTCTGGCGGATCAGCTCGCGCTGGAAGACGAGCTCGCCGGCCGACACGCGGTAGTCGGAGCCGAGCTCCTGACGGACGCCGTTGATGTAGACGTCGAAGGGCGTGCGAACGCCGTCGGGAAGCTTGACGCGCCAGGTCTTGGGCATCCTTCCGACCCTACCCGAGGTCCGCGGGGAGCAGTGAGAAGGCCACCATGTCGAGGCGTCCCTGGCGGCCGGACTCGTAGGCCTGGAGGACGCCCTCACGGGTGAACCCGGCGGCGGCCACGGTGCTCAGGGCGGGTCCGTTGGCGGGATCGACGAACGCCTCGACCCGCTCGAGGCGGCAGTGCTGAAACAACCAGCGTGCCGCGAGCGCGAGCGCCGCGCCGGCGAGCCCGCGGCGGCGAGCCGCCGGGGCGACCCAGACCCGCGTGCGTGCCCGCCCGTTGTCCCAGTCGAACTCGTCGACCAGGACCCGTCCGACGCAGATGTCGGACCCGGGCTCGAGGATGGTCAGGCTGAGCCGGTACCCGGTGGCGCGCTCGGCGGCCTCCCGCTCGGAGTCGCGGCCCAGCTCGGCGCCGCTGGGCGGGCGGACCTGGCCCAGGAGCTCGTGCAACTGCGGGTCATCCTGGTAGGCGATCAGGATCTCGGGAATGTCCCGCTCGGCGTAGAGCCGCAGCGCCACGACGCCGTAGGTGAGCGTGCCGGGGAGCTCGGGGATCGAGGGCATGTCCTCTCAGGACCGTACCCTTTCCCGCCGTGGAACGGATCGCCTACAGCATCCGCCGTTCGGACCGGGCTCGCCGGGCCCGCGTGACCGTGGACCCCGCCCGCGGGGTCGAGGTCGTGCTGCCCGCGGCGGTGTTCCGGCGGGGCGCGCACGCGCCCGCCCGTGAGGCCGCCGCGGTGGTGGCGGAGTTGCGGCCGTGGATCGAGCGCAGGCTGGACGATCTGGCGGGGACCGAGGCGACGCTGGCGGCCCGCGGCGACGCGATCCCGTACCTGGGCGAGACGCTGCGGCTGGTACCCGAGCGCGGGCGCACCCGCGTGCACCGCCGCGGCCCCGAGCTGTTGGTGCCGGCCGGCGACCCCAAGCCCGCGCTCGAGCGCTGGTTTCGGCGGACGGCGCGAAAAGAGGTGGCCTGGCGTCTGGACGAGGCCTGCGCCGAGGCCGGGAGCTCCTACACCGCGCTGACCATCCGCGGCCAGCGCACCCGTTGGGCGAGCTGCTCGCGCACGGGAGCGATGAGCTTCAACTGGCGGCTGCTGCTCGCCCCTGAGCCGGTGCTCGACTACGTCGTCTGGCACGAGGTCTGCCACCTCGAGGTGATGGACCATTCGCCGCGGTTCTGGGCGCTGCTGGCCTCGCGCTGCCCGGACTACCGCGAGCACGCCCGCTGGCTGCGCCGGCACGGGGCGACGCTGGTGCTGTAGGACTCGCCGCGCGTCAGGCCTTGGCCTTCGCCCTGAGCTGATCAGCCGTCGCCCGCCGTAGCGCCTTGTAGGCGTCCTCGCCCCTGACCTGCTTGATCGCCTCGCGCTTGACCCGGCCGAGATAGGCCTCGGTCGAGCCGTCGCCGCGGACGTCGAGTCCGGCGCGGACGCTCGGCACCAGGCGCTCGGGCCCGGCCAGCTCAAGGCGGGCCGCGACCTGCTGGATCGGATCGAAGCGCTTGATCTTGGTGTCGATCGGGCGCTTCGGCACGTCGACGGCGATCTCGCGCGCCCGCGCCTCGGCCGCGTCGAGCGCCGGCGTCAGCTCGTCGTAGCGGGAACGCTCGACCTTGGGACCGATCCTGACCGTCAGCTTCCAGGACACGCCGCGATCATGCCAGCGCGGGCGGCGCCAGTGGCCAGCGCCGGGGAACAGGAAGCGAACTTCCGCGCGTTAGGCATCTGTGGGATGTACGCAGCGCGAAAGTTCGAGTATTGGTCTGACCCCCGACCAAGCGCTACTGCTAGGCGGCCAGGTCGAACTCGATTTCGTCGACTTCGCCGCGATGGCGGGCGCGCGGAAGGCGCCCGGCGAGCCGCTCGGCCAACCGGTAGACCGCCTGGTTGCTGGCCAGCAGCGTCGCCGTGAAGCGGTCTATCCCCCGCGCGAGCGCGGCGTCGGCGAGTCGCTCGAGCAGGGCCGAGGCCAGCCCCTCGCGCTGGAAGGCATCGCCGACGGCGATCGCGAATTCGGCCACGCGCGGATCCTCGTCAGAGCGGATGAAGCGGGCCACGGCGAGGATCTGCTCGGAGTCCTGCAACGAGGTGGCGACCAGCGCGTAGTGGTTCCAGCCGTCGATCTCGACCAGGTAGCGAGCGTCGGCCAGGCTCAGGTGCGGCTTGGCGGCCAAAAAGCGTGCGTATTTGCTCTCAGGCGAGAGCCGATCGTGGGCCGCGCGCAGCCGATTCAGGTCATCCGGGCGGATCGTGCGGATCGCCACGATGCGGCCGCTGCGCAGGGAAACGGTGTCCATACCATCACGGTACGAAGCGAACGCGTGTTCGGATGTGTGTCATCGCACACATCCCCCGAGCCGCGCGTCTACGGCCCGGCAGGGCTCAGCGGCGACGGAGCGCCGCGTCCGCGCTTAGCGGTCGGAGATCGGCACGTAATCGAGCTCGCGCCCGCCGGTGTAGATCTGGCGGGGGCGGGAGATCTTCTGCTCGGGATCGTCGATCATCTCCAGCCACTGGGCGATCCAGCCGCTGGTGCGCCCGATCGCGAACAGCACGGGGAACATCTCGACCGGCATCCCCAGCGCCTCGTAGATCAGCCCTGAGTAGAAGTCGACGTTGGGGTAGAGCTTGCGCTTGATGAAGTACTCGTCCTCGAGGGCGATCTTCTCGAGCTCGGTGGCGATCTCCAGCAGCGGGTTCTTGCCCGTGACCTCGAACACCTCGTCGACGGCCTGCTTGATGATCTTGGCCCGCGGGTCGAAGTTCTTGTAGACCCGGTGGCCGAAGCCCATCAGCTTCTCGTCGCCGTTCTTGACGCCCTCGATGAAGCCCGGGACGTTCTCCTTCTTCTCGATTCGGTTGAGCATCCGCAGCACGGCCTCGTTGGCGCCACCGTGGAGCGGGCCGTAGAGAGCGGCGATCCCGGCGGCAACCGCCGAGTAGGGGTCGACCTGCGAGGAGCCGACGCTGCGCACGGCGCTGGTCGAGCAGTTCTGCTCGTGGTCGGCGTGGAGGATGAAGAGGACGTCGAGAGCGTGCTCGAGGCGCGGATCCGGCTCGTACTTCAGCTCGGTCATCTTGTAGATCATCGAGAGGAAGTTGCCCGCGTAACTGAGGTCGTTGTCCGGATAGACGTACGGCATGCCGCGGTTGTGGCGGTAGGAGAAGGCGGCCAGCGTCGGCATCTTGGCGATCAGCCGGATCATCTGGATGTAGCGGTTGTCGGGATCCTTGATCGCGTTCGCCTCGGGATAGAAGGTCGAGAGCGCGCCGACCGACGCCAACAGCATCCCCATCGGGTGGGCGTCGTAGCGGAAGCCCTGCATGAACTCCTTGATGTTCTCGTGCACAAACGTGTGGATCGTCACGTCATAAGTCCACGAGTCGAGCTGGGACTGCGTGGGCAGTTCGCCGTTGACCAGCAGGTAGGCGACCTCGAGGTAGCTCGACTGCTCGGCCAGCTGCTCGATCGGATAGCCCCGGTACTCGAGGATGCCCTTGTCGCCATCGATGAAGGTCACCGCCGAGCGGCACGACGCGGTCGCCATGAAGGCGGGGTCGTAGGTCATCAGGCCGAAGTCGTCGTCCGAGGTCTTGATGTTCCGCAGCTCGGTGGCCCGGATCGTGTTGTCCTCGATCGGGATCTCGTACTTCTGGCCGGTCCGGTTGTCGACGACGGTCAGGGTGTCGCTCTTGGTTCCTACGTCGGAACCCTCCTGCTTGGTCTCGGTCGTCATGGCACTCCTACCTGTCGCGCATTGCCGGTGGTCGCCCGTGGCTCACGAACGACTGCAGAGAACTCTATTACCCAACTTAACGCAGCACGTAGCGTGCGCGAGGAGGCTGCCCTCGGCTACGCGCCGAACGTACTGGTGTGCACGGCCATCGCGATCGCCACGACGACGAACACGAAGCTGATCGCCATCACGCCGCGCGCGCCGCGAGCATTGAAGGGAAAATCGGGTCGGGTCAGCCCGATCGCGGAGAGCACGACGGCCCAAGCGGCCAGCGCACCGCCGGCGATGTAGAACGGAACCTTCGAGACCGACGCGACGACCAAGATCGAGCTCAGCACGGGCGCGAGCCTATCCGATTTTCGAGCGGCTCGGCGCGCTGGGCGCGGCCGGCGCCGGGCCCCCTTCGTAGCGGCTTTCCGTGGCCGCGCGCTGGCCCTGGTAGTGGCTGCCGAGCTCCGGACTCCCGTACGGGCGCAGCGCCGGCCGGTCGAGCGACATGAACGACAGCTGGGCGATCGGCAGCCCGGGGTAGAGCTTGATCGGCACCCGGGTCAGGTTGTTGAGCTCGAGCGTCAGCGTCCCCTTCCACCCCGGGTCGCAGAACCCAGCCGTGGCGTGCACGATCAGGCCGAGCCGGCCGAGGCTCGACTTGCCTTCGATCCGGGCCACGATGTCATCCGGGAGCTCCACCCACTCGAGCGTGCGCCCCAGACAGAATTCTCCTGGATGGATCACGAACGACTCATCGCCGTTGACGATCACCTCCTCGGTCAGGTTGACCGGCGGCTGACGCAAATCGATGGCCGAGGCGCGGTGGTTGTGGAAAACGCGGAACGAGTCCCCCAGCCGCAGGTCGACGCTGGCCGGCTGGACCAGCCCGGGGTCCCAGGGATCGATCCGGATCCGGCCCGCGGAGACGAGCTCGAGAATCGTCCCGTCGGAGAGAACCGAGGCCGGAGGATCGCGGGCGTCGCTCATAGGGGCGACAGTCTGCCAGCGGCGCCGGATCGCGGGCGGAAGGTCAGGCGGAAGGTCAGTGACCGAGCGTGCGTGCGCGGGCGCGGACGGTCCGCACACGGGACGGCGGCACCGGCGCCGGGTCGCCGTGCGGTCCGCGGCGTGGGTGGCGCGGGAACGGCTTGCGCGGATGGTGGCGCTGCGGATGGCGCTTGACGCCGCCGCCACCCTCATCGGAGGAGCCCGGCTGCTCAGGCTCCTGCTTGATCGCCCACCAGACGATGTAGATCAGCGCCGCAAGCGGAATCTTGAGCGCGAGCATCAACCACAGGAATCCCCAAGTCACTGCGGCCCGATCCTATCCTGAATCGCGGGTAAAGTCACCCCCCGATTCACCGCAGCGCGCCGTCGCTCAGTCCCGCAGCGGGACCGGCATCTCGCTGAAGCTGGTGATCCGTCCGATCTCGGACACCCGCTCGCCGATCTCCTCGCTGGTCAGCCGAGCGACGCGTTCGGTCCCGAACTCCTCGACGTTGAACGAGGCCAGCGCCGTGCCGTAGGCCATCGCGTTGCGCAGGAGCTCGTTGTCGACCGCGCTGTCGGGGTGCGCCGCGATATAGCCGACAAAGCCCCCGGCGAAGCTGTCGCCGGCGCCGGTGGGGTCCACCACGGTCTCCAGCGGGAACGCGGGCAGGCTGAAGAAGGTCTCCTCCGTGTACAGCGAGGCGCCGTATTCGCCCTGCTTGGCCACCACCACGGACGGGCCCCACTCGCGGATCTGGCGGGCGGCCAGGACGAGGTTCGGCTGCTCGGTGAGCTGCCGCAGCTCGGCGTCGTTGAGGATCAGACAGTCGACCTCGGCGACGGCGGCGATCAGCGAATCCCGGGCGATCTCGATCCACAGGTTCATCGAGTCGAGCGCGACGAACCTGGCGGCCCGGCACTGGCTGCGGACATCGCGCTGCAGGTCGGGCTGGATGTTGGCCAGGAACAGAACGTCGGAGGCGCGCGAAGCGTCCGAGAGCTTCGGCTGGAACCCTTCGAACACGCCCAGCTGGGTGTCGAGCGTCTCACGGTCGTTCAAATCCCAGCCGTAGACACCCTTCCAGAAGAAGGTCTTACCGCCGGTTACCCGTTCGATGTCCGCGGTCTGCACACCACGGGCTTCCAGCACCGCGATCTCCGCCTCGCCGAAGTCGTCGCCCACGGGCCCGACCACGCGGACCTCGTCGAAGAACGAGGCGGCCAGCGAGAAGTGGACGGCCGAGCCGCCGAGCATCCGCTCGCGCTCGCCGAAAGGTGTCTTGACCGCGTCGAACGCGATTGAACCGACTACGGTGACCGACATCGGGGCCGAGGCTAGTCGATCACCTGCGCCGGCGCGGCGCCGAGCGGCACCCTGACCCGCTCGCCCGCCGGGTCGAACAGCGGCTCACTCGAGACCTCGCCGGCCACCCAGCGACCGAAGATATCGATCTCGACACCCGTGCCGACGTCGTGCTCGGCGGGCAGGTAGGCGTAGGCGATCGAGCGCTGCACCGTGTAGCCATACCCCCCGCTGGTCACGCGCCCCACGACGGCCCCGTCGACCCGGACCGGCTCGTTACCGAGCACGACCGACCGCGGATCCTCCAGCACGATGCAGCGCAGGCGGCGACTCGGCTCGGGATCGAGCGCATCGGACCCGATGAACGACTTGTCGGAGCGGACGCTGAAGCCCAGCCCGGCCTCGTACGGGGTCTCGTCGGGGGTGATGTCGGCCGCCCACACGCGGTAGCCCTTCTCGAGGCGCAGTGAGTCGATCGCCCGGTAGCCACAGGCGGTGAGGCCATGCGGCCGGCCCGCCTCCCACAGCGCCCGCCACAGGCCGGCGCCGTACTCGGTCGGGCAGTAGAGCTCCCACCCGGGCTCGCCGACGAACGTGACCCGCAGCGCCCGGACCGGAACGTCGCCGACGGTCAGCTCGCGCATCCGCATGTAGCCGAAGTCGAGCGGCTCGGCGCTGAGCGGCTCCAGGATGTCGAAGGCGCGCGGGCCCCACAGGGCGAAGCAGGCATAGCGCGAAGTGACGTCGGTCAACCGGACCGAGCCGTCAGCGGGCAGATGCCGGCGGATCCAGCTCGCGTCGTGGTTGCCGAAGGCCGTGCCGGTGACGATCTGAAACAGCTCCGGGGCGATCCGGGTGACGGTGAAGTCGCACTCGATCCCGCCGCGCCGGTTGAGCATCTGCGTGTAGGTGATCGCCCCGACCTCGCGGGCCACCCGGTTGTCGCAGAGCGACTCGAGCAGCTCGGCCGCGCCCGGGCCCGAGACCTCGAGCTTGCTGAACGAGGACTCGTCGAACAGGCCGGCGGCCTCGCGGGTGGCCCGGTGCTCGACGCCGATCGCCGGGGACCAGTGCTGGCCCGCCCAGCCCCGGGGCCGCAGCGCCTCGTCGCCCCCGGCCGCATTGCTTTCGTACCAGTTGACCCGCTCCCAGCCCGACTTCTCGCCGAACGCGGCGGCGTGCTGCTGATGCCACGAGTATGCGCTCGAGGTCCGCAGCGGGCGCCCGGCCTGGCGCTCGTGCCCCGGATAGCGGATGTCGTAGTAGGTCTCATAGACCTCCTGCGCGCGCTTCAGGGTGTAGCCGGGCGAGCGGTAGTGCGGGCCGAAGCGGCGGATGTCCATCTCCCAGGTGTCGAGCGACGGTTCGCCGTCGAGGATCCACTCGGCCATCAGCTTGCCCATCCCACCGGCGCCCGCCAGCCCGTGGGCGCAGAAGCCCGCGGCCACGAACAACCCCTTCACCTCGGTCTCGCCGAGGCAGAACTCGTTGTCCGGCGTGAACGCCTCGGGGCCGTTGATCAGGCGCGTCACCTTGACGTCGGTCATGGCCGGCACCCGCCTTTCCGAGTTCTGGGCGATCTCCTCGAAGCGCGGCCAGTCCTCTTCCAGCAGCCGCCCGTTGAAGTCGGCGGGAATCCGGTCGAGCCGGTGCTCGTCGAGCGCCCAGGGCGCGCTGTGACGCTCGTAGCCGCCCATCACCAGGCCGCCGCCCTCCTCGCGGAAGTAGATCAGCAGGTCGGGATCGCGCAGGGTCGGCAGGTGCTCGCCGGCCTTCCAGTCCTCGCGAAACGGCTGCGTGACGAGGTACTCGTGCGCGAACGGGACCACCGGGATTCGCACCCCGGCCAGGCGCCCGAGCTCCGCCGCGAACATGCCGCCGGCGTTGACGATCACCTCGGCCTCGACGTCGCCCCACTGCGTCCGCACTCCGGCGACGCGACCGTCGACCACGTCGATCCCGCTGACCCGGGTGTGGGTGAACACGCGGCAGCCGCCGGCCCGCGCGCCGTCGGCCAACGCGTACGTGAGCAGCGAAGGATCGAGGTACCCGTCGGTGGGGAGATACGACGCACAGCGGACCCCGTCGGTGACCATCAGGGGGAACAACGCCTGAGCCTGCTCAGCGGAGATCAGCTCGAGCGGCAGCCCGAACGTCTTGGCCCAGGCGACCTGGCGGAGCACCTCCTGCTCGCGCTCGGGCGTGCCGGCCAGGCGGATCCCGCCGCACTCGACCCAGCCGCAGTCGAGCGTGCGGTAGAGCTCGACCGAGTCCATCATCATCCGGGTCAGGGTGACGCTCGAGCGCAGCTGGCCGACCAGCCCGGCCGAGTGGAAGGTCGAGCCGCTGGTGAGCTCGTTGCGGTCCAGCAGGATCACGTCGCGCTCGCCCGCCTGCGCGAGGTGATAGGCGATTGACGCTCCGCCGACGCCACCGCCGATGATCACGATCCGGGCGCGCGCCGGGAGCTCACGCGGCCGCGGCATCGACCAACCACTCTTCCAACCTTGGGTCCGCGGCGGCGTCCCGAAGCCGCGCGAAATGGGACTCGGCGTAGGCGCCGAAGTCGAAGTCGAGCTCGGAGATCACGCCCTGGATCACGCCCCAGGCCGCCTCGCGGGCGTCGGACATGATCCGCATCAGCCGCACCGCCGCGCGCTGACCTGGCCCGGGCGGCCGGCCGTAGTAGCCGGTCAGCAGGCGCTCCTCGGCCGGCTCGTCGAAGTCGTTGTTGACCGCGACGTTGCCGAGGTCAAAGGCGCGGTGCCCCATCCCCGCATACTCCCAGTCGACGAGCAGGACACGATCGGCGGCCTGCAGCAGGTTGCCGGGGAGCAGGTCGCAGTGGCAGGGGGCCGGATGGGTCAGCGGCATCGCCTCGGCGATCCGGCCGGCGATCGCTTGCGCCTCGGCGTAAGCGCCGGGCAGGCTGCCCCCGCGCGCCAGGATGATCTCGGCGAAGTCGTCGAGCTGGTCGGGCACCCAGAAGCGGACCGGCAGGGTCAGCCCGGAGTCGTGGAACGTCCGCAGCGCCCGCCCCACCGGTGCGGCCTCGCGGCGCAGCCGCTCGGCCTGAAGCGGCACCGTCTCGATGAACGCGGTGACCAGCGCATCGTCGTCGACCGACACCAGGTCCGGGCCGATGCCGAGGCGCCCGGCGGTCTGGCTGGCCAGCCGCTCGGCCTCGCGGCTGATCCCGAGCAGTCCGGTCTCCTTGCCGGGCATCCGCACGAAGTAGTCGCGGGAACCGAACCTGACCCGGTAATTGCGGTTGGTGATCCCGCCGTCGAGCGGGACCGGCGCGCCGGCGCGCGGCCCGAGCGTCGGCTCCAGCCGGTCGAGGATCCCGTCGAGGTCGGGCATGCTGGGGCAAACCTAGTGCACCGGACGGAGCACTGGCGGTTAAGGCGTGCTTCCTATACCTTCGGCCCTCCATGACCGTCGAGCGGCGCCGCGCAGCGGCGCAGAGGAGAGGCTGCCTTGGTTCTAGATGACCTGAGGGCACAGGTCCGGTCCGGCGAGATCGACACCGTGCTGCTGGCGCTCACCGACATGCAGGGCCGGCTACAGGGCAAGCGCCTGACCGCCCAGCACTTCGTGGAGGAGGTGGCCGAGAGCGGTTCGGAGGGCTGCAACTACCTGCTCGCGGTGGACGTCGAGATGAACCCGGTCGAGGGATATGAGCTGGCGTCATGGGAGCGGGGGTACGGCGACTTCTCGCTGCGGCCGGACCTGGGGACGCTGCGGCCGGTGCCGTGGCAGGAGGGCACCGCGATGTGTCTGGCCGACCTGGCCTGGGCCGACGGCTCGGATGTGTCGGCCTCCCCCCGGCAGGTGCTGCGCAAGCAGATCGAGCGCCTGGCCGAGCGGGGCTGGAGCACCAACGCCGCCACCGAGCTCGAGTTCCTGGTGTTCCGGGACAGCTACGAGCAGGCGTGGCGCAAGGGCTACCGCGACCTCGAGCCGGCCAACCTCTACAACGTCGACTACTCGCTGCTGGGGACGGCGCGGGTGGAACCGCTGATCCGCCGGATCCGCAACTCGATGCAGGCCGCCGGGATGGCGGTCGAGAACTCCAAGGGCGAGTGCAACTTCGGTCAGCACGAGATCAACTTCCGCTACGCCGACGCGCTGGCCTGCGCCGACGACCACGTGATCTACAAGAACGCGGCCAAGGAGATCGCCGCCCAGGAGGACATGTCGATCAGCTTCATCGCCAAGCTGAACGAGCGCGAGGGGAGCTCGTGCCACATCCACTTCTCGCTGTCGGACGACGAGGGTGCCGTGTTCCAGCGCGACCGGGCGGTGTTCGATGCCTTCCTGGCCGGGCAGCTCGCCTGCCTGCGCGAGCTGACCCTCCTGCTGGCTCCGAACATCAACTCATACAAGCGCTACGCGGCTGGGTCGTTCGCCCCGACGACCGTCGCCTGGGCCGACGACAACCGCACCTGCGCCCTGCGGGTGATCGGCCACGGGCCGGGACTGCGCTTCGAGAACCGGGCCGGCGGCTCCGACCTCAATCCGTATCTGGCCCTCGCCGCGATCATCGCGGCCGGACTCCACGGGGTCGACGCCGGACTCGAGCTCGAGGCCCCGTACAAGGGCAACGCGTACCTGGCCACGGACAAGCCGCGCCTGCCGAGCACGCTGCGCGACGCGCGCGACGGGTTCGACGGCAGCGCGGTCGCACGCGCGGCGTTCGGGGATGACGTGGTCGATCACTACGTCCATGCCGCCGACGTCGAGCTCGCGGCGTTCGACGCCGCCGTCACGGACTGGGAGCGGACCCGGGGGTTCGAGCGGCTATGAGATCCGCCGCGCCGGCGGTGGTCTCGCTCGAATCGGTCGCCTCTCTGGAGACGATCTTCGCGCCGGTGCGGTCGCTGACCGCGTTCGAGGAGACCGTCGACCGGCTGGGCACCGCGATCCGGCTGGGCCTGCTGCCTCCGGGGACGCGCCTGCCCGCCGAGCGTGAGTTGTGCGCCAAGCTGGGAATCGCCCGCTCGACGCTGCGCCAGGCGCTGGTCGCGCTCGGCCAGAGCGGGCATCTGCACGCGACCCGCGGGCGGGGCGGCGGGACGTTCGTCTCGGATCCGCTTCCCCCCGCGGCGCCGCCCTCGGGTGACCTGCTGGCCGCCTGGCGCGACACCTGCGATCAGCGGATGGCGGTCGAGATCGGCGTCGCCGTGCTGGCGGCCGAGCGCGCGGAAGGCGAGATGCTCGACGCCCTCGACGAAGTCGTGGAGCTGCTCGGCGGCATGCTCGAGGACTTCTCGGCCTACCGCCAGGCCGACGTCCGCCTGCACATCGGCCTGGCCGAGGCGACCCGCAGCCCCCGGCTCGTAACCGCGATGACCGAGACCCAGGGCGCGATGACCGGCCTGATCTCGTTGATCGCCCACCCGCCTCAGGTGCTCGGCTCCTCCAACGCCCAGCACCGGCGGCTGCTCGCCGCGATCCGCCGCCGCGACGAGGCCGGCGCCGCGCACGAGATGACCGAGCACCTCCGGGGCACGGAGCACGTCCTGGCGGGGTTGCTGCCCGCGGGGTGAACCCCCGGGCGCACAGCGTTCGCGCCGGTGCGACGTTCCGGCACTTGACTTCCGTCTGTGCCGCGTCATAGGGTGTGCGCGCTAAGGACGGACCATCAGACCTTTTACCCGGAGGGGCCACATGGCGACCGCGGAGCAGACCCGTTCCAGTGACGAAGCGCGACTAGCCGAACTCGGCTACGCGCAGGAGCTCAAACGCGGTTGGAGCAGCTTCTCCAACTTCGCGATCTCGTTCTCGATCATCTCGGTCCTGGCCGGGTGCTTCACCAGCTACGGGCAGGCGTTCAACAACGGCGGGCCGGTGGCGATCTCGATCGGCTGGCCGGTGATCAGCCTGCTGATCCTCTGCGTGGCGTTCTCGATGTCCGAGCTGGCCTCGGCCTTCCCCACCGCGGGCGGCATCTACTTCTGGGCCTCACGGCTGGGCGGTCCCGGCTGGGGGTGGTTCACCGGCTGGTTCAACCTGATCGGCCTGGTCGCCGTGGTGGCCTCGGTCGACTACGCCGCCGCCAGCTTCCTCCAGTACCTGCTGGGCCTGTTCAACGTCGACTTCATCTTCAACTTCGCCTCGACCAACGTGCACTACAACGCGCACGTGGTGTTCGCGCTGTTCGCGCTGATCCTGCTGATCCACGGCCTGATCAACATCTTCTCCGGGCACCTCGTGTCGATCTTCAACGGCGTCTCGGTGTGGTGGCACGTGGCCGGCGTGGCGGTGATCGTGGTCCTGCTGATCGCCGTCCCGTCCCACCACGCCAGCTTCTCCTACGTCTTCGGCCACCGCTCCAACGGCATCGGCGGCTTCAGCCACGGCATGTACTGGTACTGGATTCTGCCGCTCGGCTTCCTGCTGACCATGTACACGATCACCGGATACGACGCCTCGGCCCACGTCTCCGAGGAGACGCACGGCGCCGACGAGTCCGCGCCCAAGGGCGTCTGGCGCTCGGTGTTCTACTCGGCGGTGATCGGCTGGATCCTGCTCCTGGCCCTGACCTTCGCCGTGCAGCAGAAGGACGTCAGCAAGATCAGCAGCGCCGGGTTCCCGGCCCTGGCCATCCTCAGCAGCGCGCTCAGCGCCACCGCCGCCAAGATCGTGATCCTGATCTCCACGGTAGGCCAGCTGTTCTGCGGGATGGCCTGCGTGACCAGCGCCTCGCGGATGACCTTCGCCTTCTCGCGCGACGGCGCGATCCCCGGCCACAGGCTCTGGCGACGCGTGGGCGCCAACGGCACGCCGACCTACGCCGTGCTGTTCGTCTGCCTGGCCGCGCTGGCGATCACGATTCCCGCCTACTTCCCCAACTCGGTCGGCTACCCGGTGGCCTTCTTCGCCGTCGTCTCGATCTCGGTGATCGGGCTGTACATCGCCTACACGATCCCGGTGTTCCTCCGCTGGCGGATGAAGGACGAGTTCAAGCCCGGCCCCTGGACGCTCGGCAGCAAGTACAAGTGGATCAACCCGATCGCCTTCGTCTGGGTGGCGCTGTGCGTGATCATCTTCTGCCTGCCCACCAGCCAGGCCGGCGTGTTCTTCAAGCACGGCTTCAGCTGGTCCGCGGTCAACTACGCCCCGATCGTGACCATCGGCGTGATGGCGATCGTGACGATCTGGTACTTCGTCTCGGCGAAACGAACATTCACCGGGCCGGTGCGGACGATCAAGTTCGCCGACGACGGGGTGACGATCGCCGAAGGGGAGCCCGAGGTTGCCTGACGGCACCCTGCAGGTGCTCGAGCCCGCTACGGAGGCGGTGCTCGAGACGGTGCCGCGCGCCGGCATAGACGATGTCGACGTCGCCGTGGCCCGGGCCAAGGCCGCGTTCCCGGCCTGGCGCGACGTCGCCCCGGGCGCGCGGGCCGAGCACCTGCGGGCGCTGGCCGACGCGCTGCACGACGCCCGCGACGAGCTGGCGCGGCTGGAGGCGCGCAACGCGGGCAAGCCGATCGCCGACGCCGAAGCGGAAATCGGGATGGTGGTCGAGACCTTCCGCTACTACTCGGGGGCGCCGGAACGGCTGCTGGGGGACACGATTCCGGCGGCGGGCGGCCAGGCTTTCACCGTCCGCGAGCCGCTCGGCGTGGTCGGGCTGATCGTCCCCTGGAACTTCCCGCTGACCATCGCCGCCTGGAAGCTCGGACCGGCCCTGGCCGCCGGCAACACGGTGGTGCTGAAGCCGGCCGAGCTGACGCCGCTGACCGCGCTGCGGTTCGCGTCGCTGGCTGCGGAGGCCGGGATCCCCGACGGCGTGATCAACGTCGTCGTCGGCCCTGGACGCACCTGCGGCCAGCACCTGGTCGAGCACCCGGACGTGGCCAAGATCGCCTTCACCGGGTCGACGTCGGTGGGGCGCTCGATCGCCGCCGGCGCCGCCAGCACGATCAAGCGAGTGACACTCGAGCTGGGCGGGAAGTCTCCGAACGTAGTGTTCGCCGACGCCGACATCGCGGGGGCCGCCGCAGCGGCGCCGATGGCCGTGTTCGGCAACGCCGGCCAGGACTGCTGCGCGCGCTCGCGGATCCTGGTGCAGGCCGAGGCGCTCGACGAGTTCATGGCCGAGCTCGAGCCCGCGGTCAACTCGATCAAGGTCGGCGATCCGCTGGACCGGGACACCCAGATGGGCCCGCTGATCTCGGCCGGCCAGCGGGAGACCGTTGCGTCATTCCTGGATGACGGCTCTCCTGTGGCTTTCTGCGGGAGCGCCCCGGACGGACCCGGGTACTGGTTCGCCCCGACGGTCCTGTGCCCGGTCGAGCCGTCCGCTCGGGCCGCCCGCGAGGAGATCTTCGGACCGGTGGCCACGGTGATCCCGTTCGCCGACGAGGAGGAAGCCGTGCGCCTGGCCAATGACACGATCTACGGGCTGTCCGGGTCGATCTGGACCCGTGACGGCGCCCGCGCGCTGCGCGTGGCCCGAGCGATCGAAGCCGGCGTGCTCTCGATCAACTCCAATACGTCGGTCCGCGTTGCCACGCCGTTCGGGGGGTTCAAGCAGTCCGGCTACGGGCGCGAGCTCGGCCCGCACGCGCTCGACGCGTACACCGAGGTCAAGTCGATCTTCTTCTCCACGTCATGAGATTGCTTGGCAAGGTCTGCGTGATCACCGGCGCCGCCGGCGGGATCGGCCGCGCCACGGCCGAGCGATTCACGCGGGAGGGCGCTCGGGTCGTCGGCGTCGACCTGCTCGAGCACTCGATCGGCGAGCTGCCACTCCAGGCCGACCTGACCGACGAGCCGAGCGTGGCCGCCCTCTACGCTCGCGTGGCGGCGGAGCTCGGCGGCATCGACGTGCTGTTCAACAACGCGGGGATCTCTCCCACCGACGACGCGTCGGTGCTCGACACCACGCTCGAGGTCTGGGAGCGGGTCCAGTCGGCCAATCTCCGCAGCGTGTTCCTGTGCTGCAAGCACGGGCTTCCCCACCTGCTCGAGCGCGGCGGCGGCTCGGTCATCAATACCGCCTCGTTCGTCGCGGTGATGGGCGCGGCCACCTCGCAGGCCTCCTACACGGCGTCCAAGGGTGGCGTGCTCGCCCTGTCCCGCGAGCTGGGCGTCGAGTTCGCCCGCCGCGGCGTCCGCGTCAACGCGCTCTGCCCGGGGCCGATCGACACCCCGATGCTCCGCGAGCTGTACGCCGCGGACCCGGCGCAGGCCGCCCGGCGGCTGGTCCACGTCCCGATGGGCCGCTTCGGCCTGGCCGAGGAGATCGCCAACGCGGCGCTGTTCCTGGCCAGCGACGAGTCGAGCTTCGTCACCGCCAGCAGCCTGCTGGTCGACGGCGGGATCAGCGGCGCTTACACCACGCCGCTCTGAAGCTGCGCCAGTCCGATCATCACGTGGAGCGGAAGCTCCGCGGGCGTCTGGCCGGAGCTGAGCAGGGAGCGGAATTGCTCGAGCGCCTCCGCGCGTTCGGCCTCCGGCATCCCGGCGACCCAGCTGAACGAGGCGAGGTGGTCGAGGATGCGGGCGGGGTCGGCAGGCTGGGAGACCGTGACCCGGATCTCGCGGGGCTCGCCCCACCCCTCCGCCGCCCGCACCGACTCCTGCCACGGCGGACCGTTGAAGTTCGGGTGCTCGGGGCGCAGGCCCGCCACCAGCTTCCCCAGCTCGTCCGCCCAGCTCGCCCCGGTCCAGTCCGGCACCGTGTTGAGCACCGCCAGACCGCCCGCGGGCCTCAGCACCCGGCGGATCTCGGCGAGCGCGCGAGGCTTATCGAACCAGTGAAACGCGTCGCCGACCGTGACGGCGTCGACCGACCCGTCGGGGAGCGGAATCTGCTCGGCCACGCCTTCGCGAACCCGCTCTGCGCCGATCCGCTGGGCCAGGACCTCGCGCAGCGATGGCAACGGCTCGACCGCGACGACATCGAACCCGGCGGACACGGACAGCAACGCGCGCGAGAGCTTGCCCGTCCCGGCCGCCAGGTCAAGCACCCGGGCCCCAGGCGGGATCCTCAGCTCGGCGGCCAGCGCGCCGACGGCCGCGGGCGGGTACTCGGGTCGACCGCTCTCATACTGCGCCGCGACCGAGCTGAACTGCTGCGCCAGGGGATGCAGCGCCACCTCAAGGCACCCGCCGCTTCAGCGCCACGATCCGCTGGTAGGAGGCCACCGCCTGGCCGCGGGTGATCTGACCCTTCTGCATCGCCGCCTCGAGCGCCGGCAGCGTGCGGGAGGCCGAGTCGGTGTAGAGCAGGATGTCGGCTCCGGCCCGGGCCGCCAGCACCCCGGCGGTCGTCTCGTCGTGACCGGTGGGGGCTCCGAGCGCGTCGGTGATCGCGACCCCCTTGAAGTGGAGCTTCTGGCGGAGCAGGCCCTGGATCACCGGCGCGGACAGGGCGGCCGGGGTGCTGGTCGGGTCGTAGGCCGGGAATCGCGCGGTGGTGACCATGACGGCGTCGAGGCCGCGCGGAATCAGGGCCTGGTAGGGGACCAGCGCGCCGGCCCGCTGGGCCGCACTCGGTCGCAGCAGGTCGAGCTTGAAGTCGGTGTCGACCCCGGCTGAGCCGTCGCCGGGGAAGTGCTTGGCCGTGGCCGCCACGTGCGCGGACTGGAGCCCGAAGGCGAATGCGCCGGCATAGGAGGCGACCGTGGCCGGCTTGAACGAGAAGGCCCGTCCCTGCTGCCAGATGAACGCCGCGGGGAAGGTCGGCACATCCACCACGGGCGCGAGATCCATGTTGATTCCGAGGCCGTGCAGGTAGGAGCCCGTCGCCTTGCCTTCGCGTGAGGCCAGTGCGGGACCGCCGCGGGCGACCATCTGAGGCGGAGCCAGGTCAGGGGGTCCATTGGTCAGCCGCTTGACCTGGCCGCCCTCCTGGTCGACGGCGATCAGCAGCGGCGGATTGCCGCCGGCCCGTGCCGCGCGCTGGAGCGAGCCGGTCAGCGCGCGCAGCTGCGTGCGCGTGGAGATGTTGGCGGCGAACAGGATCACCGAGCCTATTTCTCCGCGGCGGATCCGTCCGAGCAGAGCGGGGCTGGCGACCAGGCCGGGCAGGCCGACCATCACGCGCTGGCCGAGCAGCTTGGCCGTCGAGGTCGGGGGCGGTTTCGCCTTGGCCGGCGCCGGGGTGCCGCCGAGCCCACCGCCGCCGGTGACTCCACCGGCAGCGCTGGCAAAGCCCAGCAGGGTGGCCAGGATCAGCGCGCGCAAGCTGCTCCTCTCCGAAGCATCCCTGGATTGTCGGGGATTCTCCGGCGGCGCGCATCGAGTCGCGCCGCCGGAGCCCCCTCGGAGCACCCTTCCCTTACCGGCCCGCGCCCTCCGTGGCAGCCCGCGGCGGCAGCGAGGGCTCGACCCGCAGCCAGCGCGCCGGGCGCGCGGGCAGCCACCAGTTCCAGCGGCCGAACAGGGAGACGACGGCGGGCACCAGCAGCGCCCGGATCAGGGTGGCGTCGAGCAGGATCCCGGCGGCTAGTCCGGTGGCGAACACCTTGACGTCGGTCTCCGGGCCGGCGGACATCGACACGAAGGCCAGGAACAGGATCAGCGCGGCGCTGGTCACCAGCCGTCCCGTCCGCCCGATGCCGGTGATCACGGCGCCGTCGGTCGATCCTGTCCTGTCGTACTCCTCGCGCATGCGCGAGAGGATGAACACCTCGTAGTCCATCGACAGCCCGAACAGGAACGCGAACACCATCAACGGGATCCAGGCGGTCACCGAGTGCGTGGCGGCGATTCCCCACAGCAGGTTGGAGCCGTGTCCCTGCTGCCAGACCAGCGTGATCACGCCCCAGGCCGCCGCCACGCTGATCACGTTCAGGATCACCGCCTTGAGCGGCAGCAGCAGCGAGCGGAACGCCCGGGCGAGCAGCAGGAAGGTCAGCACCGCGATCAAGGCGATCATCACCGGGAAGCTGCCGTAGATCGCGGAGACGAAGTCGGCGTTCTCAGCCCCGAGGCCGCCGACGCGGACGTCCGCGGCGACGCCGTGGGCGGCGTTCTTGACGTTGGTGATGGTGTCCCGACCGGCGGCGGTCGAGCCGTCGGCGGTGGGGATCGCATCGACGATCGCGGTCCCCGCGCGCTGCCACTGCGGGCCGGTCACGGCGACGGCGCCGTGAACCCCGGGCACGCCGCTCAGCACAGTGGCCACGTGCGCGGCCTGGCCGCCACCGGCGCTGAGCACCTCGATCGGCTGGAGCGCCCCGGGGCCGATGCCCGAGCGCTCAAGCGCCACCAGGCCGGTGCGCGCGTCGCCCTTCTTGCTCAGCGTGTCGGCGTTCGGGGTGCCGGGCTGCAGCGACGTGGCGGCGACGACCAGCGCGGCCAGCACCAGCACGGCGCCCACGGCGGCGACCCAGCGGCGGCGCACGATCAGCCGCGCCCACGACGTCCAGCTGCGGCTCGCCTTGTCATCGTTGCGAACGTGGGGCCAGTCGAGCCGTCCGCCGATCTTGGCCAGCACGATCGGCAGCAGGGTCACGGCGACGATCACGCTGATCAGCGGGATCAACATCCCCGCGTAGCCGATCGAGCGCAGGAACGGGAGCGGCAACACGATCATGGCCAGCAGCCCGATCGCCACGGTGGTGCCGCTGAACACGACGGCGCGGCCGGCGGTCTCCATCGCGCGGACGACGGCCTCATCGCCCTCGTAGCCGTGGGCGCGCTCCTCGCGCCAGCGGACCACGATCAACAGCGAGTAGTCGATCGCCACTCCCAGGCCGATCAGTGCCACCAGGAACTCGACGATCATCGAGACGTCGGTGAGCGCGGTCAGGCCCCAGAGCACGAGAAACGTGGTCATGATCGAGACGATCGCCATCAGCAGCGGGACGAAGGCCAGCAGCGAGGCGAATACGAAGCCGAGCACCACCAGCGCCCCGAGGCCGCCCAGCACCGACTCGAGCAGGACGCCGGGTCCCCCGCCACCGCCGGTCTGATTGGACAGCGCGTCGAATCCGGTGACGTGGACCGGCGCTCCGGCGACCGTGTCTCCCGACAGCACCGCCGCGGCCTTCTTCGCCGCCTTGGTGTTGTTGCCGAACGACTCGTTGTCCGGGGGCGGATAGGCGAGCACGAAGGTGGTGCGCCCGTCGGCGGAGACGAAGGCTCGGTTGCCGGTGCTGGCGAACGAGGCGGTGCGGACGCCGGGGATGGCCGCGCGGAGCTTCGACTCGATCTGCCGCAGGCCGGCACGCACCGCGGGAGAGGAGACGGGCGTGCCGGCCGGCAGGGTCACGACCGGAACCAGTGGGGCGTAGTTGCCACCCGTGTGGTAGATCCGGGCGATCCGGTCGTTGGTCACAAAGCCCTCGCGGCCGGGGACGGAGAACTTCTTGCTGAAGGCCTTGGTCGAGGTCCCGACCGTGCCGATCCCCACCAGCGTGAGCAGGATCCAGGCGATCGCCACTATGCGTTTGTGGGCCAGAACCCAGCGGGTGGTCGAAGTCATCATGGTCGGTTGGCTCCCTGAACTCGGACGTTCGCTCGATCAATACTGCGTGCTGCGGATGGTTTGTATCAGAAACTATTTTTGGTGTCCATGGTGCGCTGTAGAATGTTGTTGACGATGGGCGATCAGCTCCCAGGGCCGCCGCGCGTTCTCCACAGCGCGTTGTCCCGTCACACCGGCTTCCTGCTCAGCAAGATCGGCGGCATCGCCCAGAAGCGGTTCGCCGAACGGATCGAGTCGGTCGGGCTCAACGTCCGGATGTGGGGCGCGCTGAACGTGCTCGACCACGAGGGCGGGATCTCCCAGCACTCGCTGGGCAAGTCGGTGGGCATCGACCCCAGCTCGATGGTGGCGACGATCGACGAGCTAGAGGCGGCGGGACTGGTCGAGCGCCACCGCCATCCCAGCGACCGCCGGGCCCACGCGCTGCACGTGACTCCGGCCGGCCGGCGCACGCTGGCCGCGGGGCGAGAGCTGGCCAAGAGCGCCCAGGACGACCTGCTCGCGCCGCTGGACGACAAGGAGCGCGAGCAGCTGCACGCACTGCTGCTGCGGGTGGCCAACGGGATCGACCGCCCAGGCGCTGCGTGACGATTCGCACGGAACTGCGGCGTGGGCAGATCTAGGGTCCCTCGGATGGCCGACACACTGACGATCCTCGGCGGAGGAGGCTGGTTCCCCGCCCACGGTCGCCAGACGGCGTGCGCTCTGCTCCGGCGAGGCTCGCGCGGGGTTCTGATCGACGCGGGCACCGGGGTCGGGCGACTGGTCGAGCAACCTTCGCTGCTCGACGGGATCGATCAGCTCGACATCGTGCTGACCCATTTCCACCTCGACCACATCGCCGGGCTCGCCTACCTTCCAGCGGCTCTCAAGGCCTGCGAGCAGAAGACGGTGTGGGGTCCGGGCCGGGCGCTGTACGGGAGGAGCACCCGTTCGGTGCTCGAGGCGGTCTCACACGAGCCGTTTCACCCGGTTCCCCTCGAGGCCCAGGCCGTCGACGTCCGCGACCTGCCGGAGAAGGAAATCGACTTCGGCGGGATCCGGATGGCCATGCGGCGCCAGGATCGACATTCGGCGCCGACACTGGGGCTGCGCTTCGACGACGAGCTGGCCTGGATCACCGACACGGCCTACGACCCCGACTCCGCGGCCTTCGCCGACGGTTGCCGGGTTCTGGCCCACGAGGCCTGGTATCCCTCCGCCCATCCCCGCCACCCCGAGGTTCACTCCTCGGCCGCCGAGGCGGCGCGGGTAGCCACACAGGCCGGGATCGACCGCCTGTTGCTGATCCATCTGCCTCCGTTCGAGCTCGAGTTGTGCGACCTGCTGGCCGAGGCGCGACTCGAGGTCCCGGACACGACCATGGCCGACGACGATCGCGACCTCTCCGCGCTGCTCACCTCGAGCCTGGTCGAAAAACCTGCCGCATAGTCAGGAAATTCGACCAGCCTCGGTGCTCAGGCCGGGACCGCGTCCTCGGTGCTAGGCCGGGACCGCGTCGGATTCGCCGGCGCGCGCTCCGGCACTGCTGGGGCGACCCGTCTCGCGCCGGCTCACGGCCAGCGCGCTGCCGATCCCCAGCAGCGTCCAGGTGATCGGATCCTCCAGGAAGTCGGCGTAGAGCATGGTGTGGAAGACGAGCGCCAGGAAGGCCGCCGCAATCGCCCCGCGAACCGGGTCAGCGCCCGCCCGGCGCAGCAGCGCGACCAGCGCCACGAGCACCAGCGCGATGTAGGCCAGCTCGCCGATCAGGCCCTGCTCGGCGGCGATCGTGATCGGGATCGTGTGCGAGGCCGACAGCGTCTCCGAGCTGCGCGGATGGTGCTTCTTGTATTGATCGACGAACGACCCTGACCCGTAGCCCCACAGCGGACGGTCGCCGAACAGGTCGATCCCGCCCGTGACCAGGTTCGCGCGGCCGCTCGAGGCGCCGTTCAGCCCCTGGTTCAGCCCGAACGTCTTGGGGGTGATGGCCAGCGCCGCGCCCCCGAGCGCGACCACCAGCACCGCGGCGGCGATCACCGGCCAGGCCTTCCAGCGCAGACCGGCGAGCGTTCCCAGTCCCACCAGCAGCGCGCCGAGGCTCGAGCGGGAGAGCGTGAGCACCAGGCCGCCCCAGAGGATCGCCAGGATCACCGTCGAGCCGATCTGCAGCCGCTGTTGGCGCGCGTTCAGCAGCACCGCGGCCAGCGAGATCATCACCAGGGCCAGGAACCGACCGAAGATGTCCGGGTCGAAGAACACCGAGTTGACCGTGAAGTACGCGTGGACGTCGTTGGCGGCGACCAGCTTCGGGTTCAGCAGCAGGGTCTTGGTGGCGTACTCGACGAACCCGATCCCGGCGAACACCACGGCCAGAGCGACGACCACCTTCAGACATCGGAAGACCAGCTCGCGCGTCCAGTCCAGCCGCCTCAGCAATGAGAACAGCAACGCGAACGGAACGTAGAAGAACACCATCTGCTGCAGGGCCTTCTCGAAGTCCGACGAGTAGATGGACTGGATCGCGTAGAGCACGACGTAGAAGGCCAGGAGCCGCTCGATCCACACCTCGGGCCCGCGGCGGCCCGCCTCGGGGTCGGGATAGGTGAGGCCCGATATCCGGGCGCGTTCCCGCTCTGTCCGCTCGAGTTCACGCTCCCGCTCATCGCGCCACACCGGTTCCTCGCGCTCGGCGAACCAGTCCAGCGCCTTGGCGATCGCCGCCAGTGACCCCGCCGCGACGACGAGATACAACGGCACCAGCAGGTTGGAGGTCGTACCGCCCGAGGCAATCGGGACCCGGAACGGGAGCGCGAGCACGGCCAGCGGCGCCAGCAGCCAGGGCCGCCGGTGGATGACCACGGCGAGTCCGGCGACCACCGCGAGGCCCACCACTGCCCCCACCAGCGCCAGCAGCGGGTGATGGTGCACGACGCTCAGCTGCGGCGAGTTCCAAATGTCGGCCAGCAGCAGCACCGGGGCCAGCACCAGCGCGCCCAGCATCGAGGCGGCTCGCGCGCGCGGCTGACTGACCAGGATCGCGCCGGCGGCCAGCGCCGCGACGACGACCACGCCCAGCTTCGGCAATGGTCCGTGCAGCACGGCAAATGCGATCACGCGGCCAGAGGGTAGAGAACGGTCAGGCACCAATCCTCTACGCTCTGGCCCGATGTCCTCTGCGAAGCGGTATGCGCGTCGCGGACCAGCCGCAATCGCGCTAGGCGCGGTCGCGCTGGCTTTGTCCGCCTGTGGTAGCACGACCAAGCCGATCGCCGGCTCGGCCGCGTCGCTGCGCGCGGGCGCGGCGGGCGTGCACGCCAAGATCGACGATCCCCGTCTCCGGCACCTGGCCTGCCTGCAGCAGCACAAGCTGCCGGTCAGCGAACCCGGGCCGACCGAGATCCAGGTCGGGCCCGCGGGCGTCGGACCCCTGATCGCCTTCACGCCCACAGCCGGTAACGCCCAGGCCGACCAGATCGAGGGCAAGGATCCCGGCGCCGAGGTAATCGGCAGCGCGCTGCTGTACCCGAACCAGGGCAGCGAGAGCGAGCTGCAGACGGTCGAGACCTGCACGGCGCTCGGCGTCTCGGGCTGAGCGACGGGTTCCCACCGTGTCCGTTCCGACCGCAGAGCTCAGCTCATCCGAGCCCAGCGCCACCCCCCGCCCGACTGCCGCCGGCATCGCCAGGTGGTTCAGCGGAGGCCGCCTACTGGCCGTGCTGGCCGGCGCGGCGCTGATCATCGCCATCTTCTCGCTGCTGGTTCCCTCGACGCCGAGCTATGACCCGTGGGCGTGGCTGGTCTGGGGACGAGAGATCATCCATCTCAACCTGAAGACGACCGACGGCCCGACCTGGAAGCCGCTGCCGGTGATCTTCACCACGATCTTCGCCATCTTCGGCAAGGCCGAGCCGAACCTATGGCTGGTGGTGGCCCGCGCCGGCGCGGCGATGGCCGCCGCAATGGTGTTCAAGGTCACCTTCCGGTTGACCTACTGGATCGGCGGCCGGCCGGCCGTCGGCGCCAGCCTGGCCCAGCGCCTGATGGCCTATGCCCCGGGAATCCTGGCCGGGCTGATCGCCACGATCGGATTGCTGTTCTCCGGCGGTTTCATCAGCGACAACGCGCTCGGCTACTCCGAGGGCTTCATGGCCGCGCTGGCGCTGATCGCCGTCGACCGCCACCTCGACGGCCATCCGCGCCAGGCGTTCGCGATCGGGTTCCTGGCCGCGCTCGACCGACCCGAGATCTGGCTGTTCTGGGGGCCCTACGGCCTCTGGCTGTTCTGGAAGGACCCGGGCGCGCGCAGGCTGGTGATCGGCTTGTTCGTGCTGATCCCGGTGTTCTGGTTCCTACCCGAGTACTGGGGTTCCGGACACTTCCTGCGCGGCGTCAACCGCGCCCAGCACCCGCGCGCCAACAGCCCCGCCTTCTCGAGCTGTCCGTTCTGCAACGTGCTCGTCCACCACGCCTGGCCGACGATCCTGTTGCGCATCAAGATCCTGGCCGCCCTGGCGGTGGCCGGGGCCGCCTACTTACTCTGGCGGGCCCATCGGGTCCGGTCGAGCTGGACGTTCTCCGGCGAGCGCGAGCAGGCGCTGGCCACGGTGGTCGTCCTCGGCGTCCTCGGCGTCGTCTGGTTCGTGGTCATCGCGATCCTCACCCAGGCCGGGTTCTCGGGTAACAACCGCTACCTGGTGCTGGGCTCGGCGCTGATCGAGATCGCCGGCGCCGTCGGCTGGGGCTGGCTGGCGATCGAGCTCGGCCGGCGGGCCGGCGGGCTGCTCGGCTCCGCGCGGAACCGGGTCAGCGCGGTCGGCCTGCGGGGCGGTGGCGTAGCCGTGGCCGCGGTCGCGTTCGTGCTGCTGCCCAACTTCGTCGGCACCAACCTGATCGACATCCAGCGGACCCACCGGTCGCTGGTCTACCAGGCCCAGTTGCGTCAGGATGTGACCAAGATCGTCGCCGACTACGGCGGGGCCAAGAAGCTGCGGGCCTGCGGCACCGTGATGACCGAGGGCTTCCAGGTGCCGCTGGTGGCCTGGACGCTCGGCACCCACACGATGGCGATCGTGCCGCCGCCGCCGGGCACCGTGGCGCCGGCCTCGGCCGCGCCCAACGTGATTCTCCAGGCCCGTGACACCCGCAGCGCGGCGCTGCTGCCGTTTCCCTCGATGATCCTGGGCTGGGAGCGCGAAGGCGTTCATTACCAGCTCGTTACGCATCAGCGCACGTTCAGGCTGTTCACGGCCTGCCGGAAGTAACCTGAGCGCCCCATGGCCACCGTAACCGCACCCCGCACGAAGCGCACCCCGCCGATCCCGGACCTCCACGTCCGGTGGCCGGGATGGTTCACGCGGCTGCCGACCTGGGCCCGGGCCGGCGGAGTGGTGTTCGTGCTGATGCTCATCTCGGCGTTCATCAGAACCCGCTACATCAGCGGCCAGTTCTGGATGGATGAGGGGCTCTCGACCGGAATCTCCTCGCACTCGCTGACCGCGATCCCCGGCGTACTGCGCCACGACGGCTCACCCCCGCTCTACTACCTCCTGCTCCACGTGTGGATGAGCATGTTCGGGATGACCGAAGCCGCGACGCACTCGCTGTCGCTGGTGTTCGGACTGCTGACCATCCCGGTCGGCCTGTGGGCGGGCTGGAGTCTGTTCGGGGAGCGCACCGGGTTCATCACCGCGGTGCTGTTCGCGTTCAGCTCGTGGCTGACCCAGTACAGCCAGGAGACGCGGATGTACTCGCTGATGGCGCTGCTCGGCTTGCTGGCCACGGCCGCGTTCGTCCATGTGTTCGTGTTCCGGCGGCGCAAGTATCTGATCCTGTTCGCGCTCGCCCAGGCGCTGATGCTCTACACGCACGCCTGGGGAATCTTCTTCGGCGTCGGTTCGGCGATCACGGTGCTGATCCTGATGCGGTTCAGCGACGAGCCGCGCGCGCTGCTGAAGGACGCCGTGATGGCCTATGTCGGCGCCTTCGTGCTGTTCCTGCCCTGGCTGCCGAACTTCATCTACCAGGCCACCCATACCGCCGCGCCGTGGGATTCCTCTCCGCGCTTCGGCGCGCCGGTGCAGCTGGCCCGCGACCTGCTCGGCGGCGACCGCGTGGCCATCCCGCTGCTGATCACCTCGGTGATCGGCTTCGCCGGCCTGGTCGGACGGGCCAAGCGCCGCTCCCGCGAGGGGGTGCTCCTGTGGACGCTGATCGCGTTGCCGGTGGCGACCCTCCTGCTGGCCTGGATCGCGTCGCAGATCACCCCGGCCTGGGTGTCCCGCTACTTCGCCCCCACGCTCGCGGCGATCCTGCTGCTGGCCGCCTGGGGCCTGGCCCGCACCGGCATCGTCGGCGCGGTCATCCTGGTGATGACCGTGATCCTGCTGGCCAACCCGGCGTCGTTCACTCCGAAGTACAAGAGCGACATGCGCGACGTGGCGGGCGAGATGGCTCCGCTGCTGCATCCCAGCGATCTGGTGATCGTCGCGCAGCCCGAGCAGATCGCCCTGAACTGGTACTACCTACCAGGCGGGCTCAGATACGCCACCACGATCGGGCCGGTCAAGGACCCGCGATACATGAACTGGGTCAATGCCCTGCCCCGGTTGCGAGCCGCCAATCCCGGCGCGACCCTGCGTCCGCTGATTGCTAGTCTCAGGCCAGGACAGCACATCCTGTTCGTCCGCCCGCTGACCGAAGGCGCACAGAGCTGGGAAGCCTCTTGGACCCAGTTGGTGCGGCGCCGCGCGGCGCAGTGGGGACGGATCCTCGCTACCGACCCGCAGCTGAAGCCGGTCGCGTGGGCACCACACACCTACCGGGGCGCATGTTGCGTCGCCGACAGCGCGCTCTTGTACACGAAGGTTTCCTAAACGAGCTTCGAATATGCCCGACACGCCTCCCCCACAGCCCCCCGCTCGCGGCGCGGAGATCACCCCCGAGCATCCAGTCGTGGTGCTCGGCGGCGGCCCGGCCGGTCTCACCGCCGGCTACCTGCTGGCCAAGCAGGGCAAGCCGGTGATCGTGCTCGAGTCGACCGACCAGGTCGGCGGCATCGCCCGGACCGAGGTCCGTGACGGCTACCGCTTCGACCTCGGCGGCCACCGCTTCTTCACCAAGGTCAAGGAAGTCGACGACCTCTGGCACGAGATCATGAAGGAGGAGTTCCTCAAGCGCCCGCGCCAGTCGCGGATCTACTGGAACAAGAAGTTCCTCGAGTACCCGCTGGACGGGATGGACGTGATCAAGAAGCTGGGCCCGGTCGAGCTGACCCGCGTCGGGTTCTCCTACCTGTGGGCGGCGATCAAGCCCAAGGGCCAAGAGGACACGGTCGAGCAGTGGGTCTCCAACCGCTTCGGCAAGCGCCTGTACAACCTGTTCTTCAAGACCTACACGGAGAAGGTCTGGGGGGTTCCGTGCTCCGAGCTGCGCGCCGAATGGGCGGCGCAGCGGATCAAGGGCCTGTCGTTCTTCAGCGCGGCCAAGTCCGCCTTCTTCGGCAACCGGGGCGACAAGATCAAGTCGCTGATCTCCGAGTTCAACTACCCCCGCTACGGCCCCGGGCAGATGTGGGAGCAGATGCGCGACGACATCCGCGCCGCCGGTGGCGAGGTGCGGATGAACGCGCCCGTGACGCGGCTGCGGTTCGCCCCCGATGGTCGCGTGGTTGAGGTGGTCGCCGGTGGCGAGACCCTGAAGCCCTCGCACGTGATCTCCTCGCTGCCTTTGCGCAGCACCGTCGCGATCACCGAGCCGGAGGCGCCGGCCGAGGTCCGCGATGCCGCCCGCGGACTGCGCTACCGCGACTTCCTCACCGTCGCGCTGGTGATCGAGGGGGAGGACATGTTCCCCGACAACTGGATCTACATCCACGAGCCCGGCGTCAAGGTCGGGCGGATCCAGAACTTCCGCTCCTGGAGCCCGTGGATGGTGCCCAACCAGACCGACGCCTCGATCGGGATGGAGTACTTCTGCTTCGAGGGCGACGAGCTGTGGAACATGGACGACGACGACCTGGTCAAGTTCGCCACCAAGGAGATCCAGCAGCTCGGCCTGGCCAAGGCGGACAAGGTCAAGTTCGGCTTCGCCGTCCGCGTCCACAAGGCCTACCCGATCTACGACGCCGAGTACGGCGAGCGCCTGGAGACGATCAAGTCCTGGCTGGCGAAGTCCCCCAACCTGGTCCAGGTCGGCCGCAACGGCCTGCACCGCTACAACAACTCGGACCATTCGATGCTCACCGCGATGCGCGCGGTCGACAACATCCTGCTCGGGACCAATCACGACATCTGGGCGGTCAACGCCGAGAGCGTCTACCACGAGGAGCATCAGGAGGACGAGCAGCCCTACATCGACCCGCCGAGCACCAAGGCGATGGAGCAGCCGCTCGCATCCGAGCGGTAGCGCCGCAGGTTGCGGGCACTGGATAGGGTGCCGCTGATGCTGATGCATGTACGCAGGGTTGCCGTGATGGTGCTGCTGGCCGGGGCGATTGCCCTGCCCGGAGCGTTGCTGGCCGAAGCGATCGCGATCCCGGCCCTCGCCTCCGCGGCGTCGGGGCCGAGCACGAGTAGCCCGTTCACCCCGGGCGTGCCGCAGGCGACGCCGACGGTGAACACCACGCCCACGGCTACCCCGACGATCATCAATTCCACCGGGACCGCAGGCAGCTCCGGTTTGAGCGGCACCACCGCCCTCACCATCGCCATCGGCGCGATCGTGCTGATCGTCGGGATCTCGCTGTTCATCTGGCGCGACGCACGCCGCCGCGCGCCGATCCGCCAGCGCGCCGTCGCCGACGAGGCCGCCCGCGCCAGCGCAAAGGCCCGCGCCAAGCAGAAGCCGCGCAAGCTCAGCCCGGCCGAGCGCCGCCGGCGCAAGCGCGGCCGCGCCCGGTAGTCGCGCGCCGCAAGACTCCGCTAGCCGGCGCGGCACGACTCCGCTAGCCGGGGCAGGCGAACTTTGGCGCCAGATGGACGCTCGAGGGTCCGTTTCACGCCAAAGTTCTCGTTAGGCGGCCAGTTTGCGGACCGTCCGTCTTGCCCGCAGCAGTTGGCGCTCGACCGTCCGCGGGCTGTCTCCGGTCTGGACGCCGATTTCGGCGTAGCTCAACCCGAGCGCGTGGAGCCACAGGGCCCGTTGCTGACGCTCTGGTAGGCCGGTGAGCGCGTCGAGCCGCTCGCGTTGCTCGAGGTGTTCCTCCGGATCGCGCGCGAGGCCGCCAAACATGGGCCGGCCGGGCCGCTCGAGCTCGCATTCGAGCGAGAGCTCGCGCTGATCACGGCGCAGGAGCTTGAGCGCCTCGTGGACCGCCGTCCTGGCCAGCCAGGACAGGGCAGTGTCATGGCCGACGCGGTCTCGGTGATACAGGAGGCGGCTCCAGGCGAACTGGCAGGCGTCTTCGATCACGGCGTCGGGAGCCCGGACGTCCAGGCGGACGATCCGCTCGAGGCGGGGCGCCAGCGCCAGGTAGAGCTCCCCCAGGTCGGCGTCGCCCGCTCGCCGAGGGATCTCGGTCGAGGGTGTCATCTGCGTTCTATGTGACATATTGAGACTAATTGAGACTAGGTTTCTACGATTCACGCTACCACGTGTCCGTCGCAACCGCTAGGCTGAAATCCTCTCAATTAGCTTCAATTTGCATTGGAGGCATCTGCGTGAATCAAGTCGTCCTAGCCGCGGTCAGCGCGCATCCGAACCCGAAAGGCCTTCCGGGGAGCAACGTCCTTCAGCAACTCGTCAACGGGGCGGAGGCGTGGGCGCTGGCCATCGCCGTGCTGGGCGCGTTCGTCGGCGCCGGGCTCTGGGCCGTCGCCTCCCACACCCAGAACCACCACTACGCCGCCCGCGGCCGGATGGCGGCGCTGATCTCCGGCGCGTCGGCGCTGATCGTCGGCGCGGCCCCCGGGCTGGTGAACTTCTTCCAGCACCTGGGGACGACGGCAAGATGACCGTGGCCATCTCCCCCGTGGCCATCTCCCCCGTGGCCATCTCGCCGATGGCCGGCGCGTTGCGGCCGGCGCGCCCATTACGCCTCGCGCACGTGGGCGCGGTCGCGCTGGTGATCGCCACGATCGCCCTTGGCGCGAGCCCGCCTCCGGCCGGCGCCATCAACCTCAACCCGCTCGGAAAGGTCTGCAGCGTGGCCGGCCTGCTCAGCACGCTCGCCGGTAAAGCCTGCAAGGTGCTCCAGGGCGGTCGGCTGGCCAAGGCCGGCAAGAAGCTGCTCAGCGGCAGTCCGGGCGGAGCAGCGAAGGCTCTGATCGGCAACGCCCCGCGGTTGGCCGGCGGAGCGCTCGGCCTCGCCGCGGTCGGCGCGTGGGTCCTCGGCGGAGCCAAGGCCGCGCTCCAGGAGACCGAGAAGGAGATCGGCAAGACCACCAGTCCCCGCCTGCAGACCACCTGGTTCTCCTCGAGGTACTGGCGCGTGGCCGGGCTGGCGGCGTTGCTCACGCTGCCGTTCCTGTTTGCCGCTGCCCTCCAGGCGCTGATCCGCTCTGACCTTTCGCTGTTGGCGCGCGCCGCGTTCGGCTATCTGCCGCTGGCGCTGCTCGCGGTGAGCATCGCCGCGCCGCTGACCATGCTGGTGCTGGCCGCCTCCGATGAGATGTGCTCGATCGTCTCCTCTGCCTCCGGCGGCGCGGGCGTCGGTTTCCTCAAGACGTTTGGCGGCATCACCGGTGTCCTCTCGGTGGTCGACGGCTCGCCGTTCCTGGCCTTTCTGCTCGGCGCGCTGATCGCCGGCGCCGCCCTCGCGGTCTCCCTCGAGCTGTTGGTCCGGGAGGCGGCGGTCTACGTCGTGGTGCTGATGCTGCCGCTGGCCTTCGCGGCGATGGTCTGGCCGGCCCGCCGGATCTGGGCGGTACGGGCGATCGAGACGTTGGTGGCGCTGATCCTGGCGAAGTTCGTGATCGTGGCGGTGCTCGCCCTGGCCGGAGGCGCGCTCGGCGCCGGGGGTGCGTCGGGGATCTTCGCCGGCACGGCGCTGGTGATGCTGGCGGCGTTCTCGCCGTTGGTGCTGTTCCGGCTGCTGCCGTTCGCGGAGCTGGCCGCCGGGGCGTCCGGTGCCCTGCGCGGCGAACGTTCTCGCCTCGACCGCCACGTCCAGGGTGCGGATGCGCTTGGCGGCGCGGTCGAATTCTGGGCCGCCTCGGTGACCGAGGGGATGAACAGCGACGCCGAGCGCTCCGCGGAGGCAGCAGGAAGCGGTGCCGCGGGCGGCGCTAGTCGCGAAGCCGCTCCGGCGCTCGATCCCGGTGTCCGGTCAGGTCAGGATCCGGCCGCGCGCGCGGCGCTGAACCCCGGCGCCGACGATGGATCCGGTCCGCCCGCCGGCGGCTCCGGCGGCTTGACGGCGACCTGCCCGGCGGCGGTCCATCCGGCGGCTCCGGCGGCGGTCCATCCGGCGGCGGTCCGCCCGGGGCCGATGCCGCCCTCGACGGCTTGACCGAGCGTCCGTCCCCCGCTGGCGTCGAGGACACGTCCGCCCCGGAGCCCCCGCTGATAGATCCCCGCTGGCTGGAGGTCGAGGATGGGAAGAGCATCCTGGAGTTGGGACCCGATCAGTCGCCGCGCAAGGACGACGCCGGTCCGCTGCCGCCCGCTCAGGATCCAGAAGGAGGCCGGCTGTGAGCGACGAGCGACTCAGCTACCGGTTCGGGCCGATCGAGCGGCGCGGCATCCTCGGCTCGATCCGGGCCGGGCAGGCGCTCGTGCTGGGCCTCGCGGCCGTGCTCGGGGTGGCCGTGCTCGATCGCGTGCCCAGCGCCGCGGGTGCGCTGGCCGCCACGACGCTGATCGCCGCGGCCATCGCGCTGGCCACGATCCCGATCGGGAGCCGAACCGCCGAGCAGTGGACGCCGGTGGCGGGGGCCTTCGCGATCCGCCGCGTCGGCGGCCGCGCTCGCTTCCGCTCGCGGGCGCCGGGTGAAGGATCGCGCGCGCACGTGCGAAGCGAGCGCGCGGGACTCGAGCCGGCGCTGGATGCGGCGGCCGCGCTGACCACAAGAGCCGCGCCGGCGGCCCCCACCGGGATGGCGGATCCGAAGGCCGACCCGCCGCCCAGCCTGCGCGGGGTTCGGGTGCTCGAGCTCCGCTATCGCGACCGGGCGATCGGCGTCGTCTCGGAGCGCTCGGGCAAGCGCCTCACCGCGGTGCTGGCCTGCCGGGTCGTCGCGTTCGGCCTGCTCGACCCTGAGGCGCAGGAGCGGCGGCTGGCTCGCTGGGGGCTGGTGCTCTCCGGCACGGCGGGCACCGCGATCCGACGGATCCAGTGGCTGGAGCGAACCGTCCCGGCGCGCGGCGATGAGCTGGTGCGCTGGCTGCACGCCGAGCGAGACCCGGCGGTGCCGCTGCGGGGAACGCCGATGATCGAGTCCTATCTCGAGTTGATCGGCAGCACCACCCGCGTCGCGCAGGACCACGAGATCCTCGTCGCCGTCCAGGTCGACGCGGCCCGCGTCCAGGAGCACGGCGCCGACGCCTGCTCGCGGGCGCTGATCGACGAGAGCGAGCGGGTGGCCGAGCGCCTGCAGGCGGCGGAGATCAACGTGCTCGGCGCGCTGCCCTCCGAACAGCTCTCCCGGGTCCTGCGCACCGCGTTCGATCCGTACGCACGGGCCGAGATCGCGGCGCTCGAGACCGCCGATCCGGAGCGTGCCGGCCTGGCGGAGTGCAACGCCTGGCCGCTCGGCGCGACCGAAGGGTGGGACCGCTACCGCAGCGACGGCGCCGAGCACGCCACGTACTGGATCGGAGGCTGGCCCCGGGTCGAGGTGTCCCCGATGTTCATGGACGCGCTGCTCGGGCGCTCAAACGCCGTGCGGACCGTCGCGGTCACCTTCGAGCCGGTGACGCCGCAGCGCTCCACGCGCGAAGTCGAGGCGGCCGTCACCCGCGATCGGGCCGACCGCGACCTGCGCCGCCGCTTCGGCCAGTCCGAGACCGCCCGCCAGCGCCAGGCGCAGGAGGCCACGGCGCGTCGCGAGGCGGAACTGGCCGCGGGCCATTGCGAGGTCCGGCTGGCCGGCTTCGTGACCGTCTCCGGGCGCGACCCCGAGGAGCTGCGACGCGCCAGCGCGGAGGTGCTCGAACACGCCGCTAGATCGCGACTCGAGTTGCATCGCATGTACGGCCAGCAGGCCGACGCCTTCACGTTCACCCTGCCGCTCTGCCGAGGGCTCAGATGAGCCTCCGAGCGACCGAACGGCCGGGGCACCGCACCACGACGCGCCACGCCCAGGCGATCTACCCATTCATCGCGGCAGGCGGACTGGGCGGACGCGGAGTGTTCATCGGCCGTGACTCGAGCGGCGCAGCGTTCTGTTACGACCCGTGGGCGCTGTACCAGGACGGGGCGCTCGACGACCCGAACGTGATCGTGCTGGGCAAGCTCGGGCAGGGCAAGAGCGCGCTGGTCAAGACATTGCTGTGGCGGATGCTGCTGTTCGGCCGCCGCGCGTTCGTGCTCGACGTCAAGCGGGAGTACGGGCCGCTGTGCGCCGCGGTGGGGGTGACGCCGATCTCGCTGCAGCCCGGCGGCGCGGTCCGGCTCAACCCGCTGGCCTCGCATCCCGAGGAGTACGCGCAGCTCGAGTTGCTGCGGGCGATCGCCACGACCGCGATCGGCGCCGAGCTGACCCAGGTCGAGGCGGCCGGGCTACGGGAGGCGCTGCGCACCGTCCGTGCGCGCGGCGTCGGGGAGCCGACGCTACCCGAGATCGCCGCCGTGCTGTTCTCTCCCGTGAGCGAGATGGCCACCCGCCTGCGCACCAGCACGGAGCGGCTGTCCGCGGATGTGAGGCGGGCGGCGCTGGCGGTCCAGGATCTGTGCGAGGGACCGCTACGGGGCATCTTCGACGGTCCCACCAGCGCCGGGCTCGACCTCGACGCCCGGCTGGTGGTGATCGACCTCCACGCGGTGCGCGATTCCCCCGCGGTGGGCATCCTGATGGCCTGCGCGACCGCCTGGATGGGCGCGCTGCTGGCCCGGATGGCCGAGCGGCCGGGCCGGGACCGGCTGATCAACGTGGCCGACGAGTCCTGGAAGATCGTCCAGCACACGGGGCTGGGCGAATGGTTCCAATCGAACTTCAAGCTCGCCCGGCAGTTCGGCGTGATGAACCTGGTCGTGCTGCACAAGCTCGCCGACCTGCACGCCGCCGGAGACTCCGGCTCACGGGCCGCCAGGATCGCCGAGGGACTGATCGCCGACGCCTCCACGCGGATCGTCTACCACCAGGATGAGAGCCAGGTCCCGCTCACCCGCGGGCTGCTGGGCCTCTCGGAGACCGAGGCCCGGCTGATCTCGCTGCTCTCGGCCGGGCAGGCGCTGTGGCGCGTCGGCTCCCGCTCGTTCGTCGTGCAGCACTACCGCTCGCGCCTGGAGGCGGAGCTGACCGACACGGACACCGGCATGACGATCGCCACCGCCGCGTCATGACCGCCCACCGCTCCGAGGGCGTTTCCGACCGGACGGTGCTGATCGCGATCGCCGTGCTCGTGTCGATCGGCGCGCTCGTGTGGTTGTGGGGCGGGCTGGCCGGCGCGTTGTTCGGCGACGGCTGGCCACACGTCGGCCTGGCCGAGGCGTTCGGCGTCCTCACGCGACTGCCGGCTCGCCTATCGGACCCGGCCGCGGCGTGGCCGCGACCGGCGCGGGCTCGGCTGCCAGGCCCGGCAGGCTGCTACGCCGCGCTGGCGCTAGCCGGTGCGCTGGCCGGGCTCTGCGCCCTGCTGGCCTCCCGGCTGGGCATCACCGACCTGCTGCGCGGACCCGATCAGGGCGCCCGTTGGGCCAGCACGCGCGAGCTGCGCAAGCTGAGCCGGCGCGGCGGTCGCTCCGAGCGGCTGGCGCTCGGCCGGCACCGCGGCCGGATGCTCTACGCGGAGCATCGTCACGCGCTCGTGGCGTTCGGGCCGCCGCAGTCGGGCAAATCGGCCGGACTGGCGATCCCGGCGCTGCTGGAGTGGAGCGGGCCCGCGGTCGCCTCGTCGATCAAGACCGACCTGCTCGGCGCCACGCTCGCGCGCCGCCGGGAGCTCGGGACCGCGTTCGTGTTCGATCCGTTCTCGCTGGCGGGCACTCCCTCTCACACCTGGTCGCCGCTGGCGGGAGCGCGCAGCTGGGACGGCGCGCTCGAGGTGGCGTGGCGCATGGCCGCCGCCGGCGAGCTCGATCAGCGCGGCGTCGAGGGCGGAGACTTCTGGGCGATCGCGGCCGAGCAACGACTCGCGCCCCTGCTGTACGCCGCCGCAGGAACCGGAGCCTCGATCGATCACGTAGTGCGCTGGGCCTACGGCCAGGGCTCCCGTGAGCTCGACACGGCGCTCGCCCAACTCACCGGCGAAGCCCAGGACGAGCAGGCTCTGGCCGACGCCCACGCCGCCTACGATGCCGTGCGCGCGTTCGAGGCCCAGGCCGACCGCACCCGCTCGTCGATCGAGGCCACCGCCCAGGCGCTCCTGCGCGCGTACCGCTTCCGGCGCGTCGCGCGCTCGGCCGAGTCGTGCCAGATCACCGCCGACCGCGTGCTCGACGAGGCCGCCACGCTCTACCTGATCGGTGACGCGAAGGCCTCCAAGCTGCTGCGGCCGCTGTTCCTCGCGCTCCTCTCCGAGGTGGTCGACCGCGCCTACGAACGGGCCACCCGCAACGGCGGCCGCCTCGAGCTGCCGCTGCTGCTGTGCCTCGACGAGGCCGGCAACGTGGCGCCGCTGCCCAACCTCGCGGAGATCGCCTCGACGGCGCCGAGCCACAACATCCAGCTGGTCTCGATCTTCCACGACCTGGCGCAGGCGCGCAGCCGATACGGCAAGCAGGCCGAGACCGTCGTCAACAGTCATCGGGCCCGGATGCTGCTGCCCGGGGTGGCCGACCTCGAGACCCTGCGGTACTTCTCCGGGCTGGTGGGCGAGGAGGAGGCGCGCGAGCTGACCCGCACCACCGGCGCGGGCGGCACCACCCGCTCGACCTCGCGGCGCCGGCGTCCGCTGCTGGCCTCGGAGGCGCTTCGCCAGCTGCCCGACGGTCACGCGCTGCTGCTCTACGGCCGGCTGGCGCCGGTGCAGATCCGTCTGCGGATGTGGTTCGCGGACCGGCGCCTGCGAGCGATGGGAGCGCGATGAGCTGGAACGGATCGGGCAATGAGCGATTCGGCCCCGGCGACGACGGCTTCGATCGCGACGACGACGCCTGGGAGGAGCCCGACGGCCGCCGCTGGCCGCTGAACTACGAGGGTCTGTACCCGCGTGAGCGCTGGTTGTGGTTCGAGCAGCTGTGGACCGATGTGTGCGCGCTGCGCGAGCGCTACCGGCTTTCGGTTCGCTCGGCCTGGTGGGAGGATCCGATTCAACTCGAGGCGCTGGCCGCCCTGGCCGCATGGACCGAGCGCTACGACTCGGGCGAATGGGACGACCCGCCGGGGAAGCTGGCGCTGCTGTACGACCTCGAGCGGATCAACGGGCTGCTGCGCGACGGCAACGACCCGTTCCACCCCGACCGGGACCGACTCGCCTTCGCCCGCTATCTGATCGAGATCGGCTGCCAGCCGCCACCCGGGCGGGAAGCCCCGGCCTGAGCGTGATGTAGCCTGTAAATCGTGACGGTCCAGTCGACTCGCCGGTGCGTGTCGAGCCGTCCGCGGTGAGCGCGCAGCCGGTCATCGCTACGCACGGTCTGTCGAAGGACTACGGGTCCGGGCGCGGACTGTTCGCACTCGACCTCGAGGTCCGAGCGGGCGAGGTGTTCGGTTTCCTGGGACCCAACGGCGCCGGCAAGTCAACGACCATTCGGCTGCTGCTTGACCTGATCAAGCCGAGTTCAGGGTCCGCGCAACTTCTCGGTCTGGACAGCGTCAGCGACAGCCTTGCGATCCGTCGCCGAGTCGGATTCCTGCCCGGCGACCTGGCCCTGTATCCGAAGCTGACGGGGCGGGCGGTGCTCGGGTACTTCGCAGAGCTCCGGGGCGGTGTGGATCGGCGGGTGCGTGACTCGCTGGTCGAGCGCTTCGAGGTCGATCTCGACCGACCGGTGCACCAGCTGTCGACCGGTAATCGGCAGAAGCTCGGCCTGGTTCAGGCGTTCATGCACGAGCCCGAGCTCTTGATCCTGGATGAGCCGATCGCCGGTTTGGATCCCCTCGTGCAACAGAGCTTCCATGCGCTCCTCGGCGAGGTCAGCGCCCAGGGACGCACCGTGTTCCTCTCCTCGCACACCCTGTCGGAGGTGGAGCGCGTCACCCACCGCCTGGCAATCCTTCGCGAGGGCCGGCTGGTGATCGTCGACTCGATCCACAACCTCCGCAAGGTCGCTGTCCAGCGCCTGGAGATCGAGTTCGCAACGCCCGTCGACGCCAACGAGTTCCGCGCACTCACGGGAGTCACAGAGGTGACCGTCCGCGGGCAGACCGTGACGGTCGGATTCGAGGGGTCCGCCGACGCCGTCGTGAAGACCGCGGCCGCCCACGAGGTGTTGGCGATTCGACCCAGCGACGACGACCTCGAGGACATCTTCCTGCGCTACTACCAAGCGGACCGCACGACATGAGCTGGCCAACCACCGGGATTACCCTCCGCCTGCGACTGCCCGCCACCTTGTCCGCGAGCATCGGACTGATCGCGGTGATGACCGCGGTTGGCGCACTGTTCCCCGCGGTCGGTCACTCGATCGGACAGCTTCACGTTCCCGCCAGCGTGTCGAATCTGTTGGGTGGCGCTGACTACGGCACTATCACCGGCTGGTTCCGCAGCGAGATAGGCATTGTCTATGGGCCGCTCGTCATCGGCGCCCTCGCGATAACCAGCGCCGCGGCCACCACCGCCGGCGAGGAAGCGGACCGAATCCTCGCGCTGGTGCTCGCCCACCCGATCAGACGCTCGCGATTGGTCGCTGCCAAGGCCACGGCGATCGCCGCCATCGTGGTCATCATCGCATTCGCAATCTGGACGGGGCTGATCGTCGGTGTGGCCATCGGCGGCGGCGGAATCACGCTCGGGCACATCACCGCACTCGCGGTTCAAATCGCCTTCTTCGGATTCGCCACCGGAGCTGTGGCGACCGCGGTCGGCGCCGGCACCGGCAATAAATCGCTGGCCGTCGGAGTCGCATCAGCCGTCGCGATCCTCGGCTGGCTGATCAACAGCCTCGCCCCGCTTGTGAGCGCCATCAGCTGGCTCAAGTACCTCGCCCCCTACTACTACTACGCCGGCCACGACCCCCTGACCCGCGGCGCCGACATCCCCGGCCTGATCGTCCTCGCCGCCCTCGCCCTGCTGCTAACCGCCGTCGCCATGATCACCATCGAACGCCGCGACCTCCGCGCCTAGACCGCTCAGCGTTCGGCGACCCTCAGCTGGACCCGAGGAAGGACGCCGGTGGCAGGAGTGTCACCAACCCGCTCTTCATCGTCTACGGCTGCTTCAACATCCTCTGATCTGGCTTTACCGGGCAGGTTGCCGGGCCCGGCACACGTGGCTGCGGGATGATGAACGCAGCCCAAGTCCGACCAAGGAGATTCTCCGATGCCGCTGGTGCAGAAGAAACCGTGCCCGTCCCACCATCGGCCCCACGCCGCCCCCGTGCACCACGACCAGCTCAACCTCCGGCTGCCCTGCCATCGCTTGGAGGACAAGGGGATGCACGAGACGATGGCCTACGAGCTGATCTCGAGCGAGCTGCTGCTCGACGGTCAGGCCAGGCTGAACCTGGCGACGTTCGTAACCACCTGGATGCCGTCGATCGCCGCCAGGCTGATGGCCGAGACCGCCGACAAGAACATCATCGACAAGGACGAGTATCCGGAGACCGCCAGCATCGAGGCGCGCTGCGTGAACATCATCGCCAACCTCTGGAATTCCCCGGAGAGCGAGAGCGCGACGGGATGCTCGACCACCGGCTCGAGCGAGGCGGCGATGCTCTCCGGACTGGCGCTGAAGTGGCGCTGGCGCGAGCGGATGCGGGCCGCCGGTAAGCCGACCGACAAACCGAACCTGGTCACGGGCACCAACGTGCAGGTGTGTTGGGAGAAGTTCTGCCGCTACTGGGACGTCGAGCCGAAGCTGGTACCGATGGAGGGCAACCGCTATCACCTCGACGCCGAGCAGGCCGCCGCCCACTGCGACGAGAACACGATCGGCGTGGTGGCCGTCCTCGGCTCAACCTTCGACGGCAGCTACGAGCCCGTCAAGGGGATCGCCGACGCACTCGACCAACTTGAGCAGGAACGCGGGCTGTCGGTTCCGCTGCACGTCGACGCCGCGTCGGGCGGGTTCGTCGCGCCGTTCCTGCAGCCCGAGCTGGAGTGGGACTTCCGGATCCCGCGCGTCCAATCGATCAACGCCTCTGGTCATAAATACGGCCTCGTTTACCCAGGCGTCGGCTGGGCGATCTGGCGGGACAAGGACGCGCTGCCCGCCGATCTGATCTTCGATGTCAACTATCTCGGCGGCCACATGCCGACGTTCTCGCTGAATTTCTCGAGGCCGGGCAGCGAGGTGGTGGCGCAGTACTTCATGTTCTCCAGCCTCGGCTTTCAGGGTTACCGCCGGGTGATCCAGACCGCCCAGGACGTGGCGCGTTACTTGTCCGACGGGATCGCCGAGCTGGGGCCGTATGAGTTGATCTCCGACGGCAGTGAGCTGCCGGTGTTCGCGTTCACGCTCAAGCCCGAGGTCACCAACTACACCGTCTACGACGTCTCTGACCGGCTGCGTCAGAACGGCTGGCTGGTGCCGGCCTATTCGTTCCCGCCCAACCGTCAGGACCTCAGCGTGCTGCGGATCGTGGTGCGGGCGGGGATGAACCACGAGATGGCCGACCTGCTGCTCGAGCACCTGCGCGAGCAGACCGACTTCCTGGAGTCGCTGACCGCGCCGCTGCCCGCCCCCCGGGAGGACAAACGCAAGGCATTCGCCCACTAGAGCCGATGCGTGTGCGCGATCTCGGGCTGGTGGCCGCGGGGCTGCTCGCGGTGGCAGTCGGCGGTTGCGGCGCGGGCGCGAACACGACCCGGACTCACGGCCCGGGCGGTGCTCCTCCGGCCTCCCCGCCAACCGTGCTGGTCACCGGCCAGGTGACACGAATCTGCCCGGGGCCACTGATCGCGGGACGGCCGCGGCGATGCTCTGAGCGCGCGGTGTTCGAGCGAAGCGGCACGCGCGTGGTGGTGACCGGCCGGTTCAGCGTCAGGTTGCGCCCCGGCCGGTATCGCGTCAGCGTTGACGACTGCGCCAACCAGGAGTCGCTCGACGTCAAGCGGGCGATGGCGGGGTTGAAGCTCGTCCCGCGCTGCCTTCAGCCGCTGTAGGCGAGGGCCTCGGTTGGACGGCACCGGCTGTGCGGCCGCACCCCCTCGAGGGCGCGACCGCACCGACCAGCACCAGACTCAGAACGCGGCAGTCCCGGCTGGCGTCCCCAGACCGGTTGGGCCGTCGTAGCCCGGCTCACCCGTGCACAGGTACGCCGGGCTGCAGCTTCCGTTGCTGCCGGACGTCACGTCGTTGAGCGCGGACGCGTGCGAGTAGGGGAAGGACCCATAGCTCACCGATGCCGCGTTTCCGGCCAGCGCGTACACCGACGCGATGATCGGCGAGGACACGCTGGTGCCACCGACGACCCCCCAGCCCTTGAAGCAGTTGCCCTCGAGCTGATTGAGGAAGTTGCAGTTGCTGTCATAGACGCTCACGCCGGTGTTCGGATCGGCCACCGCCGAAACATCCGCGACCGTGCGGCGCCCGCAGCCCGTGTCGGTCTGCCAGGCCGGCTTGGCCTCGTAGGCCGAGCATCCGCTGCCGGCGCCGCTCCACACGGTCTCCGACCAGCCCCGCGCGTTCGAGGCTCGGCTCAGCGTGGTGCCGCCAACGGCGGTGACATACGGCGAGGAGGACGGGTACTCGACCCCGTAGCCGCTGTCGCCAGACGACACGGTGATGGCAATCCCGGGGTGGTTGAAGTGCGCGTTGTTGGCCGGATCCGAGGCTGACTCACTGCCGCCGTAGCTGTTGGAGATCTCGGTTGCGCCCAGGCGCGCCGCGGTGTCCTCGCTCGTGTACAGAGCCGTGTTGGACGCCGAGCTCGCCTCGACCAGCAGGATGTGGCACTTGGGGCATACCGCCGAGACCATCTGGAGGTCGAGGCTGATCTCCAGAGCCCAGCCCTGGTTGTTGGCCGGATAGGAGCCCTGGACGCCGTTCTGGTTGACCTTCTTGAAGCAGCCGTTGGCCGTCGTGCAGGCCGGGAGGCCGTAGTTCGAGCGATAGGTGCTCAGGTCGGCTGCGGCCGTGCTGTCGTCATAGGCATCGACGATCGCCACCGTCTGTCCGGCTCCGGCCGACGCGGCCGCGGCCGCGAGTGAGTAGGCGCTCTGCAGGTCCGGCGGTCCGTAACCCGACGGCCCGGTCGTGGCCAGCGGGTGGCGTTTCAGGTCGCCCAGCAGCTTGAGGTTGCAGTGCGAGAACCCGGCTTGCTGGTCCAGCGAGCATGCGGCCGGCAGCACCGTGTGCGCGGGTAGCCGCAGCGCGCGCACGGAGGCACCGGCCCCGGCCGGGGCGAGCACGGCGACCGCCGCCGTCAGCCCGAGGGCGGCGATCAAGGCTCGCCGCAGCGCAGAAGTCAACATGTATGTAACCGTCCTTCTTCCGGGCATCCCTGGGCCCGGGGTATGAGATGTCAGCCGGCCTCCCGCCCGCCGTCCCCGTCTCCGGGGCCGCGGCAATTCTTTCGTCCCGAACATCCGATGTCCAGCCTGTTCTCTGACACCCGCTCGCTGCGGTAGCACGACCCGAGGTCCGCGGCGTTCATCTGCCGACAAAGCGGGTTTCGCCTCATGCATCTGACCAGCCAGACGATGACATCGGGTAATGCGCAACGCATTACTCCTCACGTGCTCGCTGGCGGCGGTGGCGACCTTCGCGGCGCCGGTTCTCCCCGCGCAGGCCCAGTCGAACCCGGTGCAGGCCCGGCATAGCTCGGCCCCGGCTCGCCAACGGTCGGTGCACGCATACGTAAACCCGTTCGTGAATCGGGCGTGGAAGGCCGACCGGACTGACATGGGTATGGATTGGCTCCCGAGGCACAACCTGCCGGTCCTGGCGATCGGTGATGCCGTGATCCTGGGTTCGGATGACCACGCTGCCTGGCTGGGTCACCACTCGATCTGGTACCGGCTGCTCGACGGAAGTCACGCCGGCGACATCGTCTTCGTCGCCGAGCATCTCAAGAACCTCGTTCGGGTGGGCCGGCACGTGCGCGCCGGGCAGCAGATCGCCGTCGCGCTTCCCGGTTTTCCGTGGACCGAATGGGGCTGGGCCAACGCGCAGGGCTTTCCGCGTGCCTATCCCTGTTACAGCGAAGGCGTGGCCACCAACTCGGGGCGGGAGATGGAGCGCTTCCTGATCTCGCTCGGCGCGTCGGCCGGAGATCGCCCCGGCCGGGGTCCCGACCGCCCCGTGGGCAAGCTCTGCTGAGGCGCCGGGTACCGCTCACGCCCGAGGCGGTACCTAGTTATCCTGCAGCCCAGACGCGCGACGCGGGTCGCGGTCAGCGGGAGAGGCGTCAATGAGTACTGCCGACTGGGTGAGGCTGGCCACGATCCCGTTCTTCACGGGAGCCGTTGGGTGGCTGATCAATTGGACAGGGTTGATCATGTTGTTCAACCCCGTGCGCTTTTACGGCTTCCGCGTGCCCGGGCTGCTGGAGCTGGCCACCCTGCTGCCACGCAAGCTCCAGGAGATCCCGGGGATCATGCAGGGCGGGATCGGCTGGCAGGGGATCGTCCCGGCCCGCGCGGCGAAGATGGGGAGCATCGCGGTGGACAAGGCGATCGCCAAGCTCGGCACCCCGTCGGAGTTCTACCAGCAGCTCGAGCCCGACGAGATCGCCAAGCACATCGTCTCGATGTTCCGACCCGAGGTGCCGGGCATCGTCGACGAGACGATGCGCCGCGAGCACCCGGGCCTGTGGCAGAACGTCCCGCCTCGGGCCAAGCAGGCGGTGTACCAGCGGGTCCAGGAGCAGTTGCCGGAGATCGTGCACCAGATCACCGATGAGATCGGCATGTACATCGATCAGCTGCTGGACCCGAAGCTGATGGTGATCGACCACTTCGAAAAGAACCCGGCGCTGGTCAACCGGATCTTCAAGGACGTGGGCAAGAAGGAGCTCCGGCTGATGGTCAACTTCGGGTTCCTGTTCGGATTCCTGTTCGGGATCCCGGTGGCGATCATCACCCACTTCATCACGGCCTGGTGGCTGCTGCCGATCCTCGGGGTGATCGTCGGCTGGACCACCAACCTGCTCGGCATGCGGGTGATCTTCGAGCCGGTCGAACCCCGCCAGATCGGGCCGTTCAAGCTCCACGGCCTGTTCCTGCGCCGCCAGCACGAGGTAGCCGACGTGTACGCGGGGATCATCGCCGACGACGTGGTGACCCTCGAGAACATCGGCAACTTCCTCCTCGACGGGCCCCGCGGCGACCGCACCCGTCAGATGCTCGAGGAGGCGATGGGTCCGGCCATCGACCGCGCGGCCGGGCCGGCGCGCGCCGCGGTCCGGGTTGCCGTCGGGACACGCGAGTACGACAGCATTCGCGACTCGGTGGCCCAGAAGGCGGTGGGCTACACGATGACGCCGTTCCGCGACCCCGACTTCAGCCGGGCTCAGAGCGATCGCATCCGCACGCTGATCGCCGCCCGCACGCGCGAGCTGCCCTCGAAGGACTTCGTCGAGATGCTGCGCTCGGCCATCAAGGAGGACGAGTGGATGCTCTACCTTCACGGAGCAGTCATGGGACTCGCCGGCGGCATCATTCACCTGTTGATCTTCGGGACCTGACCATGCTCGAGGCAGACGATCCCGTACCTGGCGAGACACCCCGCACGAGGAGCGGACCCGACGGGCTCGACGCCGTCCCCGGCCTGGCCCGGCTCGCCGCCTCGGCCTGGTGGCGCACGACCGGCTGGGCGGTCCAGGGTTCACTTCACGCCTCGCGCCGAGTGGCCGAGGCGGCCTTCTCGCCGCAAAAGGCGCTCGGACTCGCGCACGACGTGTCAACCGCGACTCAGGACGTGCTGCGCGGGGTACTCAACGCCACCGAGGTCGGTCGCAGCGTCAGCAGCAGCGCGCAACCGGCCGCCGACGCCGCCATGCGAATCGTCTCCGACGTGGTGCCCTCGCCGCGACGCTCCGATCAGGACGGGCCGGGCGGTGACGGTCATTCCCGCAACGGCACCGCCCCGGAGCGCTCGCTCCGGGACGAGGGCGAGTCGCTGCTGCGCAAGTCCCGCGATGTCCGCTATGAGTTCGATGCCCACCCGGCCTACGAGCGGATCCTGTCCGAGCTCACCCCCGACGAGGGCCGGGTCCTGCGGCTGCTGCTGCTCGACGGCCCCCAGCCCGCGGTCGACGTCCGCACCGGCGGCCCGCTCGGACTCCTGAAGTCGCGCCTGATCGCTCCGGGAATCTCGATGATCGGGGCCCGGGCTGGCTGCCGATACGTCGATCGCGTCCCGTCCTACCTGAACAACCTGTTCCGGCTCGGCCTGGTCTGGTTCTCTCGGGAGACCCTCCGGGATCATCTGCGCTATCAGGTGCTCGAGGCGCAGCCCGACGTGCTCGACGCGATCCACTCGGTCTCGCAGGCCAAGGTGGTGCGGCGCAGCATCCACCTGACGCCGTTCGGGGAGGACTTCTGCCGGATGTGCCTGGTGCCCGAGACCGCACGGATCGACCAGCTTCCCGAGCATTCCGCCCCACCCGAGGTCGGCGCGGGCAAGACGGCCCAGCCCCCGACCGAGCTAACCGACGTCTAATCCTCCACGAGAAGTGCGGGCAGCCCGTCGATGCTGACGGAGTTCTTCTCGCGCTGGTAATCGAGCAGGGCCTCCTCGCCGCCGACCCGGAGCTTCTTCGCCGCCCACGCCGCCGAATGCGGGCGCTCGCCGCCGTAGGACATCACCGGCACGCCGTACCCGCAGGCGTCGGCGACACGCTCGACCGAGACGAGCACGATCGCGCGGCGGGCCTGCGGCACCTCGGGCTCGGCAAAGCCGCAGCGCTCCATCAGCTCGTCGAAGCCTGCCTCGCCGGCCGGCACGACCTGGCCCCGCCCGTGCAGCCGCACGATCCGTGGTGGTCCCTCGAAGGCGCAGAACATGACGACGATCCGGCCGTTCTCACGCAGGTGGGCGATCGTCTCGGCGCCGCTGCCGATCATGTCGAGGTAGGCCACGGTCAACGGATCGAGCACGCTCAGGGTCTCGATCGGTCCCTTGGGGGAGAGGTTCACGTGGCCGTCGGCGGCCAGCGGCGCCGACCCCACGAAGAACATCCGCTGCGCCCCGATCCAGCGCTGGAGGTGCTCATCGATGCAGTCGAAGACCTTGGCCACGTTCCTCACGATACCTGTCGGTAGCCCCGCCACGGTTGCCCTGCGCCTCCCGCTGGCCGCGAGGGTCGGGCCCGGCCCTGGGAGCGAACTTCGGCGCGTCATGCACGTGGGCGTGCATCCGGCGCCAAACCTCGAACTTCGGCGCGTTATGGCACCTATGGAGCGCGTTCAGAGCCAAACCTCGCCGTCGCCGTCGCCTCGGGCCGCAGCAGGACAGGCCGCATGCCAACCCCATGCCCGGTCGCACCGAACGAAGCCCTAGAGCAGACCGGCGAGCTCCCGGCCGGCCCGCTCGAGCGCGGGCTCCGTGCCCGCCTCCAGCACGACCCCCAGGTCCAGAATCCGAGCCCCAAACGAGTCGAGCCGGCGCGACCCGACGATCGCGTGGCAGGGGACTCCGGATTGGCGCGAACGAGTGGCCACCTCGGAGACGGCTTTGCCGGCCAGGCTCTGGCTGTCGAGGCACCCCTCCCCGGTGACCACGGCCCGGGCCGCCCGCATGCGCGCATCGAAGCCGAGGGCATCGAGCACGAACGAGGCGCCGGGGACGAGCTCCGCCCCGAACGCGGCCCACAGGCCGCCCGCGAGGCCGCCCGCCGCCCCGGTCATCGGCAGCCCCCGGGGGTCACGGTCCAGGCGGCGCGCGAGGGCGCCGAGACGCGCGCTCAGCCGCTTGACGTCGTCGGGCGAGGCGCCCTTCTGGGGGCCGAACACCCGCGCCGCGTCCTCGAACGGCGTGCGGACATCGCAGAGCACGGTCAACTTCGCCCCGCGCAAGCCCCCGGCCGCCGAGATCGCCTTGATCGCCCCCGCACCGCCGTCGGTGGTGGCGCTGCCCCCGACACCGAGGTAGATCGTGTCCGCCCCGAGCTCGATCGCCGCGGCGATCAACTCCCCGGTGCCGGCGGTGCTGGCCGCGAAGCGCGTCGCGCTGATTTTCGGCGACGAGGCCGAGCCCGCTGGCCGCCGCGGTCTCGATCACCGCGACGGTTTCGGCGAGGCCGAAGTCGGCTTGCACCGAACGTCCCAGCGGATCGCTCACGCTCGCGGTGAGTGTGCGCAGTCCGAGTCCCGATGCCAATACCGCCAGCGTGCCCTCGCCGCCGTCGGCCACGGGACAGACGTCGACCGGACGGCCCTCCGCCGCAATCCCCCGGGCGATCGCCGCGGCCACCGCGCTTGCCGTCAGGGTGCCCTTGAACGAATCGGGGGCCACCAGCACGGCGGTCGGGATGCCCTTCTGCGCCACGCCCGTCATCCTGTCAGGGATGGCCGAGCACACGATCGTCGAGGTGGCCGGGCAGGAGGTGCGGGTCTCCAACCCGAGCAAGGTGTACTTCCCGGAGCGCGGGATCACCAAGCTCGACCTGATCACCTACTACCTGACCGTCGCCGAGCCCACGCTGGGCCACCTGCGCGACCGCCCGACCGTGCTCAAACGCTTCGTGGACGGCGCCGCCGGCAAGCCGTTCTTCCAGAAGCGGATCCCCGACAACGCGCCGCCGTGGCTGCAGACCACCACCGTGACGTTCCCCAGCGGACGGACGGCGCGCGAGCTGCTGCCGAACGACGCGGCTCACCTCGTCTGGGGCGTGAACCTCGGGGTGATCGACTGGAATCCCTGGCAGGCCCGACTCCCCGACCTCGACCATCCCGACGAGTTGCGCGTCGACCTCGACCCGACACCGGAGGCGAGCTGGGACGACGTCCGCCAGGTCTCGCTCTGCGTTCGCAGCGTGCTCGAGGACCACGGGCTCACCGGCTTTCCGAAGACCAGCGGCTCACGCGGGATGCATGTCTACGTGCGGATCCATCCCGAGCACGACTTCATCGCGGTGCGTCGAGCCGCGGTGGCCCTGGCCCGCGAGGTCGAGCGCCGGGTGCCGGAGCTGGCCACGAGCAAGTGGTGGAAGGAGGAGCGCCACGGCGTGTTCGTCGATTACAACCAGAACATGCGCGACCGCACGGTGGCCTCCGCCTACAGCGTGCGGCCCACCCCCGACGCGCGCGTCTCGACGCCGCTGCGCTGGGACGAGGTGCCCGACGTCGAGGCGGCCGAGCTACGGATCGACACGGTGCCCGACCGGGTCGCGCAGCACGGCGACCCCAGCGCCGATATGGATGCCCACGCCGGTTCGCTGGCCGGGCTGCTCGACCTGGCCCGCCGCGACGAGGAGGCCGGTCTCGCCGATGCCCCCTGGCCGCCGAACTTCCCCAAGCAGCCGGGCGAACCGAAACGGGTGCAGCCGAGTCGCGCCCGCAAAGACTGACCGGTCGCTCGCAACCACTGACCCGGCCGCGTCCGTAAAGACTTGGTTTCGCCGCGCTAAGCTTGTTCGATGAGCGTCGAACTCTAGGGTCATGCGGACGATCTCCCACCCTTCCACCGAACAGCTGAGCCTCCCCGGCGTGCTGTACGCCCTGAGCGATCCGGTACGGCTGGAGATCGTGGGGATGCTGGACAACGATCCCGAGCTCTCGTGCGGCAGGATCGAGGTCCCGGTCTCCAAGTCGACGCTCAGCCACCACCTGAAGGTGCTCAGGGAAGCCGGCTTGACGCTGACCCGAGCCGAGGGCGTGCAGCGGTTCGTCTCGCTGCGACGGAACGACATCGAAACCCGGTTCCCCGGCCTGCTGACCTGCGTGCTGACCCAGGCCGACCGCCGGGCCGCCGCCGGCCGCAACGGCCGATAGCCGACCGACCGCGGCCGATAGCCGACCGACCGCGGCCGATAGCCGACTGACCGCGGCCCAGCCACAGTTTGCCGACCCTCTCTGCGGGAAGGATCCCCGGGGGAAGGCGTCTTTGTAGCAGTGGAGTTTGGCCCTTCGTAAGAAGTGGCGAAGGGTTTTTGTACCACTTGACTAACGTGCTGCCGAGACGTATAATTCGATGATCTTCGAACTAACGAACAACGGAGTTGCACTGAATACTTCTGAAACCAAGCGCCGCCCCCGCGGCGAACACACAAGCGCCGAAGGGACGCGAACCCGTCCCCAGGCGCAGGCCAACCGGCGCCAGCGCCGGCGGACCCAGACCGGCACGGCCACCGAGGCTCGGCGCCAGACGGAGATGGCGGCCAGCGGCTCGATGGAGTCTCTGGACCTGTTCTTCCGCGAGGTGCGCAAGCACCCGCTGCTGACCGCTGCCGAGGAAGTCGAGCTCGCGCAGCGAATCGAGCGCGGCGACCTGGAGGCGAAGGACAAGATGGTCAAGGCGAATCTTCGATTGGTGGTCGCGCAGGCCCGGCGCTACCAGGGCCACGGGCTGCCGCTCGAGGACCTCGTGCAGGAGGGCATGCTCGGCCTGATCCGCGCAGTCGAGAAGTTCGACTGGCGCCGGGGATTCAAGTTCTCGACCTACGGGACCCTGTGGATCCGGCAGGCGATCCAGCGTGGATTGCAGAATCACGGCCGGACGATCCGGCTGCCCGTGCACGTCGCACAGCGGCAGGTCAAGGTCCGCAAGGTCGAGAGCGAGCTGAACACCAAGCTGGGACGCGAGCCGACCGACGAGGAGATCGCGGCGGTAGCGGAGCTCTCGGTGGAGCAGGTCTACGAGATCCGCGAGCTCAGCCGCAACCTCTCGAGCCTGGACCAGCCGATCACCGACGATGGCGAAGCCTCGCTCGGAGACCTGCTGCCCAGTGACCGTCCCGAGCCCGTCGAAGAGGTCGCGTCCAGCGAGCGCGATCGACAGGTCGCCGAGGTCGTCGGATTGCTGCCGGAGCCGGAGCGGAAGGTGATCGAGCTGCGGTTCGGACTCTCCGGAGACGAACCTCGGACTCCCCGCCAGACCGGAAGCGAGCTCGGAATCACCGCCGCCAAGGCGAGCGAGCTGGAGAGTCAGGCGCTGCGACGGCTGGCCGACAACTCGCAGCTGGAAGCCCTCCGGGAAGCAGCCTAAGCGGCAAGCGGCAAGCGGCAAGCGGCAAGCGGCAAATCATCATCAGCTGGCGTCCGGCGCATTCGCGTCGGGCGCCGGCGGCGTTTAAGCGGTCATTTGGGACAGGGCGCAGTCCGTGGGCGCTTTATCCGTGCGCCAGCGCAGGATCTTCGTACCATGGCGGATCCGCCCGCCGCTGACATGGTCGAAGGTCACCTCGACGACGAGCTCAGGGCGCAGGGTGATCCACTCGAGCTCCTTCTCGCTCTTCCAGCGGCTGGGGTCGCCATGACCGCGGTCCCCCGTCTCATACGGCTCGAGCTTGGCCACCAGCGCGCGTTTGTCGGCCGCTCGGATTCCTGACGAGTGGCCGACCACATGGAGACGGCCGTCCTCGTCGTAGAGCCCGAGGATCAGCGAGCCGACGGTGTCCGGCTCCTTCCCCGGACGGTAGCCGGCCACCACCGCGTCGATCGTGCGCAGGCGCTTGACCTTGACCATGCCCTTGCGCTCGCCGGGGCGGTAGGGCGCCCCGAGGTCCTTGGCCACCACGCCCTCGCCCCGGTGCAGCCACGGCTCGGCCTCATCCCGGTCGCGGGTCAGCGGCGTCAGCCCGATCGGGTCGCTCACCAGGGCCTCCAGCGCCGCGCGGCGCTCGACCAGCGGCAAGTCCATGAGCGTCTCGTCGTCGCGGGCGAGCAGGTCGAAGGCGACGTAGCGGGCCGGGGTCTGCTCGGCCAGCATGTTGACCCGCGACGCGGCCGGGTGGATCCGGTTCTGGAGCGCGTCGAAGTCCTGCTCCCCCTCCTGCGCATCGATCACGATTTCGCCGTCGATCACGTAGCGCCCCGAGGGAAACGACAGCTCAGGGAAGTAGCGGATCAGCGGCTTGCCGCTCCGCGACTGGATCATGAACTCGTCTCCGTCGACGAAGGCGATCGCGCGGAAGCCGTCGTACTTGGGCTCATAGACCCACTGGTCACCCAGTGGCAGCTCGGGCTTGGAGCGGGCGAGCTGCGGCGCGATCGGGGGCTTCAGCGGGAGCGTCACGGAACCCCGATCCTAACTGCCGGATGACGCTCTCGGCAGCCCGGCGGGGGTCGGTACGATCCTGGTTATGTCGACAGACCATGCGACGGCGGCCGAAGAGGAGTACCTGCAGACGCTCTTCTGGCTGTTCGAGGCCGGGCTGCCGATGACCGCGGCCAACGTCGCCCGCGCGATGCAGCTTTCGGCCCCGACCGTGTCGGAGATGATCGGGCGGCTCGAACGCGATGCTTACGTGCGCCGCGACGCCGAGCGCACGATCAGCTTCACCGTGAGCGGACGCGAGCACGCCGAGCGGATCGTCAGCCGTCACCGGATGATCGAGCGTTTCCTCACCGACGTGGTCGGCGTCCCCTGGGACGACGTGCACGAAGAGGCCGAACACCTCGAGCACGCGATGACGCCGCGCTTCGAGGCCTACGTCAGGGCGTCCGTCGGCGATGCCGCCACCTGCCCGCACGGTCACCCGATCGCGGTCGGCCAGCGGATCGACGGCGTGCCGCTGGCGGACTGCGAGACCGGCGCCGAGGTGACGATCCTGCGCTTCGAGAACGAGGCCGAGGACCTGCTGCACTACCTCAAGCGCGCGGGGATCGAGCCCGGCCTCCAGGGCGAGATCACCGCCAACGATGGGGACATCGTGTCCGTCCGCTACGACGACCACCTGGCCACGGTCACCTCCAGCGTCGCGGAGACGGTCTCGGTGCTCGCCGAGCCCTCGCCGCCACCCCGCATCGCTCTGCCCGAGCAGCTGGTGCTGGGCCGAGATCGCTACGGGCGCTAAGCGGGGACGCCCGCTACCTCCCGGTAGGCCTCCGCGAGCCGCTTCACGCCTTCCTCGATCTCCGACGGGGTGACGCCGGAATAGGCCAGTCGCAAGCTCGACTCGGCGCCGTCGAGGACGAAGTCCGCGCCCTTGACGAACTGAACCCCACGGGCGGCGGCGGCGGTGAACATTGCCGCCACATCGGTGCCGCGCGGCAGGTCGAGCCACATGAAATAGCCGCCCTCCGGCGCCACGAAGCGGGCCTCGGGCAACTCGCTGGAGATCGCCTCGCAGAGGGTCTGGGAGCGCTCGCGCAGCGCTTCCCTGACCGTCTCGATCGAGCGGTCGAGCGCGCCGGAGCGGCAGAACTCGTTGACGATCGCCTGCGAGACCATGCTCGGGGAGATGTAGGTGCTGGTGGCGAGCTTGGCGATCCGGGCGATCAGCTCCTGCGGACCCACGAGGTAACCCACGCGGATGCCGGGGCAGACGGTCTTCGAGAACGACGAGGCGTACACGACCCGCTCGGCGTCCATCGACACCATCGTGGCGAGCGGCGTGCCCTCGAAGCGCAGCGTCACGTACGGGTCGTCCTCGAACACCATGAACTCGTGCGTGCGCGCCAGCGAGACCAGTTGCTCGCGCTTGGCGGCCGAGAGCGTGTACCCGGCCGGGTTCTGGAAGTTGGGAATGATGTGGGCCAACTTGATCTTGGCGCCGGTCGTGAGCACCCGCTCCAGGGCCGCGACGTCGATCCCGTCGGGCTCGAGCTCGACCATGCGGATGTCGGCGCCGCGGTTGCGCAGCGCGAGCAGGGTCCGGTCGTAGGTCGGGCGCTCGACGATCACCGAATCACCGGACTGCACGACGGCGTCGAACAGGAACGCATCGGCCTGCATCGAGCCGTTGGTGACGAGTACCCGCTCAGGCGCGACTCCGTGGTGATCCGCGATCCACTGGCGCAGCGGCGGGTAGCCGATCGAGGTCCCGTAGCCGGTCACGCCGGCCGGGTCGTTCTGGAAGGCTCGGTCGGCGGCGGCGCGCAGCCCCTCGACGTCGACGATGTCAAGCGACGGAGCGCCTCGGGCAAAGGAGATCTGCTTGGTCATGCCACCAAGACTACGAGTTTGTCGGTTCCAAGCGCACGTCGACGATCGCGCGGTCCGCGCCCTCGTACCCGCGAATCGCCACCTGATCGATTCCGGGGAGCGCCAGCAGCGTCTGCTCGAACGCCCGGACCGCCTCCAGCGCCACGAACGGGCCGGCCACCAGGGTGAACTCGTTGCCCCGGGCTCCGGCCGGGGCCGGGGCCGGGGCCGTGGTAGTCAACGGCGGCGCGGAGGCGGCCAGCGCCTGGATCAGCGCGCCTCGATAGCCCTGCAGGAGCTCCCCCAGCGACGCCCGCAACGTCTCGAGCGACGCCCGCAGGTCGGCGAGCTCGCTCAGCTCATCGCTCAGGCCCGGATGGCGGCAGCGCGACTTGGCGGGCGCTGGCTCGGGTTCGGGAGGCTCGCGGCGGGCCCGCTCGAGTATCTCCGCCAGAGGCCCGCCGCGGCCGCTCACCGGCTCGGGCTCGGGCTCGGGCTCGGGCTCCGGGTCCGGCTCGGGCTCGGCCTCGGGCTCCGGCTCCGGCTCCGGCTCCGGCTCAGGCTCCGCCTGATGCTGAGGTTCAGGTCCCGGGTCCGGGTCCGGGTCCGGCTGAGGTTCGGGCTGCGGCCGACGTTGCGGCCGCGCAGGCGGGGCGGGTTCGCGATCGGGCGACAACGCAAGCGCGACCTCCCGCAGCAGGTGGTCGACCTGCACCAGCGGATCGTCGAACACGGCGTGACTGGATTCCGGCATCGCGCAACCGCGAGCGTAGCGCTCCCCCAGGCGTCAAAATTCTGGTGCGCTAAGCGGGCTAAGCGGTGGCGCCGAGCAGGGACATGGCGAGCTCGGCCACCTCGGTCGGCGTCCGCCCGACCTTCACGCCCTTCGCCTCGAGCGCCGCTTTCTTGGCCTCGGCGCCGCCGGACGAACCCGAGACGATCGCGCCGGCGTGGCCCATCGTCTTGCCGGGAGGAGCGGTGAAGCCCGCGATGTAGCCGACCACCGGCTTCGTCACGTGCTCGGCGATGAAGTCCGCGGCGCGCTCCTCCGCGTCGCCGCCGATCTCGCCGCACATCACGATCAGCTCGGTCTCGGGATCGTCCTGGAACAGGCCGATCACGTCGATGAAGTCGGTGCCCGGCACCGGGTCGCCGCCGATGCCCACGATCGAGGAGTTGCCGAAGCCGCTGAGGGCCAGCTCGTTGCCGATCTGGTAGGTCAGCGTGCCGGAGCGGGAAACCACGCCGACGTTGCCCTCCTTGAAGAACGAGGCGGGGATGATCCCGACCGTGGCCTTGCCGGGCGAGAGGATGCCGGGGCAGTTGGGGCCGACCAGGCGTGAGCGGCCGTTCTTCTTGAGGATGTTGAAGACCCGCAGCTCGTCGTGGGCGGGGATGCCCTCGGTGATGGCGATGATCAGCTCGATGCCGGCGTCCTCTGCCTCCAGGATCGAGTCGGCGGCGAAGCGCGGCGGGACGAAGATCATCGCCGTGTTGGCGCCGGCTTTGTCGACGGCATCGTGGAAGGTGTTGAACACCGGAACGCCATCGACGTCCTGGCCACCCTTGCCGGGAGTGACTCCGGCGACGACTTGGGTGCCGTAGTCGCGGTTGCGCAGGGTGTGGAAGGTGCCCTCGCGCCCGGTGATGCCGGAGGTGCAGAGCTTCGTGTTCTTGTCGACGAGGATGCTCATGATGCCTTTGGGGAGGATGGGTGGGCAGCCAGTTCGACTACCTTGGCGGCGGCGCCGTCCATGGTCGACTCGGTGTGCACGTTGGGAAGGTTGGCCTCGGCCAGGAGCGCGCGGCCTTCCTTGTCGTTGGTCCCGTCGAGACGCACGACGAACGGCACCGTCGGCTTGACCTGAGCGAACGCCTCGATCAGACCCTTGGCCACCTCGTCGCAGCGGGTGATGCCGCCGAAGATGTTGAACAGGACGGCCTTGACCTTGGGGTCGGAGAGGATCACCTCGACCGCGCTGGTGATCGCCTCGGCCTTCGAGCCGCCGCCGGCGTCCAGGAAGTTGGCCGGCTCGCCGCCCGCCCCCTTGACCACGTCGAGCGTCGACATGACCAATCCGGCGCCGTTGCCGAGGATGCCGATGTTGCCGTCGAGCTTGACGTAGGTGAGTCCGCGCTCGGCGGCCATCCGCTCCTGCGGGTCCTCGGCCGAGAGGTCGCGCAGCTCGGAGTTCTCCTTGTGGCGGTAGAGCGCGTTGCCGTCGAGCGTGACCTTGGCGTCGAGCGCCTTGACCTCACGCTCCGGCGTGACGATCAACGGGTTGACCTCCATCAGCGTCGCCTCCTCGGCGACGAACGCCTCGTACAGCTTGCTCAGCAGGGCGCCGACCGGCCGCACGACGTCGGCGTCGACGCCGGCCTCGAAGGCCAGCCGCCGGCCGTGGAAGTCCTGAAAGCCGAGCAGCGGGTCGACGTGCAGGTGGGCGATCGCGTCCGGGTCCTCGTCGGCGACGGCCTCGATGTCCATGCCGCCCTTGGTCGAGAGCATCACCAGGGGGGCTTTGGCCGAACGGTCGAAGACGACCGAGGCGTAGTACTCCGAGGCGATGTCCGACGCTCCCTCGATCCACACCTCATGGACGGTCAGGCCCTTGATGTCCATGCCGAGGATCGCTTCGGCGTGCTGCCGGGCCTCGGATTGGTCCTTGGCCAGCTTGATGCCGCCGAGCTTTCCCCGGCCGCCGATCTGTACCTGCGCCTTGACCACGCACGGGTATCCGATCTCGTCTGCGGCGGCCACGGCTTCGTCCACGGTGCGCGCCGGCTTGCCTTCCGGAACGGGTACTCCGTGCCGCGCGAACAGCTGCTTGCCCTGATATTCGAGGAGGTCCATAGACCGCAGCACTCTATTGGATCGGCTCCCGTGGCATTATGGCCGCGATGGCCATACCCAAACAAGTTTCGTTCGTGACCTTCGACGTCTACGGCACGTTGATCGATTGGGACACGGGCGCCTACGACGCCTTCCGCAAGGAGGCCGAGCGCGACGGCTTCACGATCGAGCGCGATGAGCTGATTCCGCTCTTCCACGAGATCCAGCAGCAGATCGAGGCCGGCTCCTACGAGCTCTACGCCGAGGTCCTGCGCCGCACGGCGGTGCAGATCGCCAAACAGCTCGGCTGGCCGCTCGAGCCCTCGCGCTCCGGGTTCCTGCCCGAGTCGGTTCAGCGCTGGGTGCCGTTCAAGGAGACCAACTCGGTGCTGACGAAGATCGCCAAGAAGTACGACGTGGGGCTGATCTCGAACATCGACGACAAGCTGCTGGGCCAGACGCGACGCCACATCCCGCTGGACTTCGATCTCGTGGTGACCGCCCAGCAGGTGCGCTCCTACAAACCGGATCCGGCCCATTTCACCGAATGTGAGCGTCGGATCGGCGGCAAGAAGGGGTGGGTCCACGTCGCGGCGAGCTACTACCACGACGTCGAGCCGGCGATCAAGAAGAAGATCCCGGTGATCTGGGTCAACCGCACGGGCCAGGAGCTCGAGAGCGGCCAGAAGAAACCCGACGCCGAGGTAAAGACGCTGCGCGAGGCCGCCAAGCTGCTCGAAATCGGCTGACCGGTCCCCGCCGTGCGGGCGCTCGCGGTCGACACCGACGTGATCGTGTTCGTCAGCCGGGTCTGGCAGACGACGTGCACCGCGGTGCGGGCCGGCGACGAGGGCTTCCTGATCGACTCCCCGGTGTACCCGGATGAGCTCGAGGCGCTCCCCAGCGTGCTCGAGCAGGCCCGGTTCGCGGTCTCGGGATTGCTGGTCACCCACGGCGACTGGGACCACCTGCTGGCCCGGCTGGCCTTCCCCGAGGCGTCGGTGGGCTGCGGCGAGGCGACAGCGCAACGGCTGGCCCACGAGCCGGGGGCGGCCCAGCGCGCGCTGCGCTCCTTCGACGAGGAGCACTACATCGAGGATCGCCGCCCGCTCGCGCTGGCCGGTGTGCAGCCGCTGCCGGTGCCGGGCCATCTGGCGCTGGGGCCCGAGCAGGAATTGCAACTCCAGCCCAGCTCCGGTCACACCGCCGACGGCACCGCCTTCTGGATCCCGTGGAGGCAGGTGCTGGTCTGCGGCGATTATCTATCCCCGGTGGAGATCCCGATGCTCTCGCCCGGCGGGTCGGTCGAGGCCTATCTGGAGACGCTCGAGCGGCTGCGGCCGCTGGTCGCGGCGGCGGCCACGGTGGTGCCCGGGCACGGCGCGCCGCAGTCCGGCGAGGCGGCGACGCGCCTCCTGGACGAGGACGTCGCCTACCTGAACGCCCTGCGCTCGGAAGGCGTCGCCGCCCCGTTGCCCGCCCGCCGGCGCAGCGCCGCCCAGCGCAAGATCCACGCCGAGAACGCGGAGCGCATCGGATCGACGTGAGCGCGCGGATGTCGAGCCGGCTCGCGCTTGCTGGTGCGCTGGCCCTGTTGGCCTCCGGCTGCGGCGGTTCGGGTTCGCACCATCGCCACCCCGCGGCGCCGGCGGCCACCACGACCGCGGCCAAGGCCACCGCGACGGCGGCCACAACCAACACTTCCGCGACGGCGGGTAACACCGCTGCGCCGCGGCCCAGAGCGCGGCCGAAGCGGTTCAAGCCGATCGCGATCCTCCCCGCTGCCCACCGCGCCGGGCGCTTCGGCTGGCGCGAGGCCGCCGCCGTGCGCGGCGTCGCCGCGGTGTGGATCACCCGCGTCGCCGCCTTCCGCGAGCCCGCCTTCACGGTCACGCTGCTGCGCCTGAACCAGCACCTGGCCACGCTGACCCTGCACGCCGGGTCGACCCAGCCCGGGGGGAGCGGGTGGCGGTACGGGTCGATGGTGGGGGCGCGCGAGCGGCGCCGTCTGCTCGCCGGCTTCAACAGCGCCTTTGAGGAGTCCTACGGAGCCGGCGGGTTCGTGCAGGACGGGCGGGTCGGCTGGCGACTGCGCCGGGGCCGCGCCTCGGTCGTCGTCTACCGCGACGGCACGGCCGACATCGGCGCCTGGCGGGCGGGCGTTCCCGCCCCCGGCCGCCCGGTGGCGAGCGTGCGGCAGAACCTCGAGCTGCTGATCGACCACGGCGTGATCGCGCGCAATGTCGACACCTGCATCCGTCGCTGCTGGGGCGATCCGCTGCACGAGCGCCCGGTGGTGGCCCGCTCGGGCTTGGGTGTGACGGCTCAGGGAGACCTCCTGTGGGCGGCCGGACCGATGCTCTCGGTGCGGGCCCTGGCCGAGGCGCTCGCCTCGCACGGCGCCGTCCGGGCGATGGAGCTCGACATCAACCCGGCCTGGGTGGCGGGCTATCTCTACGCGCACGAGCGCGGGATCGCAGCGGTCAGCCCGGTGGCGCTGATGCCGGGCCAGGCCGATGTCGACTCTGCGTTCCTGGGGTCCTACTACCGCGACTTCTTCACGGTGCTGGCGCGGTAACCGGTTCCTTGAATCCCTGTTCGCTTCTGACGGCGGGAGGTGGTTGCCCTCTTGAGCCGGGGTCGCGTGAACTTTGGCGCGTAGCGCGTGCAGGGCGCGCGGACGACGCCAAACTTCGGGCTTCGGCGTTGACCCTCGCCAACCTACGAACTGCGACTAGCCCTCAGCCTCGGCGGAGGTGATCACCGCGATGGTGTCGCCGGTGGTGACGGCGGCGCCGACGGCGATCGGCAGCTCGGAGATCTTGCCGGCCTTGTGCGCGGTGATCTCGTTCTCCATCTTCATCGCCTCGATCACCGCGATCAGCGCGCCCTCCTCGACGCTGGCGCCGGACTCGACGGCGACCTTCAGCACGGTGCCCTGAATCGGCGAGGCCAGCGTGTCGCCGCCCCCACCGCCGCCACCGGCCGCGCGCTCACTGCGCCGCGGGGGGCGTCGCCCGGCGGCCGCCGGAGCAGCGCCGTTAGTGGCGGCGCCGGCCCCGCCGCCGAACGGCGGGCCGATGACCTTGACATCGAAGCGCTTGCCCGAGACCTCGACCGTGTAGGCCTGCTCGACCTTCGGCTCGTCCTCCTCGTCGTCGTGGCCGGCCTGGACGGCCTCGGGCTTCGGGAAGGCCAGCTCCTTGAGCCACGTGCGGTCCTCGATCAGGTCGCGGCAGGTCTCGGCCTTGGCCCACTGCTCGCTCTGCATGATCGCCTGGTGGAATGGCATCAGCGTCTTCAGGCCGCCGATCTCGTATTCGCCCAGCGCGCGCAGCATCCGCGCGGTGGCCTGCTCGCGGTCGGCGTCCCAGACGACCAGCTTGGCGATCATCGGGTCGTACATCGGGGAGATGACCGAGCCGGCCAGGCAGCCGGAATCGACGCGCACGCCGGGGCCGGACGGCTCGATGTAGGTGGTGATCGAACCCGGGGCGGGAGCAAAGTTCTTGCTGGCGTCCTCGGCGTTGATCCGGCACTCGATCGCGTGGCCGCGGAGCACCACGTCATCCTGGGAGATCGACAGCTTCTCGCCGGCGGCGACCTTGATGCCCTCCTTGACGATGTCGATCCCGGTGACCATCTCGGTCACGCAGTGCTCGACCTGGACGCGGGTGTTCATCTCCAGGAAGAAGTACTCGCCGTCCTGGAGCAGCCCCTCGATCGTGCCCGCGCCGGTGTAGTTGACGGCGGCGGCGGCGTCGGTGGCGATCTTGCCGATCTTCTCGCGCAGCTTCTCGTCGACGGCCGGGGCGGGCGCCTCCTCGATCAGCTTCTGATGGCGGCGCTGCAGCGAGCAGTCGCGCTCGCCGAGGTGGATCACGTTGCCGTGCGAGTCGGCCAGCACCTGGACCTCGACGTGACGCGGGTCGGGTAGGTAGCGCTCGAGATAGACGGTGGCGTCGGAGAAGAACTTCTCGCCCTCGCGCGCGGCCCCCTCGAAGGCGTCCTTGAGCTTGTCCTCGGTCAGCGCGACGCGGAAGCCCTTGCCGCCCCCGCCACCCGCGGCCTTGACCGCGACCGGGTAGCCGATCGAGTCGTCGATGATCTTCTGGGCGTCCTCGACGGTGTCGACCGGCTCGGTGGTTCCCGGCACGATCGGCACGCCTGCCTTCTTCATCAGCTCGCGCGCCTTGGTCTTCGAGCCCATCGCGTCGATCGCCGAGGCGGGCGGCCCGATGAAGGTGATCTTGCGCTCCTCCAGCGCGCGGGCGAACGCCGCGTTCTCGGCCAGGAAGCCGTAACCCGGATGCACCGCCTCGGCCCCGGAGCGCTCCACCGCATCGATCAGCTTCTCGATCGACAGGTAGCTTTCGGATGCCGGGCCGGGACCGAGCAGGAAGGCCTCGTCGGCGCGACTCACGTGCGGGGCATCGCGGTCGATCTCGGAATACACGGCGACCGTGGCGATGCCGAGCTCCTCGCAGGCCCGAATGATTCTGAGCGCGATCTCCCCGCGGTTGGCGATCAGAATCTTGGAGAACATGGCGCCGCAGGACTTTACCGTCGCGGGCGAGGTTTCGGCCGAGCGGGCACATCCGCGGGTGGCCGCCAACCGGCAATTCTCGTGTTAACCCATCTTTAGGTTTCTCGTCGCGAGTCTTTAAAGCGCGTGGCGGGCATTTAGAATCACATGCGTGCACACGCTCCCGGAGGCGCTCGGGATGTGTCCGGGGGTGGCAGCGATCCCGGGCACGCCCGGTCAATCAACCGAAATTCCCGTATCGGCGGGTCGGCGGCCGTGATCGAACAGGACTTCCCCGCGGTCGGGACGCCCCTGACCGAGGACCGGCCCGATGCCGTCTTCGGCCCCTCCGAGGCTGCCGGCGGGCGGCGGTCGCGCCGAGCCCGGTGGCAGGACGCCGACCGGCTCCGCGCCGGACTGCTGCGGCTGCGCATGCCGCTGCTTGTCTACGGCGCGTCACGGTTGCTCTACCTGCTGATCATGGTGGGCGACAACGCGATCCACGGCTGGTCCCTCGGCGCCCAGGCCACCAATTGGGACGGCGTCTGGTACGTCTACCTGACCGCCCACGGGTATCCCACCGTCGCCGCGCATGTCCAGACCACGCTGGGCTTCTTCCCGCTCTACCCGCTGACCGTCTGGCTCGTCTCGCACGTCCTGTTCTGCTCGACGATCCTGGCCGGCGTGATCATCGCCACGGTCGGTGGCTTCATCGCCACCGTGCTGGTCCAACGTCTCAGCGCCGCGTGGTGGGGCGAGGCGGCCAGCCGCCGCGTGGTGGTGTTCTTCTGCCTGTTCCCCGGCTCGATCGTGTTCTCGATGGTCTATTCGGAGGGGATCATGCTGCCGTTGGTGGCCGGATCCCTGCTGGCCCTCGAGCGCCGGCGCTGGGTGTTGGCCGGGCTGCTCGCCGCCTGCGCGACCGCGACGGCCCCGGTCGCGCTGGCGATCATCCCCGCCTGCGCGGTGGCGGCTGGACGCGAGCTATACCTGCGCGGCTGGCGGGACCGGGAGGCGCGTCGGTCGCTGCTGGCGCCCCTGCTGGCTCCCCTGGGCGTGGGCGCGTTCGGGCTGTTCCTGTGGTTGTGGACGGGTACCCCATTCGCCAGCTATCAGGCTCAGCGCTACGGCTGGGGCGAGAAGAGCACCCCGCTGGCGCTGTTCACGGTGAGCAAGCACCTGGTCCATCAGGTGATCCACATCCCCAACCTGCATCACCCCGGGGTCAATCTCAACTACCTCAGCGGCGCCCTCGGGGCGATCTTCCTGATCGTCGCGCTGGCGCTGATCGTGCGCACCCGACCGAGGATCTCGCCCGCCGCGATCGCCTGGACCGGCTGGACCGGCATCCTGACCCTGACCTCGGCCAACACGCCGCCGAATCCGCGGATGCTGATCTGCGCGTTTCCGGCGCTGATGGTCGTGGCCTACCGGCTGCGGGGCAAGGCCTACGCCCGGCTGATCGCGGTCAGCACGGTGCTGCTGGTGGCGATGAGCGCGATCACGTTCGTGGGCACCGGCCTGCGCCCCTGATTGGGCCGGTGGCGGCCCACCTAGCGGGTCAGGCGCTCGACCCGGACCTGGCTGGCGTAACCGAAGTTCCGGGTGGTGTGGTGCGGGTACGCAGCCTGGAGCGACGACTGCAGGGCGCGGTAGCGGATGTAGTTGGCCCGTGAGCCGGGCGGTCCGCGGCGCTGGCCCTGGTGGCTGGCCACGAACCAGACGCGGGGACAACTCGACTCGATCCGCTGCAGCTGAGCGGGCGAAGGACTCGCGTAGTCCTCGACGAACGGTCGCACGCGGGCCCACGGCGTGGCCGGGATCATCGGGACCGGCGCCCGCGCGACGTCGTGCCCGGCCCGGACGTAGAAGTCGAACGGCATCCGCCCGTCGAGCGGATAGAAGGCGATGCAGTCGCCCGGCCGGGCGCTGGCGACGACGAACCGCTCGGCGCCCTTCCAGTCCTCGGGCGAGACCCCGTAGCTGGCCACCAGGGGTATCGCGCGCAGCACGACGAGCACGCCGACGCCGGCCCAGCCGAGGGTCAGCGGGAGCCGAGTTCGCAGCAGCGCCCAGGCCAGCAGCAGCGCGACCGCGGGCAGGCAGATCACGCTGTTGCGGTAGAGCAGGATCGGCTGCCCGGAGAAGGATTCGGCCAGGCTGAGGAGCATCGGGATGACCAGCCAGCCGACCAGCAACGCGCAAGCCCAGACCTCGCGGTCCGGCGCACGGTGGGCTCGCCGCAGGCGCCTGAGGATGACCACCGCGGCGGCCAGCAGCAGCGCCACCGACAGTACGAGCGCCACGGTTCCGGCGAAGGTCGGGCGGAAGTTCGGCGGCATGCCGACCGAGGTCAGCCAGCGCAGCATCTGTCCGATGCCCTTGGCGTTCGGACGGGGCACCCAGAACAGCTGGCTCGAGCCGCGGTTGGCCGCGAACAGGAGCAGCGGCACCGAACACACGGCGGCGACCGCGACCGCGCCGAACACGACTCGAGCCCGCCGCGGACGCCACAGCAGCATCAACAGTTGCGCGGGCACGATCAGCGCGCCGGCGAATCCCGTGTAGGCGGCCAGCACGATGCACAGCACGTAGGCGGCCAGCGCCACCCGCGAGGGCGAGCGGTCCTCCGGCGTCTCGACGATCGCCACGAAGGCCAGGAACGAGCCGGCCACGAACGCGATCAGCGGGGCGTACCCGCGGGCATCCTGGCCCCAGAACACCAGCGGCAGGCTGACCGCGCTGAGCAGGCCGGCGGCGAAGGCCACCCGGTTGTCGAACAGGCGGCGGGCCAGGAGTCCGACGATCGCCACGGTGGCCAGCGTGGCGATCACCGACGGCAGCCGGATCACCGCCGCCGCGTCGCCGAACAGTCCGATCAGGACGTGGAGCAGCAGGTAGTAGGCGAGCATGTTGCCGCCGTCGTGGCCGATCGCGTTCCACAGCGCCGAGCCATGTTGAGAGGCGATCGCCACGGTCGCGCCCTCGTCCAGCCAGAGGCTGCGGGTGCTCAGCTGAAACAGCGTCAGCGCCGCGGCCAAGACACAGGGCAGCGCCACCGAGAGCGCCGCAACCGCCCGCGGTGAGCGCCACCAGCCGGATCCGGCGCGACGATCCGTCGGGTCGAGCGGCGGGACGATCGGACCGGGCGAGGTCGCGGCTGTGGTGTCGGGGATCACGCCACCGCCGGAACCGAGCGCCGGGACTGCCGCGGACGGTGGCGGAAGGCCAGCAGCGCGACCACACCCGCGAGCACGTAGACGGCGAGCACATACGGCGAGGCCCCGATCGACAGCGCCACGATCCCGTCCGGCTTGACCACCAGCACCGAGACGACGAGCACGGCCGGGATCACCCACGAGCGCTGCGTGACCGCCTCGGCCGCGAGCAACGCGACACCCCAGGTCAGATACCAGGGCCAGGCCGCGGGGCCGCCGAGGGTGGCGGCGACCAGCAACACGCCCAGGTACAACGCCAGGCGCTCGTAGCGCACCCGCAGGCAGAGCACGATCCCCAGCCCGACGGTGAGGGCAAAGGCGACCGCGCCGAAGGCCGACTCGAGCGAATGCGCGCCCGCGCCGATCCCCCACGAATGCAGCACCGAGGCCAGGCTGTAGCCGGCCGCGGTGGCCGGGGTGATGGCCAGGTGCACCTTGCCCGGCGTCGAGAGCATCCCGCCGGAGATCCAGTGGAGCCCGACGCCGCTGATCAGCCCCGCCGCGAGCAGCACGCCCGCCACCACAGCAGCGCTCTGAGCCAGCACGATTCCCACCCGCCGGGGCTCGGCCCGGATCCAGCAGGCGGCGATCAGCACGATCGCGGCGGCGGCCGGAAGCTTGATCGTGGTGGCCAGCGCGCAGATCGCGATCGCCGGCAGGGGCCGGCGCTCGACGGCCAGCGTGACGCCGGCCACCAGCAGGCCCGCCATCAGCGCGTCGTTGTGCCCGGCGCCGACCAGCTCCAGCAGCACCAGCGGACTGATCACCGCCAGCCAGGTCGCCCGGGCGGGATCGGCGCCGGCCGCGCGGGCCAGCCGCGGCACGAACACCGCCAGCAGGGCCAGCCCGATCAGCTCGACCGCGCGCATCATCAGCACCCCGAGGACCAGGTGCGATCCGGCGAGCCCGGCGATCAGGCTGGCCAGGCCGACGAAGGTCGGCCCGTAGGGCGCCGTCGTGTGCCGCCAGAACGACGAGACCGCGTCCAGCAGTCGTGTCTGGTGCAGGCCGGCGAGGGCGGCCGGCGCGTGCTGGTAGGGGTTGACGCCGTGGTGCAGGAGTGCCCCCTGGGCCAGGTAGCTGTACATGTCGTGGCTGAACAGGGCCGGCCCGAGCCACAGCGGGATCGACCACAGCGCCCCGATCGCCAGCAGCGCGCCGACGCCGAGTCCGGGTGAGCGCGAGAGGCGGCGGCCGAGCCCCAGCCAGGCGGCGCAGAGCGCGACCACGCCGGCCCAGAACACGACCTGCGAGAAGCGGTGTCCGCCGGGCAGGTGGACCACGAAGAACCAGTGGGTCGGCTGGTGATCCAGCAGCCGGGAGGCAGCGGCCGTGAGCGCCAGGGATCCTGCCAGCCCAAGGCCGACCCAGGCCCAGCCGACACCGCGGGCACCACGCATCGAAAGGAAACTAGACCATCAACCGTCTTTCCAAACCGTGAAGCTGCTGCTATGGCAGCGTTATCGCGGCTACTGAACGCCGATGATCATGCCGGCGCCGACCGTGTCATTGGTCGACTCGTCGATCAGGATGAAGCTGCCGGTGGTGCGGTTGCGCGCGTAGGGATCGACCATCAGGGGCTGGCTGGCGCGCAGGCGGACCCGGCCGATCTCGTTGAGCTCGAGCTGATTGGTGGCCTCGTGCTCGAGCGTGTTGACGTTGACCCGGTACTCGAGCTCGTCGACGATCGCCTTGGCCGAGGTGGTGGTGTGCTTGATCGAGTAACGGCCACGGGGGCGCATCGGCTCGGAGCCCATCCAGCAGACCATCGCGTCGAGCTCGCGCCCGGTCACCGGCTGGTCCTCGGCCTCGACGATCATGTCGCCGCGGGAGATGTCGATCTGGTCGGCCAGGCGGAGGGTGACCGACATGGTCGGGAAGGCGACATCGACCGAGCCTTCGTAGGTGTCGATCGAGCTGACCGTGGTGCGATGACCGCCGGGGAGCACGACGACCTCGCTGCCGGGGCGCAGGACCCCGCCGGCCATCTGCCCGGCGTAGCCCCGGTAGTCGTGGTGCTCGTCGCTCATCGGCCGGATCACCCACTGAACCGGGAAGCGGACGTCGGCCAGGTTGCGGTCGGGCGCGATCACCACGTGCTCGAGGTGATAGAGCAGCGGCGCCCCGCCGTACCAGGGCATCGCGAACGAGCGGTCGACGACGTTGTCGCCGTTGAGGGCCGAGATCGGGATGAAGGTGATGTCGGGGATCTGGAGCCGGGCGGCCCAGTCGGTCATCTCCTCGAGGATCGAGTAGAAGACGTCCTCGTCGTAGCCGACCAGGTCCATCTTGTTGACGCACACCACCAGGTGGGGGATCTTCAGCAGCGAGGCGATGAAGGCGTGGCGGCGGGTCTGGACGCTCACGCCCTTGCGGGCGTCGACCAGGACGATCGAGAGATCGGCCGTCGAGGCGCCGGTGACCATGTTGCGCGTGTACTGCTCGTGCCCCGGCGTGTCGGCGACGATGAACTTCCGCCGCGGCGTGGAGAAGTAGCGGTAGGCGACGTCGATGGTGATGCCCTGCTCGCGCTCGGCCCGCAGGCCGTCGGTCAGCAGCGCCAGGTTCAGGTAGCCATCGCCGCGCCGCTCCGAGGTCTCGGCGACGTGCTCGAGCTGATCCTCGAAGATCGACTTGGAGTCGTGCAGCAGCCGCCCGATCAGGGTCGACTTGCCGTCGTCGACCGAGCCGGCGGTGGCGATCCGCAGGAGCTCGCTGGTCCGGGTCCTGGTCATGATGTGTCCGTTCGTGGCTGCGCCCGGCATGGCTAGAAGTAGCCCTCGCGCTTGCGGTCCTCCATGGCCGCCTCGCTGACGCGATCGTCGGCCCGGGTCTCGCCGCGCTCGGTGATCCGCGTCGCCGCGATCTCGGTCACCACCTCGGTCAGCGTGGCCGCCGTCGAGCGGACCGCGCCGGTGCAGGACATGTCGCCGACGGTGCGGTAGCGCACCGAGGCCTCGAACGGCTCCTCGCCGTCGATCAGCTCGACGTGCTCGCTGTGGGCGTAGAGCATCCCGTCGCGCTTGAACACCTCGCGCGTGTGGGCGTAGTAGATCGAGGGGACCTCGAGCTCTTCCTCCTCGATGTACTGCCAGACGTCAAGCTCGGTCCAGTTGGAGATAGGGAACACGCGCACGTGCTCGCCCTTGCGGATCCGGCCGTTGAACAGCGACCACAGCTCGGGCCGCTGGCGCTTGGGGTCCCACTGGCCGAAGTCGTCACGGAAGGAGAAGACGCGTTCCTTGGCCCGGGCGCGCTCCTCGTCCCGGCGGGCGCCGCCGAACGCGGCGTCGAAGCCGTGCTCCTCGAGCGCGTCGAGCAAGGTCGTGGTCTGGAGCCGGTTGCGCGAGGCGCGCGGCCCGGTCTCCTCGACCACCCGTCCGGAGTCGATCGAGTCCTGAACGCTGGCCACGACCAGGCGCTCACCGAGCTGGGCGGCCAGCCGATCGCGGAACTCGATCACCTCGGGGAAGTTGTGGCCGGTGTCGACGTGCATCACCGGGAACGGGAAGCGCCCGGGGCGGAAGGCCTTCTCGGCCAGCCGCATAAGCACGATCGAGTCCTTGCCGCCGCTGAACAGCAGGACCGGGCGCTCGAACTCCGCCGCGACCTCGCGGAAGATGTGGATCGACTCGGCTTCCAGGGTCTGCAGGTGCGACAGCTCGTAATGCAGCGGGTTCATTCGTGGATCCCACACTCGGTCTTGTCTTGGCCGGTCCAGCGGCCCTCGCGCCCGGATCCGGGCCGCGTGCAGGGTTCGCAGCCGATCGAGGCGTAGCCCTGATCGTGCAGCGGATGGTAGGGAAGATCGTGCTTGTGGATGTAGCGCCAGAGGTCCTTCTCCGACCAGTCGGCCAGGGGGTTGACCTTCCAGATGCCGCGGCGCTCGTCGCGCTCGAGCTTCGGGGATCCCTCGCGGGTGGCGGCCTGCTCGCGGCGGATCCCGGTGACCCAGGCGTCAACCCCGGATAGGGCCCGCTCGAGCGCGTCCACCTTGGCCGCGCTGCAGCAGTTGGCCAGCGTCCAGGGCTGGTCGGGGCTGCGGGCATCGACCACCTCGATGGCGCAGCCGAAGCGCTCCTCAAAGCGCTTCCACGTCTGCAGCGTCTCGGGGAACAGCACGCCGGTGTCGATCGTGAACAGCCGGGCATCCGGGGTGATCTCCATCAGCATGTGCACCAGCACCGACTCCTCCTTCTGGAAGGAGCAGGCCGTGGTCAGGCGCGGGTGGAACTGCTCCACCGCGTAGGCCAGGACCTCCTGGGCGGAGGCCGTCTCGAGATCTTGGGCGATCGAGGCCATCAGACCGCGCACTCGCCCTCGCCGCGGATCACCTCGAACGGGGCACTGCGATTCCAGTCGACAAAGTGGTTCATGTTCTCCAGGGAGAATTCGATCGGGAGCGTCAGATCCTTCACGCGGGCCTCGAACTCGGGTGCTCCTACCCGGTCGACGAACGCATTGAACTCCTCGCCATCGGCGCGGTCGGACTCGTAGAACCGGACCCACCGCTCGACGGCGTCGGGCACCCGCTTGGCCGGCAGGCGCGACTTCAACCGTTGACCGTAGCGTACGTCACCGCCCTCGTAGGCCCCGCCGAGGTGGGGAATGTAGGCCGGGACGGTGTGCTCGCCGACCTTCAGCGAGGCGCCGTAGAAGCCGATGTTGGCGATGTGATGCTGGCTGCAGCCGTTCGGGCAACCACTCATCTTGATGTGGATCCTGCGGGTCAGCTCGTCATCGAGCTCCATCGAGACGAGACGATCCTGAATTGCCTGGTTGAGCCCCATCGAGCTGGTGATACCCAACTTGCACGAATCCGTGCCGGGGCAGCTGACCACGTCGGTGATCTCGTCGGCGCCGGCATCGCCCAACTCGAGCTCGCCGAGGGCCTGCCACAGCTCATAGACCGACTCGTCGCGGACCCAGCGCAGCACCAGGTTCTGATGAACCGTGGTGCGGGCATAGCCGCCGGCGTAGTCGCGCATGATCTGGCCCAGCCCGCGCAGCTGCTCGGGGGTCAGGTCGCCGCGGCGGATCTTGACTTCGACGGTGCTGAAGCCGGCCTGGCGCTGCGGTGCGACGTTCGAGCCGAGAAAGCGATCAAAGGCCCGCTGATCGCCGTTGGCGCCGGCGTAGCCGGACTCGCGGCGGGCAGGGGCATTGGCCTCCTCGTCATGGTCGAGCAGCAGCTCCTCGATCGAGAAGTCGCGCTCGTCCACCCAGTCGCCCTGCAGCTCCTCCTCGACCTGCTCGCGGAAGGCATCGATGCCGATCTTGTCGACCAGCACCTTGATCCGGGCCCGGGCGCGGTTGACCCGCAGCCAGTCCTGACGGTCGAAGATCCGCAGGCAGGCCTCGGTCACCTTCAGGTAGTCGCCGTTCTCGAGCTCGACGAAGTCGTAGAGCGTCGGGGCCAGCCGCGGCATGATCGACGTCCCGCCGCCGACCCGGACCTCGACGCCGCGCACGCCGTCGCGCAGGCGGGGGATGAAGGCGACGTCGTGGATCTTGGTGATCGCGTTGTCCTCGTCGGTGGCCGTGAATGCCGTCTTGATCTTGCGCGGCATCGCCTGCGTCGTCTCATGGCGGACGAAGTAGCGGACGTAGGCGCCGGCGTAGGGGGTGATGTCGAACAGCTCGCCGGGGATGACCCCCGCGCGGGGGTCGCCGGTGACGTTGCGCACAGTGTTGCCGCAGCCCTCGCGGCTGGAGAGGCCGGCTTCGCCGAGCTCGCGGATCAGCTGGGCCGCATCGTCGAGCGGGACGTGGTGCATCTGGATGTTCTGGCGAGTGGTGACGTGGCCCTTGCGCAACGGCACATAGCGCTCGATCACATCGGCGAAGGCATCGAGTTGATCCGGTGTGATGCCGCCCATCGGCAGCTTGACCCGGACCATCTGGACGTTGGCCTGACGCTGCCCGTAGACGCCCTGCTTGAGCCGGAACTTGATGAACTCGGTCTCCTCGTACTGCCCGGCGAGGTAGCGCGTGGATTCGGTGTCGAAGTCGTCGAACTCGCGGGCGATGATCGGAATCACGTGCCCGGGGACATTCTCGAGCACCTCGGGGTTGTCGAGCGATCCGGTCCGAGAGTGTCCGTGGGACTTGGGTTGCAGGGATGCGGGCTCCATGGATGCCTTTGCGATAGCCAGCGGGACGGTCCGGCCCGTTGAATGTACCAAAAGGGGATCTGATTACGGGTATTTCGCGGCCGGCGCAGGGATTTACCGGGGCGGCCCGGCGAGGCTCGGCGATATCCCGCCGACTTGACCGTGGCGGTGCTCGCGTCGAGCGCAGGGGCGGCGCTCGACGCGAGGGAACCGAGGGACGAGGCTCACGCCGACCGTCAGCTTGGCGCGGCCGACAGCCAACGTGAACCTATCTTGGAGAACACGACGAATCGCATCTCTGCCTGCAAGGACGTCTCCCGCGAGCAGACCTTCCCGGACGATCCAAAATTCTGGCTAAGGGATCGTGGGCTTTCGGCTGGGCGACGCTAAGCCCAGGGGGGCGGCGGTGACTGCTCGCGGGCCAGGCCCTCGTACAGCGCCGCCTGCTGCCAGGCATCCCGCTTGGCCGCCGGCGGGACCGGTGGCGGTGCGGTGGCCCGCATGAACCGCTCGAGCGCGGCGACGACCGCCGCGGCCTCCTCCGGGGAGGCGCCGGGAGCGACGATCGAGAGCTTGGGACGCCGGTTCACGGTGCGTCCGAGGGTATCGTGCTGACGCTCGGATGCCCACACTTCCCGTCCTGGATCACGACTCCGTGCTGGCCGCCGTCTCCCCGGCCGAGGCGACCCGGCACGTCCGCGAGGCGCTGCTGCGCCACCACGCGGGCGAGTGGGTGATGCCGCCCAAGATCTATTTAGAGAGCCCGCCGTTCGGGGACTTCCGGGCGATGCCGGCCCGCGGCGACGGTCTCGCGCTGCTGAAGTGGGTCACCTCGTTTCCCGGGAATCCCGCGCACGGGCTGCCGACGGTGACCGGGGTGATCTGCCTCTCGGATGCGGTCAACGGCGAGCCCCTGATGCTGCTCGACGCGCGCTCGGTGACGGCCCTGCGGACCGGCGCGGTGGCCGCCGTGGCCACCCAGGCGCTGGCGCGCCCGGAGGCCCGAAGCGTGGGGATCATCGGTTGTGGCCTGCACGGCGAGTGGACGGCGCGCTGCCTGGCCGCGGCCGGCTATGGACCGGGCGTGTGCTTCGACCCTCGGCCGGAGGCGGCGGCGCGGGTGGCGGAGGAGTTCGGGTGGTCGGCAGGGTCGCGCGCCGAGGCGGCCCGTTGCGAGATCGTCTCGTGCATCACCCCGGGCGCGGAGATCGTGATCGACGTCGGCGATCTGCGCGCGGGCCTGCACCTGAACATGCTGGGCGCCGACGGGGCCGGGAAGGCCGAGGCCAGCGTCGGGGCGGTCGCCTCCTGCGCGCTGTTCTGCGACGAGTGGGCCCAGGCCTCACACGGAGGCGAGCTGACCGGGGCGGTCAACGCGGGCGTGGTCGCGCGCGAGCGGGTGACCGAGCTGGGCGCGGTGCTGGCCGGCGACGCCCCCGGACGGCCGGGACCCGAGGCGGTCACGCTGTTTGACTCCACCGGCCTGGCGATCCAGGACCTCGCCGTGGCCCGCGCGGCGTTGGCGGCCTGGCGCGAGGGGCGAGTCGAGGCCCAGACCGTCAGTCTCTGACCGAGGCTGGTCATGTAAACGAACCTGAGGTGCGTTTATATGACCAGGCTCGTCCGGATAGCGCCAAACCTCGCCCGGAGGACGCACCGCAAGGGCCCGCGCGCGACCCAACCCGGCGCGAAGCGCCCCTAAATCGTCCCGTGCAGGAAGTACCAGATGAAGAAGCCGCTGAAGATGATCAGCAGCGGGCTCACGGGGCGGCGCTCGAGCAGCTGCGAGCCGGTGTGCAGGATGATCCCCACCCCGACGCCATTGGCGATGCTGTAGGTCACCGGCATCACGATGATCGTGGCGAAGGTGGCCAGCGGTGAGGTGTTGTCCCAGCGCAGGTCGCGGACCAGGCCGAACATCATCACGCCGACGATCACCAGGGCCTGGGCGGTGGCCTCGGTGGGGATGATCCCGGCGATCGGCGAGATGAACATGCAGAGCAGCAGCAGGACGCCGGTGACCACCGAGGCCAGGCCCGTGCGCGCGCCCGCCGCCACCCCCGAGTTGCTCTCGATGAAGGTGGTGTTCGACGAGGCCGACATGAACCCGCCGAGGGCCGCCGCGAAGCCGTCGATGGCCAGGGCGGTCTTGATCCGCGGCAGCCGTCCCTGCGCGTCGAGCAGGCCGGCGTTGCGCCCGACGCTGACCGAGGTGCCGACGTTGTCGAACAGGTCCGACATGACGACGGCCAGGATCACGGCGACCACTCCGCCGCCGAGGATGCCGAAGTGGAAGGAGAAATGGCTGCCGTCGGCCAGCGCGAGGTCCGGCGACGTGAGCCAGGCGCCCTTGGGCAGCCGGGCCGAGCCGTCGGTCCAGATCTTGTAATGGTCGAGCGCGTTGATCACCGTGGCCAGCACGGTCGCGCCGAGGATCCCGATCAGCAGGGCGCCGCGGACACCCCGGTCGTACAGCGTCCAGGTGACGAACAGCCCGACCACGAACACCAGCATCTTCCAGGTGCCCAGGTGGCCGAGCGTGCCGAGCTCTCCGCCGGAGACGACGAAACCCGCGTTCTTGAGCCCGACCACGGTGATGAACGCCCCGATCCCGATCCCGATGGCCAGCTTGAGGTCATACGGGATCGAGTCGATGATCCGCTCGCGCAGCCCCACCACGACGAGCGCGACGATCACCGCGCCGTCGATCACGAAGATCCCCATCATGGCCGACCAGGTCACCTTGTGAGCGGCCACCTCGGCGACCGCGAAGGCGTTCAGACCGAGCCCCGAGGCCAGCGCGAACGGATACTTGCCGAACACGCCCATGAGAATCGTCAGCGCGCCGCCGGCCAGCGCGGTGACCGCGAGCACCTGGTCGAACTGCAGCCGGGTGCCGTGCAGATCGGGGGTGCCGCTGAGGATCGCGGGGTTGACGAAGACGATGTAGACGAGCGTCAGGAACGTCGTCGCGCCGCCCAGGATCTCGGCTCGGTAGTTCGAGCCGCGGGCGGTGATCTCAAACCAGCGATCGAGCTGGGCGCTGCGGCCCCCCGCGCTGGCCATTTACAGCGGAATGTTCCCGTGCTTGCGCTTGGGGCCGGGCTGGCGCTTGGTCTGCAGCGTCTCCAGCGCGGTGATCACCTTCGGCCGCGTCTCGTGCGGGATGATCACGTCGTCGAGGTAGCCGCGCTCGGCCGCCGCGTACGGATTGGCGAAGTGGGCCTTGTAATCCTGGATCAGCTTCTGGCGGCGCATGTCCGGCGTCGGTGAGGCCTGGATGTCGCGGCGGTAGATGATGTTGACGGCGCCGTCGGGGCCCATCACCGCGACCTCGGCGGTCGGCCAGGCGAAGTTCATGTCCGCGCCGAGGTGCTTTGACCCCATCACGTCGTACGCCCCGCCGTAGGCCTTGCGCGTGATGATGGTGATCTTCGGCACGGTGGCCTCGGCGTAGGCGTAGAGCAGCTTGGCGCCGCGGCGGATGATCCCGCCCCACTCCTGGGTCGTCCCGGGGAGGAAGCCGGGCACGTCGCAGAAGGTGATGATCGGAATGTTGAAGGCGTCGCAGGTGCGGATGAAGCGCGCGGCCTTCTCGGAGGAGTCGATGTCGAGCACGCCGGCCATCTGCGCCGGCTGGTTGCCGACCACCCCGACGCTGAAGCCGTTCAGGCGGCTGTAGCCGCAGACGATATTCCTGGCGTAGTGCTCGTGGACCTCGAAGAACTCCCCGTCGTCGACGACCAGGCGGATCACGTTGCGCATGTCGTAGGGCTTGTTCGGGCTGTCGGGGACGACGCTGTCGAGCTCTTCGTCCATCCGCAGCGGATCGTCGGTCGGCTGCACGCGCGGGGCCAGCTCGAGGTTGTTCTGGGGCAGGAACGAGAGCAGGTAGCGGGTGTCCTCCAGGCAGGTGTCCTCGTCGTCGGAGGCGAAGTGCGCCACCCCGGACTTGGAGTTGTGACTCATCGCGCCGCCGAGCTCCTCGAACTCGACCTCCTCGCCGGTCACCGTCTTGATCACCTCAGGCCCGGTGATGAACATGTGCGAGGTTTCCTTCACCATGAAGATGAAGTCGGTGATCGCGGGGGAGTAGACGGCGCCCCCGGCACAGGGGCCCATGATCAGGCTGATCTGCGGGATCACGCCGGAGGAGGCGACGTTGCGTAGGAACACGTCGCCGTAGGCGCCGAGCGAGACGACGCCCTCCTGGATCCGCGCCCCGCCGGAGTCGTTGATGCCGATCACCGGACAGCCGATCTTGGCGGCCAGGTCCATGATCTTGCACATCTTCTCGGCCATCACTTCTCCGAGCGAGCCGCCGAACACGGTGAAGTCCTGGCTGAACACGCAGACCCGGCGCCCGTCGATCGTGCCGTGACCGGTGACCACCGCGTCGCCCCAGGGCCGGTTCTTCTGCATCTCGAACTCCGAGGTTCGGTGGCGCACGAACGAGTCGAGCTCCTGGAACGAGCCGGGGTCGAGCAGCTTCTCGATCCGCTCGCGGGCCGTGTACTTGCCCTTGGCGTGCTGCTTCTCGACCGCCGCCTCGGAGCCGGCGTGGATCGCCTCCTGCTTCAGCTCCTGGAGCTGGGCGAGCTTCTCTTCGTAGGTCTCGGGTGCCTTGTCGCGCATGGTCTCTCTGAGCCGGAGAGTGGATGGGGCGGCGAGTCTACGGACTCGCGGCGGATCACAGCGACCGGCGGGGCGCCCGCTGCGGCGGTCAGCCGCGGGAGAACGGGCGGTGGTGCGCCTGACCGAGACTGTCCAGCGCCGCGGCCAGCACCTCGACCGGGTCCGGCCCAGCAGGCTCCGGGTCGGCAGCCGGCTCGGGTGGCGCGGGTACGGCCGGCTCCGTCGGTTCGAACCGGATGGACGGCGAGGACGGCGAGCGGAACCAGCCGACGATTCTGGTCCACAGTCCCCCCCTGATTCGGGCAGGCTCGCCGCGTGTGGGGGGGCGGGAGCAGGCTCGGGTTCCACGGCAGGGGGCTCGGGCTCGTCGTCGGGCACCCGAGCCGCGGTGATGATCACGCGGGTGCCCCACCCCGATGGCTCGAGCCGCACCGTGCCGCTCGCGTGCGCGCCCTCCCAGGCGACGGCGGTTTCCGGCTCGAGCCTCGTGATGCGAATCTCTCCGAATTGCCTCAGATGGCGTTCCAACGAGGATGCGTCACTGCATTCCGCCCACAGTTCCGGCGGGGATTTGACCAGGGTCCTACTCGCCTCGTGCTCTGCCATGCCTCCGGGTTTCGCTCGGTGCAGCGCGACTCCTTCCGAGGTTCTGGCGCTTGCAGGCGAGGTGGATCACGGCGTCGCGGAGAGGGACCACACGAGCTCGGCGGCCTCGGAGCGGTTGCGGACCTCGAGTTTCCGATAGCACCGCTGAAGGTGCTTCTGCACGGTGCGCTCGCTGATGCCAAGTCTCGTGGCCAGGGCGACGCTGGAGCTCCCCACCGCGATGCCGGTGACGATCTCAGCCTCCCGCTGCGTCAGACCGAGCCGGAGCAGCGCCGGCCGATGCGACTGCGCATCGGCCAGCTCGGTGGGCACTTGCCGGCGCTGGGCGAGCTCGCGGACCAGGTTGGTGTGGTCCGTCGCGGTGCGGAAAGCCTGGATCAGGAACGGACGGGCACGGTTGAGGAGCCGCTGCTCGGACCGGGTGAAGTCACGCCGGCGGCGGCTGAGGGCGACACCGAGCAGGCGCCCCGCGCCGCTGGGCAGCGTGAAGGCGATCTGGTGGTTGAGACCCAGGGGCCCGTAGAACTCCCGGTAGAGGGCGAGCGAGCGCAGCTGGGCCGGCGTGACGACATCGCTGAATCGGTAGGCGCGCCCGTCGAGGGTCCGTTGGTAGCGCGCGATGAGCGGATTCTCGTGGGCAAGGCGCGCGAACACGGCATGGGCCTCGGCCGGGAACTCCGGGTCGATCAGCACCGTGGTGCTGTCGGGATCCGGCCCGATGTCATTGAGCGAGACCCACTCAGCGGGTACCGCGCGGCGGAGCCCGGTGATCAGCCCGCGGCGAAACTCGTCGAGATCGAGCAGTCCTTGGACCTCGGCGATGACGTCGAGCAGAACATCGGGCGGCATCGGTGACCAATGTACGCGGTTTCGGCGTATTGACCCACCCGCGGTGACCCGGTTTGATGGAACCGGGGTGATCAGTTCCAGTCAGCGGCGCCGCCGCCTTCGCCGTGCGATCGGGGCCTGCGTCTGTCTGGCCGCGCTCGCGTCGCTGAGCGTCACCGCCGGGGCGAGCGCGACCCCCTCGGCGTCGTCGTTCACCGCGTTCGACCTCGGCGCCTATGTGACTCCGGTCGGCGTCAACTCCAGCGGCGCGGTCGCGGTCAATCGGTACGACAGCCAGTTCAACTTCCTCGGCCCCGCTCTGTGGAGCGCGGGCACCACGGTTCCGCTCACGCCGCCTTCGAACATGACCTACCTGGCCGGCGTCTCGGACCAGGGGATCGCGGTGGGCACGGACCTCCTGACCAGGAACGGGGTGGTCTGGCAGACGCCGTCGAGCTACACCACGTTCGCCTCTCCGGTGGGGACATTTCCTCCGTACGCGCCCGGACCCGCGTATATGAACATCCTCGCGGTCGACGCCCAGGGGGAGCTGGCCATCCAGGAGGGCGCCATCCAGAACGACAACGTCTACCAGGCCTGGGCATCGACCTCCTACGGCAACGGACTACACGCGCTGTCGCCCTACGGCGCTCCGCTGGGGCCGGGGCTGGGAGGCAGCCTCACCCTGGGCGTCAACAACGGCCACGCGCTGTTCACTCAGAATCCGACGGGCTTGCCCGGCAGCAGCTCACCCAGATATCTCGGGCCCGGGACCGGCACGCCGCTCGACTTCCAGGCCTGCAGCGTGGCCAGCGACGGCAGCACTGTGGGCACGGGCACCGGCGGTGCCGGCGTGCTCCGCGATCCGAGCGGCGCCGAGGGCCCGATCCCGGTCGTCCCGGTCTGCTCGCAGTCGACTTATTACAACTCGGTCGCGGTGAACGCCACTCACGACGTGATCGGTAACGCCACCGGTGTCTCCTCCCTGTATTCCGGGGGCACCACCGTGCCCATCTCGAGCCTGTTCGGACCGGGCAGCGGCTGGTCGGCCGTGACCGCGACCGACATCAACGACGCGGGCGACATCATCGGACGGGGGACCCTGAACGGGGTGAGTCACGGCTTCCTGCTGCAGTCCTCGCAGCTCGCCATCACCGGCACGGTGACTGACACCAAGACCAAGCCGGTGCCCGGAGCCACCGTCAAGGTGACCGGCACCGACTCGCAGGGCGCGGTGGTCAACAGGGCCGCGACCACCGGTCCGACCGGAAGCTACTCGGTGGCGCTGTCGCCGGGCCACTATCACTTCGACGCCACGACGGTCACTCCGGCCGGTCAGCCAACGGGCGGCCGATGGACGACGCTTCACTGCCCCGGTACCTCGAGCACGCCCGGAACCTGCGACGTCACCACCTCGGGCCAGGTGAGCTTCGGCTACGTGCTTCCGGACCTGCAGACCGAGGAGCTGGAGATCACCCAGGGGATCCAGAACCAGACGTGGGACACACCGCTCTCGGTGACCCTGCCGGTCCTGGGGGCCACCCCCGGGGGCGCGTATACCGGCCAGCCGCTGATCAAGGACGTCGCGACGGTGGTGCGGGCCTACGCGAGCGTCGTCGGCGATCCCGGCGCCCAGGTCCAGGCCGGGACCACCGCGGTGCTGCACGCCTACAGCTCAGCCGGCGGCCTGCATGAGCTGAGCGGCAGCCCGATCCAAGCCGACGCCGCGCGCACCCTGCAGGTCGGCAACTCGCTGCCGGGCGCCCGCACCAATCCCACCGGCGCCTACACGTTCACCTTGCCGAAGGCCTGGACCGAGGGCGCGCCGATCACGCTGGCCGCCGAGATCGATCCGGCCAGCAACGGTGTCCGGCCGATCCACGAGTGCTTGAACTGCGCCGCCAACGACGCGTTCGCCCTGGCCCGGATCGCCTTCAGGACCACCGATCCGATCACCATCCGGCCGTTCGAGATCGCCTACAAGTACCCGCTGCCCGGCGGCCGGGGATTCAAGCTCACGGCCGGGCCGAACCTGACCTCGCTGCTGAACCGAGGCCGTAGCCTGCTGCCGCTCGCGCCGAATGATCTGGTGATCCAGCCGTACTACCAGGCGTACGTGGACATGTCCGCGGAGGTGCAGCAGATCGTGCACGACTACAGACTCGCGCACTATCAATTGGTGAAGCCCGACCTCAGCGACTGCATGGCGATCTATAACTGTCGCTATGACCTCACGTCGGCGGAAATCGACGTGGTCACCCGGCAGCTGGCGCTGCTCCATTTCGGCCGCTCGTACCTGTTCGGCTTCTCCCCGATCACCCAAGGCGTGTCATACACGAACACCGGCATCTCGATCATCGGCCCGCACACGCCGGCGCGACCACTCACCTCGGCGCTGCACGAGCTCCTACATCAGGTCGGTTTTGCCCACGCCAGCCCCTGCGGCGGGGGCGGCGCCAATGGTCAGGTCGCCGTCCCATGGCCGCCCGACCAGCAGGGCTTCATTCACGGCATCGGGCTCGATCGGGTCCCCAACTCCGGGGGCCCCGGCCACTACCGAATCCTCGCGCCACAGAACCAGTGGTACGACCTCATGTCGTACTGCACCTACGCAAGTGATGCACACGCGTGGATATCCACCGACAACTGGACCAAGTTCGTGCAGCTGGATAATGGGCCCGCGTCCGGGCCGGCGCCTGACGCCGTCGTGGCCGCCGCGGCGGCCTCTGCTCAGCCGCGGATGATCGTTGATGCAGCGCTCTTTCCCGGCGGCAGGGCCACTGTTCTCGGCGCCAGTAGCACCACAGGCCCATTGACGCACTCCCAGGGGTCAGGGTTTCACATCAAGGTGCTCGGCCGGCATGGCCAGACGATCGGCAACGTCGCCGTGCAGCCCAATCTGGTCAAGGACAGCCAGGGCGTGCTGTTCCTCACCGCCACCGTGCCGTCCACGGGGGCATCGAAGATCGAGCTGACCCAGGGATCCCGGATCGTCGCCTCGAAACGGCGGCCCAAGGTCTCGCCGAGCGTCCGGCTGCTCACGCCGCGTCGCGGCTACCGCGTGGTGCGCCATGCCCTCACCATCCGCTGGCGCCCGCGCGGCGCGCGCGGCGCGCCGCTGACCGCGACCGTGCAGTACCTCAGCAGCCCACGTCAGGGCTGGCAGACGCTGATCGCGGGGCTGACCAGCCACAGCTATAGCGTCCCGGCGTCCCTGCTCCGCCACGCCCGCCGGCTTCGCCTGCGGGTGATCGTCGGTGACGGCTTCTCCGACGCGACGGCGACGTCGGCGTCCGTCCGCCTGCACTGAGCCCGGCCGACTGCAGCGCGAAGACGGCGGCCGGCTAGGCCCCGGCGTGGGTGGCCATCAGGAAGATGGTCACCACCACCAGCAGGCCCATGGCCGCCCCCACTCCACCGACGCGCTTACGCAATGCCACGTATTCGGGACTCCACTCCGCCGAGCCGGTCGCCACGTCACGCTCGGCCAGCTCGGCCAGCTTCTTCTCCCGGGGGATCATGAACGACCCCTCCAGAGCGCCGAGGACCACAACGGCGCCGATGCCCCATTGGACGAAGAAGTGCTTCCACTGGTGCTCGTGGGAGGCAAGGTAGATCCCGGCCAGCAGCACCACCAGCAGACCCGGGTTGATCAGCCGGCGGGAGATGGCGACCTGCACCCGGTGGAACCAGGGCATCGCCCGCCGGTCCAGCCGTTCGCCGACCACGGCGAAGATCGGATAGGCAAAGGTCACGCCGAAGGCGACCATCACCGCGGTGATGTGGACCGCGAGAATGAGATCGGAGAAGGCGACCGCGCTGGCGAGCATTCAGGAGAAGCTACTCAAAATCCGAGTCCGGCGAAGGTCAGAACGACGGCTTGTACTCGCCGAACACGTCGCGCATGGCGCCGCAGACCTCGCCCATCGAGCAGCGGTCCTTGAGGGCCTGGCGCAGGACCGGCAGGAGGTTGTCGGTCCCCCGTGCGCCTTCGCGGATCTCCTCGAGGCGCTTGGCCACCAGGTCCTGGTCGCGATCGGCCTTGAACGCCTTCAGCCGGTCCAGCTGCTCGCGTTCGGACTCGGGGTCGACCCGGAGGATGTCGGTGACCTCGATGTCGTCCTCGACGAACTTGTTCACGCCGACCACGATGTCCTGCTCGATGCGGTAGCGCTCGTGGTAGCCGAACGCGGACTCCTCGATCTCGTTCTTCATGTAGTCGATCGCCTGGACCGAGCCGCCGAGCTCGTCGACCTTGTCGATCAGTCCGCGGGCGCTGCGTCTCGATCTCGTCGGTCAGCGCCTCGACGAAGTAGGAGCCGGCGAACGGGTCGACGGTGTCAGCGGCGCCGGACTCGTAACCGATGATCTGCTGCGTGCGCACGGCGATCTTGGCGGCGCGCTCGGTGGGCAGGGCCAGGGCCTCGTCGAAGCCGTTGGTGTGCAGCGACTGGGTACCGCCGCAGACGGCGGCGAAGCCCTGCAACGCGACCCGGACGATGTTGTTCTGCGGCTGCTGGGCGGTCAGGGTGACGCCGCCGGTCTGGGTGTGGAAGCGCATCTTCCAGGAGCGCTCGTCCTGAGCGCCGAAGCGCTCGCGCATGATCTCGGCCCACATCCGCCGGGCGGCGCGGAACTTCGCCACCTCCTGGAAGACGTTGTTGTGGCCGTTGAAGAAGAAGGCCAGCCGCGGGGCGAACTTGTCGATCTCCAGTCCGGCGTCGAGCGCCGCCTGCACGTAGGCGATCCCGTTGGCCAGGGTGAACGCGACCTCCTGGACGGCCGAGCACCCCTTCTCGCGGAAGTGGTAGCCGCTGATCGAGATCGTGTTCCACTTCGGAACCTTCTCGTTGCAGTAGGAGAACAGGTCCGTGGTCAGCCGCATCGCGCCCTCGGGCGGATAGATGAAGTTGCCGCGGGCGATGTACTCCTTGAGGATGTCGTTCTGGGTCGTGCCGCGGAGCTGCTCGGAGGCCACGCCCTGCTCCTCGCCGACCAGCTCATAGAGCAGCAGCAGCACGCTGGCCGGGGCGTTGATGGTCATCGACGTCGAGATCTTGTCCAGGGGGATCTGGTCGAAGGCGGTGCGCATGTCGTCGAGCGTGTCGATCGCCACGCCGGTGCGGCCGACCTCGCCCAGGCAGCGCGGGTCGTCGGAGTCGAGCCCCAGCTGGGTCGGCAGGTCGAAGGCCATCGACAGACCGGTGGTCCCCTGCTTGAGCAGGTAGCGATAGCGCTCGTTGGACTCCTTCGCGCTGGCGTAGCCCGCGTACTGGCGCATCGTCCACAGCTGCTTGCGGTACATGTCGCCGTGGATCCCGCGGGCGTAGGGGTAGGCACCCGGCTCGCCCAGCCGCTCGGGGAGGCCCTCGGGCAGGTCCTCTTCCGTGTAGAGGGGCTTGATCTCGATGCCCGAGTCGGTGAACCGGCGCTCATCGTCCGGTCCGACGATCGGGGCGATGGTGCGGTGATCGTAGGTCGCCATCTCGGCTCAGAGATTACCCGCGAACGCCCGTCCGCGACCAAACAGAGACCCCGGTGACACTGACAACGCGCGCACGGGCGCCTACTGTGCCCCGGGCAAATCACAATCAGGGGGGGCCCTATGTACATCATCGCCCGGAGTCCGAGGGCGCGGCTGATCTCCGCCGCAGTCTCGCTCGTGATCTTCGCGATCATCTATTTCACGGTGATCAAGCCGAGCAACGACACGGCGAACAACGCCGTGCGGGTAGGCGAGCAGCAGGCGCAGCAGGCCGTGAACGCCGCCAACAAGGCGACCGGTGGGGCAGTTCCGAAAAGCGCCCAGAATCTGGTCGCCTGCGTCGCCGCCGCCGGCACCGACACCGGCAAGCTGACCGCCTGCCAGGCCAAGTTCCACTAGCCGGGCGCTGACGGCTCGAGACGGCCGCCGCGCGCACCAACCTCCCCGCCGCTCGGGACTGGCGGCGGGGAGACCGTGCTTCAGAAGACTTAGAGCACCTTTGACAAGAACGCCCGCGTGCGCTCGTGCCGCGGGGATGCCGAGCACCTCGGCCGGCGTCCCGGTCTCCACCACGACGCCTTCGTCCATGAACACGACCGAGTCGGCTACCTCGCGGGCGAAGCCCATCTCGTGGGTGACCACGATCATCGTCATGCCGTCCCGGGCCAGCGCGCGCATGGCGTCGAGGACATCGCCGACCAGCTCGGGGTCGAGCGCCGAGGTCGGCTCATCGAACAACATCAGCTTCGGCTCCATGGCCAGCGCGCGGGCGATCGCCACGCGCTGCTGCTGGCCGCCGGAGAGCGCGACGGGATAGACGTCGAGCTTGTCGCCGAGGCCGACCTGCTCGAGTAGCTTCTGGCCGCGCTTGCGTGCCTCGGCCCGCCCCACCCCGCTGACCCGGATCGGGGCCAGGCAGACGTTCTCCATCGCCGTCATGTGCGGGAACAGGTTGAAATGCTGGAAGACCATCCCGATCTCGGCCCGCTTGCGGGCCACCTCGCGCTCGTGGAGCTCATGCAGCTTGCCGCCGGATTCGCGGTAGCCGACCAGCTCGCCGTCGACCGACAGCCGGCCGGAGTTGATCTTCTCCAGGTGGTTGATGCAGCGCAGAAACGTCGATTTTCCGGAGCCCGACGGGCCCAGCAGGCACATGACCTCGCCGGACTTGACCTCAAGGTCGATGCCCTTGAGCACCTCGAGCCGTCCGAAGCGCTTATGGACTCCCTCGGCCTTGACCATCGGCACGCTCATCGACGCAGTCCTCGCACCGAAGCTGAGCCAGCGGCCCATCATCGTGGCTTGCTCAGCCCGCGAGAACCCGCGCCCGTAGCGCCGCTCGATGAAGTGCTGGCCGACGTAGGCGACGCTGGTCATGCCCAGGTACCAGATGCTGGCCACGATCAGCAGCGGAATCGTCAGGAAGTTGACCGAGTAGATCTGCTGCGTCTCCACAAGCAACTCGAAAACCGAGCCGAGCACGATCGCCAGCGATGTGTTCTTCAGCATCGAGATGGTCTCGTTGCCGGTCGGCGGCAGGATCACCCGCATCGCTTGCGGGCAGCACGATCCGGCGCATGATCTGGATCCGCGTCATCCCGAGCGACTGCGCCGCCTCGGTCTGACCCTCGTCCACCGCGATGATCCCGGCGCGCACGATCTCCGCCATGTACGCGCCCTCGTTGAGATCCGAGACCCCAGCACCGCGGCAGATGAACGGGGCGATCAGCGAATTCGCGTTGGCGTGGATGAACGACGGGCCGAACGGAATCCCCAGGTCGATCGTGCGGGAACAGCGCGCCGATGTTGAACCAGAACAGCAACTGCACCAGCAGCGGCGTTCCCGCGGAAGAAGCAGATGTAGAGCCAGCTCGCGCCCGAGACGAGCGGATTCGGCGAAAGCCGCATGACGGCGAGCACGACTCCCAGGATGATCCCGATCGACCATCGAGATCACGGTCAGCTCGAGCGTCGATCCGCACGCCGTGGAGGATGCGGGCGTCGAACAGGTAACTGCCCGACGACGTGCCAGTGGAAGTGCGTGTTGGTGACGACCGCGCGGACGATCGACGCCGCGATCAGCAACACGATCGCCGACGCGATCCACCGCCCGGGACGGCGGACCGGGACGGCCTTCGAGATCCTCGGGCCGTCCCGTCCGTCCTGTCCTTGTGCTCGGAGGGGCTCACCTCTGAGCGCCGGAGCCCGCTAGCTGATCGCTCCGTTGATTTCCGGCTTGGTGATCGCGCCGCGACTGCACTCCCCAGTGCTTGAGGATCGACGAGTACGAGCCGTTCTTCATCAGCGCCTCGAGCGCGGCCAGCACCGGCTTGGTCATCCCGTTGCCCTTGGGCATCGCCAGCCCGTATGGTGCGGTGGCGTAGGCGCGCCGACGAGCTTGAACTGCCCACCCGACTTCTTGACCTGATAGGCGGCAACCGGCGAATCGGCGAAGCCGAGCTGGGCCCGGCCGCTGGAGACCGCGAGGTTCGCGCCGTTCTGGTCGGGGAACACGAGCACGCTGACCGCCGCCTTGCCGGCCTTCTTGCACTTCGCGCCCTGCGTCCCGGCGTCCGCCTCTTCGGTCGTCCCCTTCTCGACGGAGACCGTGTGGCCGCAGAGGTCGGCAATCGCCGGCGATCGTGGTTCCGCCTGACGCCTTCGTGTAGAACGACTCGCCGGCACTGAAGTAGTCGACGAAGTCGACCGTCTTCTCGCGCACCTTGGTATCGGTGAACGACGAAGCGCCGATGTCGTACTTGTTCGAGGCCAGTCCGGGAATGATGCTGTCGAACGTCACGTTGACGACGTTCGCCTTGAGGCCCATCACGCGCGCCGAGCGCCTTGGTCAGGTCGGCGTCCATCCCGATCACGGTGTGGCCGTCGGAGGCGAAGAACTCGTTGGGCGCGTAGCTCGCGTCGGCGGCCACGGTCAGCGTGCCCTTGGACTTGATCGCGGCCGGCACGAGGGCGGCGACGGCCGGATCGGCGGCGGGGGTACTCGCGGACGAAGTCGTGCCGGTCGACGAGCTCGAGGTCGAAGTCGATGGCGGCACGGCGCTCGAGCCGGCCTTCTTCGCGGCGGTCGACGAGGAACTGCTGCTGCTTCCGCACCCGGCGATCGCAGCAACACAAAGCAGTGAGAGCGGAGCGACGAACCAGCTCCTCCTCCGTGTACGCATCTGGCTCCTTCTTAGGTAGACACAACCCCGGTCGGGCAAAGGCAGCATAAGCAAACCATCAGATCCCGGCGGACAGCCTAACCGCTCGCCAACACGCCCCGAGTCCGGCGTTCCGAGGTTGGACTAGCCTTGTGCCCCATGCAGGTTCGGGTGCGTCTGTTTGCCGCGCTACGTGAGCGCGCCGGGGCCGAGGAACTCGAGCTCGATCTTCCCGCGGACGCCCGCGTAAGCGACGCGCTGGCCAAGGTCGACTGGCTGACCGGTGGGCTGCGGGTCGTGATGGCGATCAACCGCGAGTACGCCGACGGCGACGCCGTGCTGCGGGCGGGCGACGAGCTGGCGCTGATCCCGCCGGTGTCCGGCGGCTCGATCGACGGCGGCTCGGTGGGTGCGATGCACGCCCGCGTCACCCGCGATCCGCTCTCCCTCGACCGGCTGGTCGAGCTCGTGCGCGACCCCCGAGCCGGGGCGGTGGTCACCTTCCTGGGCGTCACCCGCGAGGTCTCGCACCTCGACTATGAGGCCTACGTGGAGATGGCCGAGCCGAAGATCGCCGAGATCGTCGCCGCGGCGGCACAGCGGCACGGGCTCTGCGCGGCGGCGGCCGAGCACCGGATCGGCCGGGTGCCGCTGTCGGACGCGTCGGTCGCGGTGGCCGTCTCGGCCGCCCACCGGGGCGAGGCGTTCGCCGGTGCCCGGGAGATCATCGACACGATCAAGGCGCAGGCGCCGATCTGGAAGAAGGAGGAGGGCGAGTGGCTGCCCGGAACGACTCCCGGCTGAGGTCGCTTCCCTCGGTGCACGAGCTCGCGGCGTCCCTCGACGCGCCGCGGGCCCTGGCCGTCGCCGCGGCACGGCGGGCGATCGACGAGCGTCGCGCCGCGCTGCAGGCCGGGGCGGACCCAGACGAGGATCCAACGAACACGCAACTGGCCGACCGGGCCCGCGCGCTGATCGACGAACTGGAACGGCCGTCGCTGCGCCCTGTCCTGAATGCGACGGGAGTGATCCTCCACACCAACCTCGGACGGGCGCCGCTCGCGCCCGCCGCCCGCGAAGCCGTCACCCGTGCGGCCGGGGGCTACGGCAACCTCGAGCTCGACCTGGCCACCGGCGCCAGGGGGAGCCGGCAGGCCCACGTGGAGGGGCTGCTCAGCGAGCTGACCGGCGCGGAGGCGGCGATCGTCGTCAACAACGGCGCCGCGGCCGTCCTGCTGGCCGTGGCGGCCCTGGCCGGATCGGGGAGCGGGGTCGTGGTCTCGCGGGGGCAGCTGGTCGAGATCGGCGGCGGCTTCCGGATCCCCGAGGTGATCGCCCAGTCCGGTGCGCGGATGGTCGAGGTCGGCACCACCAACCGGACCCGGCTGGCCGACTACCGGCGTGCCCTCGATGACACCAGCGCGATTCTGAGGGTGCACCCGTCCAACTTCCGCACCGTCGGGTTCGTCGAAGAGGTCTCGATCGAGGCCCTGTGCGAACTCGGCGTGCCGGTGATCGACGATGTCGGCTCGGGGGTGCTGGCCGATGCCGCCGGGATTCCGGCGCTGGCCGGCGAGCCGGCGCTGAAGCGCTCGATCGCCGCAGGCGCCGCGCTCGTCTGCTGCTCGGGCGACAAGCTCCTCGGTGGCCCTCAGGCCGGTCTGCTGCTCGGCACCGCCGCCGCGGTGGCCGCCGCCCGCCAGCACCCGCTGGCCCGGGCGCTGAGGATCGACAAGCTCTCGCTGGCCGCGCTCGAGGCGACACTGACGCTGTACCGGGATCCCGGTCGGGCCCGACGCGAGATCCCGGTGCTGGCCATGCTCGACGCCGCTGAACCGGCCCTGGCCGGTCGCGCCGACCATCTGCAGGCCCTGATCGGCGCCGGGGCCGACGTGATCCGCGCCGCCGGCCGGGTCGGCGGCGGCGCGCTGCCGATGTACGAGCTCGAGGGTCCGGTGGTGGCACTGCCCCCCGACCTCGATCCGGTCGCGGTGATGCAGGCCCTGCGCGAATCCGATCCTCCGGTGATCGCCCGGATCCACGAGGGTCGCGTGCTGCTCGATCCGCGGACGCTGCGCGACGAGGATCTCGACGCGGCCGGGGCGGCGGTGCGCCGGGCGCTGGGCCGGTGAGCCACACAGCGCCCGCGGCCCCGCTGACCCTGGGCACCGCCGGCCACATCGACCACGGCAAGACCGCGCTGGTCCGCGCGTTGACCGGCGTGGATACCGACCGGCTGCCGGAGGAGCACAAGCGCGGGATCTCGATCGAGTTGGGGTACGCGAGCCTGACGCTGCCCTCCGGCCGTGCCCTGTCGGTGATCGACGTCCCCGGGCACGAGCGTTTCGTCCGCACGATGGTGGCCGGGGCGTCCGGGATCGACCTCTACCTGATGACCGTCGCCGCCGACGACGGGGTGATGCCGCAGACGCGCGAGCACGCCGCGGTGCTGCGCGGGCTCGCGGTGTCGCATGGCGTCGTAGCGGTGACCAAGACCGACCTGGCCGACCCTGCGCCCGCGCTGGCCCAGGTGGCCGAGCTGCTCCCGGACGCGGACACCGTCGCGGTCTGCGCGCGGACCGGAGCCGGGATCGAACAGCTGCGAGCCGCCCTGGACCGGCTCGCCGAACGCCTTCCAGGCCGCGCCGCCGCGGCACCCGGGGGGGACCCTGGGCGGGCGCGGCTGCACATCGACCGCGTGTTCACGATCAGGGGAGCGGGCACCGTGGTCACCGGGACGCTGTGGTCGGGGTCGATCGCCCGGGGCGACGAGCTGGTGCTGCTCCCGGCCGGCCGGCGGGCCCGCGTCCGCGGGGTGCAGGTGCATGACCAGGCGCTTGACCACGCGCCGGCGGGTCAGCGGGTGGCGGTCAACCTGACCGGGATCGCGGTCGCGGACATCGCCCGCGGCGACGTCCTGGCCGCGCCGGAAGGGGACATCTCGCCCACCTATCTGATCGACGCCGAGCTCGAGTTCGCCGAGCGCGACCGGGAGCCCGAGCACGGAGACCGGGTCCAGGTACACCACGGCACCCGCGAGACCCCGGCCCGCGTCGCCTGGCTCGGCGGCCGCTTCTGGCAGCTCCGGCTCGAGCAGCCGCTGATGGCCGGGCCGGAGGATCGCCTGGTGCTGCGCCAGATCGCCCCGCCGGCCACGCTCGGCGGGGGCCGGGTGCTCGACGCCCACCCGCGCAAGCACGGCCCGGGGCGCGATCTGCTCGCCCGGCTGGCCCGGCTGGCGCGCGGGGAGGCCGCCGGCGACGCGGAGGCCGCCCCCGCGGCGCCCCCGACCTCGACGCCCGAGACGCCGGCACCAGAGCTGAACCCCTCGGCCCTCGCCCTCGAGGAGCGGCTCCGCACAGCCGGGACCGAACCGCCGATCGAATCCGAGCTCGATCCCGCAGATTTGAACGCGCTCCGCGCGGCCGGCCGGGCCGTCCGAGTCTCGAAGACCCTGCACTACCACCCCGACGCGCTCGAGGAGGTCCGGCGCCGGCTGATCGCTGTCGCGCGGCGCCACGGCGACGCGATCACGCTGGCTCAGCTGCGGGATGAGCTGGGCACATCCCGCAAGTTCGCGCAGGCCCTACTCGAGCACTTCGACTCCGAGCGGCTGACGATCCGGCGGGGCGAAGCCCACCATCTGCGACTCGGGAACCGCACGTCTCGGAGCACCGATACGCAGAGCAACCCCGACCCCAGGTAGATTCAGGCCTTATGACGACCTGCTTAGTTACCGGAGGCGCCGGATTCCTTGGCTCCCATCTCTGCGACGAGCTGCTCGCGCGGGGGAACCGAGTGATCTGCGTGGACAATCTCGAGACCGGCTCGCTGGCCAACATCGAGCACATCCGGACCGAGAAGTTCACGCACCTCAACCTGGACATCATCGAGCCCTACTTCATCGAAGAGCCGATCGATTACGTCTTCCACCTCGCCTCCCCCGCCTCGCCGATCGACTACCTGCGGCTGCCGCTGCACACGCTGAAGGTCGGCTCCTACGGGACCCACCACACCCTCGGGGTGGCCAAGCGACACCGGGCGCGGTTCCTGACCGCCTCCACCAGCGAGGTCTACGGCGACCCGCAGGTCCACCCCCAGCCCGAGACCTACTGGGGCCACGTCAACCCGATCGGGCCGCGCGGCGTCTACGACGAGGCCAAGCGCTATGCCGAGGCGCTGACCATGGCCTATCACCGCCAGCAGGGCGTGGACACGGCGATCGTGCGGATCTTCAACACCTACGGCCCCCGGATGCGCCCCCACGACGGTCGCGCGATCCCCACGTTCCTGCGCCAGGCACTGCAGGATCGGCCGATCACCGTGTTCGGCGACGGCTCCCAGACCCGGTCATTCTGTTTCGTGACGGACCTGATCCGGGGGATCATCCTGCTGGCCGAGTCTGGGCACCACGATCCGGTGAACATCGGCAATCCCAACGAGTTCACCCTGCTGGAGCTGGCCGAAGCAGTGATCGAGATCATCGGCTCGGGTTCGGAGATCGTCTACGAGGCGCTGCCCGTCGACGATCCCCAGGTGCGCCAGCCCGACATCACGCTGGCCAGGGAGATCCTCGGCTGGGAGCCCGAGGTCGACCTCATGGAAGGCCTGCGCAAGACAATTGAGCAGTCCGGCAAAGAGGCTCTCGTCGGACGTCTGGGCTAGCTCCGAATCCCCGCTGGACCAGGATTCACCGGGCGAAATCCCGCATTTTGGAGTGCCGCCGTATCCGCCCCCGAGGTTTAGTGCGGAACTTCGATGTCAAGATAACGTTACGAACGGGGGAGAGATCACGGGACCCCATCTGAACGTGTCGACCACCCACGAGACATCGGGGAGCCACGCCAACGGGACCCCTCAAGGTCCCGTGCCGGTGCCGCTCCCCTCGCACGACGTCCGACGAAAGCGCCCACCGGCGCTGTCGTTCCTGCTGCGCCTGGAGACGCTTCGCCGAAGCGCGCGCGTAGTCTCCCTGCTGGCGCTGGATCTGGCCGGCGTGGTGGGGGCACTGTGGAGCGCCCTGGCGGTGAAGCTGATCATCCGCGGGGAGTTCAACCTCCATTCCGTCTGGAGCGGAATCCACGCCTGGATCCCGTTCGCTTATCTGGTCACCGTCCTGATGTTCGCCCGGGTCGATCTGTATGCCGATCGCCCGCGGCGCCCCGGCGTCGGCCGGATCGCCACCGCGCTGTTCCAGGGGACCGTGATCGCGCTGGTGTTCGCCCTGGCCAACGGCGAGCACTTCTCGAGCTACTACATCTTCTACGGCTCGCTGATCTTCGGGACGATCTACATCGGCGCCCTGCGCAACCTCCACCTCCGCGTCACCGGATGGCTCCTGGAGCAGGCCGGCTACCGGCGCCGGGCGCTGCTGGTGGGCTCAGGCAAGCACATCGAGGCGGTCGCGCACGCGCTGGCCGGACGGGCGGCGATGCGGGTCGACCTGATCGGCTACATCTCGCTGACCCCCCGCCCACAGAACGGGCTGCGTTCGCTCGGGCGGCTGGATCAGCTCACGGAGATCCTCAGCCGCGAGCGCGTCCAGGAGGTGATCATCGCCGATCCGGACTTCCCCCAGGAGAAGGCGGTTGACCTGGTCGACCTGTGCCATCAACGCGGGGTCACCGTCCACGTCGCCCCGTCGACGATGGAGATCCTGATCAACCGGGCCGAGTTCGTGCCCGGCCAGAGCGTGCCGCTGTTCACGCTGCGCCCGCCGGTGTTCGAGGGGATCGACTACGCGCTCAAGCGGAGCTTCGACCTGATCCTCTCGACGATCGGACTGGTGGTCCTGACCCCGGTGCTGCTGGCGATCTCGGTGGCCATCAAGCTGAGCTCGCGCGGCCCGGTGATCTACCGCTCGATGCGCCCCGGGATGGCGGGTAAGCCGTTCTACTGCTTCAAGTTCCGCACGATGCGAGAGCACGCCGACCAGACCCAGGCCGACCTCGAGCCGTTCAACGAGCAGTCGGGCGGGTTGTTCAAGATCCGCGATGACCCGCGCCTGACCAGCATCGGTCAGTTCCTGCGTCGCTTCTCGCTGGACGAGCTGCCGCAGCTGGTCAACGTAGTCCGGGGCGAGATGTCGCTGGTCGGGCCGCGCCCGCTGACGATGCGCGACTTCGAGCAGCTCGAGGACTGGCACAAGAAGCGCTACCACGTGCTGCCGGGGATCACCGGCCTGTGGCAGGTCTCGGGGCGCGCCGAGCTCGACTTCGATGATCTCGTGCGACTCGACTTTCTCTATCTCGAGCGCTGGTCGATGTTCCTCGACCTCTCGATCCTGCTGAAGACGATCCCCGCCGTGTTCTCGCGGCGGGGGGCGTTCTGAGCGCAGCGGCGGACCCCTCGGCGGGCGCCTCTGTAGGCTCTCACGCTCGATGCCCCCGACCGACCGCTTCGTGATCAGCTTCGCCGCTGAGCCACCTCAGGACTCCTTGCCGTACGGGCGCTGGGCGGACACCCTGCGCCGGTTCTTCACCGAGGCCGTCGGCGACATCGACTCCGATGGCGAGGAGCTCGGTGAAATCGGCGAGGTCAGGTGGTTCCCCGACCGCACCTACGGCGGGCGGACCTACGTCCCGGCGATCTCCCGCACGACCGAGGGCTACGAGGTGTTCGGCTACGTCGCGTTCGCGGAGCACGACGGCGCGCCGGGCGACTTCGAGGCCCGCGCCGACTTCACCTCCGAGCTGGCCGAGGCCAACCCGGACTGGAAGCTCGACCTCAACGACGAGGTGATCGGCCGCTGGCGGGGCGAGCAGGGCAAGACGGCCGACATGACCCTGGTCTGGGGCGTGCCGCTGATCCCCGGCGGGGCGATGGTCACCGCCGAGCTGGCCAACCTCGCCGTCGACCAGTGCGAGCTCGTCGAGGAGCGCTTCACGCTGGTCGCGCCCGACGACTACCGCCAGGACTTCCTGGAGGTCAAGCTCTGGAGCAAGGGCGGCGACGAGCTGGCCGCCGAGTCGCTCTACGTCGAGGACGACGAAGCCGAGCCCGGCGACGAGCCCGAGGCGGACGCCGCGGCCGAGGAGTAGTACCCGGCCCGACTCAGACCGGATCGCGGCTGGCCGCCCGGCGGCCGGCCTGCAGCGCGGCGGGGAGCTGGGTGGCCACTTCGTCCTCGGTGAGCGGGTAGTGGCAGGCGGCGAGCGTCTGATTGCCCTTGTCCTCGAGCGGCGGCTCGTCGATCGAGCAGTTGGGCTGGGCCTTCGGACAGCGGGTGTGGAAGCGGCAGGCCGGTGGCGGGTTGGCCGGACTGGGGACATCGCCGGTCAGCAGCTGGCGCTGACGCTTGCCGCCCGCGGGGTCGGGCACCGGCACGGCCGACAGCAGCGCGCCGGTGTAGGGGTGGCGCGGGAAGCCGTAGAGCGAGTCGCTGGGCGCCAGCTCGACCACCTTGCCGAGGTACATCACCGCCACGCGGTCGCACATGTGCCGGACCACGGAGAGGTCGTGGGCGATGAACACCAGGGTCAGCCCGAGGTCGCGCTTGAGGCTGAGCAGCAGGTTCAGGACCTGGGCCTGGATCGAGACATCGAGGGCGGAGACCGGCTCGTCGGCGATCAGCAGCTTCGGCTCCAGCGCGATCGCCCGGGCGACGCCGATCCGCTGACGCTGACCACCGGAGAACTCGTGCGGGTAGCGGTTGTAGTGCTCGGGGTTGAGCCCGACGCGGTCCATCAGGTCCTGGACGCGCGCCTTGCGCTCGCCCTCGCCGGTCAGCATCTTGTGGATCGAGTACGGCTCGGCGATGATCGAGCCGACCGTCTTGCGCGGGTTCAGCGACGAGTAGGGGTCCTGGAAGATCATCTGCATCTCGCGGCGCAGCGCCTTGAGCTCGGGGCCCTTGCGCCCGGCGATGCTCTCGCCCTCGAAGCGGATATCGCCCGAGGTCGGGTCGAGCAGCCGGCAGAGCAGGCGCGCGGTGGTGCTCTTGCCGCACCCCGTCTCGCCGACGATCCCCAGCGTCTCCCCCTTCATCACCTCAAAGGACACGTCATCGACGGCCTTGACCGCCCCGACCTGGCGCTGGATCAGGATCCCCTGGGTGATCGGGAAGTGCTTGACGAGGTTCTGGACCTCGACCAGCGGCGTGCCGGCGGTGCCGGTGCTCACACCTCACCGCCCAGCTGCCCGGCGACGTCGCCCTCGGCCGGCGGCGCCACCACGGCGACCTCGGTCAGCGGCAAGGCGTCGATGGAGGCGTCGGGGACCAGCGGATCCGGACCGGCCAGCCTCCGCAGGTCCGCAGGGTCCCGCCCGGCCTGCAGCCCGTCCCAGATCTTCGCGCGCACCGCGGGCTCGAGCAGGCAGGCGACGCTGTGGTCGGTGTCGCCGGGCACGGGCTCGAGCCGGGGGTCGTGCTTCTTGTGGTCCTGCTGCGCGTAGGGGCAGCGCGGGTGGAAATGACAGCCCGGAGGCCGGTTGATCAGACTGGGCGGGCGCCCCGAGATCGGCACCAGTTCCTCGCCCCGAGCACTGTCGAGACGGGGGATCGACTTCAGCAGTCCCCACGTGTAGGGGTGCTGCGGATTGGCGAAGATCCGCTCGGTCGACGCGCGCTCCACGATCCGCCCCGCATACATCACGGCGATCTGGTCTGCGATCTCGGCCACCACCCCCAGGTCGTGGGTGATGATGATGATCGCCATCCCGAGGCGCTTCTGGAGGTCCTCGAGCAGGGCCAGGATCTGCGCCTGGACGGTCACGTCGAGCGCCGTCGTCGGCTCATCGGCGATCAGCAGCTTGGGCTCGTTGGCCAGCGCCATGGCGATCATCACGCGCTGGCGCATGCCGCCGGAGAACTCGTGGGGAAACTGGTCGACCCGGCGATGCGGATCGGGGATGCCGACCAGCTCGAGCAGATCGATGGCCCGGTCACGAGCCGCCGATTTCGAGACATCGCGATGCACCTGGACCGCCTCCATCAGCTGCTTTCCGACCTTGTAGAACGGATGCAGCGAGGACAGGGGATCCTGGAAGATCATGGCGATCTCGTTGCCGCGGATCTTGCGCAGGTCGCGGTCGCTCATCTGGATCAGATCGCCGCCCTGGAACAGCATCTGGCCCTCGATCGATGCCCCCTGCCTGCGGGTCAGCCCGAGGGTGGTCAGCGACGAGACGCTCTTGCCCGACCCGGACTCGCCGACGATTCCCAGCGTCGAGCCGGGCTCGATCGAATAGCTGATCCCGTCCACCGCGTGGACCACGCCGTCCTCGGTGGGGAAGCTGACCTTCAGGTCCTTGACCTCGAGCAGGCTCACGAGTAACGCACCCGGGGATCGAGGAATGCGTAGGCGATGTCGACCACGAGGTTGGCGATCACGATGAAGAATGCCCCGAACAGGACCGTACCCTGGATCACCGGCAGGTCGGCGTTGATGATGCCCAGATAGGCCAGCCGGCCGATCCCCGGGATGTTGAAGACGTCCTCGGTGAGGATCGCCCCGCCCAGCAGCGTCCCGATGTCGAGGCCGAGGACGGTGACGATCGGCGTGATCGCTGAGCGGACGGCGTGGCGTCCGATCACGCGGCGCTCGGACAGCCCCTTGGCGCGCGCGGTTCGGATGTAGTCCTCGGACATGGTCTCGATCAGGTTCGATCGCAGGAGCCGAGCGTAGAAGGCCGCGAAGCTGGCGGCAAGCACCAGCCAGGGCAAGATCAGTGAGCCAAACCATCGTCCCGGGTTGGCGGTCAACCCCGTATAGGTTCCGGCGCCGTCGAACAACGGGAACGAGCCGATGTCCTTGGCGAACAGGTAGAGGGCGACCAGGCCGAGCCAGTAGACGGGCGAGGAGATGGCCAGCAGGGCGCCGCCCATCGTCACCCGGTCCAGCATGGTCCGACTGCGGATCGCCGAGATGATTCCGATCGGCAGGCCGATCAGCAGCCAGATGACCACCGCACCGACGGTCAGCGAGATCGTGGCCGGCAACCGCTGGAAGATCTCCTGGCGCACCGGCTGGGAGTTCTGGTAGCTGTAGCCGAAGTTGAAGTGCAGGATCAAGCCCTTCATGTATCGGAAGTACTGAACGTAGACGGGCTTGTCGAGCCCGAGGCTGTGGCGGATGTTGGCGATCAGCTGCGGGTTGGGCGAGCGGCCCGCCCGGAGCACGGCCGGATCGGCCGACGGAAGCAGGTAGAAGATCGCGAAGGTCACGATGCTGACGATGACCAGCAGCACGATGACCCACAGGAGACGGCGGATGATGTAGCGGCCCATAGCGGCGGAAGGAGCTGATGGGGGCCCCGCCGTGTCGGCGAGGCCCCCGTTTCAGCGATTGTTGATCCGGTCCCTCCTCTCAGCTCAGCTCGGCGAGCTGAACGAGAGGTTCCAATCGTCGTTCCATGGGTCGAGAACGCCCTTGACGCCCGTGCCCTTCAGCAGAGCGTTGTTGGAGTAGATCTCGGGAATCGCCGGCGCGTCGTCGACGATCTGCTTATCGACCTTGGCGAATGCCGCCAGCCGGGCCGTCTCGTCGGTGATCGCCGCGGCTGCGTCGATCCCCTTGTTGACGGCTGGGTCGTTCAGGACGGCCCAGTTGCTGTTGTTGATCGGCACGATCGCCTCGCCGCTGAACGGCACGAACAGCGCGGCGTACGGATCGGGGAAGTCCTCGATCCAGCCGGCCGTCGGGCAGACGTTGACGTGGGCCTTGACGTACCCGCAGAACTTGGAGTACATCGTCTGCTGCGGTACCGCCTTGATCGTGGTCTTGAAGCCCAGCGAGGCGAGGCCGTTCTGGACGATCTGCATCTCCTGCGGACCGGGGTCGGCGTTGCTGCCCACGATCGAGACCGGGGCGGTTCCCGTGTACTTGCCGCTGGGATAGCCGGCCAGCTTCATGTACTTCGTGGCTACCGCCATGTTGCCGGTCGGGCTGGCGAGATAGTCCTCACCAAAGCCCTTGGCTCCACCGGCCTGCGCGTAGCCTGGCACTTCGGGATAGATGAAGTGCGTCGCCACCTGGCCGACGAGCTGTCCGCCGCGAGCCAACAGGTAGGCCTGACGGTCCTGGGCCGCGATCACGGCCTTACGCAGGTTGATGTTGTTGAACGGCGGGGTCTGCGTGTTGAGCGCCGCGTAGTAGGTACCGAGCGGCGCGATCGACAGCTGGGTCTTGTGCTGCTCATAGGCGCTCTTCAGCACCGACGATGGCGGGGTATCGGCCATCAGCAGATTCGAGCTGTCGAGCGTCTGGCGGGCGGCCACGGTCGGGTCCGCACCGGCGTTCCAGACGATCTTGTCGGCGTACGCGGGACGGACGCCTTCGACCGTCCGGCTCCAGTTGGGGTTGCGGGTGAGCGTGAGGGCCTGTCCAGCCTTGTAGCTGCTGATCACGTACGGCCCGGTGAACGCCTGGATCGTCGGATCGCTGTCGTACTTCGACGGGCTGCTCTTGTCGAACTTCGCGGCGTAGGACTCCGGCACCGGCGCGGTTCCCGGCAGGGTCAGCGCGTCGGCCATCGTGGCACCGAAGGCCTTGGTCAGGTGAAACACGATCGTCGTGGCGTTCGGAGTGCTGATCCCGGGGATCGGCTTGCCGGCGGCCTTGGCGGCGCCGACGATCGGGAAGTAACCGCCCGCATAGCCGTTCTGGACGTTGGGGTTGAACATGCGCTGGAAGGCATAGGCGACGTCGGCCGAGGTGACCGCCCGGTTCACCGGCGGGCTGAACTTGAAGCCCGGCTTGATGTGCACGGTGACCGTCTTGCCGTCCGAGCTGATGGTCGGCGGCCCCGCGGCGAGCAGCGGGACGGGCGTGTCCTTGGTCGGCGTGAACGTGTAGAGCGGGCTCTGAGTGGCGTAGACGACCATGTAGTCGATCTGGAAGTAGGAGGCGCCCGGATCCAGGTGCTCCCAGCCCTCATTCGAGGTGATGTTGAGCGTGCCGCCCATCTTCTGGCCGGCGCTCGGCTTCGTGTCAGCCAGCCCGGCCAGCGAGAGACCACTGCTGGTCGTGGCGGTGCTGCCACCGGAGCTGTTGGTGCTCGCGTTCGCCGTACCGGACGAGCTGCTGGAACTCTTGGAACTCGACCCGCAGGCGGCCACCGCAATCGCGCAGGCGACCACCGCCACGGGTACAAGCGTCATACGAAACAGACGCATACTTGTCCTCCTCCTTCGTGTTGTCAGCGACGTTTTCACTGCGACCTCGTTTTCAATGCGACCTTCCTCCACGGCATGGTCCGGGCCTTCTTCTTTCTCACCGGGCCGGCCTTCGGATTCAACGCGTCCTGCAGGCCGTCCCCGATCAGGTTGAAGGCGAGAACCGTGAGCAGCAGTGCCACTCCCGGGAAGACCATGTACCACCACTGCGTGTCGAAGTTCTGACTCGCCCGGGCGATCATCTCGCCCCAGCTGGCGGTCGGCGGCTGAATCCCCACTCCCAGGAAGGAGAGGGCCGCCTCGTAAAGGACGTTGGTGGGCAGGATCAGCGACGTGTAGACGATGATCGGCGCGACCAGGTTGGGCAGGATCTCGCGAGCCATGATCCGCGTGTTGGAGGCTCCGAGCGAGCGCGCCGCCTCGACGAACTCCTTCTCGCGCAGGGACAGCACCTGCCCCCGGATGATCCGGCCGATGTACGGCCACGACGAGATCGCGATCACCACGATCAAGGTCACCCGCCCGGGCGTGATCAGCCCCCCGAGGCAGCCCTTGCCCAGTGAGCAAGCGGAGGCCAGGCCGATCGCCAGCAGCAGGATCGGGAAGGCCAGCACCGTGTCCATCAGGCGGGCGAGCAGCGAGTCGACCCATCCGCGGAAGTAGCCGGCGATCAAGCCCACGGTCACGCCGATCAGCACGGCGAAGCCGGTCGAGATGAAGGCCACCTCGAGCGAGACCTGCGCGCCATAGACGACGCGGGCCAGGAGGTCGCGACCGAGTTCGTCCACGCCGAACGGATGGGCCGAGGTCGGACCCGACGGCTGCCCGAAGATGTCCAGCGCGTGGATGTTCTGCTGGTTGGGGCCGCTGACGCCGAACAGCTTGACCACCAGCGGTGCCGCCACCGCCACGACGATCAGGAAGATGATGAAGAACAGCGACGCCATCGCGACGCGATCGGCCCGGAAGCGCCGCAGGAACAGCTGCAGCGGCGAGCGGACCGTGATCTCGCCCGCGACCAGTTCGACGTCGACGGAGTCTCCCCCGGAGGAGAGCAGTTCTGATGCGCCGACGCTCATCGATTAGTCAACAGAATTCCCCAGAGAGGTAGCGATCCCTCCACCGAGTGAGGTGATATCACGGACATAAGGCCTTGTGGGCGAACCCTAACGCTCGCTAAATGAAGCTCGCTATGGCCACGTGGCGAGTCCGCAGCCCAATCCTCCATCGGGGACAGGCCGGCGGCGGCGCGTTAGCCACAGCGGCGCCTGGTTACGCTCTGCGCCGGAGCCCTCGTAGCTCAATGGATAGAGCACGCGCCTCCTAAGCGCGGGATGCAGGTTCGATTCCTGCCGGGGGTACTCCATGATCCGCTGATACCGTCAGCGGCTGCCCGTGGCGCAGTCAACCATCGCACAGCCCGCGGCCGGGAGCTCCTCGGCCACCCAGGGGCGGGATCTGCGCTCGCGCGCGCCCGAGCTCGCGCGCCACCCGGCGGTGCTGAGCGCCGTCGGACTGCTGATCGTCTCGGCGGTGATCGTGCGGTGGGCGAACACGCGGCCCGGCTTCGACCCCTACGGCTGGCTGGTCTGGGGCCATCAGACGCTCAGCCTCTCGCTCGACACCAACGCGGCGCCGTCCTGGAAGCCGCTGCCCTACCTGTTCACCGTGCCCTTCGCCCTGGTGGGGCACAACCAGTTCTGGCTGTGGATGATCGCCTCAGCCGCGCTCGCGCTCAGCGGCGCGGTGTTCGCGGGGCGGATCGCCTACCGCCTGACCGCGGCTCCGCCCGAGCGCCGGTGGGCCGCCTGGGTCGCCGCCGTCTTCGCCGGGGTGGCCGTGCTGGGGATCAAGGACTACTCGCACTACATCCTCAGCGCGCAGTCGGATCCGGTGATCGTCGCCCTTACGCTGGCGGCGATCGACTGCCACTTGTCGGGTCGCCGGCGCTGGGCCTTCTGGTGCGGCGTGCTGGCCTCGCTGGGCCGGCCCGAGGCCTGGCCGTTTCTCGGCCTGTATGGCCTCTGGCTGTGGCGCGCGGAGCGGGCCATGCGCTGGCAGTTGATCCTCGGCGTGGTGCTCCTGCTGGCGCTCTGGTTCGGCATTCCCGCGATCAGCTCGCGGTCCTTCTTTGTCGCCGGCGACAACGCCAACAAGTCCGGCCGGGCGATCTCGGGCAACCGGCTGTGGGGCGTGCTGCACCGCTTCTACGAGATGAACCCGCTGCCGGTGCTGCTCGCGGCGCTGGTCGGGGTCGGCTTCGGGGTGCGGCGCCGCGACCGCACGGTGCTGGCCCTGGCGGCGATCATCGTGGTCTGGGTGATCGTGGAGATCGCCTTCGCCTACCACGGCTGGCCGGCGCTGCAGCGCTACATGTTCGAGGCCGGCGGGATCCTGATCGCGCTGGCCGGGGTGGGGGTCGGGCGGCTGCTGGTGGCGCCGCCTCGCCTGTCGGGGCCGGCAGGGCTGCTGGGGATCGGGCTCGTCGCCGTGCTCGTGGTCAGCCTGATACCGACCGCCGTGCACCGCGGCCAGGCCGAGCACCACGACCTGACCGCCCAACGCGCCCGCACCAAGCAGATCAACCGGTTGCAGACGATCGTCGCCGGCCTCGGCGGCCCGGCGCGGGTCCGTCAGTGCGGGGAACCGCTGACCCGGCTCGAGTACCAGAGCACCCTGGCCTGGGTCCTACACCGCAACGTCTCCGATATCGGCTTCAAGTACGACCAGGCGGTCAGGCACGGCAACCCGATCGTGCTGTTCACGCCCTACGCCGACGGGCACGGGTGGAAGATCCAGGCGATGCACCAGACCGCGGCCTCCTGCCGGTCGCTGCCCACCTAGCACCATCGCGCGGCCGGGGCGCGAAAGTCAACTGCATCGATGAAGGGGAGGGAGCGGCCGGTGCCCGGGGGGAGGATCGGTCCCGCGGCGGGAGGGCCTCGGGACGTTATGGCCCCTATGCGGATGTTTCTTCCCGAGACCCCTCATGATCCCCCGGGAACCGGCCGAAGCAGCGGCCCCACCTTTCCCTCATTGAAAACAGTTCGGCGAAGACCCGCGGCCCCGCACCCGACCCGCCAGCACCCGACCGCTGCTGCCACGCCTGAGCCAACGCCAAAGCCGCGGTTCCGCGGCCCTACCCCCGGTCCGGCCGCTCCGGGTACACGTCATCGATCGTGGTCAGCGCCACGTAGGGCGCGTCTCCGGCGGCCGACTGGATCGCCTCGGCCCCGCCGGCCAGCCGGTCGCAGATGGCCAGGACCCCGCAGACCTCGTGACCTTCGTCGCGCAGCGCCTCGAGCGCCCTGATCGTCGACCCACCGGTGGTGACCACGTCCTCGACCAGCAGGCAGCGGTCGTCGTGGTCGAGCACCGGCCCTTCGATCCGGCGCGCGAGGCCGTGCTGCTTGGCCTCCTTGCGCACGAAGAAGGCCTTCACGTCGGCCCCGCCGGCCAACGCAGCGCAGGCGATCGGGTCGGCGCCCATGGTCATGCCGCCGACGGCGGTGGCGCCCCACTCGGCGGCGTAGCCGGCCACCAGCTCGGCCAGCGGATCGAAGCCGGCGCGCAGCAGGATCGCCCGCTTGGCGTCGACGAGGTACTGGGCGGTGCGGCCGCTGGTGAGCACGACCTCGCCGATCACCAGCGCGTGCTCGCGCAAGGCCTGAGTCAGGCGTTCCCGAGCGTTAGAACCGACGTCCAGAGCCATTTCGGGCGCTCATGCTAGTCAGCCCATCGGCCGATATCGGTCTCGTGCTCCACCGCGCCCTCGTCTGGACCGCCTGCGTCTGCTCGTTGCTCGTCGTCGCGTCGTTCGCGCTGTTCGCCCGGGACCAGGTCTCGGCCGGATCCGAGCAGCAGACGAACCTGGTGGTGGCCGGGGGACCGGGCACCCCGCTCCCGGTGGCCCACCCCAAGGGTCAGCCCCGGGCGTTCATCGACGGCGCCGCCAGCACCCTGACCTCGCCGTTTCGCTCGATCGTCTCCTCGGGCAACGACTGGGTCAACCACGGCATCCCGACGATCTTCGCGCTGCTGATCTACGGCGGCGGGCTCGGCTTCCTGGCCCGGTATTCCCGCGGCCTGGCCTAGCCTCCGCGGCGTCCGGCACTAGTCGGTCATCGGCCGGGGAATCCGGTTGGGCGTGTGGTCCAGCACCGGCAGTCGGGCCGCAGCCTCGCCGACCCAGTCGCCGTTGTCCCAGCCCGGGATCTCGCCGCTTTCCACCGCGTAGAGCAGGGCCCGGAGATTGGCCACGTGGTAGCTGCTGAGGACGACCATGTGGTGGTACGGCGTGGACTCGAGGGTCCGCCCGGCACGGCGCTTGCGACGCGCGTAATCGGCGTTGACCGAGAACTCCTCGAGTGCCCGCTCGACGCGCGCGGGCTCGGGTACCGCCCGCCACGGCTCGCCGTGCTGATCGACCAGCTCCCGGGGGACGCTCGGCCTGGCCGGCGCGCCGCCGGTCGCCGGCGCCTGCCAGTCGGCGGCCAGCTGCTCGACCGCCGACGCCGCGGCCGCGATCTCGGCGCTGCACCGGTCCAGGCGCGCCTCCTCATCCGGCCATTCGCTTGGTACGCGTTCCGTTGTCATCCGGTCCTCCGTCCGTGGAGAGACTGCATCGCGTGATTACGCGGCGCAGGCTCCTTTGCACAGGAGCGCGTTACTTATCGAACGTCTTCAGACGGAACTTGAGCGGAGCCATCCCGAAAGGACGTTCGGGATGACTCCGCTCCAGGCTCAGCCGACGCGGGCCGGTCGCGACCGGCGGGCTACCGGTAGTAGACGTCCACTCCGTCGCCGAAGTTCAGCCAGTTGTACACCGGGATCGCATCCACGATCGGGAGGCGCATGCACCCGTGGCTGGCGGGGTAATCGGGCGCCGGGTTGAACCCGTGGATCGCGTAGCCGCCGGTGAAGAAGCTCGAGTAGTACATGCCGTCGGACAGGTACCCCGGATCCCGTCGGTAGACCCGGAAGTTGCCCAGCACGGTCGGCGTCGAGGGCTTACCCGAGCTGATCGGGAGGATCCAATAGACCTTCGATCCATGGATCAGGGCCAGCAGCTGATGGGTCAGATCGCCCTCGGCGTGCGTGCCCTGATTGGGGTACTTCACCGTGAAGGAACCGACGCCGTTGAGCAGGTCGTTGGCCGCGCTGGAGTCGAGCTGCTGTGACACGCCGTGGCCGAGCAGCCGGTGGTAGGCATCGACGGCCAGGCCGGTGCCCTGGTCATACACCCCGGTCTGCGGGATGTAGAAGTGCAGTGCGGCCAGGCGCTGCTGGATCAGCTCGACGAACTTGCCGCGCGAGCCGAACCCGACGCTCTCGCCGAGCACCGAGTAGCTGCGCCGGGCGATGAAGCCCTGCATCGTGGTGGTGCGGGCATGGGTGACCGTGACGGACACGCCGCCGGCGCCGTTGGCCTTGACCCCCTCGGTGAACACGCCGACCTTGTGGTTCTTGGAGGGCTTCACCCGCAGGTTGTCGCGCTTGATCAGCTTGGAGCCGAGATAGGAGCGGACCGTGACCCATTGGCCGGGGACGAACGGGCGCACGGCGCCGGAGATATGGATCGTCCGGCCCGGCACGGTGACCGGCGAGCGGCTCACGAAGAACGCATCCGGCAGATACAGGATGGCCGATGCCTTGACCGGCGGCTTGACCGGCGGCGGGGTCGGGGTGGTTGACGTCGTTGTGGGCGTCGTGGGCGTCGTCTTGGTGGCCGCGACGGCGACTGACGCAACCGCGCCGGACGCCATGACTACGGATGCCGTGAGCGCGAGGACGCGATGCGGGATGCGTGACATGAGCGGAAAGTAAATCAGTACCGCAGGTTGGGGCGGCAATTACCCCACCAGGGGACCGTCCTTCAGCCCGTAGGCCGAGGCACGCGGGTGCCGATCGGCCAGCGCTGGCGATCGGCCAGGGGCCCGAGGAGGAGGGCGATGATCGAGAGCGATCCGACCATCAGCGCCAGGATCTCCGGCGCCGTCCAGCTCAGCTGGTTGACGCCGAGAGCGAGGCAGTTGTTCAGCGAATGCAGGGCCATGCAGGGGTACAGCGAGTCCGTGCGCCAGCGGATCAGGCAGAGCACGAAGCCCAGGAACCCGAGCGGGACCAGGAACTTGGGCGAGGCCGACCCCAGGTGCGCGGCGCCGAACAGCACGCCGACGATCAGCGCCGCGAGCCAGATCCCGATGTCCCGCCCCCCCACCATCACCCGCATCCGGCGCAGGACGCCGAACAGGAAGCCCCGGAAGATGAACTCCTCGGCCATCGGGGCGATCACGCACACGAACACCGCGGCTCCGACCAGCGCTGCCGTGTGCTTGTTGGCGCCGAGCTCGTTGGGGAGCTTGTCGTTTCCGTGGAGATTCAGCAGGGTGCCGTAGACCCAGGTCAGGGCGTAGTAGCCGGCCCCGGCGACCGCTACGGCGGTGATTCCCAGCCGCAGCGGGGTCCTGCGGTAGCCGAAATCCGCCGGCCCCCAGAATCCCGCGATCGCCGAGAAGTACAGCGCCGCGACGACGAAGGACAGATCGAACACCAGGTCCCCGATCAGGCTGACGGCCGGGCTCGGATGGGACAGGCTCGAGCCGAACGCCTGGCCGATGACCTCCACCAGGATCGTGGAGAACACGCCGATCCCCAGGCCAAGCAGGACCGCCGCGGGCGCCGTCCACAGCCGCGCGGGCGGGTCGGCGGGCGGCGGGGTGGGCGGCGGGGCGGGCGGCTCGCCGAAGGTCTCCGGAGGGGGAACGCTGCTCATCGCGGGCTTCAGGTTAGTTGTGGCCCTGGGCCAGCGTGGCCAGCATGCGCGAGTCCACACGAACGGCTTGTCGCCCGGGCACCCGCCACCTCGCGGGCACCCGCCCCTCGCGGGCGTCGGATGTGACGACTTTGCTTCGGGGGCGGTCGGGAGTGCGAAAAAAGGCTCGATGAAGGGTGCCGATCCGGGTGGGAGCGGTCGGGTCGGCGCGATTCTCTGAGGGGTGTCGGTAAGAAACATCCGCATAGGGGCCATAGCATCCCGAGTCCTCGGGCGAGGCGGGCGTGGCTGACCGGCCCGCGGTCGACGTAGCGATCGCGAAGGTCGCCGGCGGCCAGCAAGGCAACATCACCCGCGTTCAGCTGCACGTTCTCGGGGTGGGAGATCGCGCGATCGCCCACCGGGTGAAAACGGGACGGCTGTACCGCGTGTTCCGCGGCGTGTACTCGGTCGGGCGGCCCGCGATCACCCAGCTTCAGCGCGCGTCCGCCGCGGTGCTGGCCTGCGGTCCGCGCGCCGCGCTGAGCCACCTCTCCGCCCTGGCGGCGTGGGCGTTCGCGCGCGACTGGCCGGCCGTTCCCGAGGTGATCATCGTCGGGGACCGCCGCCCACCCGGGATCATCGTCCACCGCACCCTCAGCCTCCCGCATCACGAAATCCGCATCCAGCAGGGCATCCGTGCGACCAGCCCCGCCCGGACGCTGCTGGACTGCGCGCCGCGACTCGAACCGAAACAGCGCAAACGGACGGTCAACGACGCGCTCCACACCCCGTTCCTCCACCGCTCCCAGCTCGCCGAGATCATCGACCGGCACCCCACCCACCCCGGCGCCAAGCTGCTCACACCGTTCGTGGACACCACCGACGGACCGACCCGCTCCGGATGGGAGGACGAATTCCCCGCGTTCTGCAAACAGTTCGGGCTACCACGACCGCGGGTCAACACGATCGTCTGCGGGTTCGAGGTCGACGCCTACTTCGAAGCCGAGCAGCTGATCGTCGAGCTCGACAGCTACGAATTCCACCACGACCGCGACGCGTTCGAAACCGACCGCGACCGCGACGCCGAGACCCTGGCCGCCGGACAAGCCACCGTACGAGTCACCTGGGAACGAATCGAACACCGCTCCGCCCGCGAAGGCGCACGCCTGCAAACGATCCTCGACCGACGGCGCCGCCGCTAGAGCGTCAGGCCAGCGAGGCGAGCTCGGCCAGGCTGGCGATGGTCGGCACCCCGGGCGGCCCGGCGCGGCGGTCGCGGGCCAGCAGAACCGCCCGTACGCCCGCGGAGCGGGCACCCACTATGTCCTCGAGGGGGCTGTCGCCGACGTGGACGGCATCGTCCGGCCCGACGCCGGCGCGGCGCAGCGCCTCCACGAACACCCGGCGGTCGGGCTTGCGCGCCCCGACCTCCGCCGAGGTGACGACGCCGTCGAGCCGATCCAGCAGTCCCACGCCCTGTAGTACCTCGGGCAACGAGACGTCCCAGTTGCTGACCACGACCAGGCGCCACCCGCGCCGGTGCGCCGCCTGCAACGCCGGGAGCGCATCGTCGAAGGCGCTGAAGCGCAGCGAGGCCAGGAGGAGCTGGGTCATCTCATCGCGTCCGATCGCGGCGATGGCGCGGCTGCTGGGCAGCGATGCGTGCAGGACCTCGGCGCAGCGCTCGCGGAGCGCCAGCAGGCTCGCTTCATCGCGTCCCTCCTGCAGGTGATCGCGGTAGTAGGAGATCTCGGCGGACAGAGCCAAGCTCGCCTGCTCCTCGCTGACCGCGACGCCGAAGCGACGGTCCAGCTCGGCCCGCAGCGCCGGCGCCGGCGGATCCAACCGGACCAGCGTCCCCAGCGCGTCGAGCAGCAGGGCCCGCGGGCTCATGCCACGAAGCGCCAGGTCGCGAATTCAGCGGTGAACAGGCCCAGCAGGACCGCCAGCGCGGCCACCGCCTCGGTGGTGATCCGTCGGCGCGTGACGAAGTCGGCCCCCCACATGAACAGCGGGAACAGCACGACCTCGTAGCGCGGCAGCGAGGCCAGCGGCTGCGGCGAGACCGGGTAGGTGAGCGGCAGCGCCACCGAGGCCAGCACGTAGCCGCCGTAGGCGATCGGAAGGCGGCGCAGGGCGCCGACGGCGCCGATCGCCCCCAGCCCCAGGAACGCGAACAGCATCAGGTTCTGTCCGGCCACTGTCAGGGCATTGCCCCCGGCCTTATCGAAGTAGATCGGCGGCGGCGGCCCGTGGAGCAGCTGACGCAGGCCGTCCCACGCCGCGACCGCGCCGTCCCAGACCCCGCCGAACGGCCCGGCGAAATGCCGGAACCAGACCTGCTGGGCGTGAAACGGCGCGAGCCCGTTGCCGGTCTTGAGCGCCAGCCATCCGACGTATGCCGCCAGGCCCGCCGGAATCAGCAGCGCCCACGCGATCTGCGGCGTCGGCCGGTGGCGTGGTAGGAGACGGCCGAATCGCGTCCGGAGCGTCCGCGCGGCGTCGGGGAGATCCCCTCGAGGTCCATAGAGGAACAGCAAAACTACGGGCACGATCAGGACGATGCCACTGTTACGGGAGGCCGCCGCGATCCCGCCGAGCAGCCCGGCCCAGGCCCAGCGCCCCCGCCGGGCGGCCAGGATGCAGCCGACCGACAGCGCCAGGTACACCGACTCGCTGTAGACCGCCGAGAAGAAGTAGGCCATCGGGCAGAAGGCGACCAGCATCACGGTGACCCGGGCGCGCTCGGAGTCCAGCTCGAGGCAGACCAGCTCGTAGAGCAGCACCAGCGCGATCGCGAACGCGGCCAGTGAGATCAGCACGCCGGCGATCAGGTCCGAGCCGATCACCACTCCGAGTCCGCGCAACATCAGTGGATACAGGGGGAAGAAGGCGGTGCGCGAGACCTCGTGGTCGTATCCACCCTGGGCGATCGCCAGGTACCAGACCGAATCCCAGCGCGCGAACGGCGCCGCCAGCAGGTTGCCGAAGTAGCCGAACGGCGCCGTCAGCCGGGCCGGATCGAACCCGGCGGTGTCGGGCGCCCGGCCGAACGCCAGGACGGCCAGCACGCCGGATCCGAAGACCACCAGCCGCGAGGTCCAGAACGCGTTCCACGCGACGCGCCGGGCGCTCGCGGACGTGGAGGGCTGCGCGGCCATGCCGATCGCGATCTTGGCAACTCTCCGCGGTCGCGGGCGCGGGCACCCGCGTGCAGGAGCGCCCACCGGCAGCCCGAAACAGCCCTGGAGCTACACTGGACGGCCGGAGTCAGCGCGCCGATCGCCCCGACGACCGTCCTCCCAAACGCCCTCCATGAGCCGACGCGACCGACAGCGCCGCCGCAAGCGCAATCGCCGACACCCCGTCAGACGGGTGGCCCTGATGACCACCCTGCTGAGCATCTGCGGGGTCACCATCGCGGCGATGAGCGTGATCGGCTGGATCGTCAGCGTGGCCGATTCCGCGCCGGACATCAACCAGCTCAAGGCGCGCGACCCCGGGCAGGTGTCCGAGGTATTCGGCAGCGACGGGAGCCTGCTCGGCTACATCGCCTCCGACGTCCTGCGCACGATCATGCCTGACCACGGACTGCCGAAGATGCTCAAGAACGCCACCGTGGCGATCGAGGACCGGCGGTTCTACCAGCACGGCGGCGTCGACTATCAGGGCATCCTCCGCGCCGGGGTCAAGGATCTGGTCAACGGCGGCACGGTGCAAGGCGGCTCGACGCTGACCATGCAGCTGGTCGACAACGTCTACCTGCCCAACGACATCCGCTCCCATCACAACATCAAGTACAAGATCATCCAGGCCAAGCTGGCCAACGAGCTGGAGAAGAAGCGCTCCAAGCGCTGGATCCTCGACGAGTACCTCAACGACGTCGACTACGGGACCACCGGCGGCCAGACCGCGTACGGCGTCGGCGCGGCCTCGCGGATGTTCTTCGACAAGCCCGTCAACAAGCTCAACCTGGCCCAGTACGCGCTGCTGGCCGGCCTCCCCCAGGCCCCGTCCGAGGACAACCCGTTCAACGCCCCCGGCGCGGCACGGTCCCGCCGCACCGAGGTGCTCAAGGCGATGGTCACGGCCGGCTACATCACCCAGGACCAGGCCGACCACGCCGAGGCCTCGCCGCTGCAGGTCCACCGCAACTCGACCTATCAGACTCACCACCAACCGTTCATCTTCGACTACGTCAAGCACGAGCTGATCCAGAAATACGGGCTGGCCACGGTCGAGCGGGGCGGGCTGAAGGTCTACACGACGATTGATACCCGGCGCCAGGCCGAGGCGACCGCGGCGCTCCTGGCCCACGAGGGCGGTCCCGGGCAGCCGGCCGCCGCGCTGGTCTCGATCGACCCGCACAACGGGAACATCCTGGCCATGGCCACCACCTCGGCCTACGGCACCGGACTCGGGCAGACGACGTTCGACTACGCCTGGCAGGCCCACCGGCAGACGGGGTCTGCGTTCAAGGTGTTCTCGCTGATGACCCTGATCCACGACTACGACGGCGACCCCAACCAGACCTACTACGTCTCCAAGCTGCTGCCGGCGGGCTGGCTCCCGGATTACCCCACCTACTCGGTGCACACCTCCGAGCTCAGTTATCAGGGCAACATCAACGTCACCAGGGCCACGACCGACTCGGACAACACCGTGTTCGCGCAGATGGCCCAAGACCTGACGTTGCCCAAGGTCTCCGCCACCGCCCACGCGATGGGCATCACCTCTCCGCTCACAAACTTCCCCTCGGAGGCCCTGGGCGCGGTGTCGGTCTCGCCGCTGGAGATGGCCGACGCCTACGCGACGCTGGCCAGCGGCGGCGTCCATCACCCCCCGAGCGCGATCAGCCGGGTCGTCTTCCCTGACGGCAGCACGGCGGACATCGGCTCGCCGGCCGGCAACCGCGTCTTCAGCTACGGCGAGACCTACGCGGCCGACCAGGTCCTCAAGACCGTGATCACCAGCGGCACCGGCACCGCGGCCAACTACGGCTGCCCCGCGGCCGGCAAGACGGGTACCACCAGCAGCTTCACCGACGCCTACTTCGACGGCTACACGCCACAGTTGGCCACCGCGGTGTGGGTCGGCTATCCGAACGCCACCACGTCGATGGCCAACGGCTTCGGCGGCACGCTCGCCGCCCCGATCTGGCACGACTACATGCAGCAGGCCGACAACGGCTACTGCGGCGACTTCGCCGCGCCGACGGTCCCGTGGCACGGCACCCCGTTCTTCGGCAGCTTCGCCTCGACCGGCAACGCCAAGACCGGGACGACCACTAGCGGCACCAGCACGTCGACCAACCCCTACACCAACACCACGCTCTACCAGACCACGCCGCAGCCGACGACGCCGACCACCCCCACCACCCCCGGAACCGGCAACGGCAAGGGCAAACCGACCGGCGGGGGCAAGCCGCCGGCGGGCTTCGGCGGCGGCCACACCACCGGCGGCGGCGGAATCAAGAAGCACTGATGCATCCCTAGGCGCCGGGTGCCTCCGGCGCCCTGCTGGTAGCTTTGGTGGCCAGCGGTGCGCGATCGCGTGCCGCAACACGCCCCGAGAGACCAACGCATGCCCAAGGAAGAGAAGGTCGAGCTGGAAGGAGAGGTCGTCGAGGCCCTCCCGAACGCGATGTTCCGCGTCAAGCTCGACAACATGGATCGCGTCGTGCTCGGCCACGTGGCCGGGAAGATGCGCCGCTTCCGGATCCGCATCCTCCCCGGTGACCGGGTCAGGGTCGAGTTGTCCCCGTACGACCTGGATCGCGCCAGGATCGTCTACCGCCACCGCTGAACCCGGCTGGGCTCGAGCGGTGCGTGAGCTCGATCTGATCGGCGCACTCCACGACGTGCTGGCGCCGGCCGGGCCGCGGGTGATCCGCTGGATCGGCGACGACGCGGCGGTCGTGCGCAGCCGCGGCTACGCGGTGACCTCGGTCGACACGATGGTCGACGGCGTCCACTTTCGCCGCTCGCAGCTTTCGATGCGGGAGATCGGGCAGCGCGCGCTCGGCGGAGCGCTCTCGGACCTCGGCGCGATGGGGGCCCGGCCCGGCGAGGCCTATCTCGCCCTGGGTCTGCCCCCGGGCATCGAACCGGCCGCGGCGCTCGAGCTGTTCGCCGGGGCTGATGCGCTGGCCGAGCGCTACGGCGTCAGCATCGCGGGGGGCGACGTTACGCGGGCGGGCGAGCTGATCGTGTCGTTCACCGTCGTCGGCTGGGCCGATGACCCCGGAGAGCTGGTCGGCCGCGACGGCGCGCGCCCCGGCGACCTGGTGGCCGTCACCGGCGCGCTGGGCGGCGCGGGTGCGGGCCTGGCGGTGCTGGACGGGCGGGCGCACGTCGATGCCCGCTGGGCCGAGGATCTCCGAGCCCGGTACGCCAGCCCTCAGCCGCGGATCGCCGAGGGCCGCCTGCTGGCGGGCGCCGGGGCCACCGCGATGATCGACCTCTCGGACGGGCTGGCCACCGACGCTGCCCATCTCGCCCGCCGCAGCGACGTACGGATCGAGCTCACGCTGGGTGCGCTCCCGCTGGCCGACGGCGTCGCGGACGTGGCGGCCCAGCTCGGGCTACCGGCGCCGGTGCTGGCGGCCACCGCCGGCGACGACTACGAGCTCTGTGCCTGCGTACCCCAGAATGCCCGCGCCAGCGCCGAGGAAGCTCTCCGTGACCACGCCGGCGGCCGCGGGTTGACCTGGGTGGGCCGGGTGCTGTCGGGCGAGACCGGGGTCCGGTTCGCCGACTCGCCGGACGACAAGCTGGTGGGGTACGAGCACTCCCTGTAGCGAGGCCCGCGCTCCTCGGAAGCGACATGCCCCCGGCGCGCTTCGGCCAGCTCGCGCAGCCGTTTCAGCAGCGCGTCAGCCACCGCCGTCGGGTCCACCACGTAGTCCTCGCGCTCGACCTTGGCCTTGATCTCGGCCAACATTTGATTTCGATCGTCTTCCATGAACGCCTCCTGCAAACTCATTCGGCAACAGGTTTGACGAACTGCATCGGGTCCAGACCCTAATGGACGATTATTCCCCTCCTCTAAACGCATCAAACCGGCGTGTAGCTACGCGCGCGGGCGCGCCGCCCCGACTGGTGTGACGTTTCTCAGCCGCGCGAACACGATGATCCGCTGGGCGGCGCTGTAGAGCGGATTGCAGGCCGACAGCACCAGCCGGTCATAGCCGACGTTATTGGTCACCCACAATGCGGTCGGCTTGACGATCTTGTGCATCTGCACCACATAGGTGAAGTCGGCGTAGGGCATCTTCAGCTCGATCTTGTCGCCCGCGCGCAGATCGTCGATGTGGCGAAACGGCTCTAGATAAGTGGTGCGATGACCGGCGATGGCCACCGTCTGGCCCAGGCCGGGGAACGCCGTGGCCGGGTAATGCCCGGGACCCGCCTCCAGGCTGGAGGCGTCGGTGCCCTGGATGATCTCGAAGCTCGCGCTGATCTTGCCGATCACGATCCGGCCGATTCCGGCGCCGGTCGGGACATCGTGCTGCTCGCGGCGGGCCAGGAAGGCGATCCGCTGGTCCGTCCTCGAGATGGTGCGCAACGCGTGCGCATCGATCACCGTCAGCGGCGCGGCGAGGAAGTGCCGGTTGACCTCGCCCCGCTTGACCAGCCCGATCACCGCGGTCACCGGCTCCTGCCAGACCAGGGTCAGGCCCGCGTCGAGCACCAGCAACAGCCCCGAAATGATCAGCACCGAGGAGATGTCCCGAATCAGCCGCCGCATGGTGGTCAGTGCCCTGATCCGAAAATTCGCATCACGACACTAACGCCGGAGCGCCGATTCGGTGCCGCCCAGCGAGCCAGGACCGGCGTAGCCGACCGGACCGCGCACCGAGGCCACCTCGGACTCCTCCGGCCCGGCGTGGCGCTCGGCCCGTCGCACGATCACCGCGACGCTGGCCACGCAGCCCAGCACGACGCTCCACTCCACCGCGGCGAGCAGGCCGAGCTGGCCACCGGCGATCAGCAGCGCGCCATTCCAGATCACGTCAACCGGCGAGAGCCCGAGCGAATGGACGTAGTAGAAGACCACCAGCACCGGCGGCGCCAACCCGATCAGGATCATCACCGCGGCCAGGCTGCGCGGGATCCGCACGTCGGGATCCACCACCCACATCCATAGATGCAGCGCGGGGACCATCAGAGCCGCGGCGAATGGGTTGGCCAGCCAGATGGCCAGCGCGGCCACGCAGATGACCAACAGGACCGCGGCACCCGCGCCCTCGCCGGCGGATCCTCGCCGCGTGCCGGGCGGCCCCGCGAATCGGGCCACCAGCCCGAGGAACAGCGGGCGCAGGAACCAGAACGAGAGCACCAGCAGCAGGGCCAACCCCACCAGCAGGGCGACGCCCGCGCCGTGCAGGGGGACGGCGCCGGCGCCGACCGGCCCCGGGGGCGCCGCATCGAGGACGCCGGTCAGCTTGGCCGCGCGGACGATCCCCGCTGCCAACGTGAACGGCACCGCACTGCTCAGCACCCACACCACCCAACGGGTGATCGGATGCCCGCGCCGCCGCGCCCGCGCGATCCCGTCGATCGTCGCGCCCAGCACCGGGAGGATCAGCGCCAGGACGAGCAGCCTGACCGCCCACAGCGGAACCAGCTTGCCGTCGAACAGAAGGTAGGAGGACGGACCGGGAACCGCCGAGCCGCCGTCGAGCGAGTTGATAGTCACCAGCACGGCGCGCCCGAGTGCCGCGACCCGCCCCGCGCTGACCCGCTCGCCGGCCGGGGCGCTGCGCTGGCCGGCCACCGACAGCAACACGGCCGACTCGCCCTGGACGCCGAATGGGCCCTGCTCGGTGGTGCTCAGCGGAAAGGCCAGCCGAGCCAGCTGGGCTTCGGTGCTGTTCCCCCCGGCGCGGAGACCCGCCTGTCCGTGGAGGGCCGCGGCCAGCGTGTTGCGCAGAGCGGGCGGGGCGATCGCGTCGCCGTTTGACCACGGCCCGATGACCGGTTGAGTGGCGTGGGCGGCGGCCAGGTCCCCGAGCACGATCACCGCGTCGACCGGGTGACCGGCGAGTTGGCGGGCCAGCCGGGTCGTGCCGGCGGCACCCACCGACCCGCTGGTCGAGACGAGCATCACCGTGCGATTCAGCGTCTCGCCCTGGAGCACCCGGGCCAGGTCGAGCATCACCGCCGTGCCCGACAGGTCGGCCGCGGCGGGGGAGCTCTCGGCGTCGCGATGGGAGACGATCACGATCGTTCCGTTGGTGAGGCCCGCCCGCAGGCCCGACACGGTCTCAAGGGTTCTGTGGCCGTCCGCGGTCGAGGCGTTGAAGGTGTCGGTCGAGACGCTGTAGCCGCGCGCGTTCAACACCTGGGCGACGTGTCCGGCCAGGGCATCGTCGCCATTGGATCCCGGGCGGCGATCCGGATACTGCTTGGCCAGGGTGTTGATCGTGGTGAAGATCCCGGGGCCGTTGAGTGCCTCGGCGGACAGGGTCGTGCTCAGGCCACCCGGCTGGCTTTCGAGCGAAAACGCGAACACGATCACGGCCAGCGCGATCGCGGCGAACCCGGTCCGATAGATCCGCGGATCCAGCATCTGTCCGGAGGTTATCCGGGCCAGCGGGCGAGCCACGCCGGGCCCGTAGGGGGTGGCATTACTCTTGGATCCTGCATTCGTCAGAGGAAGGACCCGTGGCAGATCGCTCAGCTCGCATCCTGCTAGTGGACGATGAGCAGTCGATCCAGGCGCTGCTCTCATACCCGCTGCGCAAAGAGGGCTACAACGTCGTGCAGGCAACGGACGGCCGGCAGGCCCTCGACCGCTTCGACGAGCAGACCTTCGACCTCGTGGTGCTCGACGTGATGCTGCCCAAGATCGACGGGCTCGAGGTCTGCCGCCGGCTGCGCAGCCGCAGCTCGGTGCCGATCATCATGCTCACCGCCAAATCGGAGGAGATCGACAAGGTGGTCGGCCTCGAGTTGGGGGCCGATGACTACATCACCAAGCCGTTCTCGCTGCGCGAGTTCTCGAGCCGGATCAAGGCGGCGCTCCGCCGGGCCGAGATGAGCCGACCGGTCGAGACCGCTCCCGACGAGGTCCCGCTGGTGATCCGCGAGCTGCGGATCGACTTCCCCAAGCGCACCACCCGGGTGCGCGGCGAGGACGCGCAGCTGACCTTCGTCGAGTTCGAGATCCTGGCGGCGCTGGCCCGCGCGCCGGGCCGCGTGTTCACGCGCGACATGTTGCTGGCCCGGATCTGGGGCGACTCGGCCTATCGCGACCCGCGGACGATCGACGTCCACATCCGGCACCTGCGCGAGAAGATCGAACTGGACCCCAAGGACCCGCAGTACCTGTTCACTGTGCGGGGGGTCGGTTACCGCTTCCGCGACACCGACCCCTAGGCCCAATGCGAATCTCGCTGCGAAACCGCCTGGCGCTCGTGTTCTTCGGGATCACCCTGCTGGCCATCGGCTCGCTCTACCTCTACGTGACGCCCGGCCTGCGCACGCGTCTGGTCAACGAGCGCGTGGGGCAGCTGGCCGACGCCGCGCGCCGCTACTCGGGCCAGATCGCCCACACCGTGGGCGCCCCCGACACGATCGGCGAGGTCAAGGCCACGGTCGACCGGGCGGGGCAGAGCTCCGGCGTGCGGGTGACCCTGATGTCGGTGGCAATGGCGCTCGCCCCCGGTGGCCCCCAGCTCTCGACGCTGGCCGACTCGAGCAACCTCGGCGCCACCGCCACGCTCGGTTTCAGCACCGTCTGGCGGGCGATCGGCACCGGCCGGCTCGCCACCGGCACCGAGTCGACCCCGGCGGGCTCGGTGGCCGAGGCGGCGCTCCCCGTCTCCTACCAGGGCCACGTCGCGCGGGTCATCGTGTTCTCGGCCACGGTGTCCGACATCGCGGCCACGGTCTCGTTGATCCGCCACGACATCCTGGTGGCCGGGGGGATCGCGCTGCTGCTGGCCCTGATCGGGGGGTATCTCGTCGCGCGCTGGCTGGGCGCGCGCGTGAAACGACTCGAGCTGGCCGCCCAGCGCATCTCCGCAGGAGAGTTCGATCAACCGATCCCGGTCGACTCCAAGGATGAGCTCGGACAGCTGGCGGTCGCCTTCAACGACATGCAGAAGCAGCTCGAGCAGCTCGAGTCGGCCCGCAAGAAGTTCATCGCCACCGCCTCGCACGAGCTCCGCACCCCGGTGTTCTCACTCGGCGGCTTCGTCGAGCTGCTCGAGGACGAGGACCTCGACGCCGAGACCCGGCGCCGCTTCCTCGACCAGGTCAAGGACCAGGTGACCCGGCTGCGCAAGCTCTCGGTCAACCTGCTCGATTTGTCAAAGCTGGAGGCCGGCTCGCTCGAGCTCCGGCCCGAGCAGGTCGACCTCGGCGAGCTGACCCGCTCGGTCTCCGCGGAATTCGAGCCCTCGCTGGTGCAACACGATGCCCATCTCGAGCTGCGGCTCTCGAAGGACGCCGAGGCCAACTGCGACCCCGTCCGCATCGCCCAGATCGTCCGGATCCTGATCGACAACGCGCTCACCCACAACCCTCCGGGGACGCGGATCGTGGTGACCGCGGGACGGGACAACGGCCATGTCAGGCTCGCCGTGCGCGACGACGGCGAGGGGATCGACCGGCAGTCCCTACCGCGGATCTTCGAGCCGTTCTTCACCGCCGACGATGCCCAGGGCTCCGGACTCGGACTGGCCATCGCCAGCGAGCTGGCCGACCGGATGGCCGGCCGGCTCGAGGTCCGCTCGCACCCCGGCGAGACGGTCTTCACCCTCGAGGTCCCCACATGAACGAGGTTGCCCATCGCGAGCTCGTGCTCGAGCTGGCCCGGAGCCTGCGCGATCTCGTGCTGCCCGAGCTGGGCAGCCTGGCCGGCCGGGCGGGGCAAGGGACCGGCGCCGGGGGTGACGTGACCTTCGCCGTGGACGAGCTGGCCGAGGCCTTCCTCCAGCAGTTCGTGGCCGACCGCGCGCCGCGGATGGCGTTCTACTCGGAGGACCGCGGGCTGGTGGCTCCCGCGGAGGCAAGCCACGTGCTGGTGGTCGACCCGATCGACGGCACCCGGCCGGCGATGGCCGGACTCGAGTCGGCCTGCGTCGCGGTGGCACTGGCCCCGCTGGGCGACGGCGCGCCGACGATGGCCGACGTGGAGATCGGCTGCGTGGTCGAGATCAAGTCCGGGGACTGGTTCCTGGCCGGCCGCGGCCAGGGGCTCGAGTCCTCGCGCACCGTGGCCCTGAGCTCCTCCACCGACGTCTCGGGGATGTTCTGGGGCTACGGCTTCCGCGGGCGCCCGGTACGGGCGACGGTCGAGGTGCTGGCGGACCTGATCGACGCGTCCTCGGTCGGCGGCGGGACGTTCGAGCTCGGATCCCAGGCCTTCGGGATGACCCGGATCGCCACCGGGCAGTTCGATGCCCTGATTGAGGTCGGGTCCCGGCTGATCGACGATGTGCCCGGGTTGCGTGAGGAGTTCGAGCTGGTCGGCGGCGGCGAGATCCTCAACAACTCCCCCTACGACCTGGCCGCGCCATGGCTCTGCCTGATCGAGGCCGGCGGGGTGGTCAGCGACGGCTGGGGTGAGCCGCTGGACCGCCATCGGCTGCTCGGCTCCGGCCACGAGTTCCAGATGTCCTCGATCTCGGCCTCGAACCGGGTCCTGCACGCGACGCTCGTGCGCGCGATCGACGACGGGGTGGATCGGCTGCGCAGGCTGCGGGCCTGAGCGAATCTGCTCGAGCTCGTCGGCGTCCATCGCACCGGTTTTCCCCTGCAGGGGCCGCTTGGTTCAGCGAGTAGGATGGGTTTTCGATCTCTCGAAAGGATGCGAGATGAGTACGACGGTTCCCCGCGGGGCACCGACCGACGAGCGCTCGGAGCGCTCAGATGATTCACCAGTGTCGACGGCGGCCGGTGATCACGGTCGTCGTTGGTCCGATTCGTTCCGAGGCCCGTTCGTCGAGGCTCCGCTTCGCCTCACGACGCTACGGCGCGAGGCTCGTATCCGAGCCATCCTCGCCTCCGCTGACCTGCTCGCCGGAGCCGGCACCCTGCTCGTGATCGGGATGATCTACAAGCGCGGATCGGTCGTGGCCCCCAAGATCCTGTTGATTCTTCCGCTCGTTGTAGTGCTGGCTCGCATCCTCGGGCTGTACCACAAGGATGAGATCCGCCTGCGCCAGTCGACGCTCGACGAGGCTCCAGCCCTGTTCCAGCTCTCGACGTTCTTCGCGCTGGCCGTCTGGCTGACCAGCCATGCCATCTACGGCGGCGACCTGAGCGGCAAGCAGGTGATGTCGCTGTTGTTCGGGTTCTTCGTTCTGGCCATCGCCTTCCGCCTGTCGGCTCGCGCCGTGGCCCGGAGAATCACCGCGCCGGAACGGTGCCTGATCGTGGGGGGCACCGCAACCTCGGCCCGGCTCGAGCAGGCTCTGGGGCGGGGGACTCACGGCAGCGTGATCGTCCGGTCGATTGCCTGCGCGACGGCCCGCCTGGAACGCGAAGCCTTCGAGAGGCTGTCGAATCCGATCAACCTCGCCGCCGTCCTGCGCGACGATCCAGCCGATCGACTGATCCTCGCGCCGCGCCAGTCGGTCAGCGACGGGGTTCTGCCGTTGTTGCACACGGCCAAGCGCCTCGGCTTGAGGATCACGATCTTGCCCTTCCTGGACGAAGTCATCGGGGCGTCCGCTCAGGTGGAGAGCGTCGGTGGCATAACCGTGCTGAGCTTGCCCCGATACGACCTCTCTCGCTCAGCGCGGCTGACCAAGCGAGCGCTCGACATCTGCGGCGCGCTGATTGGGTTGATCTGCCTGTCCCCGCTGTTGGCGATCGTGGCCCTGCTGATCAAGCTGGACTCACGAGGCCCCGTGATCTTCCGCCAGATCCGCACCGGCCGGGACGGAAAGCAGTTCTCGATCCGGAAGTTCCGATCGATGGTCAAGGACGCCGATCAGCAGAAGGGCCAGCTCCTGGCCGCCAACGAGGCGATCGGCCTGTTCAAGATCACCAACGATCCTCGACTCACGCGGGTCGGTCGCTGGTTGCGCAAGACCTCGCTCGACGAGCTTCCTCAGCTGTGGAACGTGCTGCGCGGAGACATGAGCCTGGTCGGGCCGCGACCTCTGGTCACCGACGAGGACGCCAAGGTCGTGGGTTGGTCTCGAGAGGACCGTCTGCACCTGCAACCAGGCATGACGGGCCACTGGCAGGTGCTCGGCTCGTCTCGGATCCCGCTGGAGGAGATGGTCAGGATCGACTGTCTGTATGTGGCGAACTGGTCGTTGTGGGGCGACGTCAAATTGCTCCTGCGGACCATCCCGTACATTCTCTCCGCGCGAGGCGTGTAGGGAACCGCCTGCCTGGGAAGGCCGATCGGTATCGTGAGTTCACGTGCCGATCTTGACCCCAGTACATGGCTGATTCACCGCTAGTACTGGTCTCCAACCGTGGGCCGGTGACGTTCGAGCCCGAGGGCAAGGTCAGACGGGGCACCGGCGGCCTGGTCACCGCGCTGATCGGCCTGGCCTCGCACCGCGAGGTGACCTGGATCGCCTCGGCGATGACCGACGAGGACGTCGAGATCGCCGAGCGCCACGACGGCCGCCCGTTCCCGGTCTCGGCCCCGGGTGGGGGCGAGTACAGCGTCAAGCTCGTCGCCTCCGACGCCGACGCCTACGACCGCTTCTACAACATCATCGCCAACCCGATGCTGTGGTTCATCCAGCATTACCTCTGGGACTTGAGTAACGCGCCGGACATCCGCCGCAACGAGACCGAGGCGTTCGAGTTCGGCTACAACGCGGTCAACGAGGACCTCGCCCGCGCCGTGCTCGAGGAGATCGAGGGGGTGGAGAAGCCCGTGGTGATGGTCCACGACTACCACCTCTACACCCTCCCTGGCCTGATCCGCAGGGCCCGCCCGGACGCCTTTCTGCACCACTTCGTCCACATTCCGTGGAGCCAATCGGACTCCTGGCGCGTGCTCCCCAAGGCGATGCGCGACGACCTCTACGCCGGGATCCTCGCCAACGACATCATCGGCTTCCACACCTGCCACTACCGGAACAACTTCCTGCACTGCTGCGAGGATCTGCTGGGCCTGGATGTCGACCGTGATGCCGGGATCGTCCACTGCGGCGACCGCGAGGTCTGGGTCCGCAACTACCCCCTCCCGATCGACGCCGGGGCCGTCCAGGCCGTGGCGGCCCGCCCCCGGACCAAGGAGTTCGAGGCCGAGCTGCTGCGCCGCCGGCGCGACCATCTGATCCTGCGCGTCGACCGCGCCGACCTGAGCAAGAACGTGCTGCGCGGCTTCAGCGCGTTCGACACCTTCCTGGAGCAGCACCCCGAGTTCCGCGAGAACGTGACCTTCATCGCCCAGCTGATGCCCTCCCGGACCGACGTGCCCGAGTACGCCGAATATCTCGAGCGGATCGAGGCCGTCGTCGCCGTGGTCAACCACCGCCACGGCTCCCCCGACTGGATGCCGATCCAGCTCAAGCTCCGCGACGACCTGGAGGAGGCCGTCGCCGCCTACAAGCACTACGACGTGCTGATGGTCAACGCCATGTTCGACGGCATGAACCTGGTGGCCAAGGAGGGACCGATGGTCAACGAGCGCGCCGGCGTCTCGATCCTCTCCGAGAACACGGGCGCGCACGAGGAGCTCGGCGAATTCGCCCTCTCGGTCAACCCGTTCGACATCCAGGAGCTGGCCGATTCGATCCACGCCGCCCTGACCATGGCCCCCGCCGAGCGCGAACGCCGGCACAAGGGGCTCAAGTCGATCGTCACCGCCCGCGACCCGGGCGACTGGATCGACGACCAGCTGGCCGACATCTCCAAGAAGGGCCGCGGCTAGCAGTTCAGCGGTTGACGCGCCCGTCGGTGGGGAGCAATGTGAGCGCGTCCACGTGTCGAGGCCTCATCGCGGCAAAGTGACGATGATCAAGCGTTGCCAGCTTCGGCTCGCGCAAGCGTTCGACGATGGCCAGCACCGCGGCATCGACGAAGCCGACCCGGAGGTCGGCGTAGGTGGCCATGAGCTCGCCTGCGCGCTCGTAGTCGGTCGCGGTCAAGGCTTCGATTTTGAACGCACCTGAGCGGGCGTCGGCGAGGACACGAACCATCGGTTCGGCTCCAAACCCGCGAGTCAGGAAGTAATCGAGCTCAACCAGAACCGGAGCCGGGATCACCCTCGGCTCGTCTGCCCCGGCGAGGAGTTCGGCACACGCCGCGTGGTGCTCGTCGCGGCGGTCGAACGCTGCCACCAGCGGGCCCGTATCCAGGATCAGCGATACGGCTCGGCCTCGTACTCATCGTTGCTCGCGCCATCCGCCATACCGCCGGCGGCGGAATCCACCATCCCGAGCGTCGTCAGCGCGCGCGGACCTGGCTCGGCACCCAAATCGCGCTCGAGCGCGTCGCGAACGACCTGCGCCACCGACACGCCTCGCTCGGCCGCGCGCCGGCGCGCACGGTCGAGCAGCAGGTCGTCCGCCTGGATCATGATTCGTCTCACGCCATCATGATAGCGTCAGCTAGGCAAGCGGATCCCGCCTCACGCCGTCCGTCAATCGTGGAGCGTCCGCCGGTCGTTCAGCAGCGCGATGTAGTCGGCGATCCGCTTGGCCCGCGTCTCCGGGCGCTTGGCGTCGGCGATCCGGTAGCAGAAGGCGTAGCGCCGCACGCCCGTGAGCGTCTCGAAGAACGCCTTGGCCTCCGGGTTGCGATCGAGCTCGGCCTGGAAATCCGGCGGCACGGTGGCGCGGCTCTGCGGCTCGTAGGCAGCCGCCCAGCGGCCGTCCTCCTGGGCCGCCTGAACCTGAGCGTGGCCAGCCGGCCGCATCCGGGCCTCGCCGATCAGGCGGGTCGCGTGGTCCCGGTTGATCTGCGACCACTTGCTGCGGGGTCCCCGCCGCGTGAAGCGCTGCAGCCAGAAGCTGTCGTCGTAGGCGCCCTTCTGGCCGTCGATCCAGCCGAAGCAGAGGGCCGCCTCGAGCGCCTGCGCATAGGTGACGGTGGCCCGATCAGCGCCCTTCTTGGCGATCTTGAGCCACACGCCCGGAGAGGACTCATGGTGCTCGGCCAGCCAGCGCTCCCAGGCTTCCGGATTCGGTAGCTCGAGGATCTCGAGGCCTTTGCGGGAGGTTTCCGGCATCGGAGACGATTTTCCCGCCTCGACGCGACAAGGCGTCGCGCGAGCCAGGTTCGAGCCTGGCCGCTATAGTCGGCGGCCGCCCCCGGGCCCGAATTCAACATGGCGAAACCACCCACCATTTACGACCTCATCCTGATCGTCTCGACGCTGGCCGAGGAGGAGGAGCGCGCCAAGATCGTCGCCGACGTCGAGGCCGCGATCGGTGCTGGTGGGGGCACGCTGGAGCGCAGTCAGAGCTGGGGCGTCCGGCCGATGACCTTCGAGATGAACCATCAGGGCGAGGGCTATTACCACCTGATGCAGTTCGCGGGCCCCTCGTCGCTGCTGGAATCGCTCTCGCACAGCCTCCGGATCGCCGACAACGTGCTGCGGTTCCGGATCATCAAGGTGCTGTCGGGAACGCCGCCCGCGCCCGATTCACCCCCGCCCGTGCTGGCGGCCGCCGCCGCTGGGGCCTCCGCGCCCAGCGAACGCGAGCGTGAGCGCGACGGCGAACCCGCCTGAGGCGCGCCGCGCCTCTCCGCCTGAGCCGCGCTTCGCTTCTGTCACGGAAGTCCGTCGCCCGGCGACACCGTGGCGCCGACTCTCCAACGTTTCTGCCCATTTTCCGCAGACGCCCGGGGTTGCCGTCTGGCATCGGCCTAGACTCGACTCAGGCTTAGAGAACGTCCTTGAGAGGAGATTGGAATGGCAGGAAGCAACATCAACCGGGTGACCATCACCGGCAACCTGACCCGGGATCCGGAGCTGAACACGCTTCCGAGCAGCGGCACCACCGTGTGCAGCCTGCGGGTGGCTTGCAACGGCCGGCGGAAGAACAACGAGACCGGTCAGTGGGAGGATCAGCCCAACTACTTCGACGTCACGGTCTGGGGCGCGCAGGGCGAAAACTGCGGCAAGTACCTGAGCAAGGGACGCCCGATCGCCGTCGACGGCCGGCTGCGCTGGCGCGAGTGGACGAGCCCCGAGGGGCAAAAGCGCCAAGCGGTCGATATCATCGCTGAAACCGTGCAGTTCCTCGGCGGGCGCGATGACGCCGGCAACGGGAATGGATTCTCCAGCAGCGTGCGCGCCGCGGAGAGCGATATCCCGATTGATACCGGCGATTTCCAGCGCGCACCCGCGGCTGCCGGAGCTGCCGACGACGACATTCCGTTCTGAGGCAGCGGCCTGGAGACAAGCAGACGATTAGGTGATGACAAGTGGCGAAAGCACGTAGACGACCGGTTCGCCGGCGCGATAGGAAGGGCGGGCCGACCTCGGGTCGACGCAAGCCGTGCCCGTACTGTCGCGACAAGATCGACCAGGTCGACTACAAGGATCTCGCTTCGCTGCGACGGTTCATCTCGGAGCGCGGCAAGATCCGCTCGCGCCGGATCACCGGCGCCTGCCGTCGCCATCAGAGCCAGGTCGCGCGCGCCGTCAAGCGCGCGCGCGAACTAGCCCTGCTGCCGTACGTCGCCGAGGGCGGCAACGACGCCCGTGAGGGTCGTGGCGGCCGCGGCGGCGATCGCGACCGCGACCGGTAGCGCCGGCCATGCCTCAGGCAATCCTGCTCCAAGACGTGGACGCGCTCGGTGAGCGTGGCGCCGTCGTCGACGTCTCCGCCGGCTACCTGCGCAACTTCCTGCTCCCCCGCAAGCTGGCCGAGCCCGCAACCAAGGGCTCGATCGACGCCGCGCAGCGGCGACGTGCGGCGGCGGAACGGGCCGTGCAGGAGGCGGAGGACCGCGCCCGCGACAACGCGGCGCTGCTCGGCCGCACCGTCCTCACGATCCCCCAGCAGGCCGGCGACGACGGCCGCCTGTTCGGCTCGGTCACGACCCAGGACATCGCCGACGCGATCCGCGACGCCCGCGGTATCAAAGTGGATCGCCGCAAGATCCACCTCGATGAGCCGATCCGCAACATCGGCACCTACATGGTGGTGATCGAGGTCACCGACGAGGTGACCGCCACGATCAAGACCATGGTCGTCGCCGGCTAGCAGTCGGCTGCTCGTCGCCCCGCATTCGGTCTAAAGGGAGTTTTAGAACCGCTTAGACGAGCGGTTCGGTCGGCCAGCGGCGCAAGTCCCCACCCCCGCCGTGCCATGCTGGTCGGGTCGGCTGGTGGGGCCGTGACCGAACTTCCTGCTGATTGCGGGAACGGGTAATTCTCGCCGCCTGTCCTCGACCTAGACTCGGACCGAGCCATGAGCGCCGTCCAGAACCTCGCCGTTCCGCCGCACAATCTCGAGGCCGAGAAGTCGGTCCTCGGCGCCGTCCTGCTCGACGAGCGGCACCTGCATTCGCTGCTGGTCGAGGAGCAGTTGCGGCCCGAGCACTTCTACCGCGAGCAGTACGGCGCCGTGTTCGCGGCGATGCTCGAGCTCTACAAGGAAGACCGGAAGATCGACCAGCTGACCGTCGCGGAGACGATGAGGGAGAGCGGGACGCTCGACGAGCTCGGTGGCCCGGAGGCCGTCGACGAGCTCGCCGGCTGGGTCCCGGCAGCCGGGCACGCGCGCGAGTACGGCCGGATCGTCCGCGAGAACGCTCAGATGCGCCAGCTCCTGACCGCGACCTACGAGATCCAGGCCGGCGTCCACGGCCGCGAGGCGCCCACGCGCGAGCTGGTGGAGCACGCGGAGCGCTTGATGCTGGAGGTCGCCCACGACGAGCGCCAGAAGCGGATCCGCTCGATCGCGGACATCCTCCACGACGAGACCGACAAGCTCCACCGGCTATCCGTCTCCAAGACAGCGCTCACGGGCACGCCGTCCGGATTCAAGGACATCGACGAGAAGACCGGCGGGTTCCAGCCGGGGAACCTGATCGTGCTCGCCGCACGCCCATCGATGGGCAAGTCGGCGCTCGTGGCCAACATCGCGGAGAACGCGGTGCTGGCCGGCCATGCGGTCGCGCTGTTCTCGCTGGAGATGTCCGAGTCAGAGCTGGCGCAACGCTTCGTCGCATCTCAGGCCAAGATCAAGGGCGAGGACCTGCGCCGAGGCAAGGTGCCCGAGTCGCGCTGGCCGAAGATCCTCGAGGCCTGCCAGCGCCTCGCCCTGGCGCCGATGTTCGTGGATGACTCCAGCGACACCGGCGTGCTCGAGGTGCGGGCTAAATCTCGCCGACTGCACAACCAGATGCCCAACGGGCTCGGCCTCATCATCATCGACTACCTCCAGCTGATGCGCCACGAGGGCCGGGTGGAGAGTCGGGTCGAGCAGGTCAGTCAGATCAGCCGTGCCCTCAAGGGACTCGCCCGCGAGCTGGGGGTGCCGGTCATCGCGCTGTCGCAGCTGAGCCGCGCGGTCGAGCAGCGTGGCGGCGACAAGAAGCCAATTCTTTCCGACCTGAGGGAATCGGGCGCGATCGAGCAAGACGCCGACCTCGTCATGTTCATCTATCGCGAGGAGTACTACGACAAGGAGTCCGAGCGGCCGGGCGAGGCGGACATCATCATCGCCAAGCACCGCAACGGACCGGTCGGCGAGGTCATCCTGACCTTCCAAAGGGAGTATCCGCGGTTCATGAACTACGCCGGGGAGCGCTTCGCGCAATGAGCTCCTGCGCGCTGGGCATCTGCGACGGCTCCGGCTTCCTCTACGACGACGCCACCAACACGGCCTACGACTGCCGCTGCCGGCCCCAGATCATCGCCCTGGCCAAGGCCCGCAGCCTCTCCGCGGTGATCCCGCGGCGCTACAGCGACGTCTCCTTCGACCGCCCGCCGGCCACCGACATCGACCCGCAGATCGTGGCAGCCACCCGCCGGTTCGCCGACCGGATCGACGAGAAGCTCGACGCCGGCCGCGGCCTCTGGTTCATGGGTCCCGTCGGCACCGGTAAGACGACCCTCGCCATGCTGGTTTCCAAGGCCGCGTTGAAGGCCGGGCGTTCGGTAGCGATCTACTCCCTGCCCAGGTTGTTGAACGAGATCCGCGATGGGTACCGGGCCGAGCGCTCCCACGTCGACCTGCTCGACCGCCTGACCGCCGTCGACCTGCTCCACATCGACGATGTCGGCGCCGAGCGCAGCAACGACTGGGTGCTCGAGGAGCTGTACTCCATCGTCAACGCCCGCTACGAGGACCAGCGATCGATGGTGATCACCACCAACATCCTCGATCGCGAGAAGCTCTGCGAGCAGATCCACGAACGCACCGTCTCTAGGCTGACCGAGATGTGCGACGAGCTGCCGCTGCTTGGCGAGGACCGCCGCATGGACCTGAAGCTGGCCTAGACAGAATCTGGACGCCCGCCTAGCCATTCGCTTAGTGTCCCAACCGGTCGCAGGCGCCCGTCAAGCGTGGTGTGAGTCACCGCTTCCACGCTCGGTGCCCACAACACACGATCAGCAGAAAGGTCGTGCCGCCTCCAGAGTCAGGCCACTCGTTGACGTGCTCGCAAGGCTGACCTCGTCCCCGCGATCCGTTCGTACACTCAATTAACCGTTAAGTGATCGAGCATGCGACTTGCCCCGCTTCGTGAGCTCCGCCCTACGGGCACTTGTCCAGTGCACCCCTTCCCGGTGTACCCAGGTTCATCCTCTTCGCGACGGTAGAACATGCGGCCAGATTTGCGCCCCCCGCGGCGTCGCTCCGCGTATAGCCCAGATGGTTCGACGTCTCAAGTATCAAGTTAACGCTCACGCCTGCCGATTCATCCAATATGAGATTAGGATGTGTGCGAGCGGATAGTGGGTGTTGCAGTTAGATCACGGTAGATCGTTTTGCGGGATCACGGGAGATCACGTTCGCCTTCGATAATGCGCTGCCATGATTAGCGTCTGTCTGGGCCGTAACTTCTCGCCGGTCGTCGTGCGACTTGTTCATGCGTCGCGCGGCGCCAAAGCTGTCAGTAGGACCAAGACTTACTAGCCACCCAGCCGCGTCGCACGGTCGCGCCGCAGCTGGCGCTTTCCCGTCCACAGTTGCTAATCGTAGAAACCTAGAGGCTCTGGGAAGGAGCTCTTGTGCGGACAGTTCGACGTCCGCGTGTTTCGTCGCGCGCCGACATAAAGGTGAGTAGATGGTAAAGCCCGGTTCCTCCAACCGGGTCACCATGGAAGCCGGAGCTCAAGTTTTGGGTGCGCCGGCATTCGGCGGTACGTCTTCGCGGGCATGCGCCCCGCTTCCGGAGAGCTCTGCCGAAAAGTCAACAAAGGATTGAGGACTTGATCGCCACGGCTCAACTCGAGGAAGCACGGCAGGTAGATCTCCTAGGTATGAAATTCGACGCTCTGTCATCCGGCGACGTTGTCCAGCGCGTAATGGATGGCATCCGGGGGGGGACAGGCGGATGGAGCATGGCGCCGAACCTCGACCATCTCCGACGCTTGGTGCGAGACCCTCAAGCGCGACACTACTTCTCCGGGCCTGATCTCGTCGTGGCAGATGGGCAGCCGCTGGTCTGGGCGAGCTACCTCCAAGGTACGCCGCTGCCCGGGCGCGTCGCTGGGTCGGACCTCATCTCCTCGGTCAGCACCGCGGCGGCTGACGAGGACTGCCGAGTTTTCTTCGTCGGTGGTGCCGGGCAGTCGTCGTCCGGGGCTGCGACCACACTTACCGAGCGCTATCCCGGTCTCCAAGTCGTCGGGACTCATTGTCCCCCTATGGGATTCGATACGGATGCCACGGCGGTGCAGGACGCGATTAACTGTGTGGTCGCGGCCACTCCGGACATCGTCTTTGTCGGTCTTCCGTTTCCGAAGGCCAACGCACTCATTCTCCGACTCAAGTTGCGACTTCCGCGTACTTGGCTATTCGGCCTCGGGGTAAGCTTCAGCTTCATGCGCGGGGGATGTCAGACGCGCCCCCATCTGGATGCAGAGATCCGGGTGCGAGTGGGTTTGGCGTCTATCTCAGGAACCACGAAGGCTGTCTCGGCGATACCTAGTGGACGGCATCCCGTTTGCGCTTCGAGGTGCTCTTCGGCTGCATGCTGCGTAGGGTGCGAGGGTGGACCTAAGGGTGTGGGTATCTAGCGCAAGCGTGCTGGCCGCTCGGCGCAGACGCACGTCGGCGAGGCCCCGCCCGATGCGCAGGAGCGTCCGCGACGCAGGCGGTTCCGGCTCTCGAGTCGTCCCCGGGTGCCGCGGACCGCTCGGTGAAGTGCTGCTGCGTCTGACCGCAGGCCGGCTCGAGGCAGCCCATCACAACCCAGGTCTAGGACACGCGCCGCATAACCAGGCTCGTCTGGTCATGGGCTCGGTCTTCCATTTCTCCCACACCTGCTCGTCGTACCCGTCGACGAAAAGCAGGTGATCGACGCGTTCGACGACTTCCGCCCCCGCGTTGATCATCGCGTCGATGACCCGATCCCATTCGATGTGATCATCTGGGTGACGTGAATGTCCCCTTCTACGGAGACGCGTCGCCAGCGCCGATAGCGAGCCACGTGGCGTGATGGCGTGACAGCAGCACGGAAGAGGTGCTGCCAGCGCACACGTTCGGGGGCCCGAGACCGTGTGACTGCGCCCTCGCGTTCTCCAGCCGAAATGCCATCAGTTCCGCCGACGGGAGAATAGTAGTCTGGGTGCCGTTCGTGCTCAATCACGAGTACGCCACCGCACTTGGCCTTGCCGACAAGTTCGCTTACCGCCGCGATGTAGTCAGGGATATGGTGCAACACCGAGTACAACGCGATCAGATCAAACGCATTGTCAGCGAGACATGCGGTTTCGCCGTCGATCAGCTGTATTGTCGGAACGCCGAGGTTCTGCTCGACCAGGCGCAGGAAGGCGGGCGTCACATCGGTCGCAGTGACATTCAAGTCGAGCGCCTGAAGATGGCGAGTCAGGTTGCCGCTACCGCAGCCATAATCTAGGGCGCGGTCACCTTCGGATTTGATCGCGCCCTTCGCTCGGCGGAGCGTGTCGCGCAATCGCGCCTGCTCGCGACCATTGAAGATCTCGGGATGTAGACCCTCGTAGGCGCTCGCGCGGCGACTGAAGGCAGCGATGTTTGTTTCAACCCCAGGCCGTTTGCTCATCCTAGGTCGATTGTTGCAGGCGCTGCTCAATTGTGGACTGGTCGCCCGTCGGCGAGCAGCGCGATGTACTGCATCTGCCAGGACACTTCGCGACTCGCCCGGCGCCAACTTGCGGTAGCTGTGCCCGCCTGTTCATGGGCCTCTGGTGACGCGCTGCTTGGCGGACGTGTGCTCGCACAAAATTAGTCAATCGTCAGTCACATTAGTTGTCTTGTGGGAGCTCGACTCCCCGCGGCTGCGCACGAGCCTCAGAGGCGACCGCGGATCGCGACGGCACCGTCAAGCTCGGTCAGGCAGTTCAGCGTTTCGTAGTACACCGACCGCGAGGGGAACGCGGTCGGAGCTTTCTCCATCCCCGGAGCATGTTCGCTGATACAAATGAAGAGCAACGTCACCGAATGACCCTTAACGTAGGCGGCCGGTCTGTTCAAGACCTCAGAAGATCGACGCATTACGGGTGTAGTCAGGTTCCATCGCTGGAGTTCGTCCGATGGGCTTCCACGAATTCTCACCGTGCTCGCGGCGAGATGCGTCTTGGTGGACCTCGGCTCCGCAGACGAGAGAAGGAGAACAGGCACGTGCAGGGCTGGCGCCGGCGCCGATTGCACGTGACGCACGGTGCGGCTGGCCATTCGCAGATCCCCGCATCGGCTCCCACGCGCCTGGAACGGATGCTGCGGAGCCATTACCTGTCTGTGACCAGCTGGCGGAGCTGCCCGACGTGATGACCGACAGCCGAACCACCCGGCGCATACGTGCCGGGACGGCTACTGCGCGGGTCGTCGATGAGGCCGCGACCGCTGCGGCTCGGGCGGCATCGGCGGTTGGCGTCGCGGATAGCACCCAGTCGCGGCGACCGCCGCTAAGCATCAGCGCTTTCGGCTCCGAAGTGCAGAGCGATCAGACTGAACCGCTTGCTGAATACCCGACCAAACGGCTCACTGGATACGTAGACATTCATTCCCATGTCCTGCCGGGAATTGACGATGGGCCAGCCGACCTCGACGGGGCTATCGCCATGGCGCAAGCCGCTGCGGCGGTAGGCACTAGAACACTGGTCGCGACACCACATCTACGGGCGGACTTCCCTGACGTCCGCGTCGACGAGCTTGCCGATCGCGTGCAGGCATTGCGCGAGACAATCGCAGAGCGCGGCATCGACCTCGAGATAATTGCCGCGGCCGAGGTGTCCTTGGTCTGGGCACTCGAGGCAAGCGCCGACGACCTGGCCCTCGCCACCTACGGGCAGCGGGGGACCGACTTGCTTGTGGAAACGCCAGCCGGCGACGTGGCCGGACTCGCCAACTTCCTCTTCATGCTCCAGTCCATGGAGCTTCGGGTTACGCTCGCCCATCCCGAGCGAAACCCAGGCTTCCAGCGAGATCCCTCTCCGCTTGCCGATCTCGTACGGCAGGGTGTTCTGCTGCAGGTCAACGCAGATGCATTACTTGAAGTGCCCGCAAGTCTCCGGAGCGCGAGCTAGCACGCTATCTATGCTCCGAGCGGCTAGCCCACGTCCTCGCTTCCGACGGTCACCGAGCCGAGTCGTGGCGCCCGGTTGGGGCACTGGCGGCGGGCGCGGCTGCGGCCCGCAGACTCGTCGGCGACGACCGGACACTGTGGATGACCCGCGAAGCGCCTGGGGCAATCGTCGCTGGAACCAGCCTCCCCGACGAACCGCCTCACCACCAGGCAGGCTGAAGGTGCGTCGGACCGTCCATGGCATGGTCCTCACAAAGGCCCAGGAACTATGCGATCGCACACTCGTCTGGTCGGCGATTTGTGCGCAGGGCCGAGATTGGAATGCCAGACTGGCCGGATTGTCTGTGTGCGAGAATGATTGGCGTTCGATCAAGGGGAAGGATCGATCGGAGACGTGCTACTGAGCGCTCAAATTCAAGCTGTCGCGGCGCCAAGCGCCTGTTCGCTGTGGGGTCGAACGATCGACTCGGCGCATCCGTCGGACCTGCGTGCGCCAGACCGACGCTCCGGCGTTGACGCGCTTGCTCGCTGAATGACTGAGCTACGGTCCCGTATGGCTAACGGAAAGTACGTCCTCAAGGTTGCGCTGACCCAATCCCCCGCGCGTGTATCGCGGCGCCAAGCGGACATACCAGGTGGCCCGGTACGTGTTGCGCGGCCCCATGACAGCGATTACGGGGTGTTTGGACTCTTTCCAGCCCGGCGGGGTCTGTTTCTCGATGTCGGAGCCAACGCCGGCATGTCAGCGCTGTCGTTCCGCCTTTACAATCGACACAGCCAGATCGTGTCGATAGAACCCAATCCATGCCACGAGCCCGACCTCCGGTTCGTTGGGTTGATGATGCGCGGCTTTCGGTATGAGATGATCGCCGCGGGCGCAACTGACGCGGAGTTGGACCTATGCGTGCCGGTCTATCGGGCGTGCCGATAACCGCCGAGGCTTCGCTGTCTGTCGATCAAGTAAGGGGCAGTGCGAGTCTACGAGCGATGCTGAAAGACCGGATGGACGGCCCTGACTTCGGGATCACGGTCACTCGAGTGCGCGTAAGGCCGCTTGACTGGCTCGCTGTCGCCCCGGACTACCTCAAGCTAGATGTGCAGGGGGCTGAATACGACGCGCTCGTCGGTCTTACCGACACGCTGGAGCGATCGTCGCCGATCATGCTGATCGAGACGCCGGACAGTCACGTCCGGCATTCCTGGCGAGCCGGGGATACGCCGCGTGGTCGTACTCCGCCGAGCGACGGACGCTCGTCGTCGAGAGAGACAACGCGTCTAATACGGTGTTCGTTCCACGCAACGAGACGTAGCCGAGTGCGCTCCGGATGACAACCATCGACGCCCGGCGCGAGGCGCTGTTGCGGGTACCTTTGGAGCTTCTGCGCTGTCCGGCCAGTGGCGAAGCTCTGACATGTGACGGGAGCTCCTTGGTGACCGCGGACGGACGCCACCGGTACCGCGTTGTAGACGGGGTACCAATCATGCTCGACCCGTCGCGTAGCGCGATAGACGTAGCGCAATATCGAAAGAGCAGTGAGCCAGGCCCTAGCCGATCGCCCCTCCGCCGCCTGGCCCGAACGCTTTCCAAGGGCGGCCCGTCGTTGTCGCTCAATGTTCGCGCAGCCCGCAACTACGCTCGGCTGGCGGAGCTGCTGAGCCTGCGTGCGTCGCTTGGCAATCCCCGGGTTCTGTTGGTCGGCGGGGCGACGCTGGGCGAAGGGTGCGAGGCACTGACCGATGCTCCGGGCCTGGACATCGTTGACGTGGATCTGGCGATCGGTCCGAGAACCAAGGTCGTGTGCGACGCTCACTACCTTCCGTTCCCTGACGCATCATTCGACGCGGTCGCGTCACAAGCGGTCCTCGAGCACGTCCTAGACCCGCAAATGGCCGTCGCCGAGATGCACCGCGTGCTCGTTCCCGACGGACTCGTGTACTCCGAGATTCCCTTCATGGCGCAGGTTCACGAGGGCGCCAATGACGTCACGCGATACACGATGGTCGGTCATCGGCGCCTGTACAGATGGTTTGACGAGATCGACAGCGGAGTCACGACAGGCCCGGGGATGGCGCTGCTCTGGTCTGTCCGGTATTTCCTCGTCGCGTTCTCGACGTCAGCGGTCGTCCGTGCATTGATCACCCGCATGGTCACTCTGACCTTATTTTGGCTGAAGTACTTCGACTATTACCTGGTCGATCGTCCCGGCGGTACGGACGCGGCGTTGGGCACTTTTTTCCTCGGCACGCGCCGTCAGACGCCGGTCTCCGATCAGTTCGTACTGGATGGCTATCGGGGCGCGGTGGGAACACCAGTCGAAGTTCGCGATCATGACCGCTATCGAGCCAAGTCGGGATCTTCAGCACAACTTCGAGTTAGAGCGGCGCTTGGCGGCCAAGCTGCGCTCCGCTACCCCGGCGCAGCGCCAGGCTCTATATGCGGCGGTGTATGACGAGTTCGCCCGGGAGTCCCGGGGAGCCATGGACGGGAAGCTTGATCCTCGGGACATCGCCCGCCAGGTTCGGATCATCACGCATTTCCTGCGTCCCGGGCAGCGATACCTTGAGATCGGCGCGGGTGCGTGTGGCGTGGCCGCACAAATTGCCCTTTCGGCGGCGAGCGCGCAGGCTGTCGAGGTCTCCGCGGCGGCAGTGACATCGGCTGACGGTGTCGAGGTCATCCTGACCGACGGTGCCGCGATTCCGGTACCTTCGGGCAGCATCGATTTGGCCTTCAGCAATCAAGTGCTGGAGCACCTTCACCCTGACGATGCCATGCAGCATGCCGCCGAGGTTCTTCGCTGCCTCGGTCCCGGAGGGGTCTATCTGTGCATCACGCCGAACCGACTCACCGGGCCGCACGATGTCAGTCGACATTTCAGCACTGCTCCCGAGGGGCTCCACCTCCGCGAGTACACGATCCGCGACCAGCGCGACCTCCTTCTCGGCGCCGGCTTTCGCGACGTTCGCGTAGCCGTCGTCCTAGGCGGCGAAGTCCTCGGCGTCGGTCCGGGACAAGCCTACATCCTGCTCGAATCGGCGTTGGCGCGACTTGCGGCCGGCATGCGACGCAGCCGCCTGATCGCCAAGGTGCTCAATCCCGGCGCAGTCGTTGCCTACGCCTGAGCGCTAACGCTTCCCTCGGGCCGCCAAGACGCGCCGCCCTAGATGGTCACAAATGGCAGATGGGCGATTTGCGCGAACTGGTGCTCCCAGCCGCCGCTATGACGCTGCAGCTGGCTTCGGTTCTCGGCGAAGCTGAGCCGCTCGAGCGGATCCTCCACTGGCACGCGTGCCGGCTCGACGAAGAAGGCATTGACGCCTCGCGCGTCAACGCAGATGAAGCGATATCCGTGTCCTTCGAGCAGCTGTCGCCAACCTGCCACCGACACTCCATAGTACAACTGGCTCGGATGATGAGTGAGGTAATTCAGCCGCGGCGTATGCTGGATCGAAAGAGATGCGACTGGGCCGAACGCCGAGTTGTATTCGACGCATACGACCTTCGGACGCAATCCTGACTCGAGCAACGCCTTCATGACGAAGTAATCATTGCTGTCAATGTCCAACGAGAAGAGATCCGGGTCGATGTAAATGCACTCATTGATCACGGCGGGGGCGTGACCCGGCTCGACGAACCAATCTAGATATCGCACCGACCAATTGATCGGCTGAAGAAACCTCTGAGCATCGGCCGACCGCACCGCGTCGCCCTCAATCATGATGCCGTCATACTTCTTAGCGAAGGCGAGATGCGCCGAGTTGTTTTCCAAGCCGTCGCCGGCCCCGATCTCCAGGAAATAGCGGTTCGGTTCCTGGACGAGAGAGAGCAGGTGGTCGATGATCCCATCCTCGCCATTCTGGCTGAACGCCGAGAATTCCCAGGTTGCTGGGCGTCTGACGTCGAGGCGACGCGTTGCGACATTCAACGCCCCACGAGAGAACGCCATATCAATTCGAGCCATGTAGGCAAATTTATGGTTGAAGAAAAAGGCCGGCTTTAGCAATGCCCGCTTCGCGCGCGTCTTGAGCGTTTTCTGGTCCATGATCTCAGGCGATTCGCGGTTGGCCGCCAGGGCCCTATCCCTCTCTTTCAAACTAGGCCCTGCTTGCCTGATGAGGCACGCGCGGACGCTCGGGGTCCCGTCATGCAGAGCAGGAAGCCGAGAATCAGCATGAGATTCTGTCTGCTCTCCAAGGAATCATAGGTACCCAATGCGGCCAGCATCACGAGTACAGCAATTGCCGCGCCAGCAGACTCAGCACGTCGCAGCGCCGGAAGCACCACGGAGGCCATCGCGGCGACCAACAGCAGGAGTCCTGGGATCCCGATTTCCACGAGGACCTGCGCGAGTGCGCTTTCGAGCGCTGTCCCACTCCGTGGCAACATCTGCGCCTCGCGGTAGGACTCAGCCTGCCCGGGACCAACGCCAAGCAGATACGAGTGGCTCAGGGCCAACTCCGTATCCTGAACCAGGAAGCTACGCTGACTCAGGGAGCCCGCGCCCTCGGTAGAGGTGCCCCGGGCGACCAGTAGCGGAACGGCGATGGTCGCGGCTATTGCTGCGGCGCCGGTGAGCGCGAAGCGCCGCCACGCGTGCCTCCGCCCGCGTGATCGACGGATGCCGATCAGAAGCACCACTCCTAACGCTACGGCGATTGTCGGTCCACGTGAAACGGTCGCAACGAGACCCCCGACCAGCAGTAGCGCTCTCATCAGCACCCAGCGGCGATCCCCGTCGGCACTCAAGTAGTCATCCAGAGCAAGAATCAACGCTGGGCCAAAGATCGTGGCGTCGATTAGTGGTTGTCCGATGACAGTCGTAGCCCGATAGGAACTCCAAATCTGGAGGACTGCATTCCGCGGGTCGCTCGCGAGTAGGTGACCATATAGGGGGTTGCTATGCAAAATCCACTTCTCGACGATGCCGTAGGCGGCGATGATCGCGACGGTGGTCACGTACGTACGTCGTACCCTGTTCGAAACCACCGGCATCGACCACACGAGCGGCGCGATGATGGCGAGCAGAAATGCACCTTCCCACGTGATACCGCTGATTTTGTGCAACGGCGCCGTGGCCATTGCAGCGAGGCTCCACGCCGCCGCAGCCGCCGCCAGCGCTCGCGTCAGAGCACCCGGCCGTCTCACATCGGCACGGAAGAGCCAGAGCGCGAACGGGATTCCTCCAAGTGCGAGCTTGATCACTTGCACGGGGGTAACGACCGAGACCAGCACAGCAGCGATCGGCAGGAAATCGACCGGTGCGATTGCACAAATCACGGTGCCGACCGATGCCAGTGCGATAGCCGCGGTAAGCGATGGCGCCTTGGTGACCAAGGCGCCTAGCCCGACGAGGCCGAGCGCGGTGCCCGCCCAGCCGACGAGTCCCCGCCCCGCCCTCGCGCCCGCCGAACGGGGGACACTCCGCCACCGCTGGGATCGCAACAGAATCGGGCTGCGAACCACGATCTAGCTCAACTCCGTTCCGCGCCGTGAAGCGGGGGGACGCCGAGCTGTTCGATGATTTCCTGGTAACGCCGGGCTACGGAATCCCATTGAAAATCCTCTACGGCCCGCCGGCGCCCAGCCGCCGACATTCGCTGGCGTAGGCCATTGTCCTTGGCCAGCCTGATCACGGCTTGGACGAATTCATGGATGTTATCGGCCGCCACGATCACCGAGCTTTCGTCGTCGAGAACGTGGCGCACGGACGACGTGTCCGCGGCGACAATCGGCAGCCCGGCCGCCATCGCCTCGGCGAAAACGACACCGAAGGTCTCGGACTCCGAATGGCTCGCGAACACGTCCGCGGCGCCGAACATTGCCGGCAGACGGTCAGCGTCGACGTACCCGCAGAACCGCACCGCGTCGGCGACGTCGAGCCTTCGTGCTAGGGCGCGGAGCTCAGGCTCCGCGGGGCCCGTGCCCACCACGAGGAGTCTCGCGCCGGGACACTCCGGCAACATTCGCTTCAGCGCCCAAATGAGCATGTCGACGCGTTTGAGAGGAGCCAACCGCTGAACCGCGAGCAGGATGAAGTTCCCCGCGTCGTAGCCTAGCTGTGAGCGCGTTTCGGCCCGCATATGACCCGGTTGGATCGCGTCGGTGTCAACCCCATACGGAACGATGGCCGCGCGGTCCTGCAGCCGCGATCCTTCGAGGTAGTAGGTGCTATTGGGCGCCAAGACGTCCGCGAGCTTCATGACCATCACGGCGTGCAGCCGGGCCCTGCGACTGAGGCCTCCTAATACGTCGGATCTCCCGACCAAGGACAGCACGACCGGGATGCGGAGCAAAAAATGGGCCACGACGATCGTGAGCGCGTTGCGCTTGACAAAGTGACAGTTGATTATGTCCACGCCGAGATGCCGCCTTTGCCTAAGCAGGGCTGCGGCCTGCGAGGCGCCTGTCCACTGTGCGGCGCGGTCGAAGCGGCACGCAGCCTTTCGTTGCGCGACTCCCAAAGAACTGCAAGTCATAGCTCGCTCGGTAAGCGGGCCAGACCCACTGGTCGGAGGCGCCTCGCCTCGTGGCGTTGGTGCGAGAATTGTCACTTCTTGTGCCTGCCCGATGCGCCGATAAATCTCGTGGATGCCCAACTCGGCGCCGCCTACGGTCGGTAGGAAGGTGTGCGTGCAGACGGCGATCCTCAGACGCCTCGGTGCGGGCGACTCGGCATGCCTGTCCTGACTAGCTCGTCTCTAGACGGTTCGAGCGTCTACGCGGCAACCTTCCGGCTCCGTGTGCGCGCAGCCACGTTGGCCCCCGGGAGTTCTAGCGGAACAACAGACCGCAGATGATCACCCCGAGTCCTCCGTTCAGCGTCCTCCGGCAGCACTCCCCAACGCGATCCCGCGACACCCAGGAAATGGGCCCCGATGAGATCCCCGACGAGGTTGACTACCAGGGCTTCGACGAGGCAATATCGGGAGGATGCCGAGTGTGTTGGGTGGCAGTCAACATTCGACCGCACATCATCCACATGCTCGCGCCGGGAATGCCGACGGCAAAGAAGAGGCAGACGGTGGCCACACGCTGCGTCGGTACGCCGCCAAGGCGACGAGCAGACTCGGCGCGATCAGCCAGGGCGACCGCAGTGAGGGAGTTAGGGCCGTCGCGAGCCGAGTGCAAGCCGGATCGACCTGTAGAAGTCTCGCTGCAGTACCGGCCGACGCTCAAACCCAATTCGCGCCCACCGCGCGCCAGCAACCAGGACAAGCGAGGACTCGGACAACCGTCATCGGCACGTAGAAGATCTCTCGCCCAGATCGAGGATCGTCACCGAACCAGGCCCGAATCTGGCCGCCACGGTCCGATCCACCACGGGGTTTGCAGCGAGAACGAAGATCCCCAGCGCCGCCGGTCCCGCTGCGCGCCAGAGGCTGACGAGCTTCCTACTCGGGGCCGATGATGCACGCAGCGGAGCCTGGCCAACTTACGGACCCGATAGGAGAGAACTCACGATACGCAGCAGCTCACCGCCCATTACCGCGGCGGCAAGGGACTCCGCGGCGCCCGGCCCCTTACCAATCACGATCAAAGTGAGAAGTGGAACAACCGACCGTAGGCCTTGTGTGAGTGTCGGCGACGAGCAAATCGTCCAGCGCGTACAGACAGGCTGCCAAAATACTGCTGGCGCCTGTCGCAATTAGGAGCGCTAGAAATATGCCGATGAGCACGATCGCGAGGTGCTGCTCAGGCGATGTCCAGCTCGATCTTGCCCCCACCGCGAGCGCTCCGATGATTACCACCGGCACAGCTGCGACGCCAACGACACCTGCGGCGCGGAAGTGAGGTCCGCTGAGCAAAGGAGCGCAAGGCTCTGCGGGCCGCGCTGCAGGGCGGACTGCGCGAGCGGCAGCCCGTTCGGTTCAAGGACCGAGATCGAAAGCGTCGAACCGAAAGTCGCGATAGATAGCGCGTAGACATAGGCGTCACTCGTCCGGCCTACTCCGAAGTGCGCAGCCACGGCGAAGGGCAAGGCGAATCCGGGGGCGCTCCCACAAAGCGTCCCAACCAGCGCACGGATGCTCGGGCGCCTAGCCTGCGTTCGCAGCGTGGTGAGTGTGAACCGAGTTGGTGTCAGCCTGAACATAAACGCGGCCACGTTCACAGCGCCTCATGACGAGCTCTGGTTGTGGAAGAGGAGGGCTCTCGCGGGGTCGTGGCAGGGAGGCCTTGCCCGGCGCGTTCGACTCCAATACCGTCCACTTCGGGTCCTCGCGTATCCGCGTTATCCGGGTGGTCATTGAGCGGCTAGCCGTATCCATACCGACCGCCGTACCCGTAGCCGGTTCCTGCTCCGGCTCGCACCTTATTTGCTACTGCCCCCAATACGGTGGCTTTGACCCGAGCGAGCGACTCCAGAGACCGCGAGATGTCTGTGCGACCGACGCGCCCGGGCTGCGCAACGGGCGCCAACCCCGCTTGCGATGGTAGCCAGCACGGCAGCATCAGTCACTGGAAGAAGAGGGGGAGCGTCGATCACCAAGACATCGCAGGCGCTCCTCAGCTCATCGATGAGCTGCTTCATTCGAGCAGAGCCAATAAGTTCGCTCGGGTTCGGCGGGATGCGACCAGCGGTGAGAAGTCGAAGACGTCCGCTCTTGCCGCAGGGCACGAGTAGATCGGTCGACGGTCCCTTCCTAACGAGCGCGTCGGTGAGTCCCCCGGGAACCTCGATGCCGAGATATCTTGCGAAGCTCGGATGACGAAGATCTGCCTCAAGCACGATCACGTCAGAGCCAGCCGTTGCGATGGCATCCGCCACGCCTAATGCAGTCGTCGTCTTGCCTTCCGCCGGCAGCGATGACGTGATCAGCAGACAATCCACATTGTGATCAAGGTCGACGAACTGCAGGTTCGTCCTGAGATACCGCAGTGCCTCTCCACGGCCAGGGTTGGGATCGAGAAGAAGAGCGACCCCTTCTACGGAGTCTCGATCCTCCGGGATGACGGCGAGGAGATTCAGACCCCACCGGCTGGCAAGCTCATCAGCTGATCTGAGGCGCGTATCCATCCGTTGACGGACAAATGCAAGCGCAGCACCGACGAGCAGACCCACCAAAAGCGCGATGGCGAGCGTTAGCGTCTTGCGGGGGTAGACAGGCGAAGTCGGAAGACTGGCAGGGTAACTTACGCTGAGCTTGACGGGCGAGTTCCAGTTGAAAGCGGCTGCTCTAAGCGCGAGACCAAGTTAATGAACTGGGACGCAACGGCTGCCGCGATCCGCTGAGCACGTAATGGCGACGGATCTCGTACGTGGATGTTGATCAGCACGGTGTTAGTCGGAGCGCTCGCCGAGACTGAGGCTGCCAGAGCGGCCTCCGACTCTCGCAAGCCCAAAGCGGCGAGTACGGGACCAAGAATCAGAGGGCTATGAACGAGGCTGACGTAGGACTGCACCTGGTTCTGGCTGAATTGGCCTCCCTGGTACAGAGACTGGAGATCGCTCGCCGTCGTGCCTCATCTCCACAAACAGCTCGGCGCTCGACTCGTACTGCGGCTGTTCTGAAAATACGACTGCCGCCGCAGCGCCAAAGCACAGCGCCACCGCCAGGACGACGATTCGCCACCGGACTCGAAGTGCTCGGAGTGCTCCCTCGACTGTGAAGTCTTCGTCCACTGCCGCCTGCCAGGACGGGCGCGCCGTCGGTTCACTCAGAAGGCCGGTCGTGCCTGCAACCCGGTCCGAGGCCCGCTCCGTCGAGTATCGCCGTTCACAATCCGTGTAAAAATAAGTAAATCAATGCTTCATGCATCGGATAATCCATCGTACTGGTTGAATCGGTCTCAAGAGCAGCATACGCGGTAAAGAGCACGTCCGCGGGGGCTGCTGGGAAGCGAAAAATCAGTAAACGCTCGCCTCTGTGAACCGTGGGACCTTGCTCCGAGACTTGGTCTCCTGGAGCAACTCGACAGACGCCTCCGACCAAAGTCAGCGATATCCAAGGCGTCGGCTTGACGTGCTGCGGCCCGCCGCTCACCAGGCCAGGCGCCGAACGCGGCCCGCACGCGCCCTCAGGGCGGTCCGATACACGGACTCGATGCGCCGAGCGGTAGCCTCGAGTCCGAGGCCCTCCACAGCCACCCTCGCCGCCATCGACGGCGGCTCTCGTACGGCTAGCGCTAACGCTCTAGCAACGGCGTCCACAGTGGGTTCCACGACAAAGCATCCCGCGACTCCGCCGATCCGTTCGGCTACGTCGCCGACGGGTGTCGCCCCACCGGCAGCGCGCACGCCATGGCTTCCTTGACGACGTTGGGCGAACCTTCAGACCGTGACGGCAGCGCGAGCACATTCGCGGCGGCCATCAGGTTCGGGATGCTCTCGGGGCGCGCTCCCCAGCCGACGTGAAGGCGAACCTTGACCCCGCGAGGGCAAGCAGAGCGACGGCGTCGCTCGCAAGGGCGAAATTCTTTCGAGGGTTGCGAGGGTTTCCCCAGAAATAGGACCACGTGCTCCGCGGGTTGCCCATCCGAGGCCTCGTCGCGCGAGCAACCGGTCGCGCGGCTGAAACTGACGGAGGTCCACGCCGTTCGGAATCGCATGGTTGCGTGGTCGCAGTCCCGCCGGCAGCACCTGCGCCATCTCCTCGGACTTCGTAATCGTCGCATCCGCAAGGTAAGCCAGACGCCTAAACAGCGGTACCTCGACGCGGCTCTTCATCGGGATGCCTCGGTCGTTTGGCTCCCCAGAAGATCTCCACCTACAAACGAAACGACCCTGGCCGCCGGGACGCGGAAAAGACCCACTGCGGCCGCATGTCCCGTATGAACATGAACCACGTCCGGCCGCCTGTCGAAAATCAAACGACGCAACGGGCGGCGAGCAACCACGTACGCCCGTGACGACACATAGCCGCGGATGGCCAGGACGTCGATACTGATTCCGATCGCCTCCAAGGACCGAGCCTGACTCGCGATGAATGGCCCGTAGTGCGGCATCACGCGATCCGGCCACATATTCGTGACAAATAGGACCTTCAGCGATGGGGCCTCGATGTCCGAGCGGCGCGCCTCCACCAGCTCGACGCCGTCCAGACAGTTCACTCACGGCAATGCGGTGCTGGTTCGCCGCTCCTGGCACCACGTGTACTCGGCGGCGAGGCCCTCTGCGAACGGCATTTCAGCTCGGAAGCCGAGCAGCTCAGACGCGAGGGAAGTGTCTGCACCCGTGTCACGCACATCCCCTTTTTGCCGCTCGATATAACGCGTCGCGATAGGTCGGCCGTGAACCTCGGTGAGCAGCTTCAGGTGCTTGCAAGCGTCACTCTAGACCCGCCTCCAACGTTGATCACACGGCCTACACAGGCATGTTCCGTAGCCGCAGCGCGTGTAGCGGCCACGATATCGTTCACGTAGGTGAAATCACGAGTTTGCTTCCCGTCTCCGAAGATGGTGACTTCATCGTCGTTCAACGCCGCGTCGCAAAATCGCCTGAACGCCATGTCTGGGCGCTGCCGAGGTCCGTACACGGAGAAGAAACGCAAGGCGACGAACTCAACTCCATAGTTCTCTCGGTACGCCTGACAGAGTTGCTCACCGGTTAACTTGGTACCCGTAGGGTGAAACTGGCCGAGGCAGTGCCGTTTCGGTGGTGGGAAAACTCTCGGCCTGCCCATAGACCGATGACGACGACGAAAAGACCAGCCGCCGCGCCGTGTCGTCGATTACCGCTTGGAGCACGTGATGAGTGGCCATCACGTTGTTACGAACGTAGTGTTCGAAGCGGTCGCTCCAACTCGCGCGCACGCCAGGCTCTGCGGCCAGGTGAAAGACGACGTCGCAGTCGTCAACTAGCTGACGAAGGTCTCCAGTCGCGAGGTCGATAGGCACGAACTTAAAGTCATCCCAGTTCTGCGCGTGGGCGAGATTGGCCAGCTTTCAGCGCGCCCGTAGTTGTTATTGAAGCAATCGATCCCGAGCACTTCCGTTCCGTCCTGTAAGAGCGACTCAGTGAGATGGGAACCGATGAATCCGGCACAGCCGGTGACGAGAGCTTTTGTCAATGGTGTCCTGGTTCGGCTCGGGCCTCAACGATAGGTCGCAGCCCGCGAGCGCCGATGCTAGACGATCGCGGGGCCGCCACGTTTTACGAATCGAGCGCCAGCTTGGCCGACGACCACGCGGTGTCGCACTAGCTAGTCGGGTCGCATCGGCTACCAGGAAAAGGTGAATTGCGAGGACTCAGAAATTTGCTCGCGTCTGTCGAGCAGACGTGCTGCGTGCTACGCCTTTCTGGCATATTGGCTACCGGGAATCCCGCGGAAACCGGCTGATCGATCATCACCGCCGCGGCCGATCAGACTTGCACTCAGCCATCTGACGAGCGTACGTTGCCATCGTCTCTAGCTCCAGCAGGCGGCTGTACTATCCAGGAACCCCAAGAAGCGCGCGTCACAGGAGCGGGAAGCTTTCCCGACTCGCGTCGCCCGATGAACTGCCAGAGCCTTTCCGCGCGGTTCGCCGCGCGATACGTCGTGTCGGCAATCGCCAACGGCAACTGCTAGCGCGTCAGAGACGGTCCCCGCTGCGGCTTTGTCTGCTCTGCGTGGCCGTATCGTCTGAAAAGGCCCGCACTCGTTTGGCTCCAATACGGTTACAAAAGGCAGCACGCTCGGAGTTCCGCCGCGTGTACGACGACCACGTTTGGCGCGTCTACGCATTTATTGCTTATCGGGTGCGGGACCGGCCGACGGCAGAGGACTTGACCCAGGCTACGTTCGTCCGCGCGCTCGATGCATGGAGTCGCTTCGACCGGAGAAAGGCCTCGGAGTTGACCTGGCTGTTGGCCATCGCACGAAACCTTGTGATCGACCATCACCGCCGCGACCGATCCGACCGATCCGAACCGATCGATGAGTACGCGATGCCAACGTTGCCCGGGCCGGAGGCACGTATCACTGAGGGTCCAGACCTGAGCCATGCATTGGCCCAGCTCGGCGAGCGCGAGCGCGAGCTTCTGGCCCTTCGGTTTGGCGGGGATCTGAACGGTCCCGAGATCGCTGCACTCACCGGCCTGACCCTGGCCAACGTTCAGCAGATCCTCTCACGCTCGCTCAGAAAGCTGCGAGAGATCCTGGACGCTGACTAGAGGGAGCCGGTGGCCTGGAGGACTCCGACGGCGAGTGTGACGCCACCAGCAACAACTAAGGCGACGATGCCGCGACTGAGCCATTCGGGTCGTGGGCCGTAGCCGGGATCGTGCTCGACCAGGTGGCGGCCGAGAGCGCCACGGAAGCCGGCGCCTGGAAGGGGTCGATCGGCCCGTAACCGGTCGGCGAGCTCGTCATCTTGGGGATCCGGCTCGAAGGCGTGGTGTAGCCCGTCGGTCATTGGCGGAATATAGGTGAGTGCGGATTCAGCGATTGGGCGCGATGGAAGGCCACGAGCGCTACGTCGGCGTGACCCGCCTCGGCCTCGATCCGGGAGCGCACCAGCCAGTCGCTCCAGTTCTGCGGCTCGTCGCTCGTGGCCCGCTGCGCGGCGGACGCCGCGGCGGTGTATTGACGGCGTGCCTCCAGAACAAGGGCAGCCTGGATCTGAGGCCCGGCGGCGTCGGGCTCGAGCCGAGTTGCGGCGCGCGCCTCGGTCAATGCCTGCGCGGTGTTCCCGGCGGTGAACGACGTCTGGCTGTTGCGCAGGTCATTGGTGATCGCCAGCGGGACCCCGATCGCCACGACGCTGGCGAGGGCGAGGAGGATCGCTCCACCACGGACGCCCAGGCGCCCGCGGCTGCCCCGCCAGGAACGATCCAAAGGCTCGCTATCCCCGGCGAGGATTCCCTTCCGGCGGTGGGGGGCCAGGCTGGCCGCCGCGAGCGCGAGGAACGCCACGGGCAGCACCGGGACCTGCCAGATCCAGTCGAAACTGGCCGAAACGGCGAATGCGACCAGTGCGGCGGCCAGCGCCGCCGCGCGGACTCGGGCCTGCGTTCTGGTCCGAGCCACGATTCTGACGGCGGAACCGATCACCAGCGCGATGAATCCGATCAAGAGCGCAAGCCCGATGAGCCCGGTCTCCGCAAACGTCTCGACGTAGAGCGAGTGTGCGTTCACCACGTAGCTCTCGTACGGGGCGTTGGGCAACCAGAGCAGCTGGAACGTGCCTGGCCCCGAGCCACCGAGGACGCGGCTTCCGGAGGTCGCATTTACGGCCACCTTCCAGTAGTCGTAGCGCTGGTTGCCGCTGGTGCTGCCGAAGCGGCTGATCGCATCCTGCTGGAGCACGGCCGCCTGCGGTTTCTTGAAGTTCGTCCAGGCGTGCGAGATCCGCCCCGGAGCACCCGCGAGCAGAGCCACCAGGATCGCGGTGGCGACCGAGCCGGCGAGAATCATGCGGGCGCGGTCCCGGGGGACCTGCAGTGGTCGCGGCGGCGTCCCGTGACGGACGGCAAGGCCGATACCCGCCTGTGTGATCGCCACGCCCAAGCAGACCAAGACGATCGCCACGAATAGCGTGGAGCCTTGGTGTTTGGCGGCCGCACTCACGAGGCCGTGCTCGATCGCGCTGCGATGCACGGCGCCGGCGATCAGGGCCGCCCCTCCGCCGCCCGTCAACAGGAGCGTGGCGAGCTTCGGGATCCGCTCGGGTGCGAGGGCGAGGAATACGAGCACGGCGACCGCCGACGCGATCGCGGCACCGCGAGAGAAGGTCAGGTAGCCGCACAGCAGTAACAGAGGGATCGCCGCGGCGGCCGCTGCCTGGGCGCGGAGCGTCCGCGCCGAAGTCGCGATCGAGAGCAACAGCGGGAGCCCGATCGCGATCAAGGCACCGAGGGCGTTCCAGTAGTTCAGTGGCCAGCCGAGCCGGCCGCGGTCGCCGGGGAGAAAATGGGCGGTCTGCTGGGCGGCTGGAAACAGCCCCGGCCGCAGGCGCGAAGCGAGCGCGAGGCAGGCGATGAGCACGATGCCGGCGGCCAACGCGTTGATCGTGTGCCGGACCGCGTGATCGCGATCGCGATGAATCGCCATCGCCAGGATCAGGACGCCGAGGTAGCCGGCGACCCGCGAGAGCTCGGCGAGGCTGTCCTGCGAGCTGAGCGACCAGGTGGTGGCCACGGCGGTCCAACCGACGAAACCACCGAACAAGGTGATGGCGACCCAGGCGGTCCGGGAAGGGCGTGCCACCGGGAGGAGACCGCAGGCGGCGCCGCCCAGCACCAGCCACCAGGCGACGATCGACACCTGGCTGCGCACGACGATGTCGTAGCCGCCCCCCTCGACCCCCAAGTAGAGGACCAGCCCGCCGACCAGCGCCCAAACGCCGACGGCTCCCACATCAATACGCCGCAGACTTCCCGGCAGGAGAACCGCACGACGACCGGTGGCTACGGACTCCATCTTCGTCAGGCGCCCTGAGTCCAGGAAAGACTGATCTGGGAGCCGATCTGGGCCCGGAGCGTTGCGCGCCCGGACACGTTCAGCGTCGCCTGGAATATGCCCCTTGCCCTGACAGCCATGTGCCGCAGAGTCGTCCAATGACCGGAGCGGAGGATCTCGAGCTGCGCGTTCCCGGCGACCGGAGCGCGGCCCCAGGCCCGGATCCGCCGGTGGCTCAGGCGCTGGGTGACGAACGGGAACCGGTAGGCGATCGCGGAGGGCTTGGGGGCTCCGCTTAGGTAATAGATCCCGGCTTGGTAGGTCGAGGCGTAGTCCGGGATCGGCGGCGCGTCGATCAGCTGGTACCACATCACCGTGTCCACGCCCTGGCGCCAGAGCACGTAGAGCGACTGCTCCAGCCAGTGGGCCTGCGTCATGATCGGGATGCCGTGGGGGTCCGGCGGCGAGCTATCCCAGGAGATCTCGGTGACCCACAGGGGTTTGTGGCCACGAGGCAGCACGTGACCGGCCCTCTGCGCCGCGCGGAGCACGCGACTGAGTTTGCCGATGTCCGGCACGGCGACATCGTCGGGATTGAGCGCGGTCTGAAGCGGCCCGCCGGTCGCGTAGGGATGGTGGTCGAGGATGTCGAAATGGACCGGAGTTGGGCACCGGACGGGCGTGAGCCGAACTGCGCCGGCCAGACAGAACAGCGTTCGGAAGAAGGCGACCGGTTGGGTCCGCGTGCCCCCGGGTTGATCGCCGTAGGGAGCAGTACCGGCGAGCACGACGACATTCGATGCCGCGACGTGCTTGACCGCCACATAGAAGGAGTTGGTCATCGTCCGGAACAGGACGGGGGCGACGGGTGCGTAGCCCCGGTTCGTGCGCTTCCATTGAGGAGTCAGGAAGAAGTTCAGGTTCGGCTCGTTCCAGCCCTGCCAGTAGCGGACGCGCGGCAGCGAGGCGCCGGGCTGCAATGGGTCAGGGAAGCTTCCGTCATAGCGCAGCGCTGCCGCCCGGGCGAAGCTGGCCAGTGCCGCGGGATTCGGCTCCCAGGTGCCGGCCCGGGCGCCGAACGGGCGATGCGGTCCCTCCGCCCAGGTCGGGGCTCCCCAGACGTTGAAAAGAACCGTGAGGCCGTGGGCGTGCATCGCGCGGATCTCCTGGTCGACCGTGGTCCAGTCGTAGCCCGGACTCGCCGGATCAGCCGGATCGAAGCCGGGCGGGCGAGCCGCTGGCGCGACAGCGAACCAGACGACGTTGAGACGCACGAAAGACGCCCCCTCCGATGCAACGTGATCCAGATGGGTCCCCTCAATCGCGGCATCAGCCGAGAACACCGAATCACCGAAGAAGCCGGTTGCGAGTCCGACGGATGCCTGCGCGGCGGAGGCGAAGCCGACACCGAACAGCAGAACACAGACGATTATGAGAAGACGACGAGACAACGTCTATCTGCCTTAGTCCGCGCTTCGGCGCCGGACCATCGCCATCGCCGCGGACCCGAGCAGGGTGGCGATCAGGATCACCGGAAGCAGCGGCCCAAGGCCGCTGCCGCTTCCGTTGGACCCGGTCACCGCCTTGACCAGCGAGGTGATCGGCGAGGAACCGTCGCCCGCGGGGCTCGTCACCTGACTCGGCGCCCGTTGGCCGCGGACGGAAGGCCGGGGCGGCTTCGCCGGCGACGCGGGTGCGGTCGCCTGGGCCACCGCTGCCGCGGCGGCGCCGTCAGCTCCGGTGCGGACAAGCGCCTTGACCGTGCCCGCCGGAATCGAGCCGCCGTTCGTCCCTCCACCGCTGCCGGTTCCGCCTCCGCCGCCGATGCCACCGGTGCTCCCGTGGCCGGTATGCAGCGTGTTCGTCGGCTGCCCGCCGCCGGCTGTGGGGACGGTCTCGACGTATTGGCTCACGCCCGAATTGCCGGGCGGCGCCACGGTGCGGGTGCCTCCCCCATGGGATCGAGCGAGCGCGGCCGGCGCCATAGCCAGCACGAGCAGACAGGCGAGCATTAGCGCTCTCGCGCGCGATACGAAAGAACTCATCGGTAATAGGTACGCACGGATGCCCCCGAAGCTGACAATCCGCGGGCGGCCTGAGCGTTGCGGGACGACTCCCCGGTGCCTTGGCGCTCCCCGCCTGGACCCGCCCTACACTGATTCGGGCATGCCTGGAATCGTGATTATCGGTGCCCAGTGGGGCGACGAGGGCAAAGGGAAGATCACCGACCTGCTCGCCGAGCGGGCGGATGCTGTCGTGCGCTTTCAGGGCGGCAACAACGCCGGCCACACGATCGTCAGGGACGGCCAGACTTGGAAGCTCCACCTGATGCCCTCGGGGATCCTGCATCCCGGCAAGCTGTGCGTGATCGGCAACGGCGTGGTGATCGACCCGAAGGTCCTGACCGACGAGATCGAAGGGCTGCGGCGGCGGAACATCAACGTCAGCTCGCTCAAGATCTCGGCCAACGCCCACCTGATCATGCCCTACCACATGATGCTGGACCACGCCGGCGAGGCGAAGCTGGGCCGGCTGCAGATCGGCACCACGCGACGCGGCATCGGCCCCTGCTACTCCGACAAGGCCGCCCGGCTGGGGATCAGGATGCAGGACCTGCTGGACGAGAAGATCCTGAAGAAGAAGATCGTCGTGGCGCTGGAGCCGAAGCGGCTCTCACTGCGTCCGTTCGCCAAGGATCCGGCGCTCGACCTGCAGGCGATGACCGATGAGTACCTGACCTACGGCCATCGACTCGAGATGCATATCGCCGACACCAGCCGGATGGTGCTCGAGGTCCTCGACGCGGGCCAGGTGGTCGTGTTCGAGGGCGCGCAGGGGACGCTGCTGGACATCGACCACGGCACGTATCCGTTCGTCACCTCGTCCAACCCGGTCGCCGGCGCCGCGTGCATCGGCGCGGGCGTCGGACCGAAGGACATCGACGAGATCTGGGGCGTGACCAAGGCCTACAGCACCCGCGTCGGCGCGGGTCCGTTCCCGACCGAGCTCGAGGGGCCGTTCGCCGACGAGTTGCGTGAGAAGGGCGGCGAGTACGGCACCACCACCGGGCGCGCGCGACGGGTCGGCTGGCTGGACCTGGTCGCGCTGCGCTACGCGGCGCGAATCAACTCGCTGACCGCCCTGGCCGTGACCAAACTCGACGTCCTCTCCGGCCTCCCCGAGATCCAGATCTGCACTCGCTACCGCGGGCCGGAGGGCGCCGAGTTCGACCATTTCCCCTATCACCAGACCGTCCTTCATCACGCCGTCGGCGAGTACGAGACGCTGCCCAGCTGGTCGGAGGACATCACCGAATGCCGCACCGAGGAAGAGCTGCCGACGGCCGCCCGCGACTATCTGCAGTACATCGCCGACTTCGTGAAGGTGCCGGTCGCCCTGATCGGAGTCGGTCCCGGGCGCGACGAAGTGATCTGGACCCAAACGGGCAGGAACCTCAACGGCCTGATGGACGGCGCCCGGGCCTGACCAGTCGCTTGCATGCGCCAAAATCTGGCGCAGCGACGTGAGGACCGTCAGGCCCAGCGTTCGAGTAGATCCTCGTCACTCGACCCGCCGCACGACTCGCGCCGGCACGCCCATCACGACCTCGCGCGCGCCCACGTCGCGGGTGACCAGGGCGCCCGCCGCGACGAACGCCTCCTCGCCGATCTCGACTCCCGGGACCAGCACCGCCGCACCCCCGACGCGGCAGGCACGACGGAATATGGGTCCGAGCAGCGGCTCGCCGGGGGCGTGGCGGCCCATCGCGTTGTCGTTGGTGGTCTGCACGCCGGGGCCGAGGAACACGTCGTCTTCGACGACCGCGCCGCCGGTCACGTAGACGCCGGTCTGGATCAGAACCCGCGCCCCCACCTGGACGCCGAAATCGATGCAGGAGGCGCGCCCGACGACGCTGCGCTCCCCCACCGAGGAGAGCTCGCGGATCTGGCTCTGGTCTCCGATGATCGCCCGCGTGGCGATCCGCGCGCCCGCGTAGACCACCGCGCCGCAGCAGACGGTCACCTCATCGCCGATCACCAGTCCCTCCAGGCGGGCGCCGGCCGCGCTCGAGCCCGGACGCAGCCGCGGGCGCTTGCCCAGCACGACCAGGTCCTCGATCGTGCAGCGCGCGCCGACCGTGGTGCCCTCGTGGATCACCGCCCCCGAGCCGATATAGGTGCCCTCACCGACCACCGCGCCGTCATGGATCACCGCGCCGGGGGCTACCGATACACCGGCGCCCAGCTCGGCGCGCGGGGACACGTGGCTCCCCGCGGATATCCCGGAGGAATCAGGCAACGGCTGCGGGTGACGATCCGGGGGAGCGCAGCGGAGGCCGCGCCGAGGCATCCAGGGAGTTCTGGAGCTGCTCGAGCACGCGCACCACGCGCAGGCCGCTGGCGCCGTCCGAACGTGGTGGCGTGCCGTTGCGAATGGAGGTCAGGAAGTGCTCGCACTCGAGTCGCAGCGGCTCGACGTTGGGGATCCGGGGCGAGAAGATGTCTCCGCTCCGGGTGATGTACTCGCCGTAATCGCGGGCGTCCTCGTCGAAACCCTTGTCGTAGACGGTGACCTTGCCCTCTAGCGCCATGTCGTCGAACGTAGCCATCCGCCGGGATCCGACGACCGTGAAGCGGCGCTCCTTGTGCGGATCCAGCCAGCTCAGATGCAGGTGGGCCGAGAGACCGGAGGGGAAGCGCAGGAAGCAGAAGACCACGTCCTGCACTCCCGGACGCAGGTAGGACTCGCCGTGGGCGACGATCTCTGAAGGCTCCTCGTCGGCCAGGTGCAACACGACCGAGACGTCGTGCGCCCCGAGGCTCCAGAGCGCGTTCTCGTCGGCGCGCAGCTTGCCCAGATTCAGGCGGTTGCCGTAGATGTAGTAGATCTCGCCTAGCTCGCCCGCGGTAGCCAGCTCCTTCAGCTTCTGCACGCCCGGGTGGTACTCCAGCAGGTGCCCGACCATCAGGATCCGGCCGGAGCGCTCCGACGCGGCAACCGCGCGCTCGGCATCGACCACCGACTGGGCCAGCGGCTTCTCGACGAAACAGTGCTTGCCGGCTTCCAGCACACGGGTCGCAAGATCAGCGTGGCTCGGCACCGGAGTGGCCAGGGCGATGGCGTCGAGCTCCGGGTCGTCCAACAAATCTTGGAGGTCGGCGGTCAGGCGGGCCTGCGGAAACATGGCTGCGATCCGAGCCCGCGCCGGTTCGGAGGCGTCGCAGCACCAGGCCAGCTCGCAGCCGGGCAACGCGGCAAAGTTGCGGGCCAGGTTGGGCCCCCAGTAACCGAGCCCGGCTACGCCGATACGAATCTTCTCCGGAGCCATGCGGATCCGAGTCTACGTCGGCCCGGCGATGTTGGCCGCCGGCTGGGCCGTGCCCAGCACGATCCAGCGCCCGCGGGCGAAGCGGACCGACAGGGTGGCCAGGCGCACCACCATCAGCACGTCGAGCGCGGCCCACAGTCCTGCGAGCGTTGCTGGCGGCGAGCGCCACCGGGACGAAGACGGCGAGGCTCAGCACCATCGCCAGGGCCAGGTAGCGGGTGTCCCCGGCGCCGATCAGGATGCCGTCGAGCGCGAACACGACCGCGGCGACGGGCTGCATCAAGGCGAACAGTGGCCACGCAGCGGCGGCGCGGCGCCAGACGGCGTGGTCGCTGGTGAAGGCGTGGGGGATGAGGTTGGTGCCGGCCAGCAGGACCGCGCCGAACACCACTCCCGCCACCAGCGCCCAGCCGATCATCCGCGACGCCGCCGCGCGAGCCTCGGCGCCCTGGCCGGCGCCGAGCAATCGGGCGACGATGATCTGTCCGGCGATGGCGATGGCGTCGAGCACCAGGGCCAGGAACAGGAACAGCTCGAAGGCGATCTGGTGCGCGGCCAGGCTCGTGGTTCCGATGCGAGCGGCGAGAGCGCTGGCCAGCAGGAACGCGCCGAGCAGCGCGGCTGACCGGATTGTCAGGTGGGCGCCCATCCGCAGGAGCGGCCGGATGCGGGCCAGCGACGGGCGCCGGTCATCGGCTGGCGCCGCGAGCATGTGCCGGGCGAACAGGAGACCCATCACCAGCTGCGCCGCGACGGTGCCCAGCGCGGATCCGTCCAGCCCCCACCCGAAGCCGTAGACGAACACGACCTCCAGCACGACGTTGCCCAGATTGCAGGCCACGAGGATCCGCAGGGGCGTCCGCAGGTCCGACACGCCACGCAGGAAACCCTCGCCCGCGAGCGCGATCAGCATGCCCGGCAGCCCGATCGCGCTCAGCGCCACATAGCGCGCGGTTGAATGGCCGACGTGGGCATCGCGGCCGTTGAGCGCGTGCGAGATCGGGTGGGAGAGACCGGCCAGCAGCAAGCCGATCAGAACCCCGGTGCCCAGCGAGAGCCACAGAGCCTGGGCCGCCATGCCACCGGCTTGGCGCTCCTCGCCGGCGCCGTGCAGGCGCGCGACCTGGGCGGTGGTGCCGTAGGAGAGAAAGTCGCTGAGCTGGGTGATCGTGGCCACGATCGTGCCGGCCAGGGCCAGCGCGGCCAGCTGCTCGCGGCCGAGGTGACCGACGATTGCCGTGTCGACGAGCACGTAGAGCGGGCCGGCGGCCAGCGCTCCGAACGCGGGGACGACGAGACTGAAGATCTCGCGGTCGTGACGGGAGCGCAGCCTCACGCACACTGACGCTACCTCGGCGGCGATCCGGGCAGTGGACATCAGTGGGTGCGGCGTGCCGGTAGGCTCGGACTCGTGGCCGAATACGACGTTTCCAAATACTGGAATTCGGTCGGATCAGCGATCGCCGATCGAGGCGGCGACGAGGTCGCGGGCGACGATTCGCCATTCCTCCGGTACAAACGACGGAAGCTCCTCACGCTGCTGCTGGACGCGGTCCCTGCTGATGTCGCTGTTCTTGAGGTGGGCTCGGGTCCTGGCGGCAACCTGACGGCGCTAAAGGCCGCCGGCAAAGGCCGGAAGCGTCTGACCGGAGTCGACATCGCGCCCAGCATGGTCGAGCTTGCGCGCGGGCGAGGACACGAGGTCTTCCTGACTGACGGCGCGACGCTTCCGTTCACGGACGGCGAGTTTGACGTCGTGTATTCCGTCACAGTGCTTCAGCACAACCCCTCGTTCGAGCGCCTGCTCGGCGAGATGTGTCGGGTCGCCAGGAACGAGGTCCTTCTGTTCGAGGACACCGTGGTGGCTGACGCAGCCCAGGACTACACCACGTACGTTCGCCGACCGATCTCCGAATACGTGAGCGTCGGCGAGGCGCACGGCTTTCGTCTTTTGGAGAGCGTGCCGCTCAACGTCTTCGCGAGCGACATGACGGAGAGCGGGCTGCTGAAGGCCCTCGATCGGTCCGGTCGTGCTGAGGGGGTGCCGTTGCCGGCATGGCTGCTTCAGATCGAGGCCGGGCTGCTTCGAATCACCAAGCGGCTCGATGGTCGAGTGGAGCAACGGCGCGGACTGACGAAGATCGCGCTCGCCAAACTGGGGACGTAGCCGATACGGGCAATATGAAACACGCCCCAGATCACGGCTCCACGGCGCGAAACGAAGCGCGTTAGCCAAGCCCTGCTCCCCTTAGCTGATCGGAGCGAGCAAGTGCCATTGGGCGATAGGTATCGCACCCGGCCTAGACGTTTCCGCGGAAACGCACGCTCGGCCGGTGGAGGATGGGAGGGGTGTGCGGTCGCGCTCGCCGGCGGCTGGGTGCGGGTGGCGGGGCCAATGACGGCGATGAAGGGGGGATCGGCATCGAAGCCGCGGTCGGGCGCGCGCGGAGGAGACCGCTGCGCTCTCGCTCTGATCTCGCTGCGCTCGATGAGGTTGACGCGACGGAGCGACTGCGCCGGCATCGGCGATCCCGGAGTACCGTCGCGTTTTGTGTGCTGCTCGCGACGTCGCGAGCGTCGGCGTTTCCGCGGCGACGCGCCAACCACGGTGGAGGCGATCATCAGCCGCGACGACAGCCGCGTCACTCTTCTCGCCACCGCAGTGACTACTGTCCTCTCACCTACACACTGTTGCGAGGACCGGTTGAGTGCGGGTGGCGGCCCATGGGCAACAGCGTCAGCCCAATGGGGGCGAGTCACACTGACAGGCGCTGGCTGGGATACCGCTAGGCTCCATTCTCCGAGCCAACTCCAGTTCGGCGTCCCCTAAACGGAGCCGCCAGTTCCCGGCCGCCGGTCAGTCCTTCCGGGCGCACCACCAGCACGATCACCATTATCGAGGCGACAGCAAGTTGGGTGGTGGCTCCTGGTAGCGCGATCGAGACCCCGAGCACCGATTGTCCCTGTTCCAGGTTGTTCAAGATCGTCGTGACACCGGCTAGGAGGATTCCCCCGGTGACGGCACCGGAAAGGCTGCGTATCCCGCCGACAACCAGCATCGCCACGATTAGGAACGTTGTCGACAGGTCAAACGATCCCGGGCCGATCGAGCCGAGAAAGTGGGCATACAGCGCGCCTCCGACCGCGGTGATCATCGCGCTGAGCGTGAACGCCAGGCGGCGCTCGCGCTCGACGTTGATACCTATCGATTTGGCGGCCAGCTCGTCTTCTCTTGAGGCCCGTAACCGGCGACAGAAGCGTGACTGCTGGTAGGCAAACGCGAGGGCCAGCATCGCGCAAGTCCAGACCAGAATGCTAGCCGTGCTCAGATCGCTTGGGATCGCCGTGATGTTGCCGCTGCCACCGGTTAGGGCCGCGTCGTTGGTCACCACGTCGCTGACGATCACCAGCAGTGCGAGCGTCGCGATTCCCGCCGCCAGACCCGACAAACGCATCAGAGGCAAGCCCACCAGGAATGCGATGACCCCCACGAAGCAGGCGGCGATCAGCACCGCGAGGGTCGTCGAGAAGTGGGCCTGGGCCAGGAAACCCGGCAAGTTTGGCAGCAGCGCCCCCTTTACGGTCGTCGGAATCGTGATCAGCGCACATGCGTAGGCCCCGAGCGCCATGAACGCGACGTGGCCGAAGGAAAGAACCCCGGAGTTGCCCGCGAATACGTAAAGCCCGATCACCAGAATCAGATTGATCAGCGCTGGCGACGCGTCCACCGAGCCAGCTGCAAACGAGAGGGCGACGATTACGGCGATCAGGACGATCGGCGTCGACAGGGCACGAACACGCGGGTCACTCACGACGTCTACACCCTGACCCCGGCCGCGCGAGCGCCGAACAGGCCCTCCGGCCGCGCGAGCAGCATGAAGATGACAGCGCTGAACAGGATCGCGTCGTGGTAAGGCAATAGGCTCGCCGGCAGGGTCGCCTGCAGGACCACGCTGACGACCCCCAGCAACAGCCCGCCGAGCGTTGCCCCGGGGATGCTTCCCATCCCCCCGACAACGACCGAGATGAAGGCGATCAGCGTCGGCTGGAGGCCAATCCCGGTCGACAGCGAGCCGTTCTGGATGGTCAGCAGCGTCGCCGCCACACCGGCGATCGCGCCGCTGATGGCAAATGCCACGGCGATGACGCGATTGGCACGGACCCCGGACAGCCGACTCATCGTGAAGTCCTCTGACGCCGCTCGCAGCTGCATGCCAATGAGCGAACTCCGCAGGAACAGCCAAAGTCCGGCCAAGACCCCAATCGTGACCACCACCGTGAGGATGTCGATGCGTGCGACCTGAACCCCACCCAGGTTGACCGCGCGCTCGAAGAAACTGCCGAAATTGACGCTCTCCGGGCGGGCGCCGGCAGCTAGAAGCACCACGTTCTCGATCAAGATGCTTACGCCGAAGGAGGCTGCGAGCAGCGTGACCCCGTCGGCTCGGCGCAAGGGCCGAAACGCAACCCGGTCGATAGCGAGGTTCACCCCAGTCCCGGCCAAGATCACCAGCAACACGACTGCTGGCCAGGGCAGGGTACGCGTCACCAGCAGTGCATAGGCACTCACCATCATCACGTCGCCGTAGGCGAAGTTGGCGATTCGCGCGACGCTCAGGACGAGCGACAAGCCACAGGCGAACAGGGCGTAGAGGCTGCCGGTGCTGAGGGCGTCCGCCGTGTATTGGAGAACTCGGGTCACGGTGACGCCTTCGCCACTGTCTCACCGAGATATGAGCTCAGCGAGACTCTCCAAGCCTTCAGCGTTGTCTTCGATTTTGCCCTTGCGCATCACCAGCGAGCGGTCAGCGATCCCCCTCGCCTGCCGCACGTTCTGCTCGACGAGCAGGACGCCGAGCCCGTCGTCCGCAGCGCGTTGATTGCCGCAAACACGAGCTCGACTGTCGCCGGCGCCAGTCCGAGCGAGGGTTCGTCGAGCAGCAGCACCTTCGGTCGGCCCATCAGCGCGCGGCCAATCGCCAACAGTTGCTGCTGGCCTCCGGAGAGCAGGCCACCGGAGCGGTCGCGCATCGTTGCGAGAGTGGGGAAGCGATCGAAGATGTCCGATGTCTCGGCCTCGGCTTCGCGCCGACTGGCCCAGCCACTGGCGCCGACGAGCAGGTTCTCCCGCACCGTCAGCGAGGCGAAGATCCGACGACGTTCGGGGACCAGCACGACCCCGGCCCGGCTGATCTCCTCGGGCGAGCGCCCGGACAGCGCGACGCCGTCGAGACTCGTCGCGCCGGAGACGGTGCCGCGATCGAGCGCACCGGCGATACCCAGCAGCGTGCTCGACTTGCCGGCGCCGTTCGAGCCCAGCAGAGCGACCAGCTCGCCCGGCCGGCAGCTCAGCGACACGCCCCGCACCGCCGGGACCTTGCCGTAGCGAACGTGAAGATCCTCAATTACCAGCAACCGGTAGCTCCTCCTCGGATCCCGAGATACGCTCGCCGCACCTCCGGATTGCTGCGTATCTCGTCCCGGTGCCCCCAGCGCGACCGTCCGCCCCTCCACGAGCACCTGAACGCGATCGCACACGCGTCATCACCAGCGACATGTCGTGCTCGACCACCAGCATCCCGATGCCGAGTTCCGCCCGGAGATCGAGCAGCAGGCGGGCCAACTCAGCGGTTTCGGCATCATCGAGACCGGCTGCCGGCTCATCGAGCAACAGGAACGCCGGTTCGGTGGCCAGGGCTCGAGCGATCCCGACCCGCCGCTCCGTGCCGTGGCTGAGTTGTGAGGCGGCTGCTCCGCGAGTCATCGAGAGACCCATGCGCCCGACCAGCTGCTGTCCGCGCCGGCCGGGCGCGCCGGCCTCGCAGCCCGGTGGCGAGAACCGCCCCCTCGACGTTCTCGCGCACCGATAGCCGCGCGAACAGTCGCACCGACTGAAATGTCCTGGCGAGGCCGCGCGCGGCCGTCGGATGCACCGCGAGGTGGGTGATCGGCCTGCCATCAAGTAGCTACCTCGCCCCGGCCGGGGCCAACGAAGCCGGAGACGACGTTGATGAGCGTCGTCTTACCCGGCTCCGTTCGGTCCGATCAGCCCGAGGATCTCGCTTTGCGCCGAGACTCATGGTCACCTCGTCGAGCGCGACGACACCCCGGAAGGCCACATGAACATCTCGTGCCTCCAGCCACCGGGGGCCGCCGTGCCGGTCGGCGAGCCGGTCATAGGTGAGTGACCGCTGCGTTTGCCTGGATGCCGCTAGGACTCCCCGACAGTGATGGCCATGCCGCGGCGCCTGTCGCATCACGTAATGAGGTATGCCGTTCGTGTACTGGAGGACCACCATCGGGCGATCAAGCGGGATGTGGTCGCTCGGCGGTGAACGTCGTCGGACCGACCAACAGCGGCTGGTTTTTGAACGAGTCCATCTGCGCCTTCACCGCGGCACCGCTCGGGTCGCCCTTGGTCACCTGCAATGCCGAGACCAGGGCTTGCGCCGCGCTGTAACCCACCGCCGCATAGGCGGTCGCGGGAGGCTTGCCGGTCTGCTTGGCATAGGCCTTCACGAACGTGTTCACCGCCGGATTGGCGTCGTTGCCGAACACCGACACCTGCGTGGTGATGAAGAAGTTGCAGATATGCGGCACCGCGCTCACCCAGTACGTGCCGTCCATGCCGCCGCCGGACAGGATCGGGACCTTTACCCCGGCTGCCGCGAGCTGGCGCAGCGCTCCCGATCCGTTGGGCGGGATCGAGCACAGCATCAGGCTGTCGGCGCCGGAGGACTGGAACTGCGTGATCTCGGTGGCGATCGATGGATCCTTCCCACTCCAGTTTGACGCCCGACGATCTTGCCGCCGAGCGCGGTGAACGCCTTCTTGTATCCGTCGCAGAGGCCGCGGTCGTACTGCAGAGTGTCGTCCACGATCAGGAACGTCTTATTCAAGTTCTTCTGCTTGCGCGCGAAGGTCGCCACCACGGCGCCTTCGGTTACCACGTCCTCGGACACGGTGTAGGCCTTGTCGCCAATGCCCTGGACGCCGAACAGGGGCGACTGGGCGCACAGCGACATGCTGACTGTCCCCGCCGCCTGGGCCACGCCGGCCGCCGGGCTGCCGAAGTCATAGTCGCAGGAGACAACGAGCATCTTGGCTCCCTGGCTGAGCAGTTGCTTGGCCACCGACGCGCCGTTGGGGATCACCGACTTGGTGTCGGCCGTGATCAGCTTGATCTGGTGCCCGTCGATGCCGCCCTGCGGCGTTGGCTTTGGCGATCTCCATCTGGAACGCCGTCCACGCCGGCACGTCATAGGCCGACAGCAGGCCGGTCTTCGCGATGGCGGCTCCGATCACGATCGGCCCGAGCCTTGGTCGGCGTACCCGACTGACCCGGCCCGAGCCGAGAACTGGAGCTCGCTACTACCGCAGCTGCCGCAGCCACGACAGCAATGCGGCCACCGAGTCAGGGCCGGCGATACCGGCCCCGAGATATCGCTCTCATCCTCGTCCACCTTGTTTCGTTTGATCGTGGATTGCTGTCTGCGGCGGCGATCAGTGACGCGCGCTCGTCGACGCTGGAGCGACGCCGTGCCGCGCCGTCGGTCAGACCGACGCCGTAGACATCGCGTCGCCCGCTCGCGGCTGATCCATCCCTCGAGCACGTCGTGCAGCACCAGCCCGGGATCTCGCTCGAGCGGGATCGCCGTAGCCGCCGCCGCCGGAGGAGACCGACACGATCCGCTCGCCCGCGGCTGCAGCTCGACGCTGCCGACGAGGTCGACGTCGAACGCGTTTGTCCTGACGCGTCGAGCATCCACGCGTCGGCCCGCGCTGCCCGCGAGCCCTCCGCGCACGCCGCGCGGAGGATGGTGGTGGGCCTCGACGGCCCACGCGATCGACATCGGGTTGCGCTTGGGCCCGAAGCACGGTCTGGCACCCGAGGCCGCCGCGATGGCGGCCGGCGCCCTCGGAGTCCGGAATCAGCGCCTGCTCGTGGACGTGGATCGGGTAGCGCTGCTCGTCGACCTCGACGCTGTCCTTGTAGACCAGTGACGCGCATACAGGGATCAGATACGTCGGCCAGCCGTCGGCGCTCGGGCCGCCCGGGCCCGCCGCCGGAGCCGATGAACACCTGGTTGACGTAGGGCAGTCGTCGTGGCGGTGGTCCAGCCCCGAGATCACGGCCATGTATGGCGGCATTCCCATGCCGCCTTCGGCCAGGCCCCAGCCCGTCGCCCAGCTCGGCGAACGCCGCTTGGGTGATGCACACCAGCCGATCGGCCACATTGGTGGTCGCCATCGAGCAGGAATGCGGGAACCGCGGGATCCCGGCGATGCAGCCCTCGCGCAGCAGCACCGTCACTCGGCGGAAGCTGCCGGCGTTGTGGGGGATGTCCGGATCGATCGAGTTGAACAGCCCGATGATGGAGTTGGCGGTGGCACAAGCGCGCGACTCGTTGAGGCCGCCGGGGTAGTTGTCGGGGTTGTCGCGCAGGTCGAGCTCGACTCGGCCCTCCTCGCGCGTCGATCCGCACCGTCGACCCTCAGCGGGATCCCGTCGGGCAGGCCGGGATACGGGTCGTGGGTCGAGGTGCCGTCGAGCGTCCCGCTCGGGCAGCTCCCGGATCGCCTGGATCATGCGCCGCTCGCTGTAGTCAAACCATTCGCGCGATCGAGCGTCGCGGACCGTTTCCAGGCCGTACTGCTGCGCAAAGCTCCTTGAGCCGGCGCTCGGCGATCCGGGCGGCCCCGAGCGCGGCGAGAAAGTCGCCGTACCACTGCTCCGGCACGCGGATCCGGGCTGCGGCACATGCGAATGATGTCCTCGTTGTTGTGGTAGTCGCGCTGCACGCGGACGCACGGGAACGTGATCGCTCCCTCGTCGTAGACGTCCTTCGCGGTCGGGCGCGTAGGTGCGTCGGCAGCGCGTTGCCACAGTCGGCCTGATGGGCCTTCGCGACGGCCGTGAAAACGTGTTCGCCGTCGACGAAGACGGGCACCAGGATCGCGTGGTCGGCCGAGTGCGTGTTGCCGAGATAGGGATCGTTGTGCAGGAACGCGTCGCCCTCGGCGAGGTCGGCGTGCAGCTCGGTCATCGCCTCGGCCAGGAACTCGGAGCCGATGACGTGTACTGGCAGTCCCTCGGCCGAGGCCAGCAGCTCGTTGTCGGCAGTCACGATCGAGCAGGAGAAGTCGCGCGCCTGGTTGATCACTGCCGAGCGCGCGGAACGCAGCAGCGTGTTCATCATCTCGCGGCAGATGCTGTCCATCCGGTTGGCGATCACGGCGAGCAGGATCGGATCGGCCGTCCGCGGCGTTGCCACTCGGGTCATGCGGCCTCCTCGGCTGCGATCGGGGTCGGGGCCTGGCGTACGAGCACGAAGTCGCCGCGCTCGTTGACGTCGAGCCGCCAGCGCGGGTAGACGACGATCGTCGTGGTCGGCAGCTCGACAATCGCCGGACCGGTGATCGTCTCTCCACGGTGCAGCGACGCTCGCCAGCGTGCATCGGCAGCGTCGTGCTCGTCGTCGGATCCCCACCATGTGGGCGGTAGCTGCTGCGTCCGGAGCGTGGACGGCTGCCGTTGTGCGGCGGCTTCGCTGCGCCGGCTTGGGCAGGCGCACCGAGGCTCGTGCCCTTCCAGGTCAGACATTCGACGCGCTGTCCGGGTTCGCTGACGGCGAAGACCCGCTCGTGGGTGTCGTGAAACGCGGCCTCGAGCTCGGCCACGTCACGGGCGTCCTCGAATCGGGGCTCTGGGCAGCGGGACGTCGAGCTCCCAGACCTGGTACGGGTAGCGGGCCTCGACGACGTAGTCGCGCACCTGCGCTTCGGGCAGCACCTTCATGCGGTCGAAGAACTCGTCCATCTGCGCGTCGAGTGAAGCCAGCGCGTCGTTGACCTCCGCGAAGGCGAACGTCGTTCGTGTCGAGTCCGCCGGCTGGCCGTGAACTCGGTCACGATGTCGCCGTACAGGCCGCCCGCCGCCGACAGCGCCGCTGCGGTTGCGCGGAATCAGCACCTCGCGGCAGCCGAGCTCCTCGGCCAGCTTGGCCATCGTCAGTCCGGCCGCGCCGCCGCCCGCGACGAGTACCGAGTCCCGCGGGTCGATTCCCTGGTTGATCGTGATGTCTCGGACCGCAGTGACCATGTGCTCGTTGGCCACGGCCAGGATCGCCCACGCCGCCGCGGGCACCGAGAGTCCGAGCGGTCGGCGAAACGACTCCTTCGATCGCTGCCTGGCGCGGCCTCGGCGTCGAGCCTCAGTCGCCCGCCGAGGAAGTACTCAGGATCGATATAGCCGAGCGCCACCGCCGCGTCGGTGACCGTCGGCTCGTGGCCCCCGCGGCCGTAGCACGCTGGTCCGGGCTCTGCCCCGGCGCTCTGCGGGCCGACGCGGAGCAGACCGCCGCTATCGATCCAAGCGATGCTGCCGCCTCCGGCTCCGACGTTCTTGACCGCGACCGACGACAGACCGGTGATGTGGCCGGTGAACATCGGCCCGAGCCACGTCTCGCGGGTGAGCTGCACCTCCCGTCGCGCACGACGCTGACGTCGAAGCTGGTGCCGCCGGTGTCGCAGACGACCAGGTTGCCTCGCCGGCCGGCGCGACTCGCTTGCCCGCGACCGGGCGCCATGGCCGGCCCGGAGTTGACCGAGTAGAGCGGACGCTCGGCCATATCATCGAGCCGCAGCACGCCGCCGAACGACGTGACCAGCGAGCAGCTCACCGGTGAAACCGGCCTTCCGGAGGTCCGCCTGCATATCGGACAGGTGGCGCTGCATCAGCGGCTTGAGCGACGCGTCGATCGCGGCCGACGACGTGCGCCGGTACTCGCGGATAATCGGGTTCAGCCGCGACGACAGCGTGTACGGCACGCCCGGCAGTTCGGCCTCCAGCATCTCACCGATCAGCTCCTCGTGCTCTGGGTTCTGGATCGACCAGAGCAGTGAGACCGCCACCGCCTCGATCCGCGTCCTGGCGCAGTCTCGGGAGGAGCGCGCGCACCTCGTCGGGATCGAGTGGCGGAGACGATCTCCCCTTCCGAGGAGATGCGCTCATCGATCTCGAACGTCAGCCTACGCGGGAACGATAGGGAGCCGGATAGGACTGGCGGAAGTCGAACGGCCGCAGCTTGCCGCCCTCACGGAAGCGTTAGCGTGTCCTTGAACCCCTTCGTAGTGATCAGGGCCGTGCGGGCGGTCGTCCCGGTGAGGATCGCGTTGGTGGAACGAGTCGTGGCATAGATCAGCAGCTCGGTATCTCCGAGCAGCTCGCTGAGGCTCAGCGATCGTTCTTCGGCCGCCTCCTCCAGCGCCCCGGAGATCCCGTCGAAGATCCGTTCCGGTGTGGTAGGTGCCTTGCTCGAGCGAGAAGCGGCCCTCCGCGTCGGCGAGGACGACATCGGTGAACGTCCCACCGGTGTCCACTGCAATCTTGAAGGACATCTCGCGCTACGCCGTCGCCGCGGCTGGGGCGATGGCCGCGCGCCCGCCGAGCGCCCGCTCGACCAGCGCCTTGCAGGATTCGAGATCGGTCTCGCGGTACATCGCCAGGACCTCGGCGGCCGGCGAACCTGAGCCGTGGATGATCTCGGTGTTCCAGTAGCCCGAGTACTCGGAGGCCGCGAGGTCGCGGATCAGCTTGAACACGCGCATCCGCTCCCAGGCCGAGTCCGGCTCGGCGCCCCGGAAGTACTTCTCCACCAGCGGCTTGATGTCGGGGGCCTGCAGGTCCTCGAGCAGCGGCGCTGTCGTGACCGAGCCACCGGCGATCTCCAGCAGCAGCCGGCATGCCGTGAAGTGGCTCTCCATGCAGATGTGCTTGCCAGCGTTGGTCAGCACCGGATCCGGGACCTGGAAGCCGGGCTCGCGCACGTAGCTCTCGATCGATGCGGCGACGCCGAGGGCCCAGATCGAGCGCTCCATCCGGATCAGCTGAGCGATCTTGTCGCGAATGTGGCCGATCTTCGCCACCCCGTTGAGCTCGGCGATTCGCTGCGCCGCGCCGATGAAGAGCCGCAGCTTGCCGGACTCGGTGCCCAGATAGCCCTGGCGGTTGACGCTCGCGAACACGTTGGCGACATCGCCGGCGTACTCCCACTCGCCCAGCAGGAAGACCCGCTCGTGCGGGACGAACACATCGTTGAAAATCGTGAACGTCTCGGCCAGCTCGTCATGAGAGGAGATCGGCGCCTCCCACTCGCTGTCGCTTCCTGCGTTGAGGGCCCGAGCCACCAGCGTGATCCCGGGGGTGTCGACCGGGATGGCGAAGGCGACCGCATAGTCCCGCTCGTTCTCGCGCATCGCCCGAGTCGGGATCACGATCAGCTCCTCGGCGCCGACCGATCCCGATGTGTGCGCCTTGGCTCCGCGGACGATGATCCCGTCGCTGTCCCGCTCGACGACGCGCAGATACAGGTCGGGGTCGTCCTGCTCGCCGGGACGGCGGCTGCGATCGCCCTTGACGTCGGTGACGGCGGCCGCCGTCATCAGCTGCTCGCGCTGGAATCGGCGGACGTAGTCGAGCACGCGCTCGTGGTAGTCCGTGCCCCGCGCCCGGTCGAGGTCGTGGGTGGCGACGAGCAGCGCGTGCAGCTCATCGCGGCCGATGCTGGCGTAGCCGGTCAGCGGCGAGCGCTCGGCCAGCAGCTGCGCCGCCTTCAGGTTCTGCAGCAGGTCCGCGGCGCTCGTGGCGATGTGCCAGAACGACGTGGCAGTCCTCGCCGTTGAGGTCGGGGCGGGCGACCATCGTCTCCGCCGTCTCGGGATCGAACGCCGCGCTGGTACAGCCAGCCGCCCCACGAGAGCAGCGTCGGAATGAAGTCGGGATGCTCGGTGACGTTCTCGACGACCTGACCGCGCCAGCGGAAATCGCCCCGGCGCCGCGCGAGCCGCGCGGTCAGTTCCTCAGCAGTGTGCAGCGCCATCGAGGCTCCTGTTTGTTGGTTCGAGATGAGTGTTCGCGTCGGCGGCGGGCCCCGGGTGCAGCCCGCCGACGACCGAGGGCGAACTCGATGCGAGCGGTCCAGCTCGGCGACCGACCAACCCCCGTGGAGAAACGCGATGCGCGGCTTCCGCGGGCGGCTCCCACACCGAGAGCTTGTCGCCCCCCAAACTCAGCAACCGCCCGTTGAGGCGGCTCCAGCGCTCGCCGGCCAGCAGGACGATCAGCGGCGCCGCCTCGACGGCTTCGCCGAGCGCCCGCGGGAATTGCTCCGGAGGTCCGTAGCGGTACGCGGCGAGGAGGTCGTGGAGCCCCTCGGTCATCGCCGTCAGCGCGTTGGGGAGCACGCAGTTACAGGTGATCCCGTGCCGGGGGAGCTCTCGCGCCCAGGTCAGCGTGAGGCCGAGAATCGCGCCTTTGGCGGCCGCATAGTTCGACTGGCCGAAAGCCCCGAGCAGGCCGGAATCCGAGCCGATGTTGATGACCGTTCCGCCGCCACGTTCGCGCATCGCCCGAGCGCAGGCCGGGCTCATGTAGAAGCTGCCGTAGAGGTTGGTCTGGACGACCTCGTCGAACTCGGCGTCGAGACATCTTCAGCAGCGTCCGATCGCGGACGCTACCGGCATTGTTGACGACCGCGTCCAAAGCGCCGAAGTTCGCAGATCGCGGCATCGACCACGCGATCGGCGAAGCCGCGGATCGCCGACGTCGCCGACGACGGCGCACGGCCGATCCCGAATTCGGCCGCCAGGCTGACCAGGGGCTCGCGGCGGCGAGCGACGAGCACAACGCTGGCGCCCGCCGCGACCAGCGCCCGCGCATAGCCTCGCCGAGCCCCGCCGAGGCCCCAGTGACTACGACCGCGCGCCCGTCGACCAGTTGGCCCGACCGCGACGGGTGCCATTGGGCGCACCTCGGTCATGAGCGCCATTCCGGAGGCGATCGCCTCAGCGGCATGACGGCGCAAGGCCCGCCGATCGACCTTGCCCGCCGCGTTGCGCGGCAGTTCGTCGAGAACGAAGAACCGCTCCGGAACCGCGTAGTCGGCCACGCGATCGAGCAGCGTCTCGCGTCTCGCTCCACGTCGAGCTCGCCGGCGTTGCGCAGGCTCACGAACGCCACCACGCTTTCGCCGAAGATCGGATGCGGCGCGCCGAGGACGGCCGCGTCGGCGACTGCTCGGCTCCAGGCTCAGCGCGGCCTCGACTTGCGAGCGGGCTGATCTTCTCCCCGCCGCGGTTGATCACCTCGGAGGCCGCGGCCGAGCAGGTGCAGAAAGCCATCGGCGTCGAGATGCTGCCCGAGGTCTCCGGTCACAAGCCAGCGACCCCGGAGCGCCGCGCGTGTTCGCGCCGGCGCTCGCCAGTACCGCAGCATCCGCGTCGGTCCGGCGAGCATGCAGCATCGCCCACCTCACCAGACGGCCAGCCGGACCATCGTCGCCGACGATCCGCTGCTCCACGCCGGGGACCGGACGCCCGACGCTGCCGTGATGGGCGGCCAGATCCGCGGGAGCCAGCATGTGGCTGATCGACGTGAATTCGGTCAGCCCGTAGCAGTTGTAGAGCCGGAGGTTCGGCCAGCGGATGGCGAGCTCGTGCGGTCCAGCCCGCGGGCATCGGCGATCCGCCGTAACAGGCGATCCGGCAGGCGGAGAAGATCGATTCGGCATCGTCGCTCGTGGCCAGCAGACGGAGGATCCCGGGCACGGCAATGAGGAAGCTCGCCGGGCGTAGACGCAGCGCCGTTCGGGCTGCGCTGGTGCCGAACTGCGGCAGCAGGTCGACAGTCCCGCCGACCACGATCATGTGGGCAAGCTGGTCGCAGAACCCGGTGTTGTGAAACAGAGGGACCAGAACCAGCGTCCGATCCTCGGGCTGAGTGCCAAGCGCTCGACGCGTACGCGTTGGCGGCCGCGGCCAAGGCTTCGTGCGAGAGCACGGCGCCTTTTGGCATCCCGGTGCTGCCGGAGGTGAAACTGATCAGGGCCGGGCCTCTGGGGTCAGATTGCCGCGCGCTCTACTGCCCACGGCTTCGCTGACCAGATCGACCCCGCGCCGGCTCCCTCCCGACCGAGGGTCAGCGTCACGACATCCCTCGTGGCTGCGGCGATACAGGCCTGGAAAGCCTCGTCGCAGAGGACCAGATGCGGCTCAACCTGCGCCAACTGGCCCACCAACTCGAGACGGCCGAGGCGGTAGTTCAACGGCACAGCCACGGCCCCGCAATCCAGACAAGCCAGGAACGCCGCCACCCATTCGATCGAGTTCATGCCCAAGATCGCGACTCGATCGCCTGCGCCGACCGACTGACCCGCGAGCCCGGCGGCGACACGCTGGACCAGGTCCCCAAGCTCGCCGTAGCTGAGCTCCTCCGCACCACAGCTCAGGGCCGGGCTTGCGGGCGAGCTCGCGGCGACGGCGCGGAACGCCTCGGAGATCGTGGTGGACAGGGGTGCCGGAGGCGGGGTCGATGGCAAATTCGTCATACCTAGCGTGCGTTCGGTAGGTGACCCTACCAAGGCTAAACCAGCGCTGTCAAGAGACCGGCAGACTCCCGAGGAAGACTTTCTCGGCACCCCTTGACACCAAGCCCTGAATTTGCCTAGGATTTGCCCTAGCTAACGCTCGTTAGGTCACCCAGAGGAGGCGTAAGGTGTCGTCCACAGCCGCTGCAGGCGATCGTCCACAGCTCAAACGCGAGTTGTCGATGATCCATCAGTTCGCGCTGAGCATCGCCACGGTCGGCCCGTTCGTGGTGATCTTCGGCTTCTACGGACCTATCGCCGGCGGCGTCGGGACCGGCGATCTTCTATGTGATCGCTCTCGTCGGAGTGCTGCACATCGCCAACGCCAACGTGTTCGCCCACATGTCATCGCTGTTCCCGCGAGCCGGCGGCGGTTACTCCGATCGTGCGCTCGACCATGGGGGCCTTCTGGGGCTTCGTCTACCTGATCGTTCAGATCGTCTACTGGGCCGCGGTGACCGCGACCGTAGTCTCGCTCGCGGCGTCGTTCCTGCACAGCCAGTTCTCGGGTCTGTCCGAGCGACCAACCGAGCTGGTGCTGATCGCGGCGATCTTCGGACTCGCCCTCACCCATGTCATCGAGGCCGGGCGCCTGTCTCTCATCTTCATCGTCCTCGAGGCCGGCTTCGCGCTGGTCTGGATCCTCGTCGCGTTGATCAATTCACACCACGCGGGAAATGTTTGGCGCTGCCCCCCCGACAGCTCGGCGCAGCCGGCAAACTGGGACCAACTGTCTCGCTCAGCGCGTTCGTCGCCACCATCCCCGTGACCATCTTCGCCCTCAGCGGCTACGAATGGGGGTCGAGCTACACCGAAGAGGCAAAAGACTTCCGCAGCGTCCGACGCGCACTGGTAATGGCCGCCGTGGCGGCGGTCGTCGTCTGCGCAGTGGCAATGCCGCTGCTGTCGGTCGCCGACCCGCACTACCAGCACGTCCTGTCCGCCCTCGTGCCGGGGGCCCAGGTTCTCAAGGACGTCGCCCCGGCGCTCGCCCCGATCCTGATTCTCTATGTCGCCTTTTCCTCGTGGAACGCCGGACTCTCCAACTTCCTTCAGGCGGCGCGTCTGATCTTCGATGCAGCCCGCGAGAGCGAGTTCGGCGCGATCGTCAGCCGGCCCCTCGCGGTGGTCAACAAAGGGGGCTCCCCGGTCGCGGCCTGCGTCATCTGGCTGATCCCGACCGTGGCCTTCGTCCTCTCGCAGAAACTGCAATCGCTGTTCGTCTTCTCCGCGGTGATGCTCCTGTTCGCCTACATCGCGATGTCGGTGGCCGCCTCCTACTTCTACCTACGGGTCGGCCGCGACACAGGAGAGCGGACCGGAGCGTTCCGCTGGTTCCCGATGGTCCCGCTGATCGTCGTCGCGTTCAGCGTCTTGGGTATCGTCAAGCAGCCTTGGAGCGACGTGCGAACCGCCCTGTGGATCCTCCTTGGGGCCGTCGTCGTCGGATTTCTCCGCCACCGCTCGCTTGCCCTGTTGTCAAGCTCAGCTATCGCCGCCAATTCCTCGCCGCGAGAGCAGGAGTCGCTCACCCCTGGCCCGGATGTTCGGGTCAGGGTCCCTGGTAATGTGCCTAGCGCTAGTTAGATGGACGGCGGGGAGATCTTCAGTCCGTGAGCGCACCCAAACAGTCGGATGACAGCGTCGCAGGCGACCGGCGCGATCAGATTCGACAACTCGCCGCGGAGATGTTCTTTGAACGTGGATACGAAGCCACCACGATGCGCGAGTTGGCAGCGGCGATCGACATCAAGACCGCGAGCCTCTACTACTTCTTCCCCAACAAAGAACAGATCCTGTTCGAGCTCATTGAGTCGGTCGTCAAGCAACTAACTCTCGGAGCCAAGCATCTGACCAACCGCGAGAAGACGCCCGAGCACCGGCTCGCCGGACTGGTGGTCAACCACGTCGTGCTGCATGCGATGCGGCCAAAGGAATCCACGCTCGGGGATTCGGAGCTGCGCAGCCTGACTAAGAAGCACCTCCAGGCCAACATACGTCGGCGAGACGCCTACGAGCAACTCGTGGTCGGGGTCATCGAGGACGGCGCTGCTGCGGACAAGTTCGACCTGATCGACACCCAGATGACCGCCTATGCGGTAATCGCCCACAGCAGCCACGTTGGCACCTGGTACCAGCCCACAGGTCGCCTCTCGCTCACACAGGTTGCGGCGACATACGTCGGCTTGGCGCTCAGAATGGTCGGCTCCGATCCTTTACCCATAGAGGCCGTGCAGCGTCTGGTCAGCGACGCTGAAGCATTCCACCAAGCGCTGGCTGTCTAATGGACGACGCCAAAATTGTAGTTCCGCTCCGGCCTTCCGATGGCGACGCTGCAGGCTTCCTACGCCAGAACGTCTGCCTGACGATCGCGGAAACCGCGCGGGCGCGCTGGCTGAATCACCTTCTCCGGGCGGATGACGCACTACAGGCCCATCTCATGCGAACCATCCGCATCACATACTGCGACGCCCTCGCCGTCGAAGAGCGATCGGTAGCCTGTACGTTCCTGGTGACGCATGTCACCCGCGACGAGGTGGAGCTAACGGAGGTCATGACCTCGCCCGACGGGCGGGTGGTCGCTGAGCTAAACACGCGGCTCGCGGGGTGGGATCCGCTAGCGCGCAAGACGCGGCCGCTCACCGAGCCGGCCTACAAAGCGTTCGTCACGGCGATGACACCAGAGGGCCCTTCAGGACACTAGCACCGAGGCCGGACCCGCCAGACCTGCTGACGTTCGTCCCGCGCCAATAGTGCGCATAACGCCGAAGGAGCGATAACACACATGAAGATCCAAGGTGCGGCGGCAATCGTGTTCGGTGGCGCGTCGGGCCTAGGTGAAGCGACCGCGCGCCGGCTCGCAGCAGAAGGCGCCAAGGTCGTCGTCGCAGACGTGGCAGCAGAGCGAGCAACGATGATCGCGCAAGAGATTGGCGGACAGGCTGTGCACTGCGACGTGACCGAGCCCGACTCAGTCAAGTCAGCGGTTGACCTCGCAACCAGCCTCGGTGAGCGCGGCCTGAGGATCTCTGTGATCAGCGCCGGATTAGGCACTCCTGGCAAGCTCATAGGCCGCGACGGTCCCACACCGCTGGAGGCGTTTGCGAAGGTGATCGCCGTTAATCTGCTCGGTACGATTAACGCGCTGAGGCTCGCCGCCGGCGTGATGGTCAGCAACGCTCCCGAGGTCGACGACGAGCGAGGAGTGTGCGTCACTACCGCCTCAGTGGCGGCCTACGACGGGCAGATCGGCCAAGTCGCCTACGCCGCCTCAAAGGGCGGCGTCGTCGGCCTGACGCTCCCAGTCGCGCGCGAACTCGCAGGCAGAGGTGTCCGCGTGGTGACCATCGCGCCAGGGCTATTCGACACGCCGATGATGGCTCGCCTACCCGACGCCACCCGCGCTTCCCTCGGCGGGACGGTGCCGTTCCCATCCCGGCTCGGCAACCCAGCCGAGTACGCTGACCTCGTCGAACACATTGTTACTAACCAGATGCTCAACGGGGAAACAATCCGGCTCGACGGGGCATTGCGCATGGCTCCGCGATGAGGATGCGACGCAGCTCGCATTTCCACTCTGGCGGGGCGTGCCGGGGAACGGCGGACTCGTCGGAGATCGGCCCGCGAGCGAGTCCGCACCCGGCGAGAGGCACGTGCCGGGGTGAGTCCCGGGCGATGCTCTCCGCTACGGCCACAGCTCGTGCTGCGCGATCGGGCTCGCGACGAGCGCTCTCGGCCGAGCTGGGACAGGAGTCACGGCTGATGATCGCCGCCGCCGTGGTTGGCCGCGTCTCCGCGGAAACGCCGACGCTCGCGATCGTCGCCGAGCAGCACGCAGATGCGCCGGTACTCCGGGATCGCTGATGCCGGCGCAGCCGCTCGTCGCGTCAACCTCATCGAGCGCAGCGAGATCAGAGCGAGAGCGCAGCGGTCTCCTACGCGCGCGCCGACCGCGGCTTCGATGCCGATCCCCTCTTCATCGCCGTCGTTGACCCCGCGTCCCGCACCCAGCCGGTGGCGAGCACGATCGCACACCACTCCCACCGCCCACAGGAAAGCGCGCGCCGGAAAGCATTGCGATCGACGGGCCCTGGTCTGGGTCAGCGTCGTCTAGCGCGCGGCTGTCGGCCGCGGTGTCATCGACCCAGCGATCTGGTGCGAGCGAGTCGCGGCGACACGCACGGGTTCGCGAGACGGTCGGCAGGCATGTCTCAGATTCAGCCGATCAGAAGTGCTCAAGTTCGGCTCCGTCCCTGCCGATACAGAACACAGCACCTCCCGTACCTCAATCAGGCGGCTGGATATCGGAGCACCACAAGACGCGCGCGTCTCACGAGGAGTCGGGAAGCTCCTTGAAACGCGCGTCGGCCGACGGCCGCCAAGGCTCGTCGGCGTAGTTCATCCCGACATACGTCCGATCGGCTCTGGCCTCCTCACGTGACAGGCCGCGCAGAGTCGCGCGCGTAACTCGCGGCAAATCGCTGAATTACCAATTGCAGGTCCGTCCTGAGCGGTCCGCGCTGAAGATTGCGCGTGTTTCGCTGGCCCGTCTGGTCGTGACCCACCCGCTGGCATTCCAATTCTCAGGGACGACCATGCTTGAAATCGCAGATTCGCGTTCGACCCCCATCGGCTCCGCCGGGGAGTGGCACACGAGCCAGGGCGCCGATCTGATGCCGCGCCAGTCGCAAGATCCGCTGAAGATCGCCATCATCGGTAGCCGGGGCTTCCCCAGTACATACGGTGGCTACGAGACCTTGGTTCGTCATGCCGCGCGCCAGTGGGTGGCGGCCGGCCACGACGTGACGGTGTACTGCCGCGACCCGATCCCGGGCAGACGCGGAGGCCTGGTTGAGGGCGTGCGGTGCGTTCGCACGCCTGGGATCGAGACGACGTCTGCCTCGACGCTGAGTTTCGGGCTTACCGCCCACCTCCACGCCGCGTTCCAGAAGTTCGACGCGGCGCTCGTCCTCAACATCGCCAACGGGTACTTCCTGCCTCTTCTGGCGGCGGCCGGAATTCCCACGGTCGTGAATACCGATGGCCTGGAGTGGCAGCGCGGCAAGTGGGGCCGTGTCGCCCGGCGGGTTTTCTATCAGGGGGCGAAATTGAGTGCTCGCTACGCGGATTGCCTTGTCAGCGATTCCGAGGCGATCGCCGACGTTTGGGAGGCCGAGTTCGGCGTCAAACCGAGCTTCATTCCCTACGGCGCGCCGGTGACGACGCTCCACGACGACGGAGGGGTTCGTGAGTTAGGTCTACAGCCCCGGAAGTACGTCCTCTGCGTCGCTCGACTCATCCCCGAAAACAACGTTGAGCTGACCCTCAACGCGCTGGAGCGCTTAGGCAGTGGGTGCCGAGCCGTTGTGGTGGGCTCCGGTAACTACAGCCCCGGGCTGGAGGCGCGCCTACGTCAGATGAACGAGGCCGGCAAGCTGCTGTGGCTGGGCCACCTTCATGACCAGGAGCTGCTAAGCCAACTCTGGGCTCACAGCGGCGTCTATGTACACGGGCACTCAGTTGGCGGGACGAATCCAGCGCTGTTGCAGGCGCTTGGATTGGGTGCGCCTACGCTCGCGCTCGACACCACTTTCAACCGAGAAGTGCTCAGGGCTGACGAGCAACTCTATTCGCACGAACCGCTCGAGCTGGCGCTGAAGATCGAGGGCGTGCTGCACGACGGTCCGCTGCAGAACCGCTGGGCTGCGCGCGGACGCCAGACGATCGGTGACCGTTACCAATGGCCGACCGTGTGCGACGCTTACGAGCGGATCCTCCGGCGCGCCATGGAGCGGGTCCGGCAATCGCGAGAGCCCAGCCGGCTGCCAGCCGTACCCAGTGGCCAGACCCAGAGCGCATGGGGCCACTGAGGAATTCCTGAGCAACCGCTGACCTACAATCGCCTCGGTGCCAGTGGACTCTCACACGTTCAGGCACTTCTACCCATTTCCTCCATGGGGCTGGTACGGAGGAACGGTGCGCCTAGCGACCGCCCTCCGTGGCTCACAGCTACTCGGTCCGACCATGCTGTCGTGGTGGGACCAGCGTGACGGCGCCTGGCGTGAGCTCGACCCGGGACTGGTAGGCACGTCCTCGCCTGCGGGTTCGGAGGGTGTGCCCACCTCGGCCACCAGCATCAAGCGCCGCCTGTTTCCATCGACGTTGTGGGAATCGGGGAGGTCCGCCGTACGGGCGTTGGCGCGGCTGCCGGGAGGACGCGCTCAGGTTGCCGTTCTCCACACGTCGTATATCTCGCCGCTGTCCCGGCGTTCGACCGGACCGGCGATCGTTGACCTCCATGACCTGGTATTCCGAGCTCATCGTGACGACGCCAATTGCCGGAGCCGGAGTCTCTCGGCCCTGCGCCACGGTTATTCGGCGACCGTCCGCCTGCGGGAACTCGCCGCTCTCAAATCAGCAACGGGTGCGATCGTGGCCGGCTGGGACGACAAGCGACTACTCGCCGACCATGGCGTCTCACGCACGGCCTGGGTTCCAAGCGGGATGGCCGTCGAGCCCGCTAGATCATCTCACCAGGCGAAGCTCCGCGTCGGCCTGATCGGCAATTTCGCCCACACCGCCAACGTGGCCGCCGCCGAGGCGCTACTCCGGAGCCCCCTCGCTGCCGATCCGGCGATCGAGATCGTGCTTGCCGGGGTCGGCTCGGAACGTTGGATGTCGCCGCCGCACGTCTTTGCGCTGGGCGCCGTCGACTCCCCGGGCGCCTTCTACGACCGGATCGACGCCAGCGTCGTTCCGGTGTCCAACGGCTCCGGCATGAAGACCAAGATCGCCGAGGCAATCCTGGCCGGCAAGGCCGTGGTTACCACCACGGCGGGGGCGGCGGGCTTTCCCCCGGCGCTACGCGGTGCGTTCTCGCTGATCACAGAGTCGGATGGTCTTACTGTCTCGCTGGTCGAGACAGCGGTCAGGTCGAGCGTGGAGCACAGCTACCGCGACGCCTTTGCAGCGGTGTTCGAGCGACGCGCGGCGGAGCAAGGCTACGCGGAGGCCTTGATGGGATTGCTCGCCTGAGCAGGCCTTGGTGCGGCGCTGCCGGCCAGCGCTCGGTGGTACCCCTGCAGGCTCATTTGGGCCGCCTGTGTCCAGGTGAGGTGATCGGCGATGCGCTTCTTAAGCTCGGCACTTGGCCCGGCAGTTCTCGCCTGCCGGATGGCCGCTGCGATTGAGTCGCGACTGGCTGGATCGCAATAGGTAGCGTTCTGCCCGAAGTACTCCTCCGTATCTCCGTTGGGGCTCACCACCAGAGCACAATCCATCGAAGCCGCCTCGAGCGACGATAGGCCCGTCGTCTCGATCCAACTTGGCAGTGCGTGCACCGCGGCGGCACGGTACAGCGCCCACTTCTCCGCCTCAGTGACACTCCCCAGCAGATGCACGTTCGCTGAACCGTGGGCGAGCGCACGCACAGCAGCCACGTAACGGCCTTGATTGGCGGCGGCCTGACCCGCCACTACCACCTGCACGTCCGATTGCCGCGTCGCGGCGATCAGGTTGAGCTGATTCTTGCGGCCCTCGACGCGCGCGACGCACAGAACGCAACCGCGAAAGCGTTCATAGAACTCCGTCGCCCTGCGCTGCTCCCCCGTCCGCCGGAACGCCGGTGGCGGAGGTGTCACCGCGTTTGGAACGACGACCACACGATCCGCCGGAATCTGAACGCCGAGAGTGGTGACGATACGGTTCCACTCCGAATGCGAGTTCGGCAAGAACACTGCGGTCATCTTCACGACGGCCCGTTGCATCTCGGTGAAGCCCCTTGAGAACAGAGCGGCACTACCCTGCGTCCACTCCCTGCTCATCACCCCACGTCCGGCCGCCTTCAGCGCCTCCACCGCGTCGCGGTTGGTGTGGCGCGCCAGCAGGCCGAGCGGACCCCTTCGGCCCCGTTGCTCGTACTCCCATACATCGCAGTACACAGTTGAGAGGACCACGGGCTTCCCTTGGCGGGTCGCATTTCGGGCCTGAACCCACACCTCTTGTGGCCGGACGAGCCCGAACAGGTGGACGAGGTCGAATCCATCGAGAACGGGCTCCAGCTCGGAACTCACCTCGGCGATGACGCCGAAGTCGCGCCTCAGCGCCTCAGCCGTTGCCTCCAGCTGCACCTGGTCTCCGCCTGGAGTCGTCAGGACGCTCCGTCTCGAGCGGCCTTGCAGCAGGACCTTCACTGAGCTACCGCTTTTGGTGTCGGGCCTCGGTGCGAATGCCACGGGAGGAAGGCCGTGCTCGCGGCGACCGCGGCGACCACCAGGAACATGTCGAGAGCCTCAGGCGTATAGACGGATGGCGCTCCATCGGTCGCCCCCACCAGGATGAGGAAAATGAGGATGCCGATCAGTGCCCGCTGGATTGCCCGATCAAGGACCGGGCCGGCGCGCCTCAGGCGCGCAAAAGCAGCCATGAGCAACGCCACCATGCAGGCGAGCCCGAGGTAGCCTGAATCGAGCACCATCTGCAGCATGAAGTTATGGGTGGTGAGCTGCGCCGGGTTGGTCACGCCGGCGAACAGGTAGTCATAGCGCAGCGACGCCCCGGAAGCGATTTGGCCGTTAGCGCCATAGCCATAGATCTGGCTGAAGCTTGGATGCGAGAGGATGGGGAGGATTGCGCGCCAGATATAGAGGCGATTAGTCCCGGTGGCCAGGTCGAGGTTGTTCCGCGAGAACAGTGACACCAAGCCCGTGTTGGCGGTAAATCCCAACACGGCCGTGGCGATGGCGGTCGTAAACGGCACCGCGGCGGGGAGCGCCACAAGGCCTGCGTTCGTCGCCAGTGCCAAGCTGATGATCACCGCGGCGACGGCGAACAGAAGCGCTCCGCGCGAGTCGGTAGCAAACAGGGCGAACAGGGAGCAGAGGACGACCGCCATGTCCAGTCTGCGCCACTTGCCTCTGTCCGTTACCACCAAGACCGCCGCGGCCACGAGAGCACAGCCGACCACATCGCCGAAGTTGTTGATGCCGTTGGCCAAAGGAAACAGCACTCGCCCGGCGTGGATACCGAGCAGTGCCAGCAGCTCCGCGGGCTGGCCCACGTTGGAAACGCTCGCCGGCTCCCCTGCGACGGTTGCCACGTGCAGGCCGCCAAGGTGCGCCGCCACGTTGGCGACGACGTAGAGGCCCGGCGCATAGAGGAGCAGCCTCACTCGGAACAGCAGCTCCACACGGTCGCGGGCCGAGGCGCAGTACATAAACGCAAATGTGGTTATCAACAGCAGCCCGACTATCTCGGTCACCGAATGGTTGATGGTCTCGAACGCCCCCGCCGCCGCGCCACGGTAGAGCGCTACCGAAGTGATCGCGACGAACAGGCCCAGCAGCGCGATCAGCGGGGTCGGCGGCCACATAGGCCCGAGGCGCGGGGCGAGCACCAGAACCCCGACAGCGATAGGGGCGAGGGAGAGGAGGTTGATCCAGGTGGGCGGTGTCGCCCCGAAAGCCGCGGGCAGGCGGAGGCACAGGATCGCCGTAATCGCCACCGCCGTGAGCAGCACGTCGTGGGCGGCGTGTGTCCCCTGTACGGGCCCCGGCCGGACACCAGGTTCGGCGAAGGTGGTCATCTGTCCGCTTTGGAGCCGCTAGCCAGAAGCAGCCCAGAACTCACGGAAGTTTGCCGGACAGTTCCATCGAACCTTCAGGCCCCTGGGGCTCGTCTCCCAAGTAGGCCTTCCCGTAGCCGTAGCCGTAGCCGTAGCCGTACTCGGAAGCTTCGTCCCGCACGTCCCCCGTGACAATGAAGCCTAGAAGCGCCGCCGGACTATTCTGGAGCCGCGAAGCCAGACTTTGCAGCATGTGGCGCCGCAGAACTCGCAGCCTCGTCACCACGATGATGCCGTCGACCAGGCGGCTAAGGGCGAGAGCATCGCCTACCGGGAGCGTCGGCGGGGCATCAACGAGTACATAGTCGGCGCGCTCACGGACCCTGGTGAGAATCTCCGCGACCGAGGGAGATGCCACGAACTCGCCCGGATCCGGAGGAATCGAGCCGGCCCGAAGCACCTCCAACCTTCCGTTCAGCGCCGTTTTGCGCTCATCCAGATCGCCGTCCGGATCCCTCGCGTCCAACTCGATCGGTTCCAGTGCCTCATCCAGCGTGATACGTCCGAGCGCGACGTTGGTCAAGCCTGGCCCGCGCGGAAGCTCGAACAGCGATTCCACCGCCGGGCGACGGAGGTCCAAATCGACCAGCACCACGTGGCTGCCGGCTCGGGCCAAAATCACCGCCAGGTTGGCGATTGTCGTGGATTTGCCTTCACGCTCCACGGCGCTGGTGACCATGAACGTCCGGATGTCCTTGTCCAGAGACGCGAACGCCAGATTCATCCGCAAGATCCGGAACGCCTCGGAGTCCGTACTCCTCGGCCTGGCAAGCGTCGCGAGCTTCGGTTCAATCGCCGACAACCGGGGCGGGGGCAGCAGCCGGCCGAGGAGCGGTATGCCAAGGGCCTCCCCGATCTCAGTGGAGGAACGCACGCGCGTGTCGAGCGCCTCGAGCAGCCAGGCCACCAAACCAGCTAGCAACAGGCCGGCCAGGAGTCCCAAGATGCCGTACTTCACGGGACGTGGAGAGATCTTCGCCGCGGTCACGGCCGTCGCCACAACCTGCGCGTTCGCCGTCTGCAAGGTCTCGAGCGTGCTCAGCTGACTGTCCTTGGCGGTCAACTGAGCAATCGCTGCCCGTGCCCCGCCGATGGGAGACTTGCTCAGCTGGCGGAGTTGCAGCTCGATCTGGCTCCGGGCCAGCGCGAGCGCGGATGTGTCCAGCTGGCGCCGATAGTTCACAAACGCAGCGGCATAGGTGTTGGTAAGCCGCAGCGCGAGGTCTGGCCGTGAGTTGGCGGCCTGGAAGGTCAGGATGTCTGCATTCAGTTGGGGCTGCACGCTCGATTCGGCTAGGAACGTTGAACGCGTGAGGTGCGCGGCCGGCACGCTCGCCACCACAACGTCCGCCACGCTCGGGGCGCGCGCCACAGCCGCCTGGGTCTGCACGATTGGCACGAAGTTCGCCGCGGAGCTATTCGGATCAGGAGTGTTCGTCAGCGCGTTGGCGAGGTTCTGGCGATTGATCACAACCTGAGCCGTGCCCTGGTAGAGCTTCCCCTTGTGGAGCGTGTAAATGCCGCCGGCGATCAGTGGCAGCGCGATGCACAGCGCCACCGCGAGGCGCCGCCGGCGAATGACGGCCAGATACTTCCGCAGCGCCGGGACTCGCTGCGTATCGAGCGGCCGGTCAACTGCAGTCATGTAGGGCTATCCGGGCCGCGAAGCTGGTGAGGGACACAAGCAAGGTGTGAGGGGTCGCTCCGGTCCTCTCGGCGCACAGCTACCGTGCGTACGCGCATAAGCGGAGCGAACAATCAAGTCTACACGGCGACCCTAATGTTCCAATCAGCCAAAAAGTAAGTCTGAGGACAGACCGATCTACATTCGCACTGTGTCGGTGTAGTTCACCTTCGGAAACACGGTCAGCTTCCCGCCCACCGTCGCGTCGACGATCCGGCGGCCGGCCGCCTCGTAGGTTAAACGCGCGAGACGGTAGGACGCCTCCATCTGCTGCCAATCCGGTAAGACCCATTTCACGCCCTTCCCGAAGTATCCGGGGGTGAAGTGGTTGGGGTCATCGCCACCAGAGACGACGGTTGCGGGCCCACGCTCGTACTTGTCCTGCGGGAGCGTCTCGACCGCCGGGACCCCCACTTCGACAAACGAGTGGTCGACGCCGATCAGGATCACTTCGCGGAAGCCGAGGTAGAACGCGAGCTGCATGGAAAAATATGTCACGGTCCCGCCGCTGGAGAAGCCGGGCAGGAGGGGATGCGTTCCGAACCGGCGGTGATTGTTGACGAGACAGGTCGTCACCGTGCGCGGGAGGTCGGTGCGGCGCGCTAATTCGTGCCGCATGAACACCCGGGAGGGGGTGGCCGCTATCTCATCCGCGAACTGCTCGACGATCTGATCCGCGATGGCGCACAGGAACGTGGTGGCAAAGCCCAGCTCCTCGAAGGCCAGGTAGATCCGATTTGAGCCGAACGTGTACTCGCTTCGGAGGGGCTCAAGGTCCATGTCCCGGAGGCTGGGCCCGTTTCCGATGATGTACGCGCGCTCGCCCCAGTAGGCGTCCCGCATTCCCAATAATCGCCTAGCCGACTCTCGACCCCAGGGCGACCCCAGATACAAACCCAACAGCTTCGCGTCCTCGATCGCCAGACCACCCCCACGAGTCCACGTATCGCCGATCACCGGGCGCACCACACCGGCCACCTGGTGCCTAATACTCATGGCGCGTCCTGTGTCGCATCGGCCCGTTGTGAAGCGCCATGCGACCAACCGAGCAGCCCGCGCGCGTCACGTCTGCGCGGTAGCTAGACACGACCGACATTGTAGCTCCGTAGCGGTAGCCGGATTCGCGTTGCGCCGAGGAGCCCAGCGCAGCCAATCAGCGCGATCAGCGGCCTGCCGATCAGGTCTCCGAATGGGCCGTCGGCAAAGGCAAACGTCCCGGCTGCGAGCCCGAAGGCGAGCACACCGACGGCCGTCGCCGCCCGGGCAGCCGGCAACCAGTCACGGCCGGCGAGGCGCACCGCGTAGAGCCCGGTCAGGAGGAGGAGGACTCCGTACGCGACCGCGGTGGCTTGTGCCGCGGCCAAGACCCCGCCGCTCGGTACGAATATGTACAGAAGCGCGATGTTGAGCGCCCCGGCGGATCCTGACATGACCCACACCCACCGTGTCCGGCCGGTGAGCAGCGATATCGCGTTCATGGGAATTTGATACAGCCCTGCGCAGGTGAATCCCACCACGAGCCAGACAATGAGGTGTGCGGCGGGAGCGTATGCGGCCGGTAGAAGCAAGCGGATTGCTCCCGGTAACAGCAACCCTGCCGCCAGGCCAAGGGCGCAGATCACGGCGACGACTTGTGAAACCAGCGGCCTCAACTCGCTATACGCCTTGTCGGCGGAGGCGACGCGGGCGAAGCTCGGCATTGAGCTCTGTCCGAACCCCGCGGCGGCTACCAGCACGACCAGGGCGAGGTTCGAAGCCAGGGTGTACTCGCCGAGCGCACTCGCAGAAACAAGGCCCACGAGGACCGCTCGGTCAGCCAGCTGGAGCACCCAGTGTGAGACCAAGTGCGGAAGGAGGGGTATGCCGAACTTCAACGCATCGGCGATCGGAGCGAGCGAGAAGGTCCGTCGGTTCACCCGTGGCCAGGGCAGAATCCGTACGGCGACGACGAGCGTGACCAGATATGCCGCGAGCGTCCCGAACAGCCACCCCGGCACGCCCAGCCTCAGCACCACGACGAGCAGCACGGTCGCCACAGTGTTGGCGATTGCGAACGCGGCGTTGAGTCTGACGAAGGCTCCGAGGCGCTCTTGCGCGCGGAGGAGCGCCAGCGGCAGGGTAAGCGCCGTGACACCGGTGGCCGCCCCGGCGATTCCCAAGATCATCCAGGAGACTGGCGTGCCCAGGATCGGTCCGCCGGTGATCAGCAGGACGCCGGCGATCAGGATCGCGCCCGAAGCCGGTCCGAGGATCGTCAGCAGGCCCACCGACCCCAACCACACCGCTCGTTCATCTGTCCGCGTCTCGAGCAGGAACCAGTTCCGGACGATCGCCGTATCGACGCCCATCGTGAAGGCCACCGAGACCAAGGTTGCCACGGCGAGGATGACCGACAGATGCCCGTAATCGCCCGGTGAGAGCACGGCCGCGTACAAGGGGAGAAGCGCGAACGTGAACAGGCGTTGAAACATCGAGCCGACCGCGTAGATGACGCCCGCACGGACAGTCGACGGCGATCCGCCGCGCCTCCAGCCGGCGACGCCTAGTCCGGGCAGCCTCCGCCGGCTTGGATCACGCCCGACTGGCAAGCACCATTCCGCCCAACTGGGATATCGCCGCCGACGGATCCGTCTCCAGCCTGGTCTCAAAGCCGGCGGCCCGAAAGGCTTCCAGCAGCCGCGCCGGATCACCCATCTGATGGTGAGATTCGATGATCCAGCGTCGTCCGCGGCGAAGCAGCTCCGCCGGCGTGTTCGCGAGCATCTCGTATTCGGCCCCCTCCACGTCGACCTTCACCAGGTCAAACGTCGATGCGGCGAGCAACTCGCTCAGGCCGACGGAAGGCACGGTTTCCGACTGCTCCAGTTTCTCCCCGGTGGTGACCTCGGTCCCCAGCAGCGTATGCCTGCTGGGAGTCGTCGAGTGCAGGAACAAGCGCACGCTGCGGGCGTCACCGTTCCGTCCCACGACGGCGGCGTGATGGGCCTCAACGCCCCGACCGACCGTGTTGCGGACGAGGCATGCGAAGTTGGTTGACCCGGCTTCGTACGCCTGTATGTGGGCCCCTCGGCGCGAGGCGATCAGCGAGAAGACTCCGATGTTCGCGCCCACGTCGAGCACTCTCCATCCGCGGCGTACGGCAAAGCCGGTGAAATCGTATTCGCCCTCGGAAATTCTCAGGGTCAGCGCCCAGGCATTCGCCGGCTCGCTGGAGGCCAGGCGCACCCCCGCGAGCCTCGGCACCCCTCGTCCGGCCACCCGATGGACCACGGCGGAGCGAACGGAGAGACCATTCCTGAACCGTCTCATCCACAGGCGGGCCTTGGCAAGGGAGGACATCGCCTCAGGCCTCGAGCCCTTCGATCGCAGCGATCCCAGTCTCCAATACCGCCTCGATCGTACTTCCGCCCACGTGGGGCGTCACCACCACGTTCGGCAGCCGCAGTAATGGGTGTTCACGGCTCGGTGGCTCTTCGGTCAGCACATCGAGACCCGCACCGGCAAGGTGGCCGCTGCGCAGCGCAGCCGCCAGCGCCTGCTCGTCGACGAGCTCCCCGCGTGCCGTGTTCACGAGCACACTCCCAGCCCGCATCCGACCGAGCTGAAGCTCGTCGACAAGCCCCGTCGTCGCGGGAGTAAGCGGGAGATGCAGACTCACGACGTCGCTATCCGCCATCAGGTCGTCCAGGTCGACCTGCCGGATCTGCACCGGGAGGTCGTCGATTCGCTGTTCGTCGAAGACCAACACCGGGCAGCCAAACGCGGCGACCAGAGTCGCGAAGCGGCGACCAGCGTGACCGTACCCCAGGATGCCAACGGTCTGGCCGGCCAGCAACCGGCCGGGGAGCTGACGCCATGTCCCAGCCTGAACCTCGCTGGTCCGCTGGGTCAGCCCGCGTAGCACGGCGAGGGCAAGGGTCAGCGCCAGCTCGGCGACCGACTGTGCGTTGGAACCCGAGGTGACCGCGACGCGCACCCCACGCCGGTCGAGCGCCGCCAGATCCAGCATGTCCACGCCCACGCCGAACCGCGAAATCACCTCAAGACGGGGGAGCTGCGCGAGTATCCCGTCGTCAAACCGCTCCAACCCGGTGATCGCGCGCTCGCGATCAATCAGGAACTCGATCAGCGCGGCCCCAGCCAGACTCGCGCCCGCGTCGTTGAAGCGAACGTCCGCGTAACGTCCCAGCAGCTTGGCCCGCAACACTGGATGCCGGGAGAACGTCCGGGACGTCACCGCTATCGGGGTAGGTCTACTTCCCGGCACGTGACTACTCGGTAGCCCACTTCTCCCACAGATAGGACATGACGAGGTGGTCTATCGCCATGTGCACATCCTCCACCGGTCCGAACTCTCCCGGCTCGGTCGGGACATGCACGTGCACCTGCGCGATCTCGCCCAATCGTCCACCGTCGAAGCCCGTCAGGGCGACCGACACGGCGCCCGCCGAGTTCGCGAACTCGATGGCGGCCACCACGTTCGGCGAGTTCCCCGAGGCGGAGATCGCGACGACGACGTCGCCGGCGCGAAGCATGGGCTCCAGTTGCATCGTGAACACGTGCTGATATCCGTAATCGTTCGCCAGAGCCGTGATCACCGGCGTGTTGTCGGTCAGGCTGACGACCCTCATCGGCTGCGTACGCCAGCGCGTGAGATCGTTCTGGAAATGACTGGCCGTAGCTGCCGAGCCACCATTCCCGCAGAAGAACGATGTGGCGCCGCACGCCCGGGCGTTGTCGAGCACCTCGATAAAGCGGGCCAGGGCTCCGACGTCGACGCGGCCCAGCAGCTCGCCCACGTAGGTCAGGTAGCCGTGGGCGAAGGCCTCCGGGTCCCGATCGGTGGCGTAGATGCGCTCGACGGCATTCACTTGACGCCCGCCGCCGGTCTTACCTCATCCGCGGTCAACCATTGCGCCGCCCAGGCTGGGTCCGCCGCGTAGATGTCATACACCAGCTGCATCGTCTTGAGGGCCTCGAGGGAGGAGCCTTCAGTCACGGCTCGGCTAGTCACGATGCAGCGGACGAAGTCGTCGATCTCGTCACGCCATGAGTGGTCGTCGTTGTACCGGGTCGTGACCTCGCGCGGATCACCACGATCATCCTCGCCCTTGTACACCACGGTGAGCGTCTCGGCGCCGTAGCTGCGAGACGATGACAGAATCCCCGCCAACATCAGGGTTCCCTCGCTGAGAGTGATGTCGAGGGCAAACCGGTGTCGCCACTGCGTACTCGAGGACTGCAGCATCGCCACCACACCGGTCGCAGTGCGCATCAGCGCATAGGCGTTGTCCTCGACGTCATGGCACCAGAATGCGTTCGAGATGTACGAGCTGACGTCGACGAAGTCGCCGGCGAACAGTCTCATCATGTCGACCATGTGGATTCCCTGGTCCAGGAGGATGCCGCCGCCGGCGACCTCTCGCTTGGTGCGCCAATCCTGGTCAAAGCGCACCATCTGCGACTTTCCGTACACGCCGCGCAGGTCGACGACCGTGCCGAGGCTGCCGTTGTGGATGATCTTCATGGCGTCGCGGACGGAATCGTGATACCGGTGGTTGAAGCCGTACTTGAGCTTGAGGCCCGGGTTCTCGTGTTCGACCCGCCTGACGTCGGCGACGTCTTCCACCGTGCGCCCTGGGGGCTTCTCGCAGAACACGTGGAGTCCGTGCTCCAGGCCGGCGATCGTCACCGCCGGAGCGACGTTGTTCCAGAGGCAGACAAAGAGCACGTCGAGGTCCGTCTCGAGCAGTTGCTCCCAGTGTTGAAAGCGTGCTACCCCATCCGGATCGACCCCCGGCTCAGCGATGGTCTGATCACAGTAGGCAACGGTTTGCAGGCGCGGGTGGCGATCTACAAAGCTGCGTCGAATCTGGCCCGTGCTGCCGTAGCCGGCGATCCCGACGCGGAGGGGCTCATCAGGCCGTCGTGGCACTCAGCGCCTCGTCGTACTCGGCTCTGACGGCACGAGCTCGCTGCGCTAGCAGCGCCGTGTCGCATAGGTATGAGATGTAGCTAAATCCGGCATCGAGCAACCAGCGGAGATGCTCCGCGTCTCTCGCCACGGCGCCGAGAGCCGTTCCAGCCTCCCTGACCGTGCGAGCCGCGGTTTCGACGGCCGACAGAACATCCGGGTGATCGAGCTCGCCCGGTCGGCCGACTGCCTGTGACAGATCGTAGATCCCCAGATACACGAGATCGAGCCCGGGCACCTCGAGCATGTCGCTCAGGTTCTCCAGCCCCACCGAGTCCTCGACGAGTACCCCACACAGTTGCTGCTCGTTGGCCTCACCCAGTCGCTGATCGAGGTGCTCGTTGCTGTAGCCATGCAGTCGCGTGAACGGCGCCATCCCGCGCTCGCCGTCTGGATAGAACTTCATCGAACGCACGATCTGCTCGACCTCTGAGGCGGTCTGAACATGAGCGATCAGGATTCCTTGGCAACCCGTATCGCACGCTTTTAGGATCGTCGGCGGCGTGCCCTCTCCGAGCCTGATCATCGGCGTACTCCCGCCTGCCTCCACCGCGTACATGATCGTCTCTGCCTCCGAGAACGACGCAGGGCCGTGCTCCATATCGAGCGTCACGAAGTCAAATCCTGCGTGCGCAAGCACGTTCGCAACGGTCGGTGAGGCTGACTGTACCCAAGTCCCGAATACGCTCTCGCCTTCGCGCAAGCGTTGCAGGATCGTGTTGGTTGGTGCCACCGAGCAGCCTAGTCTAGGGCATCTTCCTGCCTGCAGTTGGCGGTTTTTGCCATAACTCGAGCCGGTCTAATCTTCCAGAAATGCTGACAACGACAAACGCTGGGCCGGACCGCCCGCGGACGGCATGCGCGATCGTTCCCATGCGGCACTGGAGCCGACGGGTGGCCGGGAAAAACTACCGCTCACTTGGCGGGAAGCCCCTGTATCAGTACATCGTCGAGTCCTTGTTGACCGCGGACTGCGTGGACACCGTCGTGCTGGACACCGACAGCGACCTCATCCTCGAGCAGGCCGCTGAACGGTTTGGGGACGCGGTCCTGGCGCTTCGGCGGCCAGAGCACTTGCGCGACGAGCACCTGAACGCCAATGACATTCTGGACAACACGCTCCGGCAGCTGAACGGCGACGTTTTCATCCAGACCCACGCGACTAACCCCCTGTTGCGTCCGGCGACGATCGACTCGGCATTCAATGCCTACGTCGAGGGTTTACCTACGTTCGACTCCTTATTCACCGTTACTCCAATTTATAGGCGCTTGTGGACACGTGACGGTGAACCGATCAATCACGATCCGCGCGAGCTGCTCCGCACGCAGGACCTCGATCCCATCTTCGAGGAGAACTCCTGCCTCTACATATTCTCGCGATCTGTCTTCGAGCGTCGCAGACACAGGCTCGGCGACCACCCCCTGCCCTTTTCGATTCCCGCCGAGGAGGCGCTCGACATCGACACGGAGCTCGACTGGAAGATCCTCGAGGCGGTCCATGAGGGGCGTGTCGATGATCCATAGCTCGCGCTGGTTGGAAATCTGCCGCCAAGTCTCGAGCGAGGCCGCGCAGCGAATTGCGGATGCCCCTCAAACAGAGCTTTCGCGAGAGCTTGGCCGAGGTGCCGGGGGCGACCGCACCCTTGCCATCGATGCCATCCCCGAGGATCTGCTGTTCGCGCGTCTCGAGCGCCTGGCGGCGGAGGGGGAGACGTTTACGGTTGTCTCAGAGGAACGTGGCGAGGTTTCCTTCGGCGCCTCGTCCCCGATCGTCGCGGTTGATCCGGTGGACGGTTCTTTGAACGCGCGCCGAGCTGGTAGCCATTTCGCGTTCTCGCTTGCGGTAGCTGACGGCCCCCGCACAAGAGACGTGTGGTTCGGCTACGTCTATGACTTCGGCGCGGGCCAGGAATGGTCGGCGCAACGAGGGCGCGGTGCCTACGCCGGCACGGTTCGACTCGGCGGTACGGATGAGTACCGGGTCGAAGATGGCCGCCTGGAACTGGTCGCCATCGAGACGAGCGACACGCGGTATCTCGCTCGGACGGGGACCTATCTCGGTACCGTGGCTCACAAGACGAGGACACCCGGCTCGATAGCGGTCGCCATCTGCCACGTCGCGAGCGGTCAGGTTGACGCCATGGTCAACCTGTCACCATGCCGATCGATCGATGCCGCCGCAGCAGCGCTGATCGCCGCGGAGACCGGCGCGTCCGTCAGCTTTCCGGGGTGCGCGCATGACGATCCAAAGCTGGATCTCGACTCGCGCCAGTCGATCGTGATCGCAAGATCCCCGCAAGCCGTCCGGGCGCTGACGGTGCTGGTCGAGCACGCTGGTGATCCATCATCAGCCGACCCTGGTGGCGAAGATCGTCACGGACTGGGGCGATGATCCCCGGTCCTCGACGCTGAATCCACACGCTCGCAGGCCAGTCCGGAATTCCTCCCAGAGATCTGGGCCGCCGTGGACCTCCACGAACATCCGATCGAACCGCCTGAGCGCGCCCGCGCTGGCTCTGAGGACGTCGAACTCGGCTCCCTCGATATCCATCTTCAAGAGATCCGCGCGGTCAATGCCATGCCGGTCGAGCAATGAGCCAAGCTCGAGGGTCGGCACGCGAACGGTCCCATCACCGTCGTATGAAGCGACAGCGCTGAGGCGGTGGTTCTGACCGACGTGGAAGGGAACCCCAGCCGGGTCATTCCGCCCTGTGACAGCGGCGTTGACGACGGTGGCGTCGCCACCGACGCCGGCGAGCCTGCGGCCGATCTGCGGTATCAGCCGGGGATTGGCCTCCACTACGACCCCACGACGCGCCCGGTTGTGCGCAAAGAAATACAACGACGCCATTCCGACATTCCCGCCGAGATCAACGAACGTATCGATCTCCCCGTCGAGCGCGTATTCGTGCTGAAAGAAGATCTCCGCAAACGAATCGAAGCCGGAGGGGTGGATCGGTAGGCCTGCCCTCACGCCGCCCGCGATCGTGTGGGAGACCTCGTAGCCACTCAGCGGCCCGAGCAGTCGGTGACGACGGGAGCCCGGAGTCGCTTGGGCCGCGATCGTCGCCGCCTTGAGCAAGGGGTAGTGCAGCACCAACTTTCGCCTATCGGCGTCTGACACGCCGAACTCGCGGCTGTATGAATTGATGTAGTCGATCAGCTGACTCAAAGCACTACCAAATAGGTGAATGACGCGCCACACTTACGGTGATCGCGCAGAGGATCGAAGCCGGCGCCACCGCCGGCGAGGCTTACAATGCCGCGTAGGCACGCGTAACTCAAGGTCGCGTGCCACAGGTTCCTTTGAGGTCCGACCAATCCGAGTTTGCGCGCGTCTATGACGCGCATGTATTTGCCGTTTACGGCTTCGTCATGTATCGGATCCGGGACAAGTCCACCGCCGAGGATCTGACCCAGGCGACATTCGTCCGGGCGCTGGAGGCCTGGAGTCGCTATGACCCGAGGAAGGCGTCCGAACTCACCTGGCTGCTCGCCATAGCGCGTAATCTGGTGATAGATCATCACCGGCGCGACCGGTCCGACCGGTCGCAGCCGATCGATGAGTCGGCATCGCCAACTGTCGCTGGGCCCGAGGCGCAACTCGCCGACGGTCCCGATCTGGGCCGGGCGCTCGCGGAGCTGAGCGAGCGTGACCGTGAGGTCATCGCGCTTCGGTTCGGCGGTGATCTGAACGGTCCCGAGATTGCCGAGTTGACTGGCCTCAGCCTCGCCAATGTGCAACAGATCACCTCACGTTCACTACGAAGGCTGCGGGTGCTGCTCGAGGCGTACGCGGCGTCGGTTTAGAGCGCGCCGGTCGCCTGCAACACGCCGATGGCGATCAACCCGCAGCCGCCGGCGATCGATGCCGCAACAACCAAGCGGAGCGACTCCGGCCGGGGTCCGTAGCCGGGATCGTTCTCGGTCAGGATACCGACCAAGCGCGCCGCGGAAGCCGGCGGCCGGCGCGGGTCGACGTGCGCGCAGGCGGTCGGCGAGGTCGCTGTCCTGCGGGTCGAACTCGCTGGCCTGTTCTGGTTCGTCGGTCATCGACGGAATACCGGGGAGTGCGGGTTCAGCGACCGGGCGCGACGGAAGTCTGCCAGCGCTGCGGTCGCGTGACCCACTTCGACCTCGACGCGGGAGCGCACCAACCAGTCGCTCCAGTTCTGCGGTTCGTCTTTGGTCGCGCGTTGCGCGGCGGACGCTGCCGCGGGGTATTGACGGCGCGCTTCAAGGACGAGCGCGGCTTGGAGCTGAGGCCCGGCCGCGCCTGGCTCGAGCCGAATGGCGGCGCGTGCGTCGGTGAGCGCCTGCGCGGTGTTCCCGGCGGAGAACGACGCCTGGCTGTTGCGCAGGTCATTGGTGACGAGCAAGCGGAATTCCAATGGCCACGACGCTGATCAGCGCGAGCAGGATCGCTGCGCCACGGACGGTCAGGCGCAGCCGACTTGCGGGCCAGGAACCATCGACAGGCTCGCGTTCCCGGGAGAGGATGCTCTGCTCACGCTGCGGGGCGAGACTGGCCGCGGCCAGCACGAGGAACACCACCGGCAGAACTGGAACCTGCCAGATCCAGTCGAACCCCGCCGAAACGGCGAACGCGATCAGCGCCGCCGCCAGCGCCGCCGCTCGGGCTCGCGCCTGCGTCCTGGTGCGACCCACGATTCTCACCGCCGAACCAATCACCAGCGCAAAGAAGCCGATCATCAGCGCAAGTCCGATGAGCCCGGTCTCGGCGAAAGTCTCGACATACAGCGAGTGCGCGTTCACCACGTAGCTCTCGTACGGTGCGCGGGGCAGCCAGAGCAGCTGGAACGTGCCTGGCCCCGATCCACCGAGGAGACGGCTTCCAGAGGTCGCGTTCACGGCCACCTTCCAGTAGTCGTAGCGCTGGTTGCCGCTGGTGCTGCCAAAGCGACCGATCGCATCCTGCTGGAGCACGGCCGCCTGCGGTTTCTTGAAGTCCGTCCAGGCATGCGAGATTCGCCCAGGCGCGCCGGCGAACAAGGCCACAACGATCGCCGCGACAACGCAGCCGACGAGAATCATGCGGGCGCGGGCCCTGGGAACCTGGAGCAGTCGCGGCGGCGTGGCGTGACGGACGGCGAGGCCGATCCCAACCTGCGTGACCGCCACGCCCGCGCAGATCAAGACGAGCGCCACGAATAGCGCGGAGCCCTCGTGTTTTGCCGCCGCGTTCACGAGCCCGTGCTCGATCGCGCTGCGGTGCACGGCGCCGGCGATCAGCGCTGCTCCGCCGCCACCGGCGAACAGGAGCGTGGCGAGCTTGGGGATCCGCTCGGGCGCGAGCGCGAGAAATACGAGCACGGCGACGGTCGCCGCGATCGCGGCTCCTCGAGAGAAGGTCAGGTAGCCGCACAGCAGCAACACGGGGATCGCCGCTGCGCCGGCTGCCTGGGCGCGGAGCGTTCGGGCCGAGGTCGCAATCGAGAGCAGGAGTGGCAGTCCAATCGCGATCAGGGCCCCGAGCGCGTTCCAGTAGTTCAGCGGCCAACCGAGTCGCCCCCGGTCCCCGGGAAGGAAGTGCGCTGTCTGTTGCGCGGCCGGAAACAGTCCCGGCCGCAGGCGTGAGGCGAGCGCGAGGCAGGCGACGAGCACGATTGCGGCGGCGAGAGCATTGATCGTGTGCCGGATCGCGCGGTCGCGATCGCGATGAATCGCGATCGCGAGAATCAACACCCCGAGGTATCCGGCGACTCGCGAGAGCTCGGCCACGCTGTCCTGCGTGCTGAGTGACCAGGTAGAGGCGAGCGCGGTCCAACCAACGAACCCACCGAACAGGACGATCGCCGCCCACGCGATCCGGGAGGGCCGGGCGACAGGCAGTAGCCCGCACGCGGCGCCGGCCAGCACCAGCCACCAGACGACGATCGATACCTGGCTGCGGACGACGATGTCGTAGCCTCCGCCTTCGACTGCCAGGTAGAGAACCAGGCCACCCACGATCGCCCAGACGCCCAGCGCGCGCACGTCGAGCCTGCGAGCGGTCCACGGGATCTGGACCCTGGGCCGGTCGGTTGCTATGGCGTGCATTGCAGCCCACCTTCGACACGAACCGTCATGCGCCCTGGGACCACTTCAGGCTGGTCTGGGAGCCGATCTGGGCCCGTAGCGTCGCGCGTCCGGACAGGTTAAGCGTGGTTTGGAATATGCCCCGGGCCCCGACCGTCAGCTGCCGCAGAGTCGTCCAATGACCGGAGCGAAGGATCTCGAGCCGCGCGGTCCCGCCCACCGGAGCCCGGCCCCATGCCCGGATTCGCCGGTGATTCAGGCGCTGGGTGACGAACGGGAACCGGTAGGCGATCGCCGAGGGCTTCGGAGCGCCGTTCAGGTAGTAGACGCCGGCCTGGTAGGTCGAGCCGTAGTCGGGGATCGGCGGCGAGTCGATCAGCTGGTACCACATCACCGTGTCCACGCCCTGGCGCCAGAGCACGTAGAGCGACTGCTCCAGCCAGCGGGCCTGCGTCAGGATCGGGACGCCGTTCGGGTCCGGCGGCGAGCTGTCCCAGGAGATCTCCGTGACCCACAGCCGTTTGTGGCCGCGAGGCAGCACGTGGCCGGCCCGCTGCGGCGGCGCGGAGGACCCGCGCGAGCTTTCCGATGTCCGGCACGGCGACGTCGTCGGGATTGAGTGCGTTCTGAAGCGGTCCACCAATCGCGTAGGGGTGATGGTCCAGCACGTCGAAATGGACCGGGTTTGGACAGCGGAGCGGGCTTGAGCCGAACCGCGCCGCCCAGGCAGAACAGCGTCCGGAGGAAGGCGACCGGCTGAGTGCGGGTGTCCCCGGGTTGATCGCCGTAGGGAGCAGTACCGGCCAGCACGACGACGTTTGAGGCCGCTACGCGCTTGACCGCGGCGTAGAAGGAGTTGGTCATGGCCCGGAACAGGACGGGGGCGACGGGTGCGTAGCCGCCGGGGGTGCGCTTCCATTGAGGCGCCAGGAAGAAGTCCAGGTTCGGCTCGTTCCAGCCCTGCCAGTAGTGGACGCGAGGCAGCGATGCCCCGGGCTGCAATGGATCGGGGAAGGCGCCGTCGTAGCGCAGCGCCGCCGCCTGGGCGAAGCTGGCCAGCGCCGCGGGATTCGGCTCCCAGGTTCCGGCCCGGGCCCCGCGGGGGCGGTTCGGTCCCTCCGCCCAGGTCGGGGCTCCCCAGACGTTCAGCAGGACCGTCAGGCCGTGGGCGTGCATCGCCCGGATCTCCTGATCGACCACGGTCCAGTCGTAGCCGGGACTGGCGGGGTCAGCCGGATCGAACCCCGCCGGGCGCTGCGCCGGGGCCACGGCGGACCAGACGACGTTGACCCGCACAAACGACGCCCCCTCCGAGGCGACGTGGTCGAGGTTGGTTGCCTCGATCGCGGCGTCAGGCGAGAACACCGAATCACCGAAGAAGCCCGTGGCCAGCCCCCGGGACGCCCCCGCGGTCGAAGCGAAGGCCGCGCAGAACAGGAGGACGCCGATCATCACTGCGCCACGGCGAAGCGGGTCTGCGCGCGGCACTAGCTCGCGCTGCGATGGCGAATGATCGCCGTCGCGGCGGACCCCACCAGCGTGAGGCTGAGGATGACTGGAAGCAAAGCGCCAAGACCGTTGCCGCCGCTGCCGGTTACCGCCTTGACCAGCGAGGTCAGCGGGGAGGGGCCGTCGCCCGACGGGCTGGCGACATGCCTCGCGCTGGACTGACCGTGGCGCGCGAGCCGGCGCCTGATTCGGCGGCGCAGCCGGGGCTGTCGCCCGTGCCAGCGCCACCGTTGCGGCTCCGTCTCTGCCTCCGTGGACGAGGGCCTTCGCGGTGCCCGCAGCAATCGAACCCCCGCCGCCGGTCCCCTGGCCGCCGCCTCCGCCTCCGCCGCTGGCGCCGCCGGCGCTTCCGTGACCGGGATGCACCGTGTTCGTCGGTCGACCGCCGCCCGCGGTCGGGACGGTTTCGACGTATTGACTGACCCCCGAGTTGCCGGGCGGCGCCACGGTGCGGGTGCCTCCCCCATGCGAGCGAGCGAACGCGACCGGCACGAGGGTGAGTAGAAGCAGTGATGCCAAGACCACGTGCCGCAGTCTCGGTGCGAGAGAACTCATCGGCAATACATACGCGCGAGCGGCACAAAGGCTGACAAATCCTCGATCCTTTTACGCATGCTCGAACAAACGCAAGCGCCCTAAAGGTCTCGAGGTCGGTTGCCGATACTCGTGGCAGCGGCATCTCCATGCCTACGATGATTCCGCAGCGACCGTGGATTCAGTCTCGGTCGTTGGCGGCAGGACTGCTTGGAGCGGTCCGCCTTAGACACACCACGTGTATAGGCTCAAACACCTCGCGTCGACTAAATGGCTGGCGCTCTCAACGCGTCCCAATGGACAGGAGAACAGAGTGCGCAAGCTACATACTGCTTTAGGGTCGATCGGGGCGCTCGCCGCAGTGCTCGGGCTCGCGGTTGCTCCGGCTGCCGCCGCCACGCCGAAAACCCAAACGAGGGCCAATGCCGCGCATAAGGTCGCGCCGCTTAAGGTAACGGCGTCCGTGTCCCCGAAGAAGGTCAGCGGTGCGCCATATACGTATTTCGTGTCCGGAAAGGTCCATCCGCCGGTGATTTGCCCGAAGGGCGCTGCCAATCCGTCGTACTGCTCAGCAGCTCCCTGCCAGGGCCGGGTCAGTATCACCGTCGACCTCCCGCAGGGCCAGACGTTGATCGTCGAGGAGTCGCTTTCAGACGCCTGTGACTTCTCAACCACGATTACGATCCCCAGCCTGGTCTTCCAGCTGAAGCCGAGCACCAAGCACAAGGTGTTCAACATTGCCTTCAAGGTCCGTTACCTCGGAAACGCCGTTCTGTCTGCGAAGAATGCCGCTACGGTGCACGCGAAGGCCGTCGGCTTTCACGCCTAGTCTGACCAGTCGTACCGAATGACCATGCGCTTGCCGACCTTGCGTCGGCAAGCGCATTTCCTTTTTCGCACGCCGTTGTCAGCTTCCGGAGCGCGTGCCCGTATATAGGGTAAAAGCTACCTGGCGCCGACAAATGGCTGGGGCTGACAACGTCGCAAAGCGAAAAGGAGAAGCGCGTGCGCAAGCCATACACTGTTTTGGGGTTGGTCGGAGCGATCGTCGCGATGCTTGCTCTGGGAGCTGTACCCGCGGCAGCCAGTACGCACAAGGTCGCCCCAATACGGGTGACCGCACGCGTGACGCCTCATCGCATCGCCCATCGCCCGTACACCTACACGGTATCTGGAACCGTGGATCCGGGACGGGTCTGCCCAGCCGGCAACGACAATCCTGCCTACTGCACCGATCCGGGGCGAGTCTGCCCGTCGGGCACCGACAATCCTGCCTACTGCGTGCAGGTTCCGTGCCGAGGTGAAGTCAGGATCACGATCCACCTTCCACATGGGCAGGTCCTGGTGACCGAGACCAGGGTCACGGACTCGTGCAAGTTCTCAAAGACCGTCAGGATCCCCGACAGGTACTTCAGAGTGACGAAGGATGCCAAGCACAAGGTGTTCACGATCGCCTTCGAGGTGCGCTACCTCGGGAATAGCGTCCTCTCTGCGAAGAACGCGCCCACCGTCCACGCAAAGGCCGTGGGCTTCCACCGCTAGCCGGTAGGCGAGGCGATTGCGCCGGCCATCCCGGCCGGCGCAATACCTCGCGTCCGAGCTACTTGGCCAGGGTGATCTCGCCGAAGAGGCCGTGGCCCTCGCCGCCGATTCCGGCGGTGAACATCAGCGTGTGGGAGGTGCCGGTGGTTCCGTTGCCGAAGCGCAGGCCCCACAGCGAGTCGATCGCGATCGGGTTGCCGTCGGTGTTGACCAGGGCCCCCTTGAAATCGCCGGTCGTCGGGTCATAGGCGTTGATCGCGCCGTCGCCGAAGTTGCCGACCAGGAGGTCGCCGCTGAAGGCACCGAACTCCGCCGGCGCGATGACGAGGCCCCACGGAGAGTTCAGCGCGCCGCGGGTGATCAGGCGCTTGAGCAGGTGCCCGGCGGTGTCATAGACATCGACGAACCCGTTGCCCGGGCCCTTCACGTCATCGTGCTTGGCCGCGTCCTGCTCGGCGTAGGTCACGTACAGGTTGCCGTTCAGCGACTGGATGCCGAACGGGGCGTAGCCGGCCGGGATGTTCGGGTCGGTGAAGCCACCCGGCGAGCCGACCTTGACGAACTTGCTGTTGAACACGTCGATCCGGTTGCCGTGGAAGTTGGTGGCGAACAGGAACGAGGCGCCGTCCCGCTTCCCGATGGCGAGTCCCTTGTAAACGGCGCTTGGGTCGCTGAACTTGACCTGCGCCGTCGTCCCCGACACGGCCTTGCTCCAGGCGGTGATCCGTCCCGCCTCCGAGTCGAAGATGAAGTTCGACGCCGCCGATCTGTGGTCGCCGGTGACGACGAAGTCGCCGGTGGGGTTGAACACGATGCCGGTCGGAGCGCCCTCAGGGATGCTCACGACGAGCGGGACGATCTGCGGGATGCTGCCGTTGACGGCGCCGGTGTAGAGGCTCGAGACGTTGGTGCCGTTGTCGGCGATCCACAGCGGGGACGAGGGGCTGGCGGCCATGCCCCACGGGTTGACCAGGTTGGCGTCGGTGATCCGCGCCACCCCGGGGATGTCCGAGATCAGGTTCGCCTGCCGGTAGTGGGACGCGGAACCCGCGTCCGCGGCGACCACCGGGATCGCCACGGCGCCCGCGGCGACTACCGCCAGCGCACCGATCCGCCACCCCCGCGCCCTGCGCCCGAAACGCCTGTCTGACCACCTAAATGCACGCGGCATATGCACCTCCGAGCGCACCCTCGGGTGCGCTACTTGGGCCGGTCCGAGTACCAGCCTTCGCCTCTACAGACGCGACAGGCTGAGAAACCTTCCCGAGCGATGTAGAGAACTCGCCAACGGCTCCGACCGTAGGGTGAACACCCCCCAATCACAAGGAGCAGGGCTTCGATGCTCACCCTCTACGAACATCCCTTCGCGCTCTACTGCCAGAAGGTTCTGGTCGCGCTCAACGAGCTGGGAGTCGCCTACGACGTACTCGAGGAGCAGCGCGATTTCGATCGCGCCGAGCTGGCGGAGCTGTGGCCGCCGGCGTCGATCCCGGTGCTGCGCGACGGCGATCAGGTCATCGGTGAGACGTCGATCATCATCGAGCACGTGGCCGGAGCGCGGCTGGTGCCATCACTCGAGGCCCGCAAGTGGGACCGCGTTTGCGACCAATACATCTCCGACGCCGTCCAGGCGATCGTCGCCGACACGATCGAGGAGCGCTTCGACGAGCGTGCCGTCGCCCGGGCACGCGGACGGCTTGAGATGGCCTACGGCATGCTCGAGGCGCAGCTCGCGCAGCACGAGTTCCTGGCCGGCGACGCTTTCACGATCGCCGACTGCGCCGCCGCACCGGGCTTGTTCTACTCCCTGGCGATCCACCCCTGGGATGAGGGCACGCACCCGGAGCTGACGCGGTACTACCGTGCTTTGGCGCAGCGGCCGTCCTTCGCCAAGGTGATCGCGGACGCGCGGCCCCTCCGGCACCTGTTCCCGCTCCCTTGGCCGGCCGACTTCGACCGCTACCACTGACGTGCCCGTCGAACGCTGCGGAAATCCTCACGGCACTATCCGCCGATGGCGATGGCGAAGATGTGCATGGCGGTAACGGCTCCCACTCCGTTGCTGATCTGCGGGAGCGTGACAAAGGCCACGGTCTTGCCGGGCTGCACGGGAATCGAGGCGAAATAGACATTCCGGACTTTGCCGCTGCCGTTGGATCCGGTGGAGGTGTTCCAGCGGTGGGTGCTCGTCACGACGCTCGTTCCCGGCGCGGGCGTGCTGCTGTCCCAGGCTGCGAAGGACAGCATGAACGACTGCGTGGATCCGTCCGCGTAGGTGATCTCGCCGGTTCCGGTCGCCGTGCCCTGCGCGGAAGCCCCGAGGAGCCCCAGCGTCGCTCCCGACCCGGACACAGCCAGCGTCTGACCGCCGGCCACGACGTTGTCCGGCTGTCCGGGAGGGACGTTTGGCCAGGTCAGGCTGACCCCGTCGACGGTGACCGGAGACCCGGGGCTGAGCGCGTGGGGCGTCCCGCCGGCCAGAGCCTGCGCGGAGTAGCTGTTCCCGGCATCGTCGAAGTTGCCCGCCGTCGGGTCGCTGTCCGAGGTGATACCGACGTTGTCGTAGGCCGCGGCCAGCGATGAGTACGGCACGTTCACGGTCTGCTGAGCCCAACCGGTCGCGCCGTGACCGACCAGCGCTGTCGCCGTGATCAGCGTTGCTCCGCGGGGCGTCGGAACCATGGCGTCGAACTTGCCGTTGGCGTCGGCGATCGTGGCGATGACGGTCGACGGGTTGGTCGCGGAGCCCGGCTGCCCGGCCGAGATGTCGATCACGGCACCCGGCTTGGACGTCCCGCTCACCGGCGTGGTTCCCGCTGACGTGATGGCTCCTGGGGCCGGCGAGGTGATGTTCAGCGGCACCCGCGCCGGCGGAGCCGCATCGACGTACCGTGCCCGGGTGATCCTCGGCTGGTCCAGCACGGACCCGGTCTGCAGGTCGCGCACCAGCCTGAGGTACTGAGCCTGTGCCCAGATCAGCGGTGTTGCCGAGCCTGCCGCCTGACCGTTGCTGAAGCCGATCGACGCCGTCGCCGGGTCGGCGCCGTAGGGCGAGGGAGGCACGTTCGCGTCCTCCCACTCCTGCTCGGGCTCAAGGCCCAGCCCCCAGGAGACGCGCTGCATGTCCAGCGCCAGGCTGGCGGCGGCGCCGGTAGCTCCGATCTGGAGATCATGCTCGGATCGCTCGCCGGTCAGGATCGGCCATTGATGCCCCGAGCCCACCGCTTTGGGGAACCAAGGCGCCCCGGTGGGCGAGCAACTGGTCGGGTCGGGCTCAAAACAATCGCCATAGCCATCGGTGCTGCCGTGCGCCTGGATCCCGTAGCGGTGCCATCCCGGACCGGAGGCGGTTTGGCGTTGCAGTACCGAATCCACCACGCCGAGCGAACGCCGGACGTCGGAGTCGTTCGCCGGTAGTTCGCCCAGCCGCGTCAACTCCAAGAACCCGGCGTCGATCACCGAGCGCTGATCGACATTGCTCAGACTGCCGTTGCCGAGGTTGTAGGTATCAGCGGCGTTCGGAGTCCCGGACCGAGACAGCCGGATGAAGTACCGGTGGCCGGCCAGGGGACCTGTCGTGGTCACCGTCCAGGCCTTGACGTTCCGCTGGTAGTAGTCGGCGGTCGCGAGGTACAGATGGGCGCGCGAGGAGTCACCGACCGAGGCGGCAAGGTGAGACGCTGCCACCAGCCCCGCGATCTCTGCGGCGATCGTGGACGGCGAATATCCCGGATGCTCCTCCCAGCGTTCCGCTCCGGTAGCAGGGCCGTGATCGACGATGAAGTCCGCGGCTTTACGGATGTGAGCCCGGTAGAACGACACCTGGCCGGCGAACCCGGCCTGCCACGCCATCAGCAGGGGATAGGCGTCCTCGTCGGTCTCGGACAGTCCAAAGGTGTCAGGGGCCACCGAGCCATCCACCAACGAGTCGCGGGGGAAGCTTCCGTCGGATTGCTGGGCGCGGTCGAACAGGAACCGGACCATCGACCGGGCGCTGGCTCGGTCCCCATCGGCCAGCAGCCCGGTGAACGTCTCGTAGCTGTCCCGGGCGAAGATCTCACGGTAGGTCCACCCCGGCACCGTCGTCTGGGCCGGTACCGACTGGCCCCAAGGGTCAGTCGGCGACGCGACGAACGCTCCAGGGTGCGTCTTGTCCTGCGCCGCCTCGAGCACATTGGCCGACAGCCAATAGCTCTTCTGCATCGCGGCGTCGGCGGCGGCGGAGTATCCAGGGAGGCTTCGTGGCGGGCGGTGTAGGCCGCGGTCGTACGCTCGCCATCCATTCACATAGTGCGCCCGCGTCGTGCCGAACGGCTGGCTGGCACTGTGCCTGGCGGTGGCGATGGCGGCCGCCGCGCTGGGTCCAAAGCCCAGCGCCAGCGTGAACGGCCGGCCCGCCTGCGCCTGGATCAGCGCGGTCTGCACCACGTTGCCGTCGTCCGCCGATCGATATGAGTGGATCAGGCGATGGTGAGCATCGAGCTGGCTCAGGCCGTCGCTCGGAGTGCCGACGAATCCGCTCGATTCGGCCGAGTACCGTCGGTTGGCAGCCAGCGCGGCAACCACCTTGGCCGCGAACGGGCCGGTGGCCGGATGCGTGTCAGCGGACACCAGCGTGGAGGTGGCCGGATCGACCGTGGCGTCGTTGGCTCCACCGTTGGCCGAGCCTCCACCACCACTGTTGTCGATCGTGGCGTCAAAGCGGACGTAGATCCTGAGGTGATTGATCGGTTTGGTGCTCCCGGGGAGGGGCACGAGCCTGGTGTGGATGACGACGCTGCTACGCGCCGGATCGGTGACGTACTCGCTGACCAGCTGAAAACCATGCGCGACGTCGCGGCTGGTCACTTGGCAGACCATGCCGCTGGAGTCGGGTGAGCTGACCGCATAGGTCATGTCACGCTGCTGAAGGTCGGTGAATGTCTTACCGTCGGTGACTATGTACTGAACGCTGTTCACGTTCGTGTTCTCGATCGTCGGGCTGTAGACGTCCGAAAGCACGCCATCGGCGACCGTGAACCAGACCTTGGACGTCGTGTTCCTGGCGGTGCCGAAGCAGTCCTTGCGTGCGCGGTCCAGGTAGGCGGCGGTGCCGGGCCCTCCGGGCGCCCTCCCCGTCACCCGCGACGGCACGTCTGCCCTCACCCTGGAGTGCGGCGCCGGCGCGGCCGCAGTCCCGGCAGGCCCGGCGAGACTGGCACCGAGTGCCGTGAGCGCGGAGACCACCAGTGCTCTGGACATCGCCTCTCCTATCTGGTCAGACGCAGGATCCAGTTCCGGATACCCGGCCGTGGCGCCCGGCCAAACGGCATCGGGGTGGGAGCCGCCTGCCACGCGGGCGGTGCGCTCTCAGACGGCTGACGCGCTCTGCTTCTGCCCGTAGAGGTCGCGGTCGGCGCGAGCCAGCGCGGTGGTCTCGTCGTCTCCTGGCTCGGCGAGCGCGGCGCCGACGCTGGCGCTGAGGCGCAGCTGCAGGCCGTCGAAGGGGATCGGCTCGGTCAGGATGTTGCGGATCCGGGCGACGATGCGCCCGGCGTCCTCGCCCTCGCGCGGGACTTCGGTGATCACCACGAACTCGTCGCCGCCGAGGCGGGCGACCGTGTCCTCGTCGCGCATCGCTTTGCTCAGTCGCTGGGCCAGCACGGTCAGGACCTGATCGCCGGCGGCGTGGCCGTAGACGTCGTTGATCCGCTTGAATCCGTCGAGGTCGACGACTGCCACCAGAACATCGCCGCCGCGGCGCCGCTGGCGGGCCAGGGCATGGCGTAGCCGGTCGGGCAACAGCAGCCGGTTGACCACGCCGGTGAGCGGATCATGGCTGGCCAGATGGCCCAGATCGACGGCCAGACGGGTGAACTCGATGTTGGAGACCACCTGGACCGCCAGATCCTCGAACAGCGAGATCTGCTCCTGACTCAATACGCGCGGAACGGTGTCGAAGGCGCAGAGCATCCCCACGATGGTGCCCTCGTAGGTACGCAACGGGATCGAGGCGTAGAAGCGGATCGGCTCGGCTCCGTCCCCGAACGAGCTGTAGGCGAACCGCGGATCATCGGAGGCGTCCGCGCAAACGATCGACTCCGCGTCGTCGACGACCAGGCGCGACATCGAGTCGTGGGCCGGGTGCTCGCCGATCGGGACGTTCGCGGCGGCAATCCGCCGCTGGTAGCGCTCGTCGAAGATGTGCACCACGGTGGCGGCGCCCCCCGTGAGATGGGAGCCGATCCGGGTCAGCGAGGCCAGCGCTGGGTTGCCCAGGCGATCCAGGCTGCCCAGCCGGGCAACCGCATCGCGACGCCGGCGATCGCCGTCGGGGCTCGCCCCCAGCTCGGTCCAGCCGAGCGCCGTGAGCCGGGACATCTCCTCGCCGTGGACCGGGTCGACTCCGGCCGGCTCGAGCAGCCCGCCCGCCTGGGCCATGTTCCAAGCCGTCGCGACGACCCCCTCCTCGACGTTCAGTTCCCACGCGACCAGGCCGAGACTGGCTCCGCCCAGCGCCTCGAAGTCACGCACCACCGTGAGGACTCTATACACCGAAAAGTCGTGCGTCATCGCTCCAGGATACAGGGAGTGAGGGACAGCGAGGTTTGGCGTTTGCGCAACTTGCGCCAAATCTGACGGTCAGGAGTACTCGCGCCGCCTCGCAACGCCCGGCTCCGCGCTGCGTCACAATTCGCGGATGCTCGATGATCTAGAGACTCGCAAGGACACCGTCCAAGTCGCGGTCGAGAACGCGTTCCACCACGTCGGTCAGATCGCCTCGATCATCGCCGACGCCGGGCGCGGCGTTACGCGCGAGCTCGGCGATTGGGCGACCGAGGTGTTTGAGATGCGCGATGCCGCCGCCCGCGCCCGCGCCGATCGCCTCGCGAACGCGACCGAGGAAGACCTCGCCTAACACTTACGGACATTCTGGTGTCAAAGCGGTAGGCACCCGGTGAGATCAGCCTTTACTCCGACGGTGCTAAAGTAAAGGCTAATGCCAAGAGTTTCCTCCAAGAATCAGGTAACGATCCCGGTTGAGGCGATGCGTGCTGCTGGCCTGCGTGCCGGCGAGGAGGTTACGGTGCGGCCGCTCGGCGAGGGCGAGCTCATCATCGCGGCCCGCGGGACCCGCGTCCGCCGCCACGCCGGGATTGCCACCGGGATCTACGAGGATGGCGAACTCGACCGGCTGCGCGACGAGTGGGAGCGCTGATCCTCGACGCCAGCGTCCTGATCGGACTGCTGGACGGCGCGGACGCGCACCACAAGAGGGCAGTCGACGACACCGAATCTGCTGACCAGGCCGGCCGGACCCTGGTTACGCCGGCCAGCGCTTACAGCGAGGCGCTGGTCGCGTTCGCTCGAGCCGGACGGATGAGCGACGCGCGCGAAGCGATCGCATCGATGGGCATCGCCGTGGCACCGCTCACGGCGACCATGGCCGAGCGTGCTGCCGAACTGCGTGCACGCCACGGCCGACTGCGCTTGCCAGATGCGATTGTCCTCGCCTGCGCTCACGAGCTCGAGGGCGAGCTCCTCAGCTACGACCAACGACTCAGTCGGAAGGCCGCCGACCGCTAGGAGCTTGCGAGCCGCCTTGTGTCGGGCTTTGAGCAAGGGGCTGCGGCTCGGCCAGAACGGAAGCGGGACCCGCGCCCGGAGCTCTTACATGTTTCAGAGGTATGGCTTGCTCGGGCCTTACGGCCCTGGGCGATTATCTCCTCATGAGCGCGATAGCCCACAGGTCAGCAGCCTTCGAAGTGCGCCAGGGAGCGGAAGGACGCGTCCGGGGAGCCACAGCTCCGCTGGTATCGCTCAGGCCGACCGAGGACGGCTGGTCACTCCTGGGGGCCAACGGTGAGCTGATCTTCCGCGGGTTGGGTGCAGGCGCCCGTCGCGAATGCCTCGAGTACGCCCGCCGCCTCGGCGTGCTGGCCGTGCTGAGTTAGTGTCCTAACCGAACCGGCGCTCCAAGGCCGCCACCACACGACCCCCGGCCTGACCGTCGCCGTACAGCGGCGGGCGGTCCGCCGGAGGGTCGCGATCGAGCGCCTGCATGGCCGCCCCGAGGTCGAGGTCGACGAGCACGTTCCAGCCCGCCTGCACTGTCTCGACCCACTCGGTGCTGGGCCGCAGCGTGACGCAGGGGACGCCGGCCAGATAGGCCTCCTTCTGCAGCCCACCCGAGTCGGTCATCACTCGACGGGCATGGCAGAGCAGCGCGGCGAGCTCGAAGTAGCCCAGCGGCTCGGTCAGGATCACCCGCTCGCCGGAGCTCAGCCGATCCAGCAGCGACGCCTCCCGCAGCCGCTTCTCGGTGCGCGGGTGCAGCGGTAACACCACCGGCTCGGGGACCGCGAGCAGCAGCTCGACGAGGCGGCGCAGGCGCGCCGGATCGTCGACGTTGCCGGCCCGGTGGGCGGTGACCAGCACGTACCGGCCGGCGCTCAGACCTCGGGCCTCGAGCAGCTCGGTGCGCGCGCCGGCCTGGGGCTGCGCGGTCAGCGCCACGTCGACCATCACATCTCCCACCACCTCGACGGCTCCGGCCACCGCCTCGCGGCGCAGGTTCTCGGCCCCCACGGCGGAGGAACATAGGAGCAGGTCGCTGGCGTGGTCGGTCAGGACCCGGTTGAGCTCCTCGGGCATCGAGCGGTCAAACGAGCGCATGCCCGCCTCGACGTGGGCCACCGGCACTCCGGCCTGAGCCCCGGCCAGCGCCCCGGCCAGCGTCGAGTTGGTGTCGCCGTAGACCAGCAGGCAGTCCGGCGCGATCTCCCCCACCAGCGGCTCGAGCCCCGCCAGCATCCGCGCGGTCTGCGAGGTGTTGGTGCCCCCCGAAACCCCCAGCTCGCGATCAGGCGCAGGCAAGCCGAGCTCGGCGAAGAACACCGCCGAGAGCCGATCGTCGAAGTGCTGTCCGGTGTGGATCAGCACCTCCTCTCCGGCTTGGCGCAGGCGGGGCGAGACCGCCGCCGCCTTGATGAACTGCGGGCGGTTACCGATTACGGTGAGGACCTTCAACCGGCGGCGAGCTCCGAGAGGATGTAGGCGCTCAGTTCCGCGCTCGCCTGCGTGGTGATCGGGCCGGGCGCGTCGAAGCTCAGCTCGTCGATCGCCGCCACCGGTTGGACCTCGCGCGTGGTGGAGGCGATGAACACCTCGTCGGCGCCGGCCAGATCCTCGTGCGTGCACGGTCGCTCGACCGCGCCGGACAAATCGAAGACGGCGCGGCGGGTGATCGAGGCGAGGATGTGATCCTCCAGCGGCGGGGAGTAGAGCGCTCCGTCTTTGACCCAGAAGATCGAGCTGGTCGGCGCCTCGAGCACGCGCCCGTGGGGGGTGACCAGCAGCGCCTCGTCGAAGCCCTGCTCGCGGGCCAGCCGGCTGGCCAGCATGTTGGCGGCGTAGGACAGCGACTTGACGCCATCGAGTATCCGCGTCGGCGAGTAGGTGATCGAGCAGAGGCGGATGCACTCGGGGGTAGCCGGCAGGGGCTCGGTCAGCAGCAGCCGGTGCCCGCCGCGGGTGACCACGATCCGCAGCACCTCGTGCGCCTCCCCGGCGCCGGCCTGGGCGAGCAGGCGATGGGCGTCGGCGCGGATCGCCTCGAGATCGAGCGGGAGCCTGAGGCTGATCGCCGAGCGCTCGAGCCGCTCCAGGTGCTCCTCGAGCGCGTAGGGCAGCCCGTCATAGACGCGGATCGCCTCGAACGCGCCGTCACCCCGGATCACCCCCGGGTCGGTGGCCGGGATCATCGCCTCGGAGGCGAGCATGATCTCGCCATCGAGCGAGGCCAGACACTCCTCGTTCTGAGTCACGACGCGGCGCCTCCCTCCCGGCCGTTGGCCCAGACTCCCGCCAGCCGCACGATTGTCGCCGCGGACGCCGCCATGTCCTGCACCGAGCACCACTCGCGGACCGAGTGATACTCGTGACCGCCGTCGAAGATGTTCGGGGTCGGCAGCCCCATCTCGCTGAGCAGCGATCCGTCCGTGCCGCCCCGGATCGGCTCACGGATCACCTCGATCCCCTCGGCCTCGATCGCCCGCGCCGCCGCCGCAACGACCTCCGGCACATGATCCAGGTAAACGCGCATGTTGCGGTACTGCCGGCGGATCTCGACCTCCAGCTTGGCCCCCGGCTCGGAGGCGACGATCTCCCGGGCGGTGCGCTCGAGCAGCTCGACGTGATCGGTCAGCAGTTCCTCGTCGAAGTCGCGGATGATCGCCCGTACCTGCGCCAGTCCCGAGGTCCCGGTCAGCTCGTAGGGATGGATGTAGCCCTCGCGCCCGCTGGTCGTCTCGGGCGTGAGCGTGTCGGCGGGCAGGGCCGCGATGATCCGGGCGGCCAGCCGCAGCGCGTTGACCAGCTTTCCCTTGGCCCAGCCGGGATGGACGTCGACGCCCTCCACCGTGATGATCGCCTCGGCCGCGGTGAACGACTCGTCCTGGAGCTCGCCCAGCTCAGAACCGTCGATGGTGTAGGCGCAGAGCGCGCCGAAGCGCTCGATGTCGAACAGCGAGGCTCCCATCCCGATCTCCTCGTCCGGGGTGAAGCCGATCCGCAGCGTCGGCCGCGGGAGCTCCGGATGGGACGACAGATGGGCCACCGCCGCCATGATCGCCGCGACGCCGGCCTTGTCGTCGGCGCCCAGCAGCGTGTCCCCGCTCCCGGTGACGATGTCGTGGCCGGACTTGCGGCGGAGCTCGGGCATCGTCGCCGGGTCCAGCCGCGTGCCCCCGACCGGAAGCTCCAGCGTGCCGCCCTCGTAGGCCGGATGGACGATCGGGCGCACGCCCGCGCCCGGGGCATCGGGACTGGTGTCGAGATGGGCGATCAGCCCGATCACCGGTTCGGCGTCCCCGGTCGAGGCCAGGGTCGCGGTCACGTATCCGTTCTCGTCCAGCGCGGCGTCTTTGACCCCCAGCGCTTGGAGCTCGTCGACCAGCAGCCGCCCGAGGTCGAGCTGGCCCGGGGTGCTCGGCGAGGTCTGGCGGTCGCGCCGCGACTGGGTGTCGATCTGGACGTAGCGCAGGAAGCGCTCGAGCAGGTCGGGACCGATCGACTCGGCCAGCGACGAGGTGTACGGCGACTGGCTCAAGTCAGGGCCAGCGCGCCGCGCATCATCCCGGCCAGCGCGACCAGCTGGTCGCGCGCGTTGCGGTTGACGGCGGTCAGGTTGATGAAGCCGTGGATCAGGCCGGGGGCGCGCACGGTGCTCACCCGATTGCCGGCGGCCCGCAGCGCCTCCGCGTAGGCCTCGCCCTCATCTCGCAGCGGGTCGAAGGCCGCGGTGAGCACGATCGCCGGCGGCAGTCCCTGCAGGTCGGGTGCGCGCAGCGGCGAGAGCCGCGGATCGGCGCGGTCGGCGTCCGCCGGGATGTACTTATCGACGCACCAGTCCATGCTCTCCCGGGTCAGGAAGAAGCCCTCGGCGAATAGCTCGGCCGAGCGCCTGGTCTCGACGAAATCGGTGCCGGGGTAGATCAGCAGCTGCAGGGCGGGAACCGCCTCGCCCTGGCGGGTCAGCTCCTGCGCGACGATCGCGGCGAAGTTCCCCCCGGCGCTGTCCCCACCCACGGCGATCCGCTCGGGGTCCGCGCCGAACCGCCCCGCCGCGTTGGCGTGGGCCCACTTGGTCGCCGCCAGCGCATCGTCGATCCCGGCCGGCCACGGGTGCTCCGGAGCGAGGCGGTAGGACGTCGAGAGCACGTGCACACCGGCGTACCGGCAGAGGACGCGGCACGGTTCGTCATGGGTGTCAAGGTCGCCGGTCGCGAATCCGCCGCCGTGGAAGAAGACCAGCAGCGGCGCGCCCGGGGCAACCCCGGCCGGGGCGTAGTGGCGGGCGCGCAGCGGGCCCGCGGCGCCGTCGATGTCAAGCTCGGCGACGTGGCCCACGGCGGTCGGCCAGCGGGCGATGGCCAGCGCCTCCTTGCGGATCCGGGCGCGGTGCTCCGTGACCGGGGCGCCGACGTCCGCGATGAAGCTGTCGCTGCCGCGGAGCGCCATCAGCCGCATCATCAGCTGGATTCCGGGATCGAGCACCTGACCGTCGACCTGCACCGGCACCCGTCCGGCCAGCGCCCGTTGCATCCGCGGGGACATCGCGGCGATCGCCCGGGCGCTGAGGGAGTCGAACAGGGTCGCCTGCTTGGCCATCCGCGCATCTTGCCACGGTCCTACCGCTTTTTGCGTGTAGTGGCCCGTTCGGGGTCGTCGCACGGCTCGCGCAGCAGCAGGGCGATCATGCGTCCGGCGCTGACGGAATCGGGACTTACGTCAGGGTCGCCGCCGTGATGGAGGAAGCGCTCTCCGATGGTGACGAGGCCGGCGTCGGCGTGGCCATCGTCACGGTCAGCACCAACCGCCGGCTCACGGTCACCGCCGGGGACATCCTCAAGCCGGCGCGGCTCTCGCTCCGCGTGAGCTGATCCACCCGCGGGCCGATGACAGCGCCGTGTCGGCGGCGTAGCTTCCCGGGCGTCCTCCCCACCTTTAAGGTCGTCGAACGAATGGAAACGCTCAGGACGGTCACCGTCATCGGCTGGGTCGTCTTCTGGGTCTACTGGCTGGCGTCCGCCTTCCGCGCCAAGGCGGGCAAAGGTGACAAACGTCGGCTTCCCCTGACCGGTCTTACCGCCCTGTCGGTCGTGCTGGTCGTCCGGGTCTTCCGCGGCGGCGGACTGGCCGTCCACAGCCCGGTCCTCGGGTCGATCGGAGCCGTGGTGTTCGCGTCCGGGCTCGGGCTGGCGATCTGGGCACGCGTCCATCTGGGGCGCAACTGGGGCATGCCGATGAGTCAGAAGGCCGAGCCGGAGCTGGTCACCCACGGCCCCTACCGACTCGTCCGACACCCGATCTACTCGGGGCTGCTCCTGGCCCTGCTCGGAACCGCGCTGGTGAACAACCTGATCGGCTTGATCATCGTCCCGATCCTGGGCGCGTACTTCTACTACAGCGCCTCGGTGGAGGAGAGAAACCTGACCGCCGCCTTCCCCACGGCGTACCCGGCGTATCGCGCCCGCACAAAGCTGCTCATCCCCTTCCTGCTCTAGCCGCCGAGGACAACGACGCGGAACGTCATGCTTCCAGATTCGCTTGACTTTGTCCCGTAAACCTTAGTAGTGTTTGTGCGGCAAAGGCTACAAAGAGGAGCGAGAGCGATGAACGGGATCCATGACAGAGGCACGGCCGGGACGCATGAGGACGAGGGCGGACTGGACCCTCGCGAGGCGGCGAGGCTGCTCGCGCAGACGCAACGGCAGGCCCGGCGCGAGTTGGACTTCAGGTCGCCGTGGCTCTCGCTCCTCGCGGCGGCGGCGGCGTTGGTGGCCTTCGGCTCGGTGTGGCTCTCGGTCCGCGGACAGCATCCCTACAAGTACCCGACCGTCGTCGGACTGCTGGGCCTGTACGCCGTCCTGGCGATCCGGATCGGCTCGGTGCTCTACGCCCATCGCCGCGCCCAGGCCGGGGTCAGCGGACGCTCCACGCAGCGGCGGCAGGCAGAGGGAGCGGCCCTGGCGGTGGCGCTGGTCGCGGTGTACGTGACCATGGCGGCACTGGCGAACGCCGGGGCGAGTGACGGCGTCGTCTACGGGGTGTACGTCGTGACGGCAACGATGCTCGTCCTCGGCACATTCGGGGCGGCCCGCTCGGCGGTACGCGAGGACTGGCCCGAACTCGGCGTGTCGATCGCGGTCGTGCTGATCGCCGCCGGGAGCGCCTTTGCTGGACCCCGCGGAGTATGGCTGAGCAACGGCGTGGGGCTTTGCGTCGTGCTCCTGGGAAACGGCGCCGCCCAGGCGTGGCTGCTGCGCTCGCCCCGATCACACGCATGACCGCTGACGCGCTTGACCCGTTGATCCATGTCCCCGCGCGGCTGCAGATCGTGGCCACGCTGGCCGCATTGCCCGACGGTGACGCGCTGTCCTTTACCCGCCTGCAGGACATGATCGGACTGACGCCCGGCAACCTGATCACCCATCTACGCAAGCTCGAGGACGCCAACTATCTGACCAGCGAGAAAACCGGCAACGGGCCGGCATCGCGAACCTCGGTGGCACTGACCCCGCGAGGTCGCGCCGCCCTTGACATCTACACCCGGACGCTGCGCGGCCTGCTCACCGGGCTCTAGACACCTGCGGCCGGCGCGCGGCAGGGGTGCGCCTACTTGCCGGCGCTACGCTGACATCTTGGTGGGCACTCCCTGGGACGCGCGCACGTATGACCAGTCGAGCCAGCCGCAACAGGCCTGGGCTTCGGACGTGCTGGCGCGGCTCGAGGGCATCGCCCGCGACGCCACGATCCTGGACGTCGGATGCGGCACGGGCCGGGTCACGGTGTGGTGTCAGGATGCGCTCGATTTCGAACCGCCCTGTGTGATCTCGAAGTGGTAGCCAACCCATCGTCGGCGCTGGTGGTAGAGGGCTTGAGCAAGCGCTTCGGCGAACGGGTCGCGTTCGAGGACGTCTCGTTCCAGGTCGGCTACGGCGAGGTGGTCGGGTTCCTCGGTCCCAACGGGGCAGGGAAGACGACTACCGTGCGGACGCTGGGCACGCTGATCGCTCCCACCTCGGGCTCGGCGACCGTGGCGGGTATTCCGTTGCGTTCGGAGAACGGGCCGGCGATCAGGGCGCAGATCTCGATCATGCCGGAGTCGCCGGGCCTTTATCTGCGCCTCACGGTGATGGAGAACCTGGAGTGCTTCGCCGGACTCTATGAGCTGGACGACATTCGCGGGCGGATCGAGCGCGCGCTGCGGGCGGTCAACCTGTTCGACCGCGCGGGCGATCCGTGCGGGTCGCTGTCGAAGGGCCTGCGCCAGCGGGTCGCCCTCGCCCGGGCGCTCCTCAACGATCCGACTGTGCTGTTCCTCGATGAGCCGACGTCCGGGTTGGACCCGGTCGCTACGCGCGAGGTCCACGAGCTGATCGCCTCGCTTCGGGAGCGCGGGGTGACAATCTTCCTGACGACGCACCGGCTCGCGGAGGCCGAACGGCTGTGCGATCGGGTGGCGATCCTGAACACGACGTTGCGACTGATCGGCCGGCCCGACGAGCTGCGCGCGCAGCTGTTCAAGAGATCCCTGGACGTGCGGACCCGCGTGCCGCTCGCCGATCCCCAGGCGGTCTTCGGCGCTCTGCGCGAGGTCGAAGGATGGGAGCCGGCGCCGTCGGCGAGCGGCTACGTGCTCGCCGTGACCGACCCCGAGATCGCCGCTCCCCCGGTCGCACGCGCGCTGGTTGGTGCGGGCGCCGACATCCTCTCGATCGCCGAGTCACGCCACTCGCTCGAGGATGTCTACCTGGAGCTGATCGACGAGGACGTGGAGGCGAAGCGCGGATGAGCCTCAGCTGGACACGCATCGCGGCGATCCTCGTCAAGGAGCTGCGGGAGTACCGGCGCAACCGGCTCGTGATCGGCACGATGGCGTTCCTGCCGCTGCTGTTCGTCGCCCTGCCGATCGTGCAGTTGCTCACCGTCTCGGCGTCGGCGGCCAGCTCCAAGCTCGACGCGCGCATCGGCATATCGCTTCTGTACCTGCTGCTGATCCCCGCGATCGTCCCGTCCACCCTGTCGGCCTACTCGGTGGTCGGCGAGCGCGAGCAGGGCACCCTCGAGCCGGTCCTGATCACCCCGATCCGCCGGGAGGAGTTCCTGGTCGGGAAGGCGCTCGCGGTGGCCGCCCCGACGGTCACGATCGCCTACACGATCTTCGGGATCTTCCTGGCGGCGACCGCTCTGTTCGCGCACACCGCCATCGCCTCAGCCGTGTTCGCGGGCTCGCACGTCCTGGTCCAGGTGCTGTTCACGCCGTTGCTCGCCGGCTGGTCGATCTGGGTGGGAATCGCGATCTCCGCTCGCTCGTCCGATGTCCGTGTCGCCCAGCAGCTCAGCGTGTTCGCGAGCCTGCCCCCGCTCGCGATCGTGGCCCTGATGCAGTTCAAGGTGATCACACCCTCGACCGGTCTCGCGGTCGCCCTCGCCGCCGCCCTACTCGCCATCGACGCGCTCGGATGGCGAGCGGTGGCGGCGATGTTCGACCGCGAACGCCTGCTCACAGGATTCAGAAGATGAGGCTAATCCGGGACGCGCCTCGGCACGCGAGACTCGTCAAGAAAGGAGATCGACGATGTCAGCAACGGTGATGGTGGAGCGGGAGGGCACAGGCATTGAGCTGCGACGCGGGCGATTCGAGATCGCCCTCGACGGCGGCAGCGTCGGATCGATCGACCGGCATCAGACGGTCGAGGTGCCCGTCGAACCCGGGCGTCACACGCTCCAGATCAAGGCCGGCAGGTACGCGAGCCGCGCGGAGGCGTTCGAAGTGGATGACGGCGAGACCGTCAACTTCCGCTGCCACGGAGCGATGGTCTGGCCGCGGTATGTCGCCTCGATCGTCGCGCCCCGCCTGGCGATCTCGCTCAAGCGCGAATGAGCGTGAAGCTGCTCCGCGTTCGACGGCAGGCCTCGGGCATCGACGCGCCTTCAGGTTAGGATTCCCCGGCGATGGCCGAGATCTCATCGTCCCTGTACCGCGCCGGCCAGGGCGAGCCAGTGGTCCTCCTCCACGGGTTCACCGGCCACTGGCGCCATTGGAAGCCGGTTCTTGCGGATCTCGTCGCCGGCTACGAGGTGATCGCGCCGACGCTGTCGGGGCACAACGGCGGACCCGCGTACCCGAGCGGGACGGGCCTGGAGAAGGTCGCGGACGCCGGCGACTCGCTCGAACGCCATCTCGACGAGCTCGGAGTCGGCACCGCCCATTTCGTCGGCAACTCGATGGGCGGCGCACTCGCGATCGAGCTGGCCAAGCGTGGCCGGGCGCGCAGCGTCGTCGCGTTCTCGCCGGGCGGCGGCTGGGAGCTCGGCGGTCCCGAGCCGGAACGGATTGCGCGTTTCTTCGCGCGGCAGATGCGGATCGTCAGCGCCTCGCGCAAGCAGATCCCGCGGCTCATGCTCCGGCCCGGCACACGCAAGCTCGCGCTGCGGGACATCATGCGCCACGGCGAGCTGATCGCTCCGGCGGACGCCGTCGAGTTCAGTTTAGATCCGCTCGGCTGCACCCTCGTCAACGACGTCCTCGCGAGTCTCCGCGCCGGTCGTGCGCACGTCGAGGACCTCGACCAGGTCGCCGCGCCGACGCTCATCGCCTGGGCCGAGCGCGACCGGATCCTCCCGCTGGCGACCTGCTCTGCGCGCTTCCAGCGAGAGATCCCAGGCGTGGAGTTCCGGATCCTGCCTCGCGTCGGGCACGTGCCGATGTGGGACGACACCCGACTCGTCGTCAAGACAATTACCGACTGGGTCCAGGCGCACCTCGCGACGCCCGAGGCAGGGGACCTCTCGCTGGCCGGCGAGCCCGCGAGCTGAAACGGCGCCGCCGATCTGAGTGAGCGCGTCCTCGCGCCTGCGGCGCCGGGGATCCGTTTACGGCGTCACCGATATCGAACGGCCGCAGGTACGCCGGGGCTTCGAAGTGGATGAAGGCCGGCGGCGTCGGGACCACCTGGCCGCCCTGTGCGAAGACATTGTCGCTCGGACCGAGCGCCTCGGCCGCCCGGTTGAGGGTCGCGGGCTTGGTGGCGCCAGCCCCCCAGCGGCCGGTGTCCAGACGGTGCAGCAGGTCGTTGGCCGCGGTGATCGTCTCCGCCGGCGTGAAGGCGCAATGCCCGGCGCGGTGAACGAAGATCTGGCGCAGCAGCTCCGTGTTGCCGGCCTTCCCGACGACCTGGCGGTATGCCTGCTCGTTCTCGGGAACGACCAGGCCATCCCCGGTCGTGTGCATCGTGAGCACCGGGATCGAGATATGGCCGTTGAACGCGATGTTGTCCGCCAGATAGTGGACCGCAGATGGGTCGGCGGCGACCCGAGTCGCCTTGTTCAGCGTGCGCAAATCGTCGCGCAGGCTCAGTCCGGCTGCCCGGTAGAGGGCATGGACCTCGGCGTTGTCGACAGAGCGCGCCAGATCCTTGTCGTAGTTCACGCCGACGTTCCAGGACGGGTTCCCTCCGGCCCGGGCCTCGAGCTCGGCCCGCAGCGCGAACGCGAACGGGAAGTCAACCTGGGTGTCCCACTGGAACTGGTTGGCCTCCTGCGCGGCGTAGTCCTGGGGGCCTGGCTCCGGTGAGAGCGGGGTGAACCAGCCGGGGGTGTCCGCGAGCGCCGCGGCCAGCGCCAGCCGAGCGCGCCCGGTCGCTGTCGCCTGTGCCTGGGTCACGGCCGTCTCGGCTGCGGTGAGGTTGCCGGTCGGGTCGGTGATGTTCGTGACCGCGACCGATGGGTCGATCAGCGTCTGGAACGCGAACGCAGAATCGAGGGCCGTGTTCCAGGTCGCCACGCCGCCGGAGAGAACGCCGCACATCGGCAGCGCGCCGACGAAGCGGTCCGGGTAGCGCTGGACCAGGCCTGCGGTGATGATGCCCCCGAGCGAGTGCCCCCAGGCGATCGTCCGCGACGGCTGCCCGACCAACTGATCGAACACGTCAAGCGTGCCGATCTGGTCAGGGAGTGCCTGCTGGATCGCCCAGCCAGTGGTCGCGTAGGACGAGCCGGCCAGTGCGTAGCCGTGGCTCAGCAGCCACGCGCCAGTGACCGGATCGCCGACGTCCGTGGCCGGGTTGGATGAACCCGGGGTGACGTACCCATGGCTGTAGAGGAACAGCGTGCCGTTCCAGTCCGCTGGTACCTGGATCTCCCAGGTAGCGCCGTCCGGCAACGTCCCGGTCAGCGTCTGCGGGCCGCCACTCGCCGGCGCTGATGTCGCGGCTGCAGCTCCCAACGCGAGCAGAACGATTGCGGCAAGCAGCACTCCGACGAACAGCCCTCGCCGATACCTACGGGCCACGGACATATCACGCTCCAGTGGACGATGGTCGGCGCCAAACGGCGCCCTCGGGCCGACTCTAACCCGCCGCCGACACCGCGCGCAACTGTCCCGGATCGGCCACTGTCGGTAGGCTGACTGCACCGCGTGAAGGAGGACCGCTGTGGCCGAGTTCCAGATTCCGACGGAACTGATCTACAACCAAGGGCTGATCGCCGATCCGACCGCATTCGCGAAGGATGCTGCTGCCGAATCATGGCTATTTCTATGTGGCGAGGAGTTCGCGGGGATGGAGGGTGGGATGTCCTTCGCTGACGTCCAGTCGGCCGTTAACGAGTCGGTGAACCTGATCGCGGATCCGCCTCGGCCCTTCGACATGGATGTCGCGCGGCGCGGAGTCGCTGCTCTGGACGAGTTGCCCAGGCCCACACTGGTCACGTGCCGCGTTGGGCCACGGTCATCGGCCCTCGTCTATCTCTATGCGGGCCTGCGTTCAGGTGCCTCGGCCGACGACGTGCTCGCGCGCGCAGAGGCCGACGGCGCCCCGTTCACCCAGACCGAGCCCCTGAAGGCCTGGATCGTGCAGGGGCTCGCCGAGCTCTCGTGACGGGGCGCGACGCCCAACCGGTAGCAGAGCGAGAGGCCTAGGCCGGTCGAGGTCCAAGTACGGTGATCTGCTCGAGATGCACGAGCCTTCGGCGCTCCGGTTGAGACGAGCTACTTGGGTGCGTAGACGAGGGTGACCAGGCCGCTGTCGAATCGCTTGACGTCGAGGAGGCGGAGGTGCGGTGCGGTGTCGATGCTCTCGAAGAGATGCTGGCCGGTGCCGATCGCCACGGGGGCGAGCCAGAGGTGGAATTCGTCGATCAGCCCGTGCTCCATCAGGGTGGCGTCGAGCGGCCCGTTTCCGTACTTGAGGAGATTCTGGCCGGCGTTGCGTTTGAGATCGTCGACGAATGACACGACGTCGCCGTCGATGGCCGTGGCGTTCCAGGCCAGTTCTTTGGGTGTGGTCGTCGCGACGTGTTTCGGGATGCTGTTCATCCGGTCGATGAACTCGGAGGGAACTCCGGCCGGCGCTTCGTCGGCCATCTTGGTGTAGGCGACCGAGAAGAACTCGTATGTCAGTCGTCCCAGCAGGAGGGCGTCCGCTTCGGTCAGGAGCTCAGTGGTGTACCGCGAGAACTGTTCGTCGAGGTAGGGGAACGCCCAGTCGGTGGAACCGACCTCGCCGCCGAGCGTGACGTGGGTGGCCTCCACGAGCTTGCCCATCATTGTCTCCGTCCGGTTTGGTTGTGGACCGTCTCGAGCCATTCGTCGAGACGCTGCTGCGACTCACGCAGCCCAACCTCCATTCCGCCTTGGGCATAGAAGTCGCGGGCCGCGAAGGAGGGAAACACCGACGTGCTGCTAATCAGCGTGCCGTCACCGTCGCGTAGGAAAGTGACCGTCTCGACAGACTCATCGTCGGGCGCCCCGACATAGACGAAGGTCCGGACCAGGCGCTGTGGGCGATCGACCTCGCGATACACACCGTCAAACGTGTGCTCCTGACCATCAGGCGCGCGTTGCACGAAGCGGAAGCGGCCGCCGGCGCGCGGATCGCTCTCGCAGAGCACCAGCTCGAACTCGCGCGGGCCCCACCAGTTGCGCAGATGCTCCGGCTCGGTCCAGACCGCGAACACCAGCTCCGGTGGGGCATCGACGAACCGTCGGAAGACGACCGCCGGCTCACCCGGCGGGACCTCGATCTCCAGCCGCCGGCTCGTCACGATCCATCCTCGCGGGCTTGGAGATCCTCCAGGTACGCATCGAGCCGTTCAAAGCTCTCCTCCCAGAACTCCCGGTAGCGCTCGAGCCAACCGCTTGCCTCCCGAAGACCAGCCGAGGAGAGCCGAGCCGGGCGCGTCTGCGCGATACGACCGCGCGTCACCAAGCCAGCTCGCTCGAGAACCTTCAGGTGCTGCGAGACGCCCTGAATGCTCATCTCAAACGGGAGCGCAAGCTCGTTCAGGGTTGCCTCCCCGGAACGCAAATGGTCGAGCATCGCGCGGCGCGTGGGATCAGCGATCGCGGCGAACACGAGGCTCAGCTCTTCGGTCGCAGACGTCATCAAGCCATCACTTTATCAAGAAATTGCTTTAGGAGGACGTCGCAATCTCGCGACCAGCTGGCGTACGATCTCGGAGTGCGCGATCCGTCGCCCGAGCGCCCTGTCCGAGGCTCGTGTTTGTGCGGAGGCGTGCGGTTCGAGGTGACCGCACCCTTCCTGCGGGCCAACTACTGCCATTGCGCACGGTGCCGCAAGCATTCCGGCGCCGGCGCCCTGGTCCAGGGTCGGATCCCGCGAGCGGGATTCCGGCTCGTGGCGGGCTCCGACCTGATCGAGACCTACCGTCCGGGGACCGGGATGGTCAAGGCGTTCTGCCGAGTCTGCGGCTCGAGTCTGTTCGGGGGGACCTGGCCCGACGGACCAGAGATCTCAATTCGCTTCGGCAGCCTCGACGACGATCCGGGTATTCGACCGCAGTTCCACACATTCGTGGCATCCACCGCTGAATGGGACTCCCTCCCCGACGACGGGCTCCCACGCTTCCAAGACCGTGCAGCTCGGCGCTGACAGGATCCGATCGTGCCCGCGAACGCGTCAAAGGCCTCGCTGTCGGAGATGCTGATCGTTCAGGCGCGGGCCGGACTCAGGCGGCACCGCCGATGACCTTCACAAGCTCGCGGACCTCCGGGATCGCGGCGTGCTGACCGAGGAGGAGTTCCGAACGCGCGAAGGCCAAGGTTCTCGCGTAGAAAGCTGAGACATCGGCTGTCGGGCGGAGATATGATCGGTTGGCGCACAGGGCGCCACCGGTCCGCGGAGAGGGCGAAGCCCACCTGAAGCTTGGCTGTGCTTGTGTCGGTGTCTCCTTTCCGGCCCGAGATTGCGGACTCCGGGCGCGAACGGAAGGAGGCCTTTGTGCCACCCCGCGGTCTTCCCGGCAACGCAAACCTCGAGCAGCTCAAGAAGGGCGCTAAGTCTTTCCAGCGCGCGGTCCGCGCTGGCGACCCGGCGCCGCCCGGTTCGTGCGCGAGTTCCACCCGCGCTTGTCTGAGGCCCAGCCCGGCTCACCTGAGCTGAACGGGTTCACGCGCGCCGACGCGCAGCTGGTGGTCGCCCGCCAGTTCGGGTTTGCAAGCTGGCCCAAGCTCAAGGCGCATCTGGAGCTGGTCGCGCGCTACGCCCGCTCCCCCCACCACCAGCCGGTCGGCGAGCCGCTGACCGACGACCAGGCGGTCATCGACGAGTTCTTGCGGCTCGCGTGCCTGACCTACGGCGATGATGACCCGGACCGGTTCCGGCGCGCGCAAGCAATGCTCGAGCAGCATGATTGGCTGCCGCGCGCGGGTATTCACACGATCGCGGCGACCGGCGAGGTTGACGCCGCCCGCGAGCTGCTGGACCGGGACCCGTCCGCTGCGTCGCTCCTGGGCGGCCCCCACGGGTGGGAGCCGCTGCTCTATCTGACCTATTCGCGTGTGCCGCTCGCGCCGGGTCGGTCAGGCGTGGGGGTCGCGCGACTGCTGTTGGAGCACGGTGCGGATCCAAACGCCGGCTATCTGTGGGAGGGGCTGATCCCACCGTTCACCGCGCTGACCGGCGCGCTGGGTGGCGGCGGGACGATCCCGAAGCACCAGGAGGAGCTCGCGCTCGCGCGTCTGCTGTTGCAGGCGGGTGCCGACGCGAACGATGGCCAGGCGCTCTACAACCAGGGTTGGGGTCCACACCCGGGAGAGGACTGGCTCGAGCTGCTGTTCGAGTTCGGGCTCGGCACCGGCGACGGCGGCCCGTGGCGCCGGCTGCTCGGGGAGCGGCAAGACTCACCCCGGAAGATGCTCGAGGATCTGCTGATCGCCGCGGCCGGTCACGGGCTCATCGACCGGGTCCGCGGGCTCCTCGCCCGCGGGGTGGATCCCGAGGGCCAGGAGACAAAGCACCCGATCTATCAGGGCCGCTCACCGATACAGGAGGCGGCGCTCAACGGCCACATGGACATGGTGTCCCTCCTGATCGACGCGGGCGCGTCCTGGGATCACGACGCGGTCGACGAGCTGATCGCGACCGCGATGTCCGGCGATCAGCGCGCCGTGGAGCGGCTTCTCACGACCGACGCAGGGCTGCGACAGCGTGCGATCGAGCGATGCCCCGACCAGCTGGTCCGCGCGGCAGAGCAGAACAGTTATGAGGCAGTCGCGCTGCTGATCGAGCTGGGGTTCGATGTCAACGCTCGGTCGCGGACCGCGCCGCTGCACGAGGCCGCGATGCGCGGAAACGTTGCCGTGATCCAGCTGCTGCTCGACCACGGCGCCGACCCGAACATCCACGACACGGGCTACCACGCCACTCCGGCTGGCTGGGCCGAGCACCACGGGCAACCAGAAGCTCAACAACTGCTCGAAGGACTCGAGCAACCCGTCCCGGCGATCCCGTCGACCGACGACGCGGGCCGCGCAGTCCCAGCCTCGCAGCCCGGAGCTGCGATGCGGACCGTGGCGGCCGCGTTCACGGCCGTGTCGGAGGGACGCTTCGACGAGCTCGGGTCGATGCTGGCGGCCGAGATCGACTGGCGGGGCCTCCCCGACGAGGACGGCGAGATCCCCCGCTGCCACGGACGCGAGCAAGCGCTCGAACGGATGCGCATCGGCCTGCTGGCTAACAGCGAGGTGTCCGTCAGCGCATTCGTCGAGGAGGGCGATCGCGTCATCGCTCACGTGCACCGCGTCGGTGACGACGAGGCGACGCCGGCGGAGCGGTTTCTGGTCGCCGAGGTCCACAACGGGCAGATCACCAACCTGCGGGCCTACGCGACCGAACCCGAAGCGCAGGACGCGCTGCACGCCGGCAGGCCAGACGCGTCATCGGACTCCGATCCGCGGCCGCAGTGACGAGCGGGCCCGCCGACCGCGTATCAACGTGCCCGCGGCCGTGAATCGAGCGCGGCGACGCTCAGTCGTGCATTCCGAAGCCTTCCATGATTCGGTCCTGCACGCGTTCGATGCGGGCCGCGCGGGTCGCTGATTGCTTGGCGCCGTTGAAGTGGAGCAGGTAGCCACGTTGGCGCCCGGGCGTCAGCCGCTCGAATGCGTCGCGAAACGCAGGGTCTGCCTCCATGAGCGCCGCCAACTCGTCCGGGTAGTCGCGGTGGGTTGGCGGTGCAGGGCTCTTCACGCGCAGCCCGGCCTGTTGTACGCGTATGGCGTCGGCGACAAGATCGCGAAGTGCGCTCTCCATGCTCGTCACATCGGCAACCGAGCCAAACTCGAGCCTGAGCGCTGAACGACTGTCTTCGCCTTGCTCACGCAGCAAGCCTTTCGGGTCATTCAGCAACGCGCCCTTGAAGAACATGAGTGCGCACAGGTCGTTGAACGGCTGGAAGACGACGATGTTCTTGCCGGCATGCGTGTAGCAGGGCTTGCCCCACTTGAAGGCTTCGGTGAGCTCGGTGTCCGAAAGGATCGCTCGCAGTGCTGCGAACTCGTCGCGCCAACGTTCAAGGCGGGCGGCGTATTCGTCGACTCGGCTGTCACTCATCACGCTCACATCGCCCTAGAACGTGACCTCGGCGCGGTCGTCCGGACTGCTGTCTGGATCGAGGACCCAATGCTGCGACACCGTCGCGCGATACAGCCGATACGGCGCCGGAGCTAGCACGTCCTGCAGCGCCCAGCGGCGGGTCAGACCCTGTGCCTGGCTGGCCGTGTCAAAGAAGGCGACGTCGCGCTCGAGTTGCGCGCCCGACAACTCCTCGGCGCGCGCCGACATGTACACCGCACTCGCACTGCCGGGCGTGACCCGGGAGTCGAAGATGACGACGCTCACCTCCGGGCGCGCCCTGACGTTCCGAGAATGCCTGCGGTCAGGCGACGAGACCCAGATGAACCGACGATAACCCGACTGCGCGAACCACACCGGGGTCACCCACGGCACGCCGTCCTCGTCGGCGGTGCCGAGCACCATGTAGCGATTCGACTCGATGATGTCCTTCGCCATGTCGCTGAAGTCGGTCATGTCTGTTCTTTCTCCACGCGGACGGGCCGGCGGGCGCTACGCGAGCAGGCCGTCTATTTGGCCGACGGCCTCCCGCAGGCCCTCAACTATGCCCGTCCTCATCAGCCGATCCGTTCAGGCGTTCTTGGTCGTCCGGAGTGCTTGGAGCGCTGCCTCCAGGATCGGCGCACGGTAGCTGGCCGTTCCTGGGATCTTGGCGATGGCGGCGAGCATGTCGAGGATTTGCTCAAGGGTGAGTTCGACTTGGATCTCGCCAGAGTTGCTGGCTGCGAGCAGGAGGGGTCGACCGGCGTTGAGCACGCGGGTATAGCCCGTCCCGAACACGGGGTCATCCGCGTCTGAGTGTTTGAGGAGTTCGGCAGCGACCAGCCGTTTGCTGGTGAAGTAGGCGTAGAAGCGACGCAGCCACGCGGCAAGGATCGCCCCGGGGCTGTCGCCGTCGATTGTCGCAGCGGCTTCACAGACGGCGTCGATCTCGTCGACGTAGAGTCCCTCCAGGAGCTCGCGCCGGTTGGTGAAGTTGCGGTAGAGCGTGGCCGAGCCGACCCCGGCGCGCCGCGCGATCTCGGCCATCGACACGTCAGCATCCGGGTCGGCGAACGCAGCACGCGCGGCGGTGAGGATCCGCTCGCGGTTGCGCTGTGCGTCAGCCCGTCGAGATGGCTGTGTCTGGATGGGGTCTGACGATCGTTCCATGGATAAACGGACAGGGTCCCCGCTTCTGTTACATTTATCCGGGCACCCTCTCCGCTTTACAGCTTATCGGGCCGGCGACTTTCCGCTCACGCCCGGTACTCCGTCGCACCACCAACAAGGAGCACTCGTCGTGAGCAACACGCCGTCAACGCCCAGCCGCGGAGTCAGCTTCGGGATCGTGACCGCCCCGCAACAGGTCAGCTACCACGACGTTCTACGGGTCTGGCGAGAAGCGGACACGATTCCGGAAATCGAGCACGCATGGCTGTTCGACCACCTCTTGCCGATCGGCGGCGACCCAAACGGACCGATCTTCGAGGGCTGGACACTGCTCTCAGCCCTCGCCGCACAGACCGAGCGGCTACGCCTCGGGCTACTGGTGACCAGCAACCGCTTCCGCCCGCCGGCAATGCTGGCCAAGATCGCCGCGACCGTCGACATCGTGTCCGACGGAAGGCTCGACTTCGGCATCGGCGTGGGCTCCCGCCCGAACCCTCCCGAAGCTCGGCGCGAGTACCCAGCGCACGGCCTGCCCTACCTCGACTTCGCGGACGCGGTCGGAAGCCTGGCCGAAGCGTGCACGGTCATCCGTCGCCTGTGGACCGAGGACGAACCGTTCGACTTCGACGGCACCTACCACCAGCTCACCGGCGCGTTCTGCAACCCCAAGCCGGTCCAACAGCCGAATCCGCCGATCATGATCGGCGGACGCACCACCGCCACGCTGCGCGTGGTCGCCGAGCACGCCGACCTCTGGAACATCCCCGGCAGCGACCTCGCCGATGCCGTCCGACGAAGCGCTCTGCTTGACCAGCTCTGCGCCGAGATCGGTCGAGACCCTGCCTCGATCACACGCTCGATCCATCTACGGGTCTCCTACGAGCAAAGCGACGCAACCCGAACCGCGATCGCAAAAGCCATCGACGCCGGCTTTCGGCACATTGTCCTCGGGCTCCCCGCTCCCTACCCCGACGACGTGGCGCACAGGATCACCAGCGAGCTCGTCAACACCTCGACCTGAACGCAGTCGCCAGAACCAGCGGCCGTCGCGGGCGCCGTGCCCCCTTCCACGAACCAGCAGCTGGCTCAGGCCTCCACGGCTGGCTACGGTTTCGCGCGTGGAGCTGCAGCAGCGCATCGCCGATCGGCTGGGTGAGTTCTTGATCTTCGCGGTGACTCCGCCACGGCTGAGCACCGGACCGGAGCAGACCAGGCAGATCGCTGAGGTCACACTCGCGCGACTCCGGTCGGTGGGGATCGATGGCCTCGTTCTCTACGACATCGATGACGAGAGCGACCGTAATCCCAACGAACGCCCGTTCCCGTTCCTGCCGACGATGGACCCGGCCGAGTACCTCGCTCGTGATCTCGTCAGCTTGGACGTGCCCGCCATCGTTTACCGCGCGGTCAGTAAACACTCTGAGGACGGCCTCCGTTTGTGGCTCCGCGACCAGGATCCGGCCCGAGCTTTGTCGGTGTTCGTCGGGGCGTCATCCCGCGAAAAGGTGGTTGCAACCTCGCTCTCGCGGGCATACGAGCTCCGGACCGAAGTCCGGCCGGACCTGCCGTTAGGCGGAGTCGCGATCCCCGAGCGGCACGCCCGCAGGGGCACCGAGCACCTCCGGCTCATCGCGAAACAGGCTGCAGGCTGCTCCTTCTTCGTCACCCAGGTCATCTACGACGTCAACGCTGCGAAAGACTTGGTCTCCGACTATCGCTACGCGTGCGCCGCCCAGAACCTGGAGCCGGTGCCGATCGTCTTCACATTCTCAGTCTGCGGCTCAATGAAGACCTTGGAGTTCCTCCAGTGGCTCGGTGTCGACGTGCCGCGCTGGATCGCGAACGATCTGCGCCATGCTGACGACACGCTCGACGCGTCCTACGATCAGGCGGTCGCGACGGCGATCGAGCTGATCGCCTTTTGCCGGCGCGTGGGCGTTCCCTTCGGCCTGAACATCGAGAGCGTCTCGATACGCAAAGTCGAGATCGAGGCCTCCGTACGGCTCGCTGCCCGGCTAAGGGCCGAGCTCCGTCACTAGAGCCCACTCGTCAATGCGCTATGGACGCGGCCCACTCTTCGGCGCAGAGCACCGTCGCCATCGCCGGTAAGACATCCTCCATGAGCAGATTATGGGCGTCCGTCCGGGCGTCGAAGCAGGCGTCGCTGAGAACGTGAAGCCCGAAGTCCATGTCGGCGGCAGCCATCGCCGTCCCGAGGACCGCCGTGCTCGTCGAGACTCCGGCCAGGACCAAATAAGTGACGCCGAGCGACGACAACACACGGCGTCATTGTGACCTTCTGCGGCCTGCACGGAGACCATGCCGTGACGATCGCCTAGCCACGCTGGCGATAGCCGCGGGCGGCGTGCGCCCGTCAGCGTGACGGCTGTTCCGCCTACTAGGGTTTGGGGTTTGGGTTCGCCGGCTGGGTGAGGTCCCAGTCGTGGGTTGAGTTGCCGTAGGCGGGAATCCCGCCAGCGTCCTTGAGCATGCGAGCGAGATGGAGCACGTTCCACGTCATGAACACGGTGTTGCGCGTGGCCCATGCGTTGCGCTCCCCGCCGGCGGCGGGATCTAGGTAGGAGGGGCCCGGACCGGCTTCCCCGGTCCAATACGTGTCTGATTGCGGAGGGATCGCGAGGCCGATGTGCTGCAGCGCGTAGAGAACCTGGGCGCTGACGTGTTTGCCGCCGTCGTCGTTGCCGGTAGTGAGCGCGGCGCCCACCTTGCCGTAGTAGGCCCACTGGCCAGCCTGGTTGACCTCGCTGGAGTAGGCATACAGGCGCTCGATGATCTTCCTGGTCTGCGAGCTCTGATCTCCGAGCCAGATCGGGCCGCAGATCAGGATGATGTCGGCGGGCCTCACCAACTCCCCGTAGATCGCCGGAAACTCGTCGCGGTCGTAGCCATGCTCGCGCAGATCGGTTTCCATGCCGGCCGGGATATCGTGGTCGATGGTACGAATCTCGTCGACGGTCACATCCACGCGTCGCAGAATGCCGCGCACGATCGCGAGCATCCCGTCGGTGTTACTCGGCTCCGGCGATCGCTTGAGGGTGCCGTTGAAGATCACGGCGCGTAGGTCGTCGTAACGGTCCGGCGCTCCGTCCGCCTGTTTGTCGATGAAGGCCTGGGTTGACTGGGGGAGCGGCATCGGATCGACATCCTTTCGGGTCTAGGTTCCAAGCTCGGGTCGTGACCAGCGCCATAGCATCTCGCAATTTCACGGACGCGAAGCGAACGGGTCCTTGACCCGTGCCGTGGAAGGAGATGAAATGCGCCTCCGACAGGACACCGGCTCCAGACCCGGTCGTGAGGTGGGTGTGAGGCCCAACCAGTGGAGGTGCCAGATGGCAGAGCCCCCACCGCCCCCGGAGGGGATTGTGCTGACCCACTTCATCGTCTCGGACGATGTCGAGCGCTCCCGGCGCTTCTACACCGAAGTACTCGGCGGCACGGTGGGCTTCTCTGGCCCGGGAGGGTTGACCTACGTCGCGCTATCCAACGGCTGGATTGTCATCAACGTCGGCGGTGGACCGACCGACGACAAGCCTACGGTCACCCTGGAGACGCCACGCGATCCCGACCGGGTCAGCAGCTTCCTGAATATCCGGGTCAAAGACATCGCGACGGTGTACGCCGAATGGAGCGCCCGTGGCGCTGAATTCCTGACACCGCCCAAACAGCACCAATACGAGATTCGCTGCTACATCCGCGATCCCGACGGACACATCATCGAAGTCGGGCAAACCACGGACCCAGACGGGGACTGGACGCCCGCTCAATGGCCATCCGAGGAAACGGCTTCAAGCTCGTAGGCGCCGGGAGCGAGCTCTGAGGTCCTGCGCCGGTAGGTGCTCCACGTCCACGGCCACTGGTTCGGGTCGTTGCCGTCTTCGTCCACGTACCAGTTGGTGCATCCGGTGTGCCACACGCTAGTGCTGAGCGCGTGACGCAGCTCCCGGTCGAAGCTCGCAGCCGCGTCGCGGCGGACCTCAATCGTCTTCGCGCCGGAGCGCTCGAGCGCGCGGGCCGCCTCGATCACATGCTGGACCCCCGCCTCGATCGTGTAGATCACCGAACCTGTGCCGCCGTTCGTGTTCGGGCCGTAGAGGAGGAAGAGGTTCGGGAATCCTGGGACGCTCATGCCCAGGTACGCGCGCGCGAGCTCAGACCACTCCTGCGCCAAGCTGCGCCCGCCGGGGCCGAGCACCTCCATCGGCGCCACGAACCCGTGCGTCTTGAAACCGGTCGCGAGGACAAGCACGTCGGCCGGACGCTCGGTGCCGTCAGCGGTCCGGATCCCCGTCGCCGTCACCTCGCGGATCGGGTCTTCGATCAGTGACACATTCGGACGCGTCAGCGTCGGGTACCACTCGTCCGTGAGCATCATCCGCTTGCAGCCGATCTCATCCGCAGGCATGACCTTTTTTCTCAGCTCTGGGTCCTTGATCGCCTTGGTTATCTGCCACCGGCCGATGGCCCGAAACGGCGCCCGGAGCCTTGGCCGGCTCGTCAACGCCAGCGCGCCTAGCTCCATAAACAGGAACGTCGCCTGCCGGTCGAGCCGTTGGACAAGCGGGAGGCGCTCAAACAGCCGCTGGGCCCGTTCGCTGTAGGGGCCGTCGAGTTTCGGCAAAGTCCAGCCGGGGGAGCGCTGATAGACGTCGATGTGTCCAGCGATCGGTTGGATCGACGGCACGATCTGGATCGCGCTGCAGCCGCTCCCGACGACCGCCACGCGCTTGCCCGCGATCGGCACATCGTGACGCCATCGGGCAGAGTGGAAGGCCGGCCCCTCGAAGCGATCGAGACCGGGCAGCGACGGGACGCTCGGTACCGACAGCTGTCCGCACGCGGTCACCAGCAGGTCGGCTTCGTGCGTGCCGGCGCTGGTCTCGAGCACCCACTTGGCGCGCGCCTCGTCAAAGCTTGCCCGCTGCACCTCGGTGCTGGTTCGAATCCTGTCCAGCACACCCTCGCGTCGTGCCACGTCCTCGAGATAGGCCTGGATCTCAGCCTGCGGCGCGTAGCGACGCGACCAGCGCGGGTTCGGCGCGAACGAGAACTCATACAGATGTGACGGGACATCGCACGCGGCACCCGGATATGTGTTGTCATTCCAAACACCCCCGACCCGCTCGCCCCGCTCGAACACCGCGACGTCGTCATAGCCGGCTCGGCGCAGCATCACCGCCGCACCGACACCACCGAAGCCTGCACCAACGACCGCAAAGGAGGGCACTCGATCAACCTACCAGGCGCGATCTCAGTTCTCGGTGCCCACCGCGGACGGTGACCTCCGGACGCATCCAGCAGTTTTGGAGAAGACAGGACGCAGTCCCGCCGTTAGCTTCGCGGCTCAGCGTCGGACGTAACGATCAGTTTGCTCGTCCGCCGCGGTCTCACCCCGTGAGCAAACGACAAGCCGGAGGAAACGACGTGATCAATCTGATCGAGCAGGAGCGGTCCAGACCCGGGCCGACCGACAGGGGGGTGGCCGTACAGGCCGTGGCCCTGGTCAAGGAGTACCGCAGTCGCAGCGGGGTGATCGAGGCGGTGCGGGGAGTCGACCTTTCGGTCCGGGCGGGTGAGGTCTTCGGCTTCCTCGGGCCGAACGGTGCCGGCAAGTCCACCACGGTCCGCATGCTCACCACGCTGCTGTCGATCACCTCGGGTGTGGCCCGGGTGGCCGGCCTGGACGTGGCCAGTGAGCCGGATGCGGTGCGGCGGCGGATCGGCGTCGCGCTGCAGGAGGCCGGGCTCGACCCGCGTCAAACCGGGCGCGAGCTGCTGGTGTTGCAGGGACGGCTGTTCGGCTTGTCCGCCCACGCCGCATCGGACCGGGCCGAGGAGCTGCTCGTGCTGGTCGAGCTCGAGGAGGCAGCCGACCGGTCGATCAAGGGCTACTCGGGCGGAATGCGACGTCGGCTGGATCTCGCCTCCGCACTTGTGCACGAGCCCGAGGTGCTGTTCCTGGACGAGCCGACGACCGGGCTCGACCCGGCCAGCCGGGTCACCGTCTGGGATGAGGTGCGGCGGATCAATCAGCGCGGCACGACCGTGTTCCTCACCACCCAGTACCTGGAGGAGGCCGACCAGCTGTGTGAGCGGCTGGCCATCATCGACGATGGCCGCATCGTGCGCGAGGGAACGCCGGCCCACCTCAAGGCCGAGTTGCGCGAGCGCCAGGGTCTGGCCGAGGTGCCAACGCTGGATGACGTGTTCCTGGATGCGACCGGACGCACTCGCGCCCGCGTTGCCGGTGAAGTACAGGAGGTGGCGGCATGACTCAGGTATGGGTATTGGGACAGCGCGCCCTGCGGGAGGCCCGGCGGACGCCCGAGGCGATGTTGCCGACGCTGTTCATCCCGCTGTTCTTCCTGGTGGTCAACGTCGGCCAGGCGTCGAAGATCTTCCCCGCGGTGTCCACCCGGTTCCTGCACGGCCAGGGCTACAGCGCGTTTCAGCTGCCCAGCTCGATGCTGCTGGCGGCGTCGTTCGGAACCGCCGCGCTGTTCCTGATCGAGGACATCGAGGGCGGCTACTTCGACAAGCTCCGGGCGACGCCGATTCCGCGCACGGCACTGGTGCTGGGGCGTCTGGTCGCCGAGCTCGCGAAGGGCGTGCTGATCGCGGTCGCGCTGGTGCTGGTCGGTCTGGCGTTCGGAATCAGGATCGCCAGCGGCCCGCTCGGCTTCGTGCTTCTGGTCAGCCTGAGCGCGCTGTGGTCGATCGTGTTCGTCGGCTTCATGCAGTTGATCGCGCTGAAGACGCGCAGCGCCGCGGCCACCAACTCGGCCGGCCTGATCTTCTTCCCGCTGCTGTTCCTCACCCCGAACCTGGTTCCGCGCGCAATGTTGACCAGCCCGATGCGGGTGGCGGCGTCGTTCAACCCGGTCACCTACGTGATGGAGGCGCTGCGCTCCCTGATCCTGCAGGACCTGATCTGGAGCAAGATCCTGGCCGGCTTCGCGGTGGTGGCGGTGCTCGGGGCGGTGATGCTGTTCCTCAACGTCCGGCTGATCAAGCGCTACGACTGACCATCAGGCCCGGGCCGGCCGTTCGGGGCTGGCCCGGGTAGCTAGCTAGCCTAGCTAGCTGCTGCTACTACGATGTGTTCGTGGCTCAGGTCGGGATGCACGAAGCGAAGACGAAGCTGTCCCAGCTGGTGGAGCGGGCGGAGTCCGGCGAGGACATCGTGATCGCCCGCAACGGCAAGCCCGTGGTGCGGCTTGTACCCGTCTCCAACACCTCGTCGCTGGCTGCGGTGCGTGGTGCCTGGCGCGGTCGCGTCGAGATCGCCCCGGATTTCGATGAGCTGCCTGACGACATCGAGGAAGCCCTGGGAATGAAGTGAAGCTGGTGCTCGACACCCATGCCGCGCTGTGGTGGCTCTCGGGTGACGAGCGCGTGGGCGCGGATGCTGCGCGCCAGCTCACCGATGACACGAACCAGGTACTGCTGAGCGCGGCGGTCGTCTGGGAGCTGGCAATCAAGCGGTTCCTGGGCAAGCTGCAGGCACCTCCGGATCTCGCTCCGACACTGCTCGGAGCGGGCGCGCAGCCTTTGCCGGTGACGCTTGACCACGCGGCGCGGGTGGAATCGCTTCCCTGGCATCACCGCGACCCGTTTGATCGGTTGTTGGTCGCTCAGGCTCTGGTCGAGGGTGCCGCCCTCGTCTCGCGCGACGAGCCGCTGAGTCGATACGGCGTCTCGCTCATCTGGTAACGACAGCGCAGCCTCTAGCGGCCTCAGTGTCCGATTGATCCAGCGCTCCGACCCACCATCAGGCCGGGGATCGTCCGGTGGGTGACCGGGCCGATGGTCAGCGCATAGAGGACGGTGCCGATGCCCACTGTGCCACCGAGCAGGAAGCCGGCCACCAGCACGGTGGCCTCCACGCAGGTGCGCACCACGCGCATCGAGTGGCCGCGGCCGGCGATCGCCGTGCTCACCCCGTCGCGGGGACCGGGACCGAGGCCGGCGCCGATGTACAGGCCGGTGGCGAAACCGTTGCCCAGCACCCCGCCGACCAGCAGCGCATACCGGACGGCCAGCCCGTGCGGAGAGCTGAACAGCGATAGCACCAGGTCGATCACCGCGCCGACTACCAGCGCGTTCGCGACCGTGCCGACCCCGGGGCGCGATCGGAGCGGCCACCAGGCCAGCAGGACGACGACGCTGACCAGGATCGCCCAGGTGCCGATCGGCAGCCCAATACTGCGCGAGAGGCCCTGGTGCAGAACGTCCCATGGATCGAGACCCAGTTGAGCCAGGACCAGCATCGCCGCCGTCGTGCCGTAGAGAACCAAGCCCACGGTCAGCTGAGCAAAGCGTCGGAATCGACGATCGTCCGGCAGTGGGAGCAACAGGCGGCGCACCCCAGTCCGCGACCGGGGTCAGGACACTTCCGCGGCGAGCGTGACCAGTCGCTCCCTGACCAGCGCGGGTCGCTCCTCGGCGATGAAGTGACCGCAGCCGGCGATCAACTCGATCCGATAGTCATCGGCCTGCGCGGTGGCCGCGGCCGCCAGCGACGGGTGGATCGCCTTGTCGTCAACTCCGAACAGGACGCGGGTCGGGACCGTCGAGCGGCGCTGCTCAGGTTCACGCGCGCCCGCGCGCAGTTCATGCAGCCAGAACGTCCGGTAGGTGTCGGTCGCGGCACGGGCGCAGACCGGGTCGCGAAAGCGATCGCCGAACCAGCGCGCGTCCTCACGCGAGATCGCTGAGCGGTCAGTCAAGCCCAATCGGATGACCCGCTCGACGAAGCGGGTGCGCCGCATCAGCACGCCACCGAACGCCGCGATCGCAGGCTGATAGAGCAGAAACCGCCAGATGTGCGGAGCCACCGTGCGGGGTGTCTGCCAGGGGTGCGAGATGTTCAGCGCCAGGTAACCGCTCACGCGTTCGGGCGCGCGCAGCACGAGCAGGTGCCCGACGAAGCCGCCCCAGTCGTGACCCACCAGCAGCACCCGCTCCAGCTCGAGCGCGTCGAGCAGCGCCAGCACGTCGCTGACCACGTCGTCCTTGGCCCACCGATGCGGAGCCGGTCCTGACCACCCATAACCCGGCAGGTCCGGCGCGATGATCCGCATTCCCTCGGGCGGGTCGGCCAGCAGGTCACGCCAGGCGTAGTGATGCTGCGGCCAGCCGTGCAACGCGAGCACCGGCCGGCCGTCGGCCGGGCCGGCCTCGGTCACGTGAAAGCGCACTCCACGTGCCTCCACGAACGACCGCCGCACCCCGGGGATGGGTGGAGGCTCAGGCGGGGCGGGGCGCACGGACACGCGCACAGCCTATTGCGCGGAACCATTGGTCCGACACATCATCGACTCTGGATAGGCTCGCCTTCGCGATGCGGATAGCGCAGCCAGCCACCGCGGGCATGATCCTGGCGGCAAGTGTGGCCTCCACCCCTGCGCCGGTCGACGGCCCTGCCATGCCCCCTCAGGTTGTGACGTTCGCCCCGGTCGGCCCCGGCGCCGATGCGCACGAGGTCACGGTCCAGTACGACGCCGGATTCCAGGCCGTCCGCGGCCTCAGCCCGCAGAGCCCGCTGCTGAACGGTAGCCAGGGTCAGGACCGGTGGGCCGAGGCGATGGCGTCAGAAATCCAAGGCGCGATGCGGACCGCGTCGTCCGTTCTGAAGCATCCCGCCGGCCGGAGGTTCGGCATACCGGTGGTGGCCGGCATCTTCGGCGGGCTGGTGCTGCGCGAGGCGGGCGCCCACTGGGGCAACGAGACGCTCGAGCGGATCGGCCGGTCGCTCGGTGACGTGGGCGACTTCGCGGCCGGGCTGCTGGGCCATGATGGCCGGGTGATCGATGGGGTCACCGGCGGCATCGTCGTGACCGCCCATCTGTGCGACTTCGCGCTGCCCGACCACGCTGGAGCGTTCGACAACCTGGCCAACTCAGCCAAGTTAGTCGACGGGTTAGCCGCCCACCGCGACGAGATCACGCAGGCGATCGCCCAAGGCGCCCTACTTCTGTCGCCAATCGATCCGCACGTCATTCCGGAGCTCTGAGCGACGGCTCTTCCTGGACCGCCCGCCGGGCGTAGTGTTCCGCGACGCGTTTCGGCGGGACACGATCGCTAGTCCGTCCTCGAAGCGGATCCTCGCGAGCGCCAAGCAAGACACGCCGTACCGGCGCTCGTAGGGCGGCGGGCTGCTGCTCCTGCGAGAGTGGGTTGGCGCGCGGGCACCCGTGTACTAGGTGTTCCCCGGATGCGAGAGCGGCGATCGCAGACGTATGCTCGCGTGATCAACGTGCAAAGGAGATCGTGAGCATGATGACCGGGGCGCCCGTGGGCGAGGGTGCGCGCGAGCAGACCCGGGCGCGCTACCCCGACCAGGACGGCTACATCGAGAGCGGTGGCGTACGTGTCTTCTATGAGGTGTACGGCGCGGGTGAGCCGAGCGTCCTGCTCCTCCCTACCTGGGAAATCGTCCACTCGCGAGCGTGGAAGTTGCAGGTTCCCTATTTCGCTCGTCACGGCCGGGTGGTGACGTTTGATCGGCGCGGCAATGGGCGCTCTAGCCGCCCTCCTGAGGTGTCCGCCTACGACCGGTGCCGAGCGGTGGACGACGCGCTCGCGGTGCTGGACAGAGCCGGAATTGACCGTGCGCTAGTCGTGTCATGGTGCGGCGCCGGAGACGACCTAATGCTCGCCGTCGAGCATCCGCAGCGGGTCGCCGGCCTTATCTTGATCGCGCCCGATCTGCTGCTTACCGACGATCCTGCCGAGGAGGAAGGCCCGTACCCGTTTGACGAAGAGCCGCAAACGCTTGAAGGCTGGGCAAAGTGGAATCGCCACTACTGGCTTCGTGACTGGCCAGGATTTCTCGAGTTCTTCTTCACCGAGACGTTTACGGAGCCGCATTCGACCAAGCAGATCGAGGACGCGATTGGGTGGGCCGCACAGACCGACCCCGAAACGATCACGCGCGGGATCGACTCGAAGTGGCTGAACGACCGCGAAAACGCGCTGCGGCTGTGCGCACAGGTGCACTGTCCAACCTTAGTCATCCAGGGGTCGCAGGACGCGATCGTCGGACCGGCGCGCGGCGCCGCCGTGGCTGAGGCGATCCCCCACGCCCGGCTGATCACACTCGAGGGCAGCGGCCACGCACCACACCTCCGCGACCCGGTCGCCACAAACCTCCTACTTCGCGAGTTCATCGAGCCGCGGCGAACCCCGACGTCGGCCTGGGTGCGCGCCCGGGCGCGCGGCAAGCGCGCCCTCTACATCTCCTCGCCGATCGGTCTCGGCCACGCCCGGCGCGACGTCGCGATCGCCAATGAACTGCGCAAGCTTCATCCCGATTTGGAGATCGATTGGCTCGCTCAGCACCCGGTAACCACAGTCCTCGAGGCGCACGGAGAGCGGATCCATCCCGCAAGCGCGCACCTGGCTAACGAGTCCCGTCACTTCCAGTCCGAATCCGCCGGGCACGACCTGCACTGCTTCCAAGCGCTACGTCGTATGGACGAGATCCTTCTCGCGAACTTCATGGTCTTTCACGACGTCGTCGGCGATCGCCAGTACGACCTGTGGATCGGCGATGAGGCATGGGAGCTGGATTACTACCTCCACGAGAACCCAGAGTTGAAGACAGCTGCCTTCGTGTGGCTCACGGACTTCGTCGGCTACTTGCCGATGGCCGACGGCGAACAACGCGAGGCGCTTCTCACCGCCGATTACAACGCGGAGATGATCGAACACGTCGCCCGCTACCCGCGCATCCGTGACCAGGCTATCTTCGTCGGCGATCCAGACGACATCGTCCCCGACCGGTTCGGTCCCGAGCTGCCACCGATCCGGGAATGGACGGAGCAGCATTTCAGCTTCTCCGGGTACATCACGGGCTTTGACCCGAATACGTTGGTCGACCGGCAAGCGCTCCGGGCCGAGCTCGGGTACGGCCCCGACGAGCGGGTGTGCATCGTCACCGTCGGGGGCTCAGGCGTCGGCGCCGATCTTCTCAGGCGCGTGATCGCCAGCTTCGGCGAAGCGAAACGGCTCGTGGCTGAGCTGCGGATGGTGGTCGTCGCCGGACCGCGCATCGATCCCGCGACACTGCCGGCGGCCGACGGGCTCGAGGTCCGGCCATACGTGCACGACCTCTACCGCCACCTCGCGGCGTGCGACCTGGCGATCGTCCAGGGCGGCTTGACGACCGCGATGGAGTTGACCGCCAACCGGAGACCGTTCATCTACTTCCCGCTCAAACACCACTTCGAGCAGAACTTTCACGTCCGCCACCGGCTAGACCGCTACCGCGCCGGAAGGCGAATGGACTTCGATGACTCGCCGCCGGAGGCGATCGCACACGCGATCTCGCAGGAGATCAGCCGTGACGTCGACTACCTCCCGGTAGCCAGCGACGGGGCGGCGCGCGCCGCTGCGACGATCGCCGAGCTGCTCAGATAACCGCCACCGCGATAGTGCCGGGTCCTTGGCATGCAGCTCACGCAGTCGCTGTCGAGTTGAATCCGTCATATCGTCGACCCCCATCCTCGTTCCGTACGAGACTCCGGGCCAACCTACCGCAGCAAGACAGTGAAGTTGTGTTGAGCCAACACGTGCTCCCAGCCGCTGGCGAGCGCGAATCGCGCGCCTATCCCCATGGGCGAGCGCGGGTTTCCGCGGAAACGTCGAAACAATGCGCGCTTGCGCTGGCCCCATTAGCCGTAGTGACGGACGGCTTCCACGATCTCTCTCGTTGAGGCCGAGCGTACGCGGCTCGCGGAGTCGGGCAGAGCGGTTCGAGGCTCAGGCGTGGAACACGCCGTCGGCGTCGATCACGAAGTGGTCGGACGGGAAGTCCTGGGTCGAGACGGCGCCGACCAGCTTCGCGGAGGCGCCCGACGGATCGGGCGCGGGCAGGCCGTCGACCAGCCGGATCGAGATCCAGCGCGCGGCCAGCAGCGCACCGGTGGGTCCGAGCGTCACGTGGAGAATCCCGCTGTCGGACAGCGTTCCGCCCAGGCCGAGCGTGCGGTACCCGACGAAGTTCCCAAGTGAGTAGGCGATCAGGTGGCCGTGGTACGCCTCGACACCGCGAGGTACGTGCGGGCCCGAGCCGAGCACGAGCGACGCGCCCGCGTCGATCGCCGCGTGTGCGAAGCCCCGAGTGTCGCCCCGGTCCTCGCCGAGGAACACCTCATCGCCGTCGGGGGTGTGCGTCTCATCGGAGCCCTCCGCGCCGGCGTGGATGATCACCACCACGATCGAGGCCTGGCGATGGGCCTGCCTGATCATGGCCTGGGCGCCGGCGATGTCACGCAGGTCGGAGTCGTACCGGTAGGGCGCGAAACCCAGAAACGCGACCCGGACTCCGTGGACCGAGAGCGTGGTGATCTGGCCGGGGGTGCCGGTGTAGGGCAAGCCGTACTGCCGCAGCGCCGCGAGCGTCTGCTCACGCCCGGATTCGCCGTAGTCCATCGAGTGGTTGTTGGCCTGGTTGACCAGACCAAAGCCCACTTCGCGCAATTGCCCGGCCACGGACGGTGGAGCCTGGAACGCGAAGCAGTGCCCGCCGCTGGCGCGCCCGCATTTGGAAGACCCACCGGTGGACAACGTGCCCTCGAGGTTTCCCAACGTCAGATTGGAATCGCGCAGCGACGAACGGACCGGCGCCAGGGCCGACTCGAGGCCGGCCGGCGGCAGACCCTGGGCGCTGCTTACCGCGATGTCACCTACCCAGTTCAAGGTGATCGCTCGCGCGGTGTGGCGGGTGACGGGTGCGAGCGTGCGCGCCGCCGACGACGACGAGGGCGCGGCTGTGGCCGGATCCGCGGACCCGCCGGGCGCGTTCCGGGTGGCGACGAACAGGATCATCGCGGCACTTCCGAGCAGGGCGAGTACCGCGAGGCGGCGGGGCAACGTCGCCCGGGGCGCAGTGAATACCCACGGCGGAACCTCTGCCGGCCCAGGGGAACCCGGATCGCGGAATACGGCCATCTGAGCCCGGATACCGCGTCGAGCCGATAACTCCTGCCCGGCCGGATCGCCTGCGACGGGTCAACCGCGACCCGAGCGCTTGGATCAGGCGGTCAACTGCGCGGCGTGATCGTCGCGGTCAGCCGTCGCACGCCGCGGCCGGCGTCCGACACCGTGACGCGCAGGTGCAGGCGACCGGCCCGGCGGTGGACGAAGTGCGAGACCAGCCCGGGGGTCGCGCTGATCGAGCCGTAGGTGATGCTGACCTGGACGGAGGGCGCGCCCTTCCGCAGCTTGATCGTGAGCACGCCCTTCGCCACCGCCGCGCGGAATCCCAAGCGCCGGCCGCCGGAGCCGGTGACCGCGACCCGCCGGGTCCGGGCGGCGAATCGAAGCCCGGCGGGCAGGACCACCGCGATCTGGGTCAATGCGGGCGCGCCCCGCCCCGCCGCGACCGTGAACCGAAGCGTCGGCCGAGCTGCTCTCAGGTCTGTGAGCGAGGCTCTCGACAGCCGCGGGGCGGCTCCGATCGTCCAGGCGAAGGCGGCCGTGCGAACGGTGCCGGACTGGTCGCTCACGCTCAGCCGAACGGTCGACCGGCCGGTTCGCCGCGGCCGGCCGGTGATCGTCCCGCTCGCCGAGCCCAGCTTGAGACCGGCGGGGAGGCCGGAGGCGGTGTACTTCAGCGTCGAGCCTGGAGCGTCGGCGGCGGTGATCCGCAGGCTGACCGCCGTGCCGACGGTGGTGCGCTGTGCGCCAGGGGCAATCACGCGCAGGCTCTCGGCGCATAGAGCGGCGGCCAGCGCGGTGCCGTTCGGAGAGCCCAGGCCCGAGGCCAGATCGAATCCGGCGCGGGCGAGATAGTGGTTTGGGTTGGTTCCCGTGAAGTCGTTGCTGCCGGAGCTGATGTCGTGGAAGTAGGCGCTGTAGCCGCTGGCCGCGGCGCGGTAGAGGGCCGGGTTGAGGAATCCGATCGGCTGCCCGGCGCAGCTCTTCGACGCGTCGGCCAGTCCGATCAGTGCTGCCCAGACCGGGGCTGACGCGCTGGTTCCACCGGTCCCCTGCCACCCGGATGGCACGTTCCCGGCTGTCCCCGACCCGTTGTAGTAGATCAGGTAGCCGGTGTTCGGATCGGCGTCGGCGGAGACGTCGGGGACCTGACGGCAGTAACCGCCCCCTGCCCCGCACGGAACCCCGGTGGAGCCCGACCCGATGACGCCCAGGGACGATGGTGCGCCGGTCTGGAAGCTCGGCATCCGCCAGAACTCCGAGACCCCGCCGCCGCCCGCTCCCGGCTCCAGCCCGAGCAGGCCGCCGAGGCTGCCGCCGTTGTTCCAGACCAGCTCGCTCGGCGGCGGCCCGAGGGCGGTAAGGCTGGTCCCGCCGACGCTGGTGACCAGCTGCTGACTGCCCGGGTCGTCGACCGCGAGGGTTACGTCGGGCAGCGCCCCACCGGTGTCGCAATCCTCGGATCCGGCGTCGCCCGAGGCGGCCACGATGGTCTGTCCCTGGGCGGCCGCCTCTTGAAACAGGGTGCTCTCTGCCTGCGCGCTAGCCGCCCCTTCGAGCTTCTCGCATTGGCCCCAGGAGACCGAAACCACGCGGGCTCGGTCCTGGCCGATGATCGCGGCGAAGATGTCGTACGGTCCGGAGCCGGGGCCGTTCTGGTTGGAGTTCGGGCCCTGGTAGACCAGGAACGTGGCCTTCGGCGCCAGCCCCAGCGCCTGCTCGATGTCCAGCGCCGCCTCGCCCGATCCGGCCCCGGAGCCGGCGCCCCCGTCGACCGGCACGTAGGAGACGGACGGCTTGATCCCGTAGCAGGCTGCGTAGGCGGCGACGTCATTCGGATCATTGGGCTCGAGCTCATACAGGGCGATCGTCTCGCCCTGACCGTGGTCGCCGGCGCCATAGAGCCCGGACAGTCCGTAACTCGAGGCGATCTGATCAGCGGTGTAGGCGCTCTGCGAGGGGGCGGCCGCGCTGGCGGCGGCGCAGGGTCGCGGGCCGCCGGTGGCCACGTGAGCGGCGAGCCGGCTGCTCCGGGCGGGTCCAAGCAGGGCTGGTCGCAGCAGAGCCGGTCGCGCACTCAGCGGGTGGAGTCCCGCCGTGCTGGAGAGACCGAGGACCTCCTGCACGACTCCGGCGATTCCCGCGTCCAGCGACGGAGCAACGCTGTTCAGCACGGCCACGCCGCCGCCGGGCAGGCGCAGCCTGACCAGCGCGAGCGTGAACGCGCGCTCGATCTCGCCGGCCGTTGCCGTGACCGGAATCGATAGTGAGTTCGCGCTCGGCCTCCCCGGGGTCAGACCGTGGGCCCGGAGCGAACGCTCGACGACCGCGATCTGCCCCGCCGTCGCGCCGAAGCGCTGCGCGAACTGCCCAGGAGTGAGGTAGCGGCGATACAGACTCGAGGCCGGGTTCGAGACCGCCGCCACGAACGCCGCCAGGCCGGCCGGATCGCGCGGGCGCAGAACGACGGTGATCCGCATCGGTGCCAAGCTCGACAACTCACCGAGCAGAGAGGAGCCGCTCGGCGCGGAGGGTGCGAAGCCGACCCGGAGCATCCGGCCCGGGCGGGCCGATGCCGCCCCGGCATCAACGCCACCGGCCGCGCACAGCAGAAGGGCACCGGCCAGCGCAACGGCCAGTAGTGCGCGCCGCCCCGAAACGGTGAGCAGACGCGAGAACCTCACGGCCTCAGGCGGGCGCGAGCGCGGCCGGGACTGGTTCGCTGGGCCGCTCGGCGGGCCCGGAGAACTGCATCGCGCCGTCCTCCAGCGAGCCGAGGCGGAGGCTGACGATGTCGCGCGCGTAGTTCTGGTAGAGCCGCCACGGCGCCTTCGAGCCCTGTTTGGGGAACTTGTCGATCGAGCGCAGCACGTAGCCGGAGGAGAAGTCGATGAACGGCTGGGGGATCACCGAAGGGTCGCGGTTGACCGGCGTGCAGTACGTGAAGCCACCGGCGTCCATGTGATTCAGCAACCGGCAGACGTACTCGCAGGTGAGGTCGCACTTGAGCGTCCACGAGGCGTTGGTATAGCCGAGCGAGAAGGCGAAGTTCGGGATTCCGCTGAGCATCATTCCCTTGTAGCTGAGCGCGTCAGGGAGAGCGACGTCCTGCCCGTCGACGGCGAGCTCGAGGCCGCCCAGGGCGAGCAGGTTGAGCCCGGTGGCGGTGACCACCAGGTCGGCCTCGAGCTCGGCGCCGGAGCCGAGGCGCAGGCCGGTCTCGGTGAACGTCTCGATCTGGTCGGTGACCACCGAGGCCCGGCCGGAGCTGATCGCCTGGAACAGGTCACCGTTGGGGACCAGGCAGAGTCGCTGGTCCCACGGGTTGTAACGCGGCTTGAAGTGCGTGTCGATGTCGTAGCCATCCGGAAGCTGGGTCTTGACGGCCTTGCGCAGGAGCTTCTTCATCAGCTCCGGGCGGTGGCGGCTGAGTTGAAAGCTGGCCATGGTCAGGAGCACGTTCTTCCAGCGCACGATCGCGTAGGCAAGCTTGCTGGGCAGCAGCCGGCGCAGGCCGTTGGCGATCGGATCCTCGGCCGGCAGCGCGACGATGTAGCTGGGGGAGCGCTGCAGCATGGTCACGTGGGCCGCGGTCTCGGCCAGGGCGGGTACCAGCGTCACCGCGGTCGCCCCGCTGCCGATCACCACCACACGCTTGCCTGCGTAGTCGAGGTCCTGCGGCCACTTCTGGGGGTGCACGATCTGGCCGCCGAACCGTTCGGTCCCCGCGAAGTCCGGGGTGAAGCCCTCGTCGTAGCGGTAGTAGCCGCTGCACATGAACAGGAACCCGCAGCTGATGTGAACCGTCTCGCCGGTGTCGCCGCGCTGCGCCTCGACGGTCCAGCGCGCCTCCGGCGTCGACCACTCGGCCCGGACGACGCGGTGATCGAAGCGGATCTGCTCCTCGATCCCGTGGCGCCGGGCGGTGTCCTGCACGTAGTGGAGGATCGACGGGCCGTCGGCGATCGACTTGGCTTCTTCCCAGGGCCGGAACGAGTAGCCGAGGGTGTACATGTCCGAGTCGGAGCGGATCCCGGGATAGCGGAACAGGTCCCAGGTGCCGCCGATCGCCTCGCGCGCTTCCAGGATCGCGTAGGTCTTGCCGGGGCAGCGGTGCTGCAGGTGGTAGGCGGCGCCGACCCCGGACAGACCGGCGCCGACGATCAGGACATCCACGTGTTCGAGCGAAGTCTCCATGGCGAACCCAGGAGCCTAGTGCCCCAGGCGTGGGTACGAGTCGGTCGGCTCCGACGCGACCGCCTCCGGGACAACGCCGAGGGAGACCAGCGTGGCCAGCTCCGACAGGTAGACCGTGGCGTGCACCAGCTTGCCATCCCGCAGTCGCACGATCGCCGTGGCGGGCGAAAGCACCACGTCGTCGAGGACTACCTCGAGGAGCACCGCGTAGCGGTCGACGGCGATCGCCCGGATCTCGCCCAGGCGGGTGGAGTGCCCGGGATCGTCCTGGCGCAGATCGTCGATGCACTGCCGCATGCCCTCGTGGCCGCGGTAGAGCGCGTGGGTCTTGACCAGCACCGAGGGGCGGAACTCGATGTCGGCATCGACGAACTCAAGGAGTCCCTCGGCATCCCGCCGGTTGAAGGCCGTGAGAAACCCGTCGGCCATCTGCCGCAGTCCCGCGTCCCAGTCGAAAGACCCCTGATCGTCCATCGGGCGGCAGTGAGCATACGGCGCGGGCAGCCCAAATCCAACTCGCGATCTGCTAGACCCATTAGTTGAACCGGCGAGGCCGCACACCAGGCTGCGGACGACTCTCGGTCACTGACGCAAACGACCAACCAGGAAGACCGTATGGACACCGTTTCGATGACGGCCGAGGAGCTTGACGCTCTGCAAAGCGAGCTCGGCGAGCTCCAAACCGCCGGACGCTCCGAGATCGCTGCCCGGATCAAGACGGCGCGCGAATGGGGCGACCTCAAGGAGAACGCCGAATACCACGCCGCCAAGGAGGCCCAGGCCCACCTCGAAACTCAGATCCTGAAGCTGCGTGACCAGCTGCGCGGCGCCGTCGTCGTGAAGCCGGACGTCTCGGCCCATGTCGTCCAGCACGGCAGCACGGTGACCTTCAGCGAAGAGGCGGCCGGCCGAACCAAGACCTTCAAGATCGTCTCCTCGCACGACGCGAAGCCGAGCGAGGGCACGCTCTCCGCTTCCTCCCCGGTAGCGCAGGCGCTGCTGGGACACAAGGTCGGAGACGTGGTTCCGGTCAGGACGCCGTCCGGCGTCCGCAAGCTCGCGGTCGACTCGATCGGCTAGAGCGCGGTCAGTCCTGGTCCTCGAGCGGGGCCAGGAGCGTGCGGAACCAGGGACGGAAGCCGAGACGCTCGTAAAGGTCGGTGGCGCTGCGGTTGGCCTCCACCACCCCGATCGCCCAATGGGTGAGCCCGCGCCGTCGCAATTCGCCGCGGCAGGCGTCCAGCAGCGCGGTACCGACGCCGGCTCCGCGCGCCTCACCGGCGACGACGAGCGAGTCCACCTCGCCGTGGGGGCCACCGAAATCGAAGGTCGGCCCGGACTCGACCAGGCGGCAGAAGGCATAGCCCACGGTCGCGTCGGAGTCAGCGAGCCGCGCCACGAACAGGAGCCCGCTTCCGTCCGCCAGCCAGTCCCGGTACTGCTTCCGGCGCAGCACCCACGCCTGCTCGGCGCCGCGGACCGGCCACTGCTCCCCCACCAGGCCACGGTGATGCTCCACCATGGCCATCCACAGCGGCGCCAGCGCTTCGATGTCGCCGGGCGTCCCGGGCCTGATCTCGTGCTCCACCGACGCGACTATAGGTATCGCCTCCCTTCGGCCCGCGAGTCCGTAAATGACGGGGCGCTTATGCTCGGCGGGTGCCGTCCGGCGACGTCGAGGCCCGGTTTGCCGAACTGTCCGAATGGACCGCTGCGCAGGGGTCGGTGCCGCTGACCCGCCGCTACGGCAGCGGTCCAGAGCAGATGGCCGATCTGTTGCTGCCGGCCGGGGCGGGGCCGCATCGCGTCGCCGTGCTCGTGCACGGGGGGTTCTGGGGAGCTCATTTCACTCGGGCGACGATGGGTGCGCTCGCCGTAGACCTGGCCCGGCGGGGCTGGGCGAGTTGGAACGTCGAGTACCGCCGCGTCGGGAGCGGCGGTGGAGTGCCCGAGACCGGGCAGGACGTCCGCGCCGCGATCGACGCGCTGGCCGAGATCGCGGCATCCCTCGACCCGACTCGAGTGGTGTTGATCGGGCATTCGGCCGGCGGACAGCTCGCCCTGTCACTGGCCGGCCTGCCGGGCGTCGGCGCAGTCGTGTCGCTGGCGGGCGTTTGCGATCTCGGCAGCGCGGCCCGCGAGCGGATCGGCGACGGGGCCGCGCTCGAGTTCATGGACGGGACGCCCGAGGAGCGGCCCGAGGCCTATGCGATCGCGGATCCGATCCGGCTGCTGCCCACCGGCACCCGGACCCTGATCGTCCACGGCGACGCGGACGATCGCGTACCCGTGCAGCAGAGCCGAGACTACGCGCGGGCCGCTCAGGCGGCCGGCGACCCGAGCGAGCTGCTCGAGCTGGCCGGCGTCGAGCACTTCGCCCTGGTCGATCCCCGGACGGCGGCCTGGGCAACGGTGGCCGAGCGGCTCGACGAGCTCATCGTGCGGCATTAGCCCGGCGCGATGCCATCCGGCCGGTTGGTAGTCTGACGCCGTTGTCGTCCCCTTGAGAGGAGAGGGATGCGCGCGAACCGCACCACCCCGCGGATGATCTGGTTGTTGCTGACGGGCCTGGCCGTGGCCGGATTGCTGCCCGCGTCGGCCGGCGCGGCCAGCCGGCCGGCCGCCGACTGCCAGCCCTTCGGCGCCTCCCCCTGCCTGCTGCCGTTCCCCAGCAACCTCTTCACGCGGCCGGATCACTCCACGCCGACGGGACTGCGGGTCCACCTCCCGGCCAACGCGATGCCCGCCGCCGCCACCGGGCTGCGGATCAGCGTCGCCGAGTACAACCGCAACGACGGGTTCAGCCCGGGCAGCGCGCTGATCGTCCACGTGGCGGGCCTCGACAACGCGAAGGCGTTGGCGCGGACCGGCGTGGTCGGGGTGCTGAACATGAGCCGAGCGTTCGCCAAGCGTCAGCCGATCGTGGTCATCGACGAGGCAACCGGGCGCCGGCAGTTGGTCTACGCGCAGCTGGACGCGAACGCGAGCACGCCCCAGGCCACCGACCTGATGATCGTGCCGGGCAAGGAGTTCACCGAGGGCCACACCTATGCGGTGGCGTTGCGGAACCTGCGCAACTCGGGTGGTCACGTGCTGAGCGCGCCGGCCTGGTTTGCCAAGCTGCGCGACAACCGGCGGCTGCCCGCCGGGGAGCGCTCGCAGCGGGCTCGCTACACCAAGATCTTCGCGGCGCTGAAGCGCGCCGGAATCGCGCGGGGCGGGCTGTACGAAGCCTGGGACTTCACCGTCGCCTCGGCTCGGAATCTGACCTCCAGGCTGCTGGCGATCCGCAACAACGCGTTTGCTCAGCTGGGCGATCACAACCTCGCCGACGGCAAGGTCCAGGGACACGCCCCCGCCTTTCAGGTCACCGGCACGAGCAGCCTGACCGCGCAGCTGAGCGACGTCCAGGGCACGTTCTCGGTGCCCTGCTACCTGGTCACCTGCGGGCCGACGGCCACCACCGGTTTTCACTACAGCTCGACCAAGCCTGATGCCCTGCCGACCCAGATTCCTGGCAACGTGGCCACCGCGAAGTTCGAGTGCATCGTCCCGACCTCGGCGTCGTCCAGCGCCCCGGCTCGCATCTCGCTCTACGGCCACGGCTTGCTCGGGTCGCGCTCGGAGGTGACCGACAGCTGGGTCCAGGCGCTGGCGATCAACCACAACATGGCGTTCTGCGCGACCGATTGGTGGGGCCTGGCCGACGGGGACACCGGCTTTGACGCCACCGCGGTGGCGAACCTCAGCCTGTTCCCGAAGGTGGTCGACCGCCTGCAGCAGGGCGTGCTGAACACCCTGTTCCTGGGCCGGCTGATGCTCAGCCCGCAGGGTCTCGCCGCCAACCCGGCGTTCCAGCTGGGCGGCCGCTCCGTGCTCGACACCTCGCACCTGTATTACGACGGCAACAGCCAGGGGGGAATCGAAGGCGGGTTGACCACGGCGGTGGCGCCCGACTTCACTCGCTCCGTGCTGGGGGTCACCGGCATCGACTACGGCAACCTCCTGGTTCAGCGCAGCACGGACTTCGCGCCGTTCAAGTCGATCCTGGACAGCGCATACCCCGACCCGTCGTTGTATCCGGTGATCCTCGACGTGATCCAGCAGCTGTGGGACCGCGGCGACCCCGATGGGTACGCCGCGCAGATGACCTCGCATCCGCTCCCCGACACTCCCGCGCACGTGGTGCTGATGCAGCTCGCCTACGGCGACTTCCAGGTGAGCATGTACGCCGGAGCGGCCGAGGCGCGGACGATCGGGGCCAGCGGCTACGAGCCGGCGCTCGATCCGGCCCGGTCCCGAGATCGCAACCTGTTCTACGGGATCCCGGCGATCGGCCACTTCCCGTTCAGGGGCTCGGCGATCGAGATCTGGGACAGCGGTCCGGGACGGGTGCAGCCCCCGCCGGTGGCGAACATCCCGCCGACGGGCGGACCCAACAACATGGACCCGCACGAGGATCCCCGCAAGACGCCCGCCGCGCAAACGCAGATCTCGGACTTCCTCCAGCCGAGCGGAACTGTGGTCAACGTCTGCGGCGGAAAGCCCTGCCACTCGTCGGTGTTCACGCCGTAGGACTTCCCGCCCCTTCCCGGCGGGCGCGGGCGACTTGCCCGAGCCGGAGGCGAACTCGGGTCGAGCGCCCCCGGACCGAACCTTGGCGCGATATGGACGCTGAGCGTGCCATCCAGCGCCAAACCTCGAACTCTGGCGTTTCGTCCCGGCAACCCAAATCAGCGGTTCCACGGCCACCAACCCGCGTGCCGGGCGCCACAGGCGCTCACCCCTTCACCGAAGAAGTTCGTCGAAAACCCGCCCACCGACCCAGGCCGCACTGCGACAAGCCGCAAGCCGCTTCGCCCGTCGCCTCCCGTGGCCTGAGCGTCGGCGTCGCCATTCCCGGGGGGGTCAGCCCGGAAATGACGACGCACGATTGACGCTCGCCGCTCGTAGCGCCGGCCCTACCGGCGCGTTTGCGCCCTAGGGACGAGCGGCGTCGGCCGCCTCAGCGAGTTCGGTCATGAACGCGAAGAACGCCGGCGACTGGCCGCGGAAAAGACCGTCAGCGGTCAGGAACTTCAAAGCGCCCATCGCCGCACCCTGGGTCCCGGTGGGGCGGATGATCGAGCAGGGCGGGAACTTCCGGCTGAGGAAGACCGTCGGCTCGGGCATGATCAGGTTGGTCTGGAACAACTGCCCCCCGAACGGCGGCGAGTTGAGGTCGGGGAACACCAGTCCGTTGGTCGGGTCGGTCAGCGCCGGGGCGTTGCCGGCCTTGTCCATCCAGGTCTGGAAGTGCATCGTCTCCGTCGGCCCGATGCTGAGCAGGACGCGCAGCACCTCCTTGTCGTGGACCCGTTGGGCCAGCGACGGGTAGAGGCTGGTGCCGCCCTGCTCGATCGTGGCGAAGTGGAAGCCCGCCGTGTTGGCGATCGCCTGCAGGTGCCGGTCGGGCTTCAGGTCTGCGTCCGAGCGCGGAATGGCCGGGAACCTTCCCTCCATCAGGCCCGGCACCGCCGGCGGGAAGCTGCCGCCGAGGTCCGGGTTGGCGTCGGAGCTGCGATACCGGGTCCACCAGCTGGTGTCCACGGTCAACTCCATCAGGTTGGTCAGCCGGTTGATCTGCTGCGCGCCTGTCGCCTTGCTGCTGGGAAGGGTGCGGAACCGAGACAGGTTGACCTCGCGCCCACCGCGCGACTTCAGGTAGGCGTTGATGAACGTGAAGTGCGTGAACTCGTCCTCGGTGTTGTCATGCACGTACTGGGCCATGTCGGAATCGAGCACGGACACGGCCTTCGTGAAGGCCTCGTTCCCGCTGCCGCCCGGCACCTCGCTGTCCTGGATGCCGCACAGCTCGTTGTACTGCTGCCAGAGGTCCGTCTCCAGGATCTCCGCCGCCGAGAGGAACCGCAGGATCGCCTCGTCACCGGCCGTGAGGCGAGTGGCCGCGGCCGCCGCCGGCAGGTCGCCCAGCAGACCCGCGCCGACAGCTCCGACCCCGGCGGCGGCGAGGAACGAGCGACGGCTGCTCAGGCCCCGGAGCCCCTCGGTGTGTTCACCCGAGGATTGTGCTTCGGGTTCGCCGACCGGTGTCGGCGTTGACGCTCCCTGACCCGACGATGAGATACCCCTACTCATGTTGTGCTCCCTTCAGCTCCGAGACAGCTGGGCTTGAGATGCCAGCCTTTCTCGTCTCTGACTCCGCCGCTCCGCCAATCCTTCCCGCCGTTTCATACAACCGAGGCGTAGTCTTCGAGTCCTTGCGGGACAGGACAAAAGCATCCGGCGCCGCTCGGCGCGGCAAGTCACCCTCATTCCCTGCGCGACTGGCTATTTCGTGGCTCACGAACGCGCTGGTGCTCGCCGTCGTGGCTGCCCTGCTGAGCCGCGTCGAGGTCAAGAATGCCGGCTCGCTACTCGCCGCCGCGGCGGTGTTCGGGGTGCTCAACACGGTGCTGAAGCCGGTCATTCGGCTGGTGACGCTCCCGCTGGCCATCCTCACCCTGGGGGTGGCGTGGTTCTTCGTGTCGATGCTGATGCTGATCATCACGAAAGCGCTCGTGGGCGGCTTTCACATTCATGGCTTTTGGACCCTGGTAGCCGCAACGCTGATCGTCTGGCTCGTGAACCTCGCGCTGGACCTCTCACCCGGACCGTGGCAGCTCACCGGGCACCGACAGAGACTGGCGGGCAGGGCGCGAGGTCAACGAAAGTAACGGGGTGATCGATGTTGAAGTTGCCTGATGCCGTCGCACGGCAGTTGCCGAAGGTCGTCGGCCCGCTCGGGCTGGGCGGGGTCGAGCCGATCCGGAGGTTTGTCAGCCGAGCGCTGATCAACAAGTTCGCGTACTCGACCACGCTGCGGCCGCGCGCCTTGTCGCTGGCCAGCGACTACACGAGCTGGTTGAGCCTCACCGATCGCACGTACTCCGGCCGGCATCTGCCGCCGTCGACGCCGGAGGAGCAGGCGGCCCACCCGGCCGTGGCGGAAGTGCTCGGGCTGTACCGCCGCGAACGGATGACCCCGGCGACGGACACGAGCGTGATGTTCATGTTCTTCGCGCAGTGGTTCACCGACAGCTTCCTGCGCACCAGCCTGACCGACTATCGCAAGAACGAGTCCAACCATGAGATCGACCTGTGCCAGATCTACGGCAGGACGATCGACGCGACGAACCTGCTGCGAGCGAAGCAGGGCGGGCGACTGAAGAGCCAGATGATCGCGGCCGAGGAATATCCGGAGTTCCTCTTCGCTCCACGCGAGGCAGGTCAGCCGGCGGCGTTCAAGCCCGAGTTCGAGGGACTGTTCGACCCGGCTTTCATCACCGACGTGATCCTGAGAAGCGCCCCGGACCAGCAGACCGACACGTTCTTCGCGGTCGGGCTCGAGCACGGCAACTCGACGATCGGCAACACGGTCATGAACATCGTGTTCCTGCGGGAGCACAACCGCGTCGCCGGCATCCTGGCCCGGGAGAACCCCGACTGGGACGACGAACGCGTCTTCCAAACCGCGCGCAACATCCTGATCGTGGTGCTGCTGAAGCTCGTGGTCGAGGAATACATCATGCACATCGGCCCCTTCGACTTCCCGCTCGAGGCGGTCCCCCTGATCGCGGACGACGAGCGCTGGGATCGGACCAACTGGTGCGCGATCGAGTTCAACCTGCTCTACCGCTGGCACTCGCTCGTCCCGGACACGATCGGCTCGGGACCGGGCGCACTCGACGCCACCGGCTTTCGCAACAACAACCCGCTCGTGCTGGAGCAGGGCATCGAGGCGATCATGGCGATGTGCTCTCGGGAGCCGGCGGGCCGGATCGGCCTGCTGAACACGCCGGCCTTCCTGGTCGACAGCACCAACCCGAACTGGCCGTCCGTCGAACAGGTGACGCTCGGGCTGATGCGCCAGGCGAGGCTCAGGTCCTATAACGACTACCGCGAGGCATACGGCTTGGACCGGATCAAGACCTGGGAGGACCTCACGCCCGACCAGGAACTCCGGCGCCGTCTGACCGACTTGTACGGCGACATCGAGAAACTCGAGTGGTATGTCGGGATCTTCGCGGAGGACTATCCGGACTACATGATGATGGGCGAGCTGATGACCTACATGGTGGCCAACGACGCCTTCACGCAGGCGCTGACCAACCCGCTGCTCTCAGGTAACGTCTTCCACGAGGGGACGTTCACCAAGACGGGGATGAGGATCATCAAGGAGACGGGGTCGCTGCAGCAGATCGTCGCCCGGAACACGACGTCGCCTGACGCGGTCCACGTGAGCTTCAGTTACTCGGGTGCCGCGGTCAACGGCAACGGGCGCGGGAGGTAAGCACCGCCGCTCGCCGAACGCCTGCGGTGGTGCTGGCGTTAGGCGTAGTCGACGCAGCTGCCGCCGTCGTACAGGCGTAGGCGGCGCTCGCTGGGTGGCTTGAGGAAGCCGATTCCGGGCACGAAGGCGACCGCCCGGCCGAGGAACAGCTGACCGAAGTGGGGGTTGGAATGGACCAGCCGATTGCCCCCGAAGGACACCGCGGCCTTCCACAGCGCGATGTCGAGCTTGCCGCGGTGAGAGCTCTTGACCGCGAGCTTCATCAAGATGCGATATGAGCCGTCGGCCCGAACCTTGGCGTGTGCCACCTCCTTGGTGACGGCCCGCGGGCAGCCGTGAGTGGGGGTGAGTCGCAGCGTCAACACTCCACCGGCGGCGGCGCGGTTGAGCTTGCCGGCGAGCGCGAAACCCGGCGCCTTCCCGTCGGCTACACGCACCGCCGATACGACCGACACGTTAGTCAGGAACGACGCGGTGGCCGGCGCGGACCACGCCGTGGCGCGGAGGGGATTCGGGTCGCTCGGCGTTGGGTTCACGCCGGCGAAGGCCCGGGCGACGCAAGTCCAGTCACCCGGCGCGGGGAATAGCGTTTGCGAGATCCCTCCGACGCTGGTGAAGCTGTGCTGGCCGGAGATCGAACCGTCGGCCGCGACGTGCGCCTGCAGCGCGCATACCGTCAGTTCGCTCGAGGCGAGTGGCGGATCCGTCTCGTTCAGTCCGATCTCGTTTCCATGCGAATCGAAACGTGGGCCGCCGGCCAACAGCTTTGAGGCGGTGAACCGCAGCGAAGGACGTCCGCTGATCGTGAAGCTCACCGTGGTGGCGACGCCGCCACTCGCGCACTGGCCGGGGACGTCGGACTGGTTGTAGGCCGTGACACGGATCGTGTAGAGACCCGGCCCCTCGTAGTGGAGCTGCTGAAGCGACCCGACCTGACCAAGCTGGCCGATGGCGAAGATGCAGCCACCGCCCCAGTAGAACGGATCCTGGCTCGGCTGGCCATCGGGCACCGAGAGCGCCTCGATCTTGAATGGATGCGCGGTTCCGCTCGACTGCGAATCCTGCAATTGGACGCCGATCGCCGGGGCAAGCGTGACCACGTTCGCTCCACTCAGCGCAAGCCACAGCGACGGCGGCAGGTTGCCCTCATAACTGGAAACGTCGCCCTCGGCGTAGAACACCCCCGGGGCGTTCAGCGCCCCAGCCGACGCGGGGAACGCGAGTACCGCCGCGATAGCCGCCACGAGGCCCGTCCAACGGAACACGGCTATGGCCCGGCCCATGTGCGGGCGAGCCTACTCCCCTGTCAGCGCTGGTGGTGATCCGTTAGACGCGGCGCGGGGGGAATCGTGTCCTGCCACTGGGCGTCGGTACCGCGATCGTGCTTGAGCTGGGCGATGGCGGCGGCCCGCGCCCGGGCGGCGGCGGCGGCGCGTTGCTGGCTCGGCGTGAGCCGGACGGGCGCCCGGTGCGTGGGCGGTGCGGTCGAGCGCCCGCTCGAGCTGGAGTCGATCAGCACCCACGAGAGCGCGGCCATCACCACCAGGATCACCAGCAGCAGCGCCGCGCGAGAGCTGATGCGCCTGCTCCGGGCCTCCTCGGTCACGAAGGCGAGGGGCGGTGGCTTGACGATCCCTGACGGTTGGCTTCCGGCGGGGTAAGCGGGGTGCGGCGCGACCTCGATCGCCGGCTCGCTGGCGCCTGCCGGGGGCAGCCGCGCGACGTAGATCGAGTCCGTGGTCTCTGTGTCGAGTTCGGTCAGCTTCATCGCAGGTTCCGGCGATCGTGCCTGCCGCCCACGGGCTCCTCGCACCGAGTGATCGCGGCAGACGGGATCCGATTCGCCCAGGAGGGTCAGAGTCCTCGGATTGCAATTCCGCTGCCAGACTGCGCCCCGCCCGGAAGTCAATACGGGCGAGGTCCCGGAGAAACTAATTTGCCGGCACGGCTTGTTCTGCGCGATTTCCGGCCCGAGGTTCGTACTCCCAGATCCCGAGCGCGGTGAGGAGCGCCGCGACGGCGCCGGACAGGGCCAGCGCAGAGAGCTCACCGGCCGCGATGGCGAGCGCCCCGAGCGCGATCACACAGGCGATCCGCTTGGGGCTGACCGAGCGGATCATGCGCACCCGGAACAGCGTCTCCCCCAGGAGATACAGCGCCGGTCCCCCGAGCGTCATCACCACACCGGACGTGCCCAGCGGGTGGCCAGGGTGTTGGATCAGGAGATCATCGGCGACGGCGACCATGATGATCCCGGTGACGATCGGCAGGTGGAGATAGGTGTAGGCGTCGCGGGCGAGCGAGCCAGGGTCCTCGGACTCGGCGAGATGGCGACGCGAATGCTCTGCGACCTCACCGAAGTACAGCCACCAGAGCGCACCGGTGCCGAGGAAGGCGACCGCCAGGGCCAGCACGATCTGCGCCGACAGGCCGTGGGCGCTGGCGGTGGCGCCAGTCACCACGATCGATTCGCCGAGCGCGATGATGATGAACGCCTGAAAGCGCTCGGCGAAGTGCCCGCCGTCGACGGCGTACTCCACCGTCTCGCTGCGTCCGCGGCCGGGCGTGCGGTAGCCGAGGAGCGGCGCGGCCAGATCGACGGCGAGCGCCGGTCCCCACAGCGCGAGCCGGGTCGAGCTGCTCACGAACGCCCCGGCCAGCCACAGCGCGCCCGAGCAGCCGCTCCAGAACAGGATCCGTTCGAAGACCAGGCGCAGGCCATGCTCGCGGTCGAGGAGCACGACGCCGGCCAGGTTGCGACCGACCTGCAGCGCCACGTACGCGCCCGCGAACAACGGCGCCGATGAACGAAACGCTGTGGGGATCGCCGCCGACATCAGCAGGCTGGCCAGACCCACCGCGATCAGGATCAGCCGAACCGGCACCGAGCCCGGATCGAACCAGTTGACCATCCAGGTGGTGTAGATCCAGGCCCACCAGACGACCGCCAGCAGGAACGCCGCGTGGCCGACCGATGCCGCGCTGACTCGGCCGTCGATCACCAGATGGGACAGCTGGGTGACCGCGAACACGTAGATCAGATCGAAGAACAGCTCGACCGTCGTGACGCGCTGGTCCTCCCCGTCGCGCGGTCGAAGATGAGGGGATGGTTCGGTCATGGCGAAGCTCCACCATTGACGGTCCCTCCCGCCGGCCGCCTTTGCCGGTAGTAATCGAGAGCCAGTCCGACGAGCAGCGCGATCACCGCTGCGTTGATCGCGAGATCCGCGACGTTGAGGCTGCCCGAGGAGAGGGTCGGCTTGATCCAGTCGACGACCCCGCCGCGCAGTGGGCCTGGGGAACGCAGCAGGCGGTCCAGCAGGTTGCCGATACCCCCGCCGAGCAGCAGGCCGAGGGCCACGGCGAAGCTGGTGGTGCGCACCCGCCAGGCCACGCCCGCGATCAGGACGACCGCGATCAGGCTCAGGATCGAGACGAGCATCGGGTGCCCTCGCAGGACATTGCCGGGGCCGGCGAAGTTGCGGTAAAGCTCAAGGTGGAAGCGACCACCGAGCACGTTGACCAGGCCGCGTCCGGCCAGGGCGTGAGCCGCGATCGCCTTGGTGACGGCGTCGAGCGCTACCACCACTCCGGCGATGGCGAGGACCAGCCGGCGCTGCGCGTGCCCGGATCTGGCGGTCAGCGGAGTCAGGAGACAGCACCTCAGTCGAGATGGAAGATCTCGGTCAATGGTGACATCGCGGCGTCCGGAGCGATGCCCGGGTGGTTGGCAAAGAACGGAGCCATTTCCGCCTGCCAGCGGGCGTTGATCTCGGTCTCCTGCATCGCGGCCAGGCAGGCCGTGAAGTCGTCGCATTCCAGATAGCCCACCAGCGTCCCGTCGTCGCGCAGGAAGATGGAGTAGTTGCGCCACCCGGCCCGGCGGAGAGCGGCCAGCATCTCCGGCCAGACCGTCGCATGCCGCGCGCGGTATTCCTCGGCCCGGTCGGGGCGCACCTGCAGGATGAAGCAGACCCGGCGACCCGGAGGCTGGCGATCGGCCGGCATCGGCATGGGGCACGGTATTCGGCGCACCGCGACGGTGTCAAGTCCGCTCCGCCGTTCGCCCGCAAACGCCCATCCATTCGCTCACGTTATGCCCCGGAAGACGGCGTCCAGTAGGTCACAGACAAATACTTGACACCGAGTTAGTGGTCTGATTTGATCGAGTCTGATCGTTTTTGCTCTGAGGGGAGCGAGATGAGGTGACCGTCGGGTGACGGGGTCCGAACTTCCCTACGGGCAGAGCTGATGGCTGTGTCCACACAAGCCCAGTAGAGGAGAGGTCGTATGTATCAACCGGTGCCCAGTCCCAAGCGGACGCGGCCGTTCGGTGCTTTCTGGCTCATGACGTCCGCGCTCGTGGTCGCGGCCCTCGGTCTCGCGGCCTGCGGCTCATCGAGCAGCTCGTCGACATCGTCGTCCGCCGCCAGCTCCGGTACGTCTTCCGCGGCCGGGGCCAGCACGTCGACGTCGGCCGCCGCGAGCGGTGGCAGCCTGAAGAAGGGTCTCAACGTAGCCGTGATCCCCAAGAATCTCGGCAACAACTACTTCACGGTGGCCGATAGCGTGAAGACCGGCGGCGCGCTGGCCGCCCTGCAGTCGCTGGGCGAGACGGGTTCGGAGACCAGCGGCTCGGCCGCAACGTCGGCTTCGCAGCTGCCGGCCATCCAGGCGGCGATCGCCAAGGGCGCCAACGCGCTGATCGTGTCGGCTACCGATCCCACCGCGCTGTGCCCGACGCTCAAGCAGGCCATGGCCAGGGGTATCACCGTGGTGACGTACGACTCCGATGCTCCGACGTGTCGCAGCCTGTTCATCAACCAGGCCTCGACGGCGGCGATCGGGACGAGCGAGGTCGATCTGCTGGCCAAGGACATCAACAGCACCGGTGAGATCGGGATCGTGTCGGCGGCCGCCTCGGCGACCAACCAGAACGCCTGGATCGGCTACATGAAGCAGGAGCTGAAGAAGTACCCGAAGATGAAGCTGGACTCGATCGTCTACGGCAATGACGATCCGACCACGGCCACCCAGGTGACCAGCGGCCTGCTCCAGCACTACCCGCACCTGGCCGGAATCATCTCCCCGACCACCGTGGGAATCCTCGCCGCGGCCGGCGTGCTCGACACCTCGCAATACCGCGGCAAGGTCGCGTTGACCGGTCTCGGCACACCGCTGTCGATGAAGAAGTTCGTCGACGACGGAACCGTCAAGGCGTTCGAGCTGTGGGATCCCGCCAAGCTCGGGTACCTGGCCGGTTACGCCGCGGTCAACCTAGCGTCCAAGAAGATCACCAACGCCTCGGGCCAGTCGTTCACGGCCGGCAAGCTCGGGAGCTTCACCGTAGGCGCAGGCAATTCGGTGCTCCTCGGACCACCGCAGGTGTTTGACAAGGCCAACATCAACCAGTTCAACTTCTGATAAAGCAGAAGGCACTCGGCCTGGGCGCCCGCCAGATGGCGGGCGCCCGGGTCTCCGCCCGGATCACCGTCCCCAGATGACCTCCTCTCCCCAAGATGGCAGCCACAGTGACCCGAGCGCGCAACCGGTTCTGAGCCTGTCGGATGCCAGCAAGGCGTTCGCCGGGGTTCACGCGCTGCAGCATGTGTCGCTGGATCTGTTCGCGGGCGAGGCGCACGCGCTGGTCGGCGAGAACGGCGCAGGCAAGTCGACGCTGGTCAAGGTCCTAGCCGGCGTGCATCAGCCCGACAGCGGGCGGCTGACAGTCAACGGCGAGGACGTCTTCCTGGGCGGGCCCGCCGACTCCGCCGAGCGCGGGATCGCGGTCATCTATCAAGAGCCGACGTTGTTCCCGGATCTTTCGGTGGCCGAGAACGTGTTCATCGGCCGCCAGCCACTGCGCAGCGGCCGGCGGATCGACGCCCGCGCAATGGATCTAGAGGTCACGGAGATCTTCAAGCGCCTGGGCGTGCGCATGGATCCCGAGCGCATCGCCCGGGGGCTCTCGATCGCCGACCAGCAGTTGGTCGAAATCGCCAAGGCGCTCACACGCCGGGCTCGGGTGTTGATCATGGACGAGCCGACGGCGGCCCTGTCGCCGGTGGAGGCCAAGCGGCTGTTCAGCGTGGTCGAGACGCTGCGAGGCGAGGGCGCCGCGGTGGTGTTCATCTCGCACCGGCTGGAGGAGGTGTTCGCGATCTGCCAGCGGGTGACCGTCCTGCGCGACGGCAAGCGCGTGCTCTCGCAGCCGCTGGAGGGCCTGACCGCCGAGGACCTGGTGCGGGCCATGGTCGGACGCGATGTCGCGGTCGGCGCGCACGAGCCCCACCAGCCGGGCCAGGTGGTGCTGCAGGTCGACCGCCTTACCCGTGAGGGCGTGTTCGTCGACATCTCCTTCGAGGTGCACGCCGGCGAGGTGGTGGCGCTGGCCGGACTGGTCGGCTCGGGCCGGAGCGAAGTCGCCCGCGCGATCTTCGGCATCGACCGCTACGAGGCCGGGTCGGTGCAGGTCTCGGGCCGTCGGTTGCGCCGAGGCTCGCCGACCGCCGCGATGCAGGCCGGAATCGGGTTCGTGCCCGAGGACCGGCGCCAGCAAGGACTGGTGATGGAGATGTCGACCACGCGCAACATCGCCCTGGCCTCCCTGTCCCGCCTCCGGCGCGCCGGGCTGATCTTCGCTCGCACCGAACGCGAGTTCGGCATCGACTGGGCCCAGCGCCTGCAGGTCAAGTATGGCCGCCCGTCCAGCCCGGTGGCCCTGCTGTCGGGGGGCAATCAGCAGAAGGTGGTACTGGCGAAATGGATGGCCCGCAAGCCGGACCTGCTGATCGTCGACGAGCCCACCCGCGGGATCGACATCGGTACCAAGAGCGAGGTGCACCGGCTGATCTCCCAACTGGCCACCGACGGAGTCGCGGTCCTGGTGATCTCCTCCGAGCTGCCCGAGGTGCTGAGGCTGGCCGACCGCGTGCTGGTGATGCGCGAGGGCCGCCTGGCCGCCTCGCTCTCGCGTCGGGAGGCCACCGAGGAGTCGATTGTGGCCGCCGGCACCAGTCCGGTGACGCCGAACGCCACGTCCGGAGTCACGGCGTGAGCGCCACCGCGCAGAAGCAGCCGCACGAGGGCGACCTCGCCGAAACGCTGGCCAATCCGCGCAGCCTGGTCGACTTCGTACTCCGGGCCCGCACGTTCGGGATCGTGGGGATCCTGGCCCTGCTGGTGCTGGTCACCACGCTGATTCAGTCGCGCTTTCTCAACGGCTCCAACGTCCGCTTTGTGCTCAGCGTCTCCGCTCTTTACGCGCTGGTGGCGATTGGTGAGACGTTCGTGGTGCTGACGCGCAACGTCGATCTGTCGGTCGGATCCGTGGTCGGGCTCTCGGCCTACGTCTCGGCCAACATGTTCCAGGCCCATCACGGGATACCGATACCGGTCGTGTTCCTGGTCGGGCTCGGGGTCGGCGTGGCCTGCGGAGCGGTGACCGGGATCATCACCGCAATCGGCCGGGTGCCCAGCCTGGTGGTCACGCTGGCCATGCTCTACATCATCCGCGGAGCCGACACCCTCATCGTCGGCAGCGGACAGGTCGTCGCCAACTCGCTGCCGAACTCGTTCATCAACATCTTCCACGCCACGGTTCTGGGCATCCCTGACCTGGCGATCGCCACCGCGGTGGCGGTGGCGATCGCGGCGTACTACCTGCGCTCCTACCGATCCGGACGTGACCTGTACGCGATCGGGTCCGATCCCGAGGCCGCTCGTCTGGCCGGCATTCCGATCGCCAAGCGGATCTTCTTCGCGTTCGTGCTGAGCGGGGCGATCGCGGGACTCGGCGGCGTCGTGTGGGCGACGCAGTACAACACGATCGATGCCACCGCCGCCAACGGCCTGGAACTGCAGATCATCGCCGCCGTCGTGGTGGGCGGGGTGGCGATCTTCGGCGGCAGCGGCTCGGTGGTCGGCGCCGCGCTGGGTGCGCTGCTATTGCAGACGATCACCACGGCGCTCAACGTGCTCGGCGTCCCGTCGCTCTGGACGGAGGCGATCGCCGGACTCCTGCTGATCGTGGCCATCACCCTGGATCGCGGCGTGCAGCAGTGGCTGGCCGCCGCCTTGCGCAAGCGGAGGGACCACCTTGGTGCCTGAGCCACAACTGCCCGCGACTCGGCCACGGTTGAGCGCCGGACGGCTGGAGCCGGTGCTGCGCTGGGAGTCGGCGTTGGTGGTCGCCGTGATCGCGGTCTTCCTGCTCGGCACATCGATTTCGCCGCAGTTCACCAGCAGCTACAACCTGTTCACCACCTGCACCAACATCGGTGACCTGGCGATCATGGCATTGCCGATGACGCTGATCATCATCACCGGCGAGATCGACCTGTCGGTGGCCTCGACACTCGCGCTGTCGGCCGAGTTGATGGGCGTCCTCTGGCTGCACCACTGGGCGATGCCACTGATCTTCGTGGTCGTGCTGGTCATGGGGGGTGTCGCGGGGGCGATCAACGGAATCCTGGTGACCCGGGTCGGTCTGCCCTCCTTGGCCGTGACGATCGGCACGTTGACCCTGTACCGAGGGCTGGCCAACGTGATCCTGGGTCCGACGTCGGTGTCCAACTTCCCCGCCAAGTACACCGCGGTCGGTGTCAACGGATTCCTGGGGATCCCGTGGCTCTCCTGGTCGGTGGCCGTCTTCGCCGTGTTGGCCATCGCCACCGGTCTGATGCTGCGGCTGACCCCGCTCGGTCGCTCCATCTATGCGATCGGCCTCAACCAGGACGCGGCCTTCCATGCCGGCATCCGCGTCAAGCGCATCAAGCTGCTGCTGTTCGTGCTGTCCGGCGTGGTCTGCGCTGCGGTGGGCGTGTTGTACTCGTTCGAGCTGTCCTCGGCCGCCGAGAACATCGGGATCGGCTTCGAGTTGCAAGTGGTGACGATCGTCCTGCTCGGCGGCGTGTCGATCTTCGGTGGTCGCGGCACGATCCTCGGCGTGGCGCTGGCCGCGCTGGTCTACGCCGGCCTGCGCAGCGCCCTGTTGTTGACCAGCTCGTTCAACGAGAACGACTTCCAGATCGTCACCGGTGGAGTGCTGATCCTGAGCGTGCTGGTGCCGAACCTGGCGACCTTCGCTCGGCGGGGTCGCGAGTTGATGGCCCGCCGCCGTGGCCGGACTGAGTCCCCGTCGAGCACCACGGCGGTCCCGGGAGTGATGCGGGATGGCTGAGAGGCTCAGGCTGGCCGCGGTTGATCTGGGTGCCGAGAGCGGACGCGTGGTTCTCGGACGCGTTCAGGACGATCGCGTCTCACTCGAGGTGGCGCACCGCTTCGCCAACCGGCCGGTGCGGCTGCCCGACGGCTTGCACTGGAACGTCCCGGGGCTGTTCGTCGATGTGCTCCATGGTCTGGGCGAGGCCGCGCAGAGCGGACGACTCGACGGCATCGGAGTCGATGGATGGGGCTGTGACTACGCGTTGCTGGACGGCGAGGACCGGATGCTCGGGCTCCCGTTCCACTATCGCGACGAGCGCACCTCGGACGAGGTGATCGCGCGCGCCCACGCGCGGGTGGGGCAGCCCGAGCTGTTTCACCGGACCGGCATCCAGACGATGCCGATCAACACGGTCTTCCAGCTCAGCGCCGAGGCGGGCGGGGCGAACGCCTCGGTGGCGGAGCGAATCGCCCTGATCCCGGACCTGTTCGGATTGTGGTTGACCGGCAGTCTGGCCAACGAGGTCACGATCGCTTCCACCACCGGGTTGCTGGAGGCTCACGGTCGGCGCTGGGCGCGCGACCTGGTGCGCCGGCTGGTACTTCCGGAACGACCGTTCACGGGCGAGACGGTGCCGCCCGGCTTCGAACTCGGTGCGGTGCTGGAGCGCCACGGCGAGAGCGCCGGTGCGGCCGCGGGCACACCGGTGCGCACCGTGGCCGGCCACGACACCGCATCGGCGTTCGCCGCCACCCCGCTGGCCGGCTCGCACTCCGCCGTGCTGTCCTCCGGTACGTGGTCGCTGCTCGGAGTCGAGCTCGACGAGCCGGAGCTGGGTCACGATGCCGCCGCGTTCAATCTGACAAACGAGCGCGGGGTCGGCGACACCGTCCGGCTGCTGCGCAACGTGATGGGCCTTTGGCTGGTGCAGGAGTGCCGCCGCGCCTGGCGGGCCGCGGGCTCGGAGCTGGAGTACGAGCAGCTGCAGGAACTCGCCGGGCGGGCCGGACCCGATGTGGCGCTGTTCGATCCCGATCACGAGTCGCTGCTGCGCGGTGGCGAGATGCCGGAGCAGATCGCCCACCTGTGCGTCCAGGGTGGCCAATCCCGGCCCGCCGACCAGGGGGCACTGCTGCGATCGGTCTTCGTCTCGCTGGCCTGCAAGTACCGGCTGGTGCTCGAGCGACTCGAGTTGGTCAGCGGACGCCGGATCGATCTCGTGCACGTGGTGGGTGGCGGCGCCCGCAACACCCTGCTGTGCCAGCTGACCGCCGACCTGCTGGACCGCCCCGTCCTGGCCGGGCCCGTCGAGGCCACCGCGCTGGGCAACGTGCTGGTGCAGGCCCGCGCCATCGGGGCAATCTCGACCCTCGCCGAGCTACGGGAGCTGGCGGCCCGGTCGGTGTCACCGCGCCGCTTCGAGCCCGACGCCGGCCAGGACGCCGATGAGACCTACCAGCGCTTCCTGGCGGTGACCGGACTCGCCGGACGGCCGACCGGAACGGCCGCCGCGTAGCCCAAAAAGGAGATCCGGTGAGCGAAACCAATCCTGGATACCAACCGCTGGCCGCGCAACTCGCGGACGCGGGCCACGACGTCACCGCGATCGAGCTCGCGCTGGCCGGCTTCGAGGTCGAGACGCCCTCGTGGGGTTACGGCGACTCCGGCACTCGCTTCGCCGTGTTCCCTCAGCCGGGCCGGCCGCGCAACGTGTTCGAGAAGCTCGACGACGCGGCCGAGGTGCACCGGCTGACCGGAACCGCTCCGGCGGTGGCCTTGCACTTCCCATGGGATGCCGTGACGGATCTCGACCAGCTGACCGACCACCTCGGCCGTCGCGGCCTGCGTGCCGGGGCGATCAACCCAAACCTGTTCCAGGACCCTGACTACCGCCTCGGCTCGATCACCAACCCCGACCCCGGCATCCGGGGCAAGGCGCTCGAGCATCTCCGGCACTGCGTCGCCATCGGCACCGAGCTCGGCGCCACCGCCCAGTCCCTGTGGCTGGCCGACGGCACCAACTACGCCGGCCAGGACGACTTGCGTGCGCGGCGCCGACGCTTGGAGGAGGGTCTCAGCGAGCTCTACGCGGTCATGCCCGAGGAGCAGGAGATGCTGATCGAATACAAGTTCTTCGAGCCGGCCTTCTATGCCACCGACATTGCCGATTGGGGTTCAGCGCTGCTGCTCTGCCAGCGCTTAGGCCGCCGGGCCCGGGTGCTGGTCGACCTCGGACATCACGCCCAGGGCGTCAACGTCGAGCAGATCGTCGCCTTTCTGGCCCACGAGCGCCGGCTCGGCGGCTTTCACTTCAACAACCGCAAGTACGCCGACGACGACCTGATCGTGGGCACGGTGAATCCGCTTGAGCTGTTCCTGATCTTCGCCGAGCTGAGTGCCGGCGATGCGCCGCTCCCACGTCTGACCATCGATCAGTCCCACAACGTCGAGTCGAAACTGGAGGCGATGGTCCTCAGCGTGGTGAATCTGCAGCAGGCCTACGCCAAGTCGCTGCTGATCGACCGCGCCGCGCTGGCCGGCGCCCAGCGAGCGGGCGACGTGGTGGGCGCCCACCAACTGATGTTGGATGCCTTCAACACCGATGTTCGGCCGCTCTGCGCCAAGGTCCGCCTCGAGCTCGGTGCCGCCGCCGATCCGCTCGGCGACCTGCGCGCCTCCGGCCGCGCCGCCCGCATGGCCACCGAGCGAGCCACCGAGACCGCACCGGAGGGAGTCGAGCCATGAGCCTCGTCACGCCTACCGTCACCTCAGTGCCCGACGCCTGGAGCGAGGCCGACGCTGAGCGGGCGGGCAGCACGCTCGAGGAGGTTCTGCTGGCCTCACACCTGCTGGGCAGCAACCGGGCGCTGGCCAACTACGGCGGCGGCAACACCTCGGCCAAGGGGGTCGCCACGGACCATCTCGGCCGCCAGGTGCCGGCGATCTGGGTCAAGGGCTCAGGCAGCGACCTGGCCACCATGTCGGCTGCGGACTTCACCCCACTGCGACTCGAGGAGATCCTCCCTTTGCTGGACCGCGCGGAGATGAGCGACGCGGAGATGGTGGCCCACCTCGCCCGCTGCCAGCTGGATCCGGCCGCTCCGCGTTCGTCGATCGAAACTCTGCTGCATGCGTTCATCCCCGCCGCGCACGTGCACCACACGCATCCCGACGCGATCAACAACCTGGCCTGCGCGCGCCACGGACGCGACCTGATCGCCGAGCTGTTCGGCCCCGAGGCGGCCTGGATCGATTACATCCGCCCTGGGTTCGCCTTGGCGAAGCAGGTCGGCGAAGCGGTCAGGGACAACCCGGCCCTGCGCTTGGTGGTGCTGGCCAAGCACGGCCTGGTGGTCTGGGGTGAGACCGCTCGGGAGGCGTATGAGCAGACCGTGGCGGTCAGCAACCTGGCGGCCGAGCTGGTCAATCAGCGCACTCGAGGCACGCCGCGCTTCGGCGGCCCGGCCGGTGGCGACGGCTCGGCCGGCGACGGCGGTCCGGCCGGTGGCGGCGGTCCGGACATCGAGACCCGGCGCGCCGTCCTGCGCGAGGTGCTGCCGGCGCTGCGAGGGGCGGTGTCGAGCCAGCGCGCCAAGCTGCTGATCTCCGATGTCTCCCCGCCGGTCTGCCAGCTGGTCGACTCGATCGACGGCGCTCGAGTGGCGACCGTGGGTGCCGCCTGCCCTGACCATCTGGTCCACACCAAACGGATGCCGATGTGGGTCGCCTACGACCCCGGTAGCGACACCGTCGATCAGCTGCGCGAACGAATTCGTGCCCAAGCCGCGAGCTACCGCGAGCAATACCAGGCCTACTTCGAGCGCAACGCGACCGCGGAGGACCGGATGTCCGATCCCGACCCGCGCGTGATCCTGATCGAGAACGTCGGGCTGGTGGCGACCGGCACCACGCTGAAAGCGGCCGGGATCTCGCGTGACCTCTACCACCGCGCGATCGAGGTGATGGCCGGAGCGTCGGCGGTGTCGGAGTTCGTCTCGCTGACCGAGGCTGAAAGCTTCGGCGTCGAGTACTGGCCGCTGGAGCTCTACAAGCTTTCGCTGGCTCCTCCGGCGGGCGAACTACAGGGCAAGGTCGCGTTGGTCACCGGCGCCGCGGGCGGCATCGGACGGGTGATCCTGACCACGCTCGCCGCCGCGGGAGCCGCGGTGGTGGCATTCGACATCGACGGGCCGGGCGCGGCGGACGCCGTCGCCGGGATCGGCGAGGGTGCCATCGCGGTGGCCGGCGATGTGACGTCGGAGACGGCGGTCGAAGCGGCCGTGGCCGATGCGGTCGAGGCGTTCGGCGGGCTGGACATCGTCATCTCCAATGCGGGGATCGCCTCCAGCGCCCCGATCACCGAGACCACGCTGGCCGAGTGGCAGCGCAATCAGTCGGTGCTGGTCACCGGTTACTTCCTGATCGCGCGCGAGGCGTTTAGGCTCTTGCAGACTCAGGGTATTGGCGGCTCGGTGGTGTTCGTGGTCTCCAAGAACTCGCTGGTGGCCGGTCCCAACGCTTCGGCGTACTCGAGCGCCAAGGCGGCGGAGCTGCATCTCGCCCGTTGCCTGGCCGAGGAGGGCGGTCCGGCGGGAATCCGGGTCAACACCGTGAACCCCGACGCGGTCCTGCAGGGATCGCGGATCTGGGATTCAAGCTGGCGGACCGAGCGCGCCGATGCCTATGGCATCGAGCCCGATCAACTCGAGGAGCACTACCGCCGACGCACCACCCTCGGCGTCAACGTGCTCCCGGCCGACATCGCCCAGGCCGTGCTGCACTTCGCCTCCCCGGTTCGCTCGGGCAAGAGCACCGGCAACCTGCTCAACGTCGACGGGGGCGTGGCTGCCGCTTTCCCGCGCTAGTGCGAATCGCGCTGTTCATCACCTGCGTCAACGACACCCTCTTCCCGGAGGCGGGGCAGGCCACCGTCCACGTGCTGGAGCGCCTCGGTCACACTGTCGTGTTCCCGGAGGAGCAGACGTGCTGCGGGCAGATCCACGGCAACTCGGGTTACGACGCCGAGGCGCTCGCGCTCCTGCGGCGCTTCGCTGAAGTGTTCTCCGACGGGACCGTCGACGCGGTGGTGGCTCCCTCGGGATCGTGCGTGGCGATGGTGCGACACCACTACCCGCGGCTGGCCGAAGCGTCCGGCGACCGGGCGCTGATCGGTGCCGTGGCCGCGCTGCGGGCGCGCGTGTTTGAGCTCTCGGAGTTCCTGGTCGGCGAGCTCGGCGTCGAGGACGTTGGCGCCTCCTATCCCCACCGCGTGACTTATCACCCCAGCTGCCACGGACTGCGGACGCTGCGCGTCGGCGACGCTCCGCTCCGGCTGCTCAGGAACGTGCGGGGCATCGACCTGGTCGCGCTCCCCGAGGCCGAGTCCTGCTGCGGGTTCGGCGGGACCTTCGCGGTCAAGAACGCCGACACCTCGGCGGCGATGCTGACCGACAAGCTGCGCGCGATCCTCGACACCGGCGCCGAGGTGTGCACGGCGCTCGACTACTCATGCCTGCTTCACATCGGCGGCGGCCTAGCGCGCCAGCGCGCGGGCGTGCGAACGGCCCACCTGGCCGAGATCCTGGCCTCGGGTGAGCCGCGATGAGTGCCCAGGGCTTTCCCCGCGCGGCTCAGTCGGCGCTCCGCGACACGCAGCTGCGCCACAACCTGCGGGTGGCGACGCACACGATCCGGGACAAGCGTCTGAGCGTGGTCTCAGAGCTCGACGACTGGGAGCAGCTGCGCGAAGCCGGCCGGCGCATCAAGGCCCAGGCGATGCGCCATCTGGATGTCCATCTGGAGACCCTCGAGCGGACAGTCACCGAGGCCGGCGGAAAGGTGCACTGGGCGCCCGATGCCGCGAGCGCCAACCGGATCGTCACCGAACTGGTGCGCAACACTGGCGCCACCGACGTGGTCAAGGTCAAGTCGCTGACCACCGACGAGATCGGTCTGTCCGAGGCCCTGCAAGGCGCCGGAATCGCTGCCCGCGAGACCGACCTGGCGGAGCTGATCAACCAGCTGGCGGGCGACTCCCCGTCGCACATCCTGGTTCCCGCGATCCATCGAAACCGGGCCGAGATCCAGGCACTGTTCCGGCGCGAGCTCCCCGGCAGCGAGGGCCTCAGCGATGATCCCGCCGCCCTGGCCGAGGCGGCGCGCCGGTTTCTGCGCCGGCAGTTCCTGTCCGCCCAGGTGGCGATCAGCGGCGCCAACTTCGCGGTCGCGCAGACCGGAACGGTGTGCGTGGTGGAATCCGAGGGCAACGGTCGCATGTGCACGACGCTTCCGCGGACCCTGATCACGGTGATGGGCATCGAGAAGGTGCTGCCGCGGTTCGTCGACCTCGAGGTGATGCTGCAGCTGCTCCCCCGCTCGTCAACCGCCGAGCGGATGAATCCCTACACGTCGCTGTGGACTGGTGTCACCCCGGGCGACGGCCCGGAGGAGTTCCATCTGGTCCTGCTCGATGCCGGGCGGACCAACGTCCTCGCGGACCACGTCGGACGCCAGGCGCTTCACTGCATCCGCTGTTCGGCCTGCCTGAACGTGTGTCCGGTGTACGAGCGCACCGGCGGTCACGCCTACGGCTCCACCTATCCCGGACCGATCGGCGCGATCCTGGCCCCGCAGCTGGCCGGACTCGAGCAGGCCCAGACCCTGCCGTGGGCGTCGTCGCTGTGCGGCGCCTGCTACGACGCGTGCCCGGTCAAGATCGACATCCCGACGGTGCTGGTGCATCTGCGCGGCAAGATCACCCGGGCGGCTCGCGGGCGCGAGGGGCGCGGCGAGCGTGCGTCGATGCGGGCGCTGGCGGGCGTGCTGGGCAGCCGCCGCCGCTACGAGCTGGCGCAGCGCGCGGCGCGAGCGGGTAGCCGGCCCTTTGCGCGAGGCGGCCGGATCGAACGCCAGCTCCCCGGGCCGCTGGGCGCCTGGACCGCGGTCCGCGACCTGCCCGTGCCGCCGGAGCAGACCTTCCGGGAATGGTGGCGCGCCCGTGGGGAGGCGCAGTGAACGCCCGCGCGGAGATGCTGGGCAAGATCCGCGCCGCGCTCGCCGACGTACCGGCCGGCGAGTCCGCAGCCTGGGACGTGACCACCGATGCCGACCCGGATACGTCGTACGCGCGGCGGAGCGAACTCGACCGCGGCGCACTGATTGAGCTGTTCCTCGAGCGCTGCGGCTCCTACCGGGCCACCGTGGTGCGCTGCTCCGACGATCTCCAGGCGATCGCCGCCGCCGTAGGCGAGGCCGTCGCTCGCCGGCAGACCGGCACACTGGTGACGCCGCCCGGCCTGGAACCGGGGTGGATCCCCTCCGGGCTTTCCGTGCGACCCGATGACCCATCCCTCTCGGTGGCCGAACTCGACGGCGACGTGGCGACGTTGACCGGCTGCGCCATGGCGATCGCCCTGACCGGGACGATCGTGCTCGACGGCGGCCCCGGCCAGGGCCGCCGCGCGCTCACGCTCGTCCCCGACGTGCACATCTGCGTGGTGCGGGCCGGGCAGATCGGGTTCGGCGTCCCCGGGGCGATTCACGCCCTTGAGCCCCTGGTGGCGGACACGCAGCGGCCGGTCACGTTGATCTCGGGGCCATCGGCCACCTCGGACATAGAGCTGAAGCGCGTCGAAGGGGTGCACGGACCCCGCCAGCTCGAGGTCGTGGTGGCCGGATGACCGGACCATGAGCCAAACAGGGGTTCACAGGCGATGTGCGAGTCTGTGCCCATGACCGGGGCTGGGAACGGCAAACGACCAGAAGTGCCCGCCGAGCGCCGGCGGCTGATCCTGGAGTTGCTGCGTGAGCACGGCAGCGTCAGTGTCAACGCGGTGGAGGAGCGGTTCGGAGTCTCGCCGATGACCGCGCGGCGAGATTTGGCCCTGCTCGCCGAAGGCGGCTACGCGCGGCGCACCCACGGCGGGGCGATGCTGCCCGAGCTGGCCGCCCATGAGGATTCATTCCAGAGCCGGCTGGAGCAGGACGTCGACGTGAAGTCTCGCCTGGCCAGGGCGGTGGTGGCCGTCGTCAAGCCGGACGAGACCGTGTTCGTCGATTCCTCCAGCTCGGCCTATTACGTCGTGCGCGAGATTCTGGACACCGGGATGCCCGTCACCTTGTTGACCAACTCACTCCCGGTGATGACTCTGGTCGGCGTCGCCGAGGCCCCGCAGGTAGAGCTGATCGGGATCGGGGGCAGCTTCAGGAAGCTGACGCGCTCGTTCGTCGGGGCGGGAACGGTGCGGATGATCGAGCGGTTCTTCGTCGATCGGGTCGTGTTCTCCGTCAAGGGGATCGAGCCTCAGGGCTTTCTGACCGATCCCGATCCGCTGGAGGCCGACGTCAAGCGGGCGATGATCTCGCGCGCCCGCAACGCGCTGCTGGTGGCCCAGGCGCAGAAGTTCGACGCCCGGGGCATGAACGTGATCGTCCCGGCCGACGCCGTCGACGTGGCCTATCTTGCCGATCCTCCGGCGGCGGGAGTGCACGTGCTGGAGGCGGCCGGTGTCAGCATCCACTCAATCTGACGGTCACTGACGACGCCTGGCCCGCGCGGGCCAACTTGCGCCCCTCCGAGAAAAGTGATATCTAATAGCTATCACTTTTTCGTAGGACCCACTCACGAGGAGGAAATCGTGAACCAGTCCGTCCAGCCATATCGCCAGCCCGAGGCCACCCCGGTCGGGCACGCGGGGACCCGCGTCGAGATCCAGGAGCGCCCCGCGTGGGCGATCAACGGGTGGTTTGGAGTGCTCGTCGTGCTCGCCTGCATCGGCGCCATCATTCTCATCGCCCAGGGCTCCTCCTCAGGGTGGGCCGTCGTGCCCGCCGTGGCGGCCGGCCTGATCTTGAGCTCGCTGGTGATCGTGCAACCCGGCCACACCAAGGTGGTGCGGTTCTTTGGGAGCTACGTCGGGACCGTCCGCCGCACTGGCCTTTGGTGGACCTTGCCGCTGACGGACCGGCGTGGCCTCAGCATTCGAGTCAGGAACTTCGAGACCAACCATCTAAAGGTCAACGACGCCGACGGCAACCCGGTGGAGATCGCGTCGATCGTGGTCTGGCAGGTGGCCGACACCGCGCGCGCATCCTTCGCGGTTGAGGACTACGGCAACTTCGTCCGGGTGCAGGCCGAGTCGGCGTTGCGCCATGTCGCGACCACCCATCCCTACGACGATGCCGCGGGCGACGGCACGTCGCTGCGCGGCTCGACCGACATCGTGGCCGGAGAGCTCGCCGAAGAGGTGGCCCAGCGGGTCACCATCGCCGGAGTCGAGATCGTCGAGGTGCGCATCAGTCATCTCGCCTACGCCTCGGAGATCGCCCAGGCGATGCTACGGCGACAGCAGGCCAACGCCGTCGTCGCCGCGCGCTCCCGGATCGTCGAGGGCGCCGTCGGAATGGTCGAACTGGCCCTCACCCGCCTCAACGAGCGCGGCATCGTCGAGCTCGACGAGGAACGCAAAGCGGCGATGGTGAGCAACCTACTGGTCGTGCTCTGCGGTGACCAACCGGCCTCGCCGGTCGTCAACACCGGCTCGCTCTATACGTGAGCCATGAGCGCAAACAGGTGTTGCTGCGGATCGACCCGACGGTCCACGATGCGTTGGCTCGATGGGCCTCCGACGACTTCCGCAGCCTCAACGCGCACATCGAGATGCTGCTGCGTCAGGCCCTCAGCGAGGCGGGGCGGATGCCTCGACAAGCGGGGCCCATGCCCAGGCGCGGCCGCCCCCCGACCCGCGGCTGACGAGCCGGCGATGTGCGAGCCTGTGGTCATCACCGGGCCGCGAAAGGGAAATTATGGGTGAGGATCACTGGCCGGCAGATTGGCCGGTCGTTCTCGATGGGCAACTGATGACGGCCGGCGAGGCGACGATCCCGGCGACCGATGAGGGCCTGATCCGCGGTGACGGCGCGTTCGACGCGTTCCGGCTCTACCGGGGCCGGCCGTTCGCACAATCGGCGCACCTCGACCGGCTCGAGCGCAGTTGCCGCGCGCTCGAACTCGACTGCCCGCGGGCCGAGATCGAGCGCGACCTCGAGACGCTGATGGCCCAGGCCGGCGCACGCGACGCGGCGGTGCGGGTGATCGTGACCCGGGGCGGTCACCGGCTGTGCCTGCTCGAGTCGCTCGGCGATCCCGCCGAGCTCGGGCGGCCGGCGCGGCTGCTGCCGGTCACCTACGACCCGTCGGTGCTGCTCAACGGCGTCAAGTCCTTGTCCTACGCGGCCAACATGCTCGCGTCGCGCCGCGCCCGCCGGCAGGGTTATGACGAGGCCCTGTTAGTGCGCTCTGATGGCGTCGTGCTCGAGGGTCCCACCTGCTCGATCTTCTGGGTCAGCGCCGGGCGCCTGCGTACGCCGGCGCTGGAGACCGGCGTGCTGGCCTCCATCACCCGGCGGGTGCTGATCGAAGGTGTCGCGGTGGAGGAGGGCGCGTTCGCGCTCGAGGATCTACTCGGTGCCGAGGAGGCGTTCCTGGCCAGCACCGCGCGCGACGCGCAGCCGGTAGCGCAGGTGGGCGAGCGCACACTTCCGGCGGTGCCCGGCCCCCGTACGCTGGCCGCGCAGCAACTGCTCGAGCGGGCCATGACCGAGCGGACGATCGCCTGAGCCAGCAGCCGGTGCCCACCCGCCTCTCGGCCGTCGTCGACGCCTCCATCGCGGTAGCAGCCACGAGGGCTCGCTCGACCAAGGTGGGGATCCTGGCTGAGCTGTTGCGAAGCGTTGATCCGGGCGAGGTTGCGGTCTGCGTTGGTTTTCTGTCCGGGACGCCGCGGCAGGGACGGGTCGGCGTCGGTTACCGCACCGTGTACGGGATCGATGTGCCGCCGGCCACGGAGCCTTCCCTCACCGTCGCCGACCTCGACCGTGCCATCGATCAGATCGCCGCCGACAGCGGTTCGGGGTCGGCGACGCGGCGTCGCGAGCTCCTCACCGAGCTGCTCGGGCGCGCCACCGAGCCGGAGGCCGAGTTCGTCCGGCGGCTGCTCACGGGCGAGCTGCGCCAGGGCGCGCTGGCCGGGGTCATGGCCGACGCCGTCGCCAAGGCAGCCGGGGTGAGCGCGCCGGTCGCGCGGCGCGCGCTGATGCTCTCCGGGGATCTCCCCAGGATGGCCGAGATCGCCATCACCCGCGGCGAAGAGGGCTTGCGGGCGGTCGGGCTCGAGCTGTTCCGCCCGATCCTGCCGATGCTCGCCTCGCCGGGGACGAGCGTCGCCGAGGCCGTGGCGGCCTTCGCCTGCGCCTCGGTGGAGTTCAAGCTCGACGGGCTGCGGGTCCAGATCCACCGGCGGGGCGACGAGGTCCGCATCTATTCGCGCAACCTCAACGACATCACCGCTCGCCTCCCGGGAATCGTCGCCGCCGTGCTCGAGCTGCCGGCGACCACGGTGATCCTCGACGGCGAGGCACTGTGGATGGGTGAGGCCGGCCCGGCGAGCTTCCAGGACACGATGTCGCAGATCGACGCCGACGCACCGCCCGAGGGCGTCGTGACCTTTCTGTTCGACATCCTGCACGTCGACGGGCGCGACCTGCTCGACGCGCCGCTACTGGACCGCCGGGCTGAGCTCCAAACCATCGCCGGCGACCTGATCGTGCCCAGCGTTCTCACCGACGACCCCGCGGCGGCCGAGCGAGTCCTGGCCGAGTCGCTCGAGGCCGGGCATGAGGGAGTGGTCGTCAAAGACGCCGCCTCTACCTACGCGGCCGGCCGCCGCGGCGCGGCCTGGCGCAAGGTCAAGCCGGTGCGGACCTACGACCTGGTGGTGCTCGGCGCCGATTGGGGTCACGGGCGCCGCCGCGGCTGGCTGTCGAACCTGCACCTCGGCGCCCGGGACCCGGCCGGCGGCGATTTCGTGATGGTCGGCAAGTGCTTCAAGGGCCTGACCGATGAGCTCCTGCGCTGGCAGACCGCGGCGCTGCTCGAACGCGAGACCGAGCGCCGCGGGATCTCGGTCCTGGTTCGCCCTGAGCTGGTGGTGGAAATCGCCATCGACGGCGTCCAGTCCTCAAGGCGGTACGCCGGCGGCGTCGCGCTGCGCTTCGCCCGGGTCAAGCGCTACCGGCCTGATAAGGACCCCGCCGGCGCCGACACGATCGACGCCCTTCGCGGTTTGCTGGACCGCTGAGGCGACCGGGAAGAGGAGACGGCGATCAAGCGGGGCGGAAGTAGTGCCTTGTCCGCGCGGCGGCCTCGAATCCGAGCCGCCGATAGATCGACACGGCGGCGTCGGTCGCGTTCAGGCAGGCCTGTCGTGCTCCGGCGTCCTTGGCGGCTCGGAGCGCGGCGGCCGTCATTGCCTGCCCGATGCCGCGGCCCCGCCAACCCGGGTCGGTGTTGACGAACAGCACGCTCGCGCCCGTGCCGAACACGCCGGAGCCGGACGTGGCGCGCACCATGCCGTCGCCGTCGAGGGCGGCGAACAACCGGATGGCGGGCGACAACGACCGCAGGAAACCGGCGAACACCTCCAGCGGATCGTCAAGCCACGGATCGGCCAGCATCGCGGCAGCCGCCGCGTGTTCGAGCGGCACGCCGTCGGACGCGTCGCCATCGAGCCGCCGCACGGCTCGCAGCGCCAGCTCACTCGGTAGGGGAACCAGGGGCACTGTCTCCAGATCGCGGCAGATCATCGCCGTCACCACCGCGGGTTTCCACGCCGGGTGCCCGTCGATCAGCTCCGCGCACCGCGCGGCTGGAGCAAGGACGTTGATCATCCCGGACGATGTGTCCGGCAACAGTGCGGCGAGCACATCGCAGGCCCGGTCATCGCTGACCAGGAGCCGGGTGAGCGGATCATCGCTCGAGGCGAGCAGACCGTGCACGCCGGGCTCGTCCAGCTCCCGCTGCCCGGGACGCCGCATGACCGCGCACTGCGCCACGAACGCGGCGAAGTAGAAGTCAATCGCCGAGGTCTCCATCCGCCCAGAGTAAGGCGCTCGCACTACGCGGTCACAAGAGTTGGCCTGGTGCGTTAAAGATGGGTAATGGCGTTTGACATCAGCGACGGGGATCTGCTGGCGGCGACGCGCTCGGATGCCGGGGCGTTCTCCTCGTTCTATGACCGCTATGAGGCCTCGGTTGTCGGCTACTTCGTACGAAGGACGGGCGACGCGGAGCTGGCGGCGGATCTGACAGCGGAGGTGTTCGCGGCGGCCCTGGCGGCAGCGCCTCGGTACCGGCCGGTCGCCTCGACAGCCGCCGGCTGGCTGTTCACGATTGCCCACAACACGCTGGCCACGAGCCTTCGCCGTGGCCGGGTGGAATCGCGGGCCAGGCGTCGCGTTGGGATCCGCGAGGCGATCGCGTTCGCGCCCGATGAACTCGAGCAGGTTGAGGCATCGGCGAACTCCGACGGCTGGGTGATCGAGCTGATGGAGCGCCTGCCGGTCGAGCAGCGCGAAGCTGTCCGCTCGCGAGTGCTCGACGAGCGGTCCTACTCGGAAATCGCGCTCGAGCTGAAGACCTCCGAGCTGGTCGTCCGCAAGCGGGTCAGCCGCGGGTTGTCGAGGATCCGCAAACAACTGGAGGAAAGGTCATGACGCTGCTCCCCGAGGTGCGCCGCCAGCTGAACCAAGCGGCGGAGCGTGAGGCCAGTCGACGGTGGGTCGGTGGGCGACCGCTGCCGGTTCCCGCGCACCTATTGCGCCGCCGGCCCTCGGTGCGGTTCGCCCATGTGACGCTCGTGGCGAGCGTGCTCGTGGTCGTCGCCATCGCCGCCATATTCCTGGGCGGTCGCGGCTCGAACCCCACGGCCGCGCCGGGCGGCAGCGTGGTGCGGGTGGAATTCCTCGCCAATCCGACACCCCAGTCACCCGTGGTGAGCAGGGCGGCGCTGGAGCGCACGGTGATCATCCTGCGGCAGCGCCTCCGGTCCACTTTCCACAATCTCACGGTGACCCGGTCCGGCAACGCCGGCGTGCTGGTCGTTGTCCGTCACCCCGGGGCGAACGCACGCGCACGGATCATGGCCCTGTCCAGTCGAGGCCAGCTGTACTTCTATGACTGGGAGGCCAGCGTGCTCGCCCCAAACGGAAAGACTGTGGCCACTCAGCTCAGATCGCAGCGGCACGACGCGCTCGTTCTCAGTCAGGGCTCAGGGAGCGCGGCCCCCGGCTCACCCGGCGCGGGGAGCATGTCGCTGTATGACGCGGTCAAGCTCGCCTCCCAGACGAAGCGCGCGCCAAGCGGCCCGTCCAACCCACGTTTGGGAGCGCGCTACTACATGTTCGGAGCTCCCGGTAGCTCGGCCTGTGCCCAGGCCGGGCGGATCTACGGCGCCGCGCCGGTGACCGGTCAGCACTGCCTGCTCGCCGGCCCGGCACCGAGCATCCAGGAGCTGATGGCCGGCGCGCCCCCCGGCATCAGCGCCGGGACGGGGCGGGTGCTGGCCGTGCCGGGGGGAATCGCCGTCCTCCAAGCGGTCCCGGCGAGCTTCGCCCAGGCGCCGCCCCCGGCCGACCCAAGCGCTCAGTTCTACGTCCTGATCGACCACGTCGCCGTGCGCGCTCCGGACATCACCCATCCGAAGCAGGGCACCGACTCGGCGGGGTCGCCGAACGTCTCCTTCGGTTTCACCTCTGCCGGGAGCAAGCAGTTCGAGAAGGTGACCCGGCAGGTAGCGAAACGAGGGGCGCTCGAGTCGGGCCCCGTTCAGCTGGAGCAGCACTTCGCCATCGTGCTCGACACACAACTGCTCACCGTCCCGTCGATTGACTTCAGGCAGTATCCGGACGGGATCAGCGGCGGCGGTGGGGCCGACATCACCGGCGGCTTCACCCCCGGGTCCGCTCGGAACCTGGCCACCCAGCTGCGCCTCGGGCCACTGCCTCTGCAACTCACGGCGGTCTCCTGACCGTTCCCGGTCGCTGGTACGGGCGCCGCTCCACGATAGGGTTGGCTGGTGTCCCAGTTCCGGTCGATCGACTCCGAGGCGGAGCTGCGCAGCATCATCGGTGAGCCGACCGAGGTGGTGAAAGCGAAGCTGGCCGACCGGCTCAACGATCTCACGCGCCAGTTCGTCGAGCGATCGCCGTTTGTCTGTGTCGCCACCGGACGACCGGACGGTGGCCTCGACGTTTCGCCCCGGGGCGACCCGAGTGGTTTCGTCCGGGTGCTCGATGAGCAGACGCTGTTGCTGCCGGATCGGCCGGGTAACCGGCTGGCCGACACGCTGGTGAACCTGCTGTCCGACCGGCGGATCGCGCTGCTGTTCTTGATCCCGGGTGTGGGTGACACGTTCCGGGTCAACGGCACGGCGATCATCACGGATGATGCCGACCTCTGGCGGACAGCGCCGTGGGAGGGAAGGCCCCTCGGCTGGGACTCGTGGTGACGGTGGCCGAGGCGTACACGCAGTGCGCAAAGGCCATCATCCGCTCGGACCTGTGGAACCCGGCTCAGCACATCGAGCGTTCCGAGCTGCCGAGCCAGGGGGAGATCCTGCGGTCGCTCAGCCTCGTCGATCTCGACGTCGCCAGGCACGAGCGAGAGCGCGCCGAACGGTACGCCCGCCGTGAGGGCCTCTACTAGCAGGGCGCGCCCTCGACTTGCGAGGCCGTCGGCAGGCTGGGATGCTTGGACTCTGTTTGAGCGGTTTACCGAGCGAGCCCGCCATGTGGTCGTGCTGTCCCAGGAAGAGGCGCGGACGCTCTCGCACAATTACATCGGCACCGAGCACCTACTCCTGGGCCTGCTTCGCGAGGAGGAGGGGACTGCGGCCCGTGCGCTGGTGTCGCTCGACATCACCGTAGAGCGCGTCCGCGCTCAGATCAGGCGGATCGTCGGCTCCGGCGATGAAGTCACCTTAGGCCGGATCCCGTTCGCGCCGCGAGCCAAGCGGGTCCTGGAGCTCGCGCTCCGGGAGGCTCTGAGCCTCGGCCACAACTACGTCGGCACCGAGCACATCCTGCTCGGCCTGGTGCGCGAGAACGAGGGCGTGGGCGCCCGGGTCCTGCTCGACTTCGACGCAGACGCGGAGAAAGTCAGAAACGAAGTGATCCGCTTGCTCCCGGGCCCGGGCGAGCCGTCCGTATCTCCGCATCCTCAATCGGGATTCGATCAGTCGATCCGCGTCGGCGTCAGCGCCGATGTACGTCGACTCCTGCGGCGCGCCGCCGCGCGAGCGCTGGACGCCGACCGGTCAGAGATCGAGGTCACCGACGTGCTGCTCGAGCTCACCCACAGCGTCGACGACCCGACCGTGCTCGACGCGATCAAGCGACGAGGGATCTCTGAAGATCCGCCGGCGCCCGGCAACGGCAGCTGAGACGCCTGGACTCGGGGTTCAGCGTGTGGTGTCGTGCCACAGCCCCAACACATTCCCAGCCGGGTCGCGAAAGGTGGCAACGGTGAGCAGTCCCTCCGGAAACGGGCTGGTGACGATCGCCCCGCCGCGGGTGACGATCCGGGCGACCGTGTCCTCGACGTGGTCGACGTAGATGTAGGGCAGCAGGCCGCGCTCGGTGGCGGCGAGGCGGCTGCTGATCCAGGCCCCGCTGAGGTGGCCGCCGGGAGTATCGAAGCTGGGCCTGTCGCTGTCCGGGTTGTTGATGTTCCAGCCGAACACGTCACCGTAGAACCGTGCCGCCTCCCGGACGTCGGCGGCGGGGATGTGCAGGTAGGTGATCGCTCCGGGCGTGGCGAGCCCCGGGTCGGCGCCGCGCTCCTCGCCGTCTGCGGCTGGGTGGTGGGCGGCTTCGCTCATGACGGCGGTCTCCTTGACTTGGGGGTAGGCGCGAGCAGCAGGCGGCTGACACTGTCGATGAACCATCGCTCGAATTGCTCGGGCGTCCAGCCGCGATCTTGGGTCAGGGCGCGGAACCCGTGGGGGTCCATCAGTAGCCAGACGGTGTCAATCGCCATATCCGGACGGATCTCGGCCCGCAGCGAGCCGCGCTGGATGAGTCCGGCGACGATCCAGGCGGCCGTCTCGGCTCGCTGAGTGCGCAGCTGATGGGCGAGCGCGCGCATCGACTCGTCCAGGTGGCCGGCCTCGAACGCGGCGAGGACCAGGCCCGCGGATCGCTGCGCCGCTTCGGTCAGCACCTGCCCCACGATCGCCAGGAAGTCGGCCACCGAGCGGGTCCCCTGCGCCCGCGCCGCCCAGTCACGTTCCAGCATCGGCACCGGCTCGGCGTCACCCCGGATCGCGAAGCTGATCGCCGCCCGCAGGAGCGCCGGCTTGGTGCCAAAGACCAGTTCCACCGTCGCCAGCGAGACGCCGGCGGTGGCCGCGATCGCGGGCATCGTGGTGGCGGCATAGCCCGAACGAAGGAACTCGCCGCGCGCCGCCGTCAGGATCCGCTCGCGCGTGGCGAGTGCGCGTTGCTCGCGTAGCGGGGAGCGGTAGATCCGCTTCGGGGCGGGCCGGACGGCGGTCGGGACCACACTCCCATATTAGCTAGGCTGACCCCATAGTCAATTCGTCGAGCCTCTTGTGGTGGCGGGTATGTTCGGGGCATGCTCGAGCTGGCTCGTGGCCTCTCTCCTCGCGGTCAGAGTGCGCTGGCCGATCTTGAGCAGCGCGTGATCGCGGCCGACGGGGGCCGGCTCAAGCTCGAGTGGGGCGTGCTCAGGAGCCGCGCCGGCCGGGATGTCGAGGACTTCTTGTGGTGGGAGAGCGACCGGCTGCTCGGTTTCCTCGGTCTGTATGCGTTCGGAGGGCCGACTGTGGAAATCGCCGGCATGGTCGATCCGTCCGCCCGACGCCGGGGGATCGCGACGGCGCTGCTCGGGGCCGCGCTGCCGATCTGCCGCGAGCGGGGGTACCAGCAGGCGCTGCTCGTGACCCCCCGAGGGTCGGTGGCCGGGCGAGAGCTTGCCCTGGGGCGAGGCGCGGTGCTCGAGCACTCCGAGCACGCGTTGGTGCTCCTTGGCGCCCCAACCGATGGCCCGCACGACCAGCGGATCGAACTGAGAACGGCGACGCGAGCAGACACGCCAGACCTCACTCGTTTGCTGATGGCCGCGTTCGGGTCAACCCCGCCCGGTCTGTTTGATCGGCCGTCGAACGATTCCGAGCGCACGCTGATGGTGGAGTTCGAGGGCACGGTCGTCGGCACGGTGCGAGTGACCCGCGACGGGAACACCGCGGGCATTTATGGGTTCGCCGTCGACCCCGCCTGGCAGGGCCGTGGCATCGGCCGCGACGTTCTGCGGAGGGTGTGTCGTGAGCTGCGAGCTCAACACATCGCGCACATCGGGCTCGAGGTGGCGGTCGAGAACGACCACGCGCTAGGCCTTTACACCTCGCTTGGGTTCACCCGGATGACCACCGAGGACTACTACGCGTTACCCCTCAGCTGATCCGGTGCGCGATCGCGCCGGCCGCCCCGCGTGTGCGATCGCCGAGCTTGTAGGTCAGGATCACGATGCCCGACGTCAGGGGCGTGGTGTCGACGAGCTCGAGGGCGGTGTTCGGCCCCTCGCGGAACAGCAGGTCCTGCGGGCCGCCGCGGCCGACGAAGAACGGGTGTACCCACAGGCGAAGCTCGTCGAGCAGGCCGTGCTCCACCAGCGCGCGGGTCACCGGACCGAACCCGTACTGCACGATGTCCTCGCCCGGCTGCTCCTTGCGGGCCCGGATGGTGTCGATGACGTTGTCGGCAATGACCGTGGTGTTGTTCCACTCCGGGTCGGTGAGCGTCGTGGAGACGACCCATTTCTCGATGGCGTTGATGTGATCGCTGTAGGGGTCGCCCGAGCGCGCCGTCCACACCGGCGCGAAGCCTTCGTAGGTGCGCCGACCCATCAGGACCGCGTCGCAGCCGAGCAGCAGCTCGGTCTGGATCCGGCCGCCGCGGCCGTCGTCCTCGTGGCGGCCCGACGGCCAGTCCTGGGGGTTCTCGATCACGCCGTCGATCGAGATGTAGGTCGAGTTGATGATGCGTCGCATGGTGGTGTCTCCTAGCGGCCGCTCGGGGCGATGTTGTGGTTGAGGTGAAATACGTTGTCGGGGTCATAGACGTCCTTGAGCGCGGTCAACCTCGCGAGCTTGGCCGGCGTGTAGGCCCGCCCGATGCCGCCGGCGCCCTCGTCGTTGAGCGTGTTGACGTACGCCCCGGCGGCGAACGACTCCAGCCGCGCCGCGCAGCGTCGGGTCAGCTCCATCCGAGCGCTGTCCGAGCGGGGATCGGTCCAACTCGTCGCCGCGACGTACTCGAACTGCGTGTTGCGGTGGCTGAACGCGGTGTCCGAATCGGGGACATCGGCGATCGCCCCACCGTAGGCCTGGAGGCTGACGGTGGGCGACTCGGCGCCCGGCTCGTGGCCGGACACCAGCGCGTCGATCGCCGCGTCGGGCAAGCCCGGCAGGTAGTGGCCCTTCCAGTATCGGCGGACGGTGTACCCCTGAATGCTGTCGTCTCGGGTCTGCAACGCGAGGTATGAGGGCTCAGTGATCTCCTCGGCGGAGGGTCGGCCGAGCGCGCGCAGCGCGGGCAACAATCGCCGGCCGCGCGCAGGGTCGCCGACCCAGACGAAGCCAACGCTGACCTGGTCGCGCTTGACGGTGGCGGTGAATGTCGCTTCCCGCGGAGCCCCGGCGGCCAGCTCGCGCCAGCCCATGAGCGCCGATGGCGCGTCGGCGATCGGAAACGAAAGGTCGGCGACCAGCGTCCGCGTCCCGACCGGGTGCAGCCGAAACTCGAACTCCGTGACGATCCCGAAGTTCCCGCCGCCGCCGCGCAGGCCCCAGAACAGGTCGGGGTGCTCGTCCGCGGTGACGCGCAGGACGTCGCCGTCGGCGGTCACGATCGTGTACGCGACGACGTTGTCGCACGCGAGTCCGTATTGGCGGGCCAGCCATCCCATGCCGCCGCCGAGGGTGAGACCGCCGGCGCCGGTGTGCGAGACGTTGCCCGCCGTGGTGGCCAGGCCGTAGCGCTGGGCGGCGCGGTCCAGCGCGCCGAGCAGGGCGCCACCCTCTACGAACGCGCGGCGGCGTCGGGGATCGACCCGGACTGCCCCCATCGGGCGAAGATCGATCATCAGGCCATCCTGCGGGACGGACAGCCCGGCGATGTTGTGGCCGCCGCAGCGAACCCCGATCTCGAGGTCGCACTCGCGGGCGGTGCGCACCGCCGCGACCACGTCGGCCACGCTCGCGCAGCGGACGATCAGCCGGGGCCGGCGGTCGACCATCGCGTTCCAGACCGATCGGGTCTCGTCGTATTCGGCGTCGGCGGGTGTGATCACACGACCGTCGAGCTGGCTCGGGAGCTTGAGTGCTGGTGCGGTTGTTCTCATGCGCAGAGATTCCCAGCAATCGGTCCTGGCGATAAGGTCCAATCTAATGGCCGTATCCAGGGCCGATTTCGTTATCTCCAGAGACCTGCTCGTCGCGCTGCGCCGTGACGACAAGGTCTCGCTGCATCGCCAGCTCGAGGTCGCGCTGCGCGACGGCATCCGTACGGGACGGCTCGCCCCGGGCGCAGCGCTGCCGGCGACCCGAACGCTGGCCGGGGACCTCGGAGTCTCCCGCGGGGTGGTCGTGGAGGCGTACGCGCAGCTCGTGGCCGAGGGTTATCTGACCAGCCGCACCGGCGGCTACACGCACGTGGCCACCGGCGTGTCCGGCCCGCCGCGGAGCGCCGCGGCGACCCGACCACCCGTCCCGCGCCGGGAGGTCCAAACCCGAGGTCGACTTCGGCTACGGGCGCGCCAACGTGTCGGCATTTCCGCGCGCCGCGTGGCTGCGCTCGGTGCGCCGCGTGTTCACGGAGGCTCCCGACGAGCGACTGAACTACCTCGACGGCCGTGGCGTCCCGGAACTGCACGCCGCGCTGGCCGAATACCTCAACCGCGTACGCGGCACCCTCGCGGCGCCTGAGAACGTGGTGATCACCAACGGCTTCGCCCAGGGCATCGCGCTGCTGCTGGAGGTCCTCGCTGCGGCCGGAGCGAAGCGCCTGGCCGTCGAGGATCCGTCGGCCAACGACGACGCCCGCCTGATCGCCGCGAGGCTCGGACTCGAGATCATCGCCGTCCCGGTCGGCCCGCAAGGCGTCCTGGTCGACTCGCTCGAGAGCCTGGAGGCCGACGCCCTGATCCTCACCCCTTCGCACCAGTGGCCGACCGGCGCCGTGCTCTCCGCCGACGCGCGAGCCGCGGTGCTCGCCTGGGCGCAGCGCACCGGAGCGCTATTGATCGAAGACGACTACGACGCGGAGTACCGCTACGACCACACCCCGATCGGCGCGATCCAAGGGCTGGCGCCGGACCGCGTGGTCTACGCCGGCACGGCGAGCAAGACGCTGGCGCCCGGATTCCGGCTCGGCTGGTTCGTGCTGCCGCCCGACCTGATCGAGCCGTTCGCCCAGGCCAAGCTCCTGGCCGACCGGGGCTCGCCAGTCCTCGACCAGCTGACCTTCGCCGACTTCCTGGCGCGCGGCGAGTTCGATCGCCACCTGCGGCGCATGCGCCCGATCTATCGCGGTCGCCGCGACACGTTGGTCGCGGCGCTCCGCGAGCGCGTACCGGATCTGCGACCAGCCGGCATCGCCGCCGGGCTGCACCTCGTGGCCTGGTTGCCCGACGACCTCGACGAGACAGCCGTCGTCGCGGCCGCCGCCGCCGAGGGGGTCGCGGTAGCCGGCGTCTCCCCCTACCGGATCGAGCCGGGCGAAGCAGGCCTCATCTTCGGTTACTCCAACATCGGTGAGAGCGCCATCCGCCGCGGCGTCGACCGGCTGGCCACAGCGATCGCCCAGACGCGAGCGGCGACCGACCAACGCGATGCGCCGTGACACCGATCGGGGTGGAATGCTTCGGGTTTGTTCGAGCGATACACACAGCGGGCTCGTCACGTGATCGTCCTGGCCGGGGACGAGGCGCGGCAACTGCGGCGCAGCCACATCGGTAGCGAGCACATCCTGCTCGGCCTGCTGGGCGAGGCGGACGGGCTAGCGGCTCGCGTGCTTAGCTCGCTCGGTGTCTCACTCGCGCTGGTCCGTGCTCACGTCACGCGGATTGTGGCCGCCGGCGCGGAGCCTGTGCCGGCGCGGATCCCGTTCACTCCGCGCGCGCAACGGGGACTCGAGCTCGCGTTACGAGAGGCATTGAGTCTGGGCCACAACTACATCGGTACCGAACATCTTCTGCTCGGACTGGTGCGCGAGGCCGATGACGTCGCCGTGCGCATCCTGCGCGAGTCGGGCGCCGAACCGGGCACGGTTCGCGCCGCCATGATCGAGTTGGTCTCGCCCCCTCCGGCAGTAGCCGGGCGTGCTGGCGCGCACCGGTCGGAGTACGCGGATCCAGGGGTCCTGCCGATCGATGCGGCATGGCCTCCTCAACGAGATCCGTTGGTGCCTCGGCATCCCCGAGCTCACCGCGGACCGATGACCGATGACCGATGACCGATGACCGATGACCGATGACCGATGACCGTGGGTTATCAGAAAGTGACAACGCATTTGGGTGCCGAGGCGGCTAATCGGCTCGCCTCAGTCTTGTCGGCGGCGGTCCTGCGGGGGGTGTTGGGATGAAAGTAGTAACTATTGAGACTTTCATCCCACGCCTGTTTGCGAATCCAATCCCACGGCCGTCGGAACGCCAGCTGGCCCGGGAGCGCGTAGTCACTTATTGACAACGCGGCCCGAGGTGGGCGAGTTTGTACGCGATCCGGATCTCGAAGTCCTCGACGAACTTCCCCTGGCCGTAGCGGTCAGGCCGCGCGTCGGACGGGATGGCATCGGCCGCGGCCCTCAGCAACTCGGCCGCTGTCGCCGGCCGCCGCTGTGCCAGCCATCGATCGCAGCGCGACATGATCTCGCGCCAATCACGTTCCTCCACTCCCACGAGACTACCCGCGGTGCTGACCGGGCAAGGCGCCGTGCACGGGGCCTCCGAGGCCGCGAAACTCTCATCGGATGAGCTCGATGATCATCTCCGCGGTCGCGCCGCACCTCCCGGGCGTACTGCGAAGCCTCGAGCCGACACTGAATCACTATGGCTATCTGGCGATCGCCGGCCTCGTGCTGATCGAGGACTTCGGCGTCCCGGTCCCGGGCGAGACGGTGCTGATCCTCGGCGCTGTCTACGCCGCTACGGGGAGGCTCTCGATCGTGCTAGTCGCCCTGCTGGGCTTCCTCGGTGCCCTAATCGGAGACAACATCGGGTTCGCGATCGGCCACTTCGGTGGTCGCAAGCTGATCGAACGCTACGGCCGCTACATCCTGCTCACGCCTCAGCGGCTGGACAAGACGACGGACTTCTTCGAGCGCCACGGCGGCAAGATCATCATGATCGCGCGATTCGTCGAGGGCCTACGCCAGGCCAACGGGATCATCGCCGGCGCCACCGGGATGCACTGGGCTCGGTTCCTCGCCTTCAACGCGCTCGGGGCCGCGCTCTGGGTCGGCGTCTGGACCAGCATCGGCTACCTCTCCGGCAACCACATCGACACGATCTACAACGACGCCACCCGCTACTCCACCTACCTGTTGGTCGCGGTCGGGGTGCTCATCGTCGGCTTCATCGCCCGCCGGCTGTGGAGGCGGCGGAACAAGCCGCCCAATCAGACAGCCTGACCAATCAGACAGCCTGACCCACCGGAGCGTCAGGTTCGCCGGAACCGTGCGATTTCGTCATCGAGCATCAGATCGAGATCGGTCACAACCAATCGTCCGGTCGATCTTCAGGAGTCGTACTTTTGCGCGAGCGTGGGCGCTCAGGCGCCGCAGCGTGGCGAGGATCTGAGCGCGGACGTCCTCGTCGCCGATCAGCCCTCGCTCGTCGATCAGATCCCGGGCGATGGGAATGCGGGCGCAGGCATCCTCGACGACATCGGCTCCGGCATAGCGCAGGACCTTGGCCAGTGACTCGTGCGCGTCGGCGCCTCCGGTCGGCGCCGCTCGCCCTGAGGCGTTGATCCACGCGACCGGCTTGCCGTAGGTGCCGGCGTCGCCGATCGTCCACTCGAGCACGTTCTTCATCGCCGCCGGCAGTGCGCCCGCGTACTCGGGCGTGCAGATCAGGATCGCATCCGCGCGGGCCACCTCGGCTCGCATCGCCGCGACGGCGGGATGGACGGTGGCCCCTTCTACGTCATCGTCGGGGTTGAACAGCGGCAGGTCACCGATGCTCTCAAGCAGCGTCGTCCCGATCCCCGCCGGGGCGAGCGCGGCCGCGGTTCGCAGCACCGCCATGTTGGTCGACCCCGCCCGAGCGCTTCCAGAGATCAGGAGCACCTCGAGATCGCCGGTGTAAACGATCTCGTGCTCCCAGGCACCGGGAGGCTGCCGGTGCAACCGCCAGTACCGCTCGGCGATGTGGTCGGGGTCGAACGCCGTCCCGGGTGCCACCGCGCCGGTCACTGTCACCGTGGCTGCGTGAATGCCGGCCGGCCCGTAGGCCTTGGCGAACAGCTGTGTCAGCACCCGCACACCGGCCTTCCCCAGTGACAGGCTCGTCATCTCGGGCAGCGGTCCGGGCAGTCCGCCGGTGAGCACGATGGTGCCGCCGCCGCTCTCAGCCATGCGCTGCGCCAAGTGCGTCACGGCGGTGATGGCTCCCACGACGTTCACCGCCCAGGCGTCGAGGTGTTGCCGCGCGGTGAGCTCGTCGATCGCGTCCCGCCGGATCACCGCGGCGTTGTAGACCAGCAGCTCGGGCACACCGAAACGCTCGACGATCTCGTCGAGCGCTCCGCGCAGGGCCGCCTCGTCGGTCACATCCGCGCAGACGCCGAGGGCATCGACGTCCGCCACCTCGGACAGGACCGAGTCGACTGTCGCCTCGGAGCGCGCGATCATGCCCAGGGACAGGCCCTCGCGGGCCAGGCGCCGCGCGACCGCCGCGCCGAGGCCCGGACCGGCCCCGACGATGATTGCTCCCGGCACGGCTACCTCGCTCTCGGCATGTCGACGTTTGAACTAATGGGCATCACTGGCGGTGACGCCTTGGATGTTGTATCGCGGCCCGCGCACGCGAGAGTAGGATCTCGGTATGAGCGACGAGAGCATTGCCGCACGGATCGAGCGACTGGTGACCGAGGAGCACGAGTTGCGGGGTCGAGAGCAGACCGATCGTCCCGACCCGAGCGCCCTCGAACAGGATCGCGAGCGGCTGGCGGCGGTCGAGGTCGAACTCGACCGCTGTTGGGACCTGCTGCGGCAGCGTCGGGCCTTCCGGGATGCCGGAACCAATCCAGACCAGGCCGCGGCGCGCGACGCCGGCACGGTGGAGGGTTATCTGCAGTAGCGCGTCGGCCGGGCGGATCAGCCGGCCTCGCAGCCGTAGATGGCCCGCCCCGGTCGCCGACGCTCGGCGACGAAGCAGCCGGTCTTCAGTACCTGGACGTAGTACCCGGCCTTCGTCCCGGCTACGGTGATCGCGCACGAGAACACGGGGCTCTTTCCGGCGCCAAACGGGCTCGCGCGCCGGTCGGCGGCGGTGGCCGGGAGGCACGTCGCCGAGGTCGGGCGTGGCGGTCCGGCGCCGAGGAGACCGTGCTCGAGCTTATGGGCGGCTGGGGAAGTGGCCGGCGGCTTGCTCTGGGTGGCGGTCGAAGCCGAGTGCGGGTGCGACGTGGAACCGCAGGCCGCCAGCGCGAAGGCTAGAACGGCGACCGTGGACGGGAGAGAGGTTCTCAGGGCTCGCATTGGTGCCCCGAGCCTACTTGTGTGAGGACCAGTGAATCGGGAACCATCAGAGACATGACCTCATCAACTAGCAATGTTCCCGTCGTCACCCTGCGTGACGGCGAAGAAATTCCTCAACTCGGCTTCGGCGTCTTCCAGGTCCCGCCCAGCGACACGGCCGAGGTGGCCACGCGGGCGCTGTTGGCCGGCTATCGGCACCTCGATACGGCGGCCGCCTACCGCAACGAAGCAGGCGTCGGCCAGGCCGTCCGAGCGGCCGGACTCGACCGCGCCGAGGTGTTCATCACCACGAAGTGCTTCAACGACGACCAGGGCTTCCAGCAGGCGACGCACGCGCTGAAGACCAGCCTCGGCCAGCTGGAGATGGACTACGTCGATCTGTACCTGATCCACTGGCCCGTCCCGGCCCATGACAAGTACGTGGAGACGTGGCAGGCGTTCATCGAGCTGCAGGCGCAGGGACTGGTGCGCTCGATCGGCGTCTCCAACTTCCAGCCGGCGCATCTGGAGCGCATCATCGCCGAGACGGGCGTGACCCCGACCGTCAACCAGGTCGAGTTGCACCCGCTGCTCCAGCAGCCTGGGTTGCGCAAGGAGCACACCGATCTCGGGATCGCCACCGAGGCCTGGAGCCCGCTTGCACAGGGCGAGGTGCTCGACCTCGACACGATCACCCAGATCGCGGAGGCCCACGAGAAGACGCCCGGACAGGTGGTCATCCGCTGGCATCTGCAACTCGGCAACATCGTGATTCCCAAATCGGTCACGCCCGAGCGGATCGTCGAGAACTTCGACGTGTTCGACTTCCATCTGACCGAGGCCGAGATGGAGCAGATCAAGGCGCTCGACGCCGGTCACCGGACCGGGCCGGATCCCGACACGTTCATCCGGCCGTAACGTCGTTTCCGAGTAGGCGCCCGCGGTCCAGCGGGCGCCTACACTGGGCAGGTGACCGCTCGCGTCACCGACTGGGGCCTGGCGGCGCTGGTGGTGGCGCTGGTCGCCTCCGGCGTGCTGACGTTGTTCGCGGGGTCCCCGGGCGACGCCTGGGTGTACTCCGTCCACGACGTGCTGGGCGCCGCGATCGGATTGTTGCTGGTCGTCAAGCTTCGCCGGGTCTGGCCCCGAGTGGCCGCGGCCGCGCGCTGGGACCGGCGCACGATCGCCGGCGTGCTGGCCGCCGTGCTGGCTCTGAGCGCGCTCGCGTCGGGCGTGCTCTGGGCCGAGGGAGTGACGCCGGCGTTGGTGGGCTATGGCCTGCTCGCCTGGCACGACGCGTTGGGCGCGGTGCTGGTGCTGGCGGTCGCCGTCCACATGGTGCTGCGGGCCAAGCCGCTGCGGGGGCGGGACCTCGCCCATCGCCGGCAGTTCCTGGTCGCGGCGGGGATGTCGCTGGGCGCGGTGGTGGCCTGGCGGACTCAGCGGCCGCTTGAGGCACTGTTCGGACTGCGGGGTGCGAAACGGCGCTTCACCGGGTCCTATGAGGCGGGGTCGTTCAGCGGCAATGCCTTCCCCACCACATCATGGGTGGCCGACCATCCCCGCCCGATCGACGTAGGCTCCTACCGCCTG
>CAWEGQ010000008.1:0-8071 GCA_963808605.1 uncultured Solirubrobacterales bacterium
TTCAGGCTACAGGCCCGGGGTGAGCGAGGTCCGTCCGCATGCGAGGTCGTGGTAGGGCTAGCTGTACCACGCAAGACTCCCGCTGTCCGGCTGGTGAGAACGCTACGCGCCGTTCAGGCTGTGGTCATGCCGTCAACCCATCGATCGGGCGGCCCGGGAGCTTCATGTTCGAGACCGCCGTCCCCGATCTGATGTCATCCTTGACGCTGGCCGCCCGCGCCGTCGATTTGACGAAGTCCTACGGGACGGGCGACAGCGTGGTGCGGGCGCTCGATGGCGTCAACGTCGGGTTCGAGGCGGGCCGCTTCACCGCCGTGATGGGACCCTCGGGGTCGGGGAAGTCGACGCTGATGCACTGCATGGCGGGGCTGGACCTGCCGACATCGGGCCGCGCCTTCGTGGCCGATCAGGAAATCGGTCGACTCGACGATGCCGCTCTGACCGAGCTGCGCCGGGACCGGATCGGCTTCGTGTTCCAGTCGTTCAACCTCGTCCCGACGCTGAGCGCAGCCGAGAACATCACGCTCCCGCTCGACCTCGCCGGGGTGAAGGTCGACCGGGCGTGGTTTGACCAGCTTGCCGCGGCGCTCGGCATCGCGGACCGGCTATCGCACCGTCCGAGCGAGATGTCCGGCGGCCAGCAGCAGCGGATCGCCTGTGCCCGGGCGCTGATCCGCCGGCCCGAGCTGATCTTCGCCGATGAGCCCACCGGCAACCTCGACTCGAGCTCGTCCGCCGAGCTGCTGGCATTCCTGCGTGACGCGGTCACCGAGCACGGCCAATCGATCGTGATGGTGACCCACGACCCGCGGGCCGCGGCCTACGCCGACCGGGTCGTGTTCCTGGCCGACGGCCGGGTGGTGGGCGAGCTCGCCTCGCCGACCGCCGACACGGTGCTGACCCAGCTGATGGAGCTGGGAAGCGACCACTCACGATGACCAAGATCACGCTACGGGGCCTGCTCGCCCGGAAGCTGCGCCTGGCCCTGACCGCGCTGGCGATCGTGCTCGGGGTGACGTTCGTCACCGGCACGCTGGTGCTCACCGACACGCTGAACCGCACCTTCGACAACCTCATCGGCACCGCCTATCAGCACATCAACTTCCAGATCCGCGGTCGAGCGGCCTTCAACAACGACACGGCGGCCGCCGCCAACGGGACCGGCGACCGCAAGCCGATCCCGACGTCTCTGGCCACGGCCGTCCGCCGCCTGCCCGGGGTCGCCTACGTTGACCCGTCCGTCGCCGGCTATGCCCAGTTCGTGTCCGACGGGAACGCGATCGGCAGCGCGGGCTCGGCCCTGGGGTTCTCGTTTGACAGCAACCGGCAGCTCTCGTCAGTGCGGCTTGTCCAGGGCAGCCCGCCCAGCTCCGCCGATGACGTGGTGATGGACAGGGGGACGGCGACGAAGCACCACTTCCGGGTCGGCGACCGGGTGCGCGTGCTCTCGGGCGGGGCGCCCCGGAGCTTCACCATCACCGGCATCGTGACCTTCGGCACCGCCGACAACCTGGCCGGAGCGACGCTGGCCGGCTTTGATCTGCCGACGGCGCAGGCCCTGTTCAACACCCGCGGCGAATACGACACGATCAACATCCTGGCCAAATCGGGTGCCGACAACGTCGGGCTTCAGCGGGCGATTGCGAAGCTCCTCCCGCCGGGCGTCGAGGTGGTCAGCGGGCAAACCGTCGCGGGCGAGCTTTCCAGCGCCGTCAGCAACGCCCTTTCATTCCTGGCGACGGCACTGCTGGTGTTCGCGCTGATCTCGCTGTTCGTCGGCGCCTTCACGATCTTCAACACGTTCTCGATCACCGTCGGGCAGCGGACCCGGGAGCTGGCGCTGCTCCGCATCGTCGGCGCCAGTCGCCGCCAGGTGTTCGTGTCTGTGCTGGCCGAGGCCCTGCTCGTGGGGCTCGCCGCTTCCCTGATCGGCCTGGGGCTGGGGGTGCTGGCCGCGTTCGCCCTCAAGGCGCTGCTGGGCGCCTTCGGCGTGACACTGCCCTCAGCGCCCCTGGTGTTCCAGGCTCGCACGATCGCGCTCGGGGTCGGGGTCGGCGTCGGGGTCACCGTGATTTCGGCGATCGGTCCCGCCCGGCGCGCCGTGCGGATCGCCCCGGTCGCCGCGCTGGTGCCGACTCGCGACGAGCCGGCGGAGTCACTGCGCGGGCGAGTCACCATCGGTGGCCTGGTGGCGACCGCCAGCGTCGCCGCCCTGGTGGCGGGGTTGACCGCGCCGGCGATCCTGCTCGTCGGCCTCGGCGCGATGGCCATGTTCATCGCCGCCGGCATGCTGGCGCCGATCGTCGCTCGGCCGATGTCGAGCATCCTCGGGCGCCCGCTGGCGGCCCTGCTCGGCGCCCCCGGGAGGCTCGGGCGGGAGAACTCGATGCGCAGTCCGCGGCGGACCGCCCAGACCGCTGCCGCCCTGATGGTCGGCATCGCGCTCGTGTCGGCGATCGCGGTGCTCGGCGCCTCACTGTCGCAATCGGCGAGGACCAACCTCGAAAGCGCGGTCACCGCCGACGACATCATCACCGGCCCCAGCTCAGGGTTCAGCACCTCGGTCGCCGCCGCCGTCTCCCGGATCCCGGGGGTGTCGACGGTCACGAACGTCTACAAGGGGCAGTTCGAGCTCCGGGGCTCACTCTCGAGCCTGGACGCCGTGACCCCGGCCGGCCTGCGGCGGAACGTCCACCTGGCCATCACCGCCGGGAGCGGCGCCCCCGCCCTCGCCGGCGGCCGGCTGCTGATCGACACCGCCACGGCGAGCGCCAAGCACCTCTCGGTGGGTTCGGTGGTACCGGTCACCTTCGCCCAGACCGGCCCCGCGACGATGCGGATCGGCGGGATCTTCAAGGCCAACCCGCTGATCGGCAGCTACGTGGTCGGCGCCGGCTTCTTCCTCTCCCACTTCCACAACCCGCTGCCGATCGCCGTCCTGATCAGCACGCAACCAGGCGCGCGCCAGGTCGAAAGGGCGATCAACAACTACCTGAACGTGTACCCGAACGTCGGGGTTCAGTCGCGCGCCGAGTTCGAACAAGCACAGCAAGCCACGGTCAACCAAGAGCTGGGACTGGTCTACGTCCTCCTCGCCCTCGCCATCGTCGTCGCGCTGATCGGGATCGTCAACACGTTGATGCTGTCGGTGTTCGAGCGCACCCACGAGCTCGGGCTGCTGCGGGCGGTGGGGATGAAACGCCGCCAGGTTCGGTGGATGATTCGATCCGAGGCCGTGATCATCGCCCTGTTCGGTGCCGTGATCGGCATGGTCATCGGGACCGGGCTGGGTGTCGCCTTCGCGGCATCGCTGAAGCCGCAGGGCATCACCGAGATCGCCATTCCGTATGCCAGCCTCGTGGGGTTCCTGATCCTCGCGGCTCTGCTCGGGCTGGCCGCCGCCAGCTGGCCGGCTCGCCGCGCCGCCAGGCTCGACGTGCTGGCCGCGATCGCCGCCCAGTGACCGCGGGAGCGAACGGGACGCTGGAGATCGCTTGGTCTGGTGGTCGATCGACGCCACAATCACCTGCCATGCGGACAAAGCTCCCGGTGATCGCGGGTTTGGCGGTGCTGGCGGGCACGGGCGCGGTCTGGCTGGCCGCACACCAGCCATCTGGACGTCCGACGGAGCCCGGTCCGGTGCTCACGCTGCTGGTCGGGGTCTCGCTGCTGGGCTGCGGACTGGCATCGTGGCGTAACCGCCCGGAGAACCGGCTCGGTCCGATCATGGTGTTGACGGGCTTTGCCTGGTTCGCCGCGCAGCTGATCGAGGCGTCACCGCCGTGGCTGAACACGATCGGCCTGGCCGTGCAGTCCGTATGGATCATCGGGCTGGTCTACCTGCTGCTCTCGTTCCCGTCCGGTCGACTTCCTGGCCGGCTCGACCGTCAGCTGGTGAGGATCGGGGTGTTCGCCGGGGTCGGGCTCCAGCTGCTGGCGATGTTGTACGGGAACAAGGCAGGGCTGCGCTGCCCGGGCTGTGCGAACAACCTGCTGCAGGTGGTCCACGACAATCACAAGTCCCTGGCCTGGCTGGACCTTCAGCGCTTGGTGGGCGCGGTGCTGGTCGTGACCGTCATCGGGCTCCTGATCCGGCGATGGCTGTGGGCGAGCACGGCACAGCGGCGCGCGGTCGCGCCGGTGTTGGTGGCGGGGTGCGCCACGCTCGCCGCGCTCACCTGGACGATCGTCGAGGATCTGGTCGGCGATCCGTTGAACTCGCTTCCCGCCGATGTGTACTTCACCCTGATGGCGACCGTGCCGGTCGCGGTCCTGTTCGTGTTCCTGCAACGACGGCTGGCACGAGGGATGGTGGCGGGCCTCGTCGTCGAGCTCGGCCGACCGAGCGCGTCGACCGACCTGCGCCAAGCGCTCGCCCGAGCGCTGGGCGACCCATCGCTCGAGCTCGCCTTCTGGTTCGGAGCCGAGCGGTGCTACGTCGACGGCGATGGCGAAGCGGTCAAGCTCCCGGACCACGACAGCGTGCGCCGCTCGACGTTCGTCGAGCGCGACGGACAGCCGATCGCCGTGTTGCTGCACGATCCCGTGCTGGAGCACAACACCGAACTCGTGAGCTCGGTCTGTGCCGCCGCGAGCCTCGCGCTGGAGAACGAGCGCCTCCAGGCCGAGCTGCGCGCCCGGCTCGTCGAGCTGCGGTCATCTCGGGCCCGGCTGGTCGAGGCGACCGATTCCGAGCGGCGGCGGATCGAGCGCGATCTGCACGACGGTACCCAGCAGCGGCTCGTCTCGATCGCCATGTCCCTCGGACTGCTGGAAAGCCGGCTGCCCGGACAGGCGACAGGGGTGCAGCCGCTCGTGCGCGAGGCGCGCGAAGCCCTGGCGATCGCACTGGAGGAGCTGCGCGAGCTGACCCACGGCATCAATCCCCCCTTGCTGACCGAGCGCGGGCTCCCGGCGGCCCTGGATGAGCTGTGCCGCCGGGCGGCGCTCCCGACGCACCTCGATCTGGCGCTCGATCGCCGCCTTCCGGACCAGGTCGAGAGCTCCGCCTATTTCATGGCCAGCGAGGCGCTGACCAACGCCGCAAAGCACTCGCACGCCACCGAGGTCCGCGTGCATGCCTCCTGCGAGGGTCAGTGCCTGATCGTGGAGGTCACCGACGACGGCATCGGCGGCGCCATCGCCACCGGCGGCTCGGGGCTGCGCGGGCTTGCCGACCGTGTCGACGCGCTCGGCGGCCGGTTCACCGTCTCGAGCCCGCCCGGTCGCGGCACCAAGCTGCGAGCGGAGATCCCGTGCGCGTAGTCCTGGCCGACGACTCGATGATCCTGCGCGAAGGGCTGTCCCGGCTGCTCGAGGAAGCCGGCTTCGAGGTCGCGGGGCTCGCCGCAGACGGCGACGCGCTGGTCGAGCTGGTCGACCGCACCCGCCCGGACGTCGCGATCATCGACATCCGGATGCCTCCGACCCACACCGACGAAGGGCTGCGCGCGGCCCGCATCATCCGCGAGCGATGGCCCGCGACAGGAATCCTCGTCCTCTCCCAACACGTCAACGCGCGTTATGCACTGGAGCTTCTCTCCGCCGGGACCGACGGCGTCGGCTACCTGCTGAAGGAGCGCGTATCCGACCTCGAGCAACTGTCCTCGAGCGTCACCCAGGTTGGGAATGGAGGCTCGGTACTCGACCCCGCGGTCGTCGGCGAGCTCGTCGGCCGACGCCGGCCAGGCGACAATCCGCTCGAGCACCTGACCGAACGCGAACGCGAAGTGCTGGCTCTGCTCGCCGAGGGGCGCTCGAACCGGGCGATCGCCGAGCGGCTGTTCGTCACCGACCACACCGTCGAGAAGCACGTCAAGAACATCTTCGGCTCGCTGCGCCTGCCGCAATCACCCGACGACCACCGACGCGTGCTGGCCGTCATCACCTACCTCAACTCCCAGTAGGCACCAGCCTGGCCAGGGTGCGGCGTAGACGGGTCCGCTCGGCTGCGCTGAGATCCGCGAGCAGCTCCTCCTCCATCGCCCGGATGTCTGCCCGGGCGGCGGCGTGGCGAGCCTCGCCGGCCTCGGTCAGCGTGACGATCCGGGCCCTGCGGTCCGCCGGATCCGGGGCGCGAGTGATGAGCCCGTCGCGCTCGAGCTCGTCCAGCAGCCCGATCAGGCGCGACTTGTCGTAACCGATCGACTGGGCCAGGGCCAGCTGGGTGCCGGCGGGCTGGTGAGCAAGATGCGAGAGCGCGATATACGCCCACATCGACAAGCCGTGAGCCTCGAGCAGCGGCCGCTCGGCGTCGATCAGACGCCGCGTGATCCGCGCGAACAGCGCACCGAGATCATCACCCTCCATTCCAGAGGACTATACGACTTGACATATCATATGCATCTGCATATCATCAGCGCATGCATACTATCTCCCTGGGCCATGCGGAGACCCGAAGCATCTCCATCGCGGCCCCTCCCCAGACCGTCCTGGAACTGCTGGCCGATGCTCGGAGGCTGCCCGACTGGGCTCCTGCCTTCGCCCGGGCAGCGGAGCCGGCCGGCGAAGACTGGCTGATCGACTCTGGTGCCGGCCAATTCCGTATCCGGGTGCGGGTCTCCCCGGAGTCCGGCACCGTCGATCTCGTACGCCCTCAGGACCCGACCCGCGGGGCGCACATGCGCGTCCTCAACAACGAGGAGGGCAGCGAGTTCCTGTTCACCTTGGTTTTCCCGGTCGGGACCGGCGACGAGGCAATCGCCCAGCAGATGACCACCGTCGAGGCCGAGCTCCGCACCGTACGGGACCTCTGCGAGGCGCCAGTTCGATGATCTGCGGTTCGATTAGCCGTGCATCGCGTGGCGGTTCACTCGTCCGTGACGCTTTGGTCGGCGGTGACGAAGCCGGGCGGAGCGCCGGCTGTGCGCACGGGCGGTCGCGGCTTTCGGAGCCGGCTGGGTGCCAAGACTCGAGTCACCGTTGGAGTCGATCGTGACGCATTCGGTGACGCTTGGGCAGGTCACGCTGTCTAGGGAGCCGGCTCCGGGAATCGTCTCGGTTGCCCACCGGGTGCCATTGGTCGGCTTGCCCTCGACCGTCGCATTCAGGCCGATGGCGACACAGTCGAGCTTCGATGGGCAGGCGATCGCGGTGAGCGAACCCGCGACGGTGGTGGAGAACGGGCTGCCGATCGACCTCGGGTTGAACGTGATGTAGCGGCCCAGGGTGTCCAGGGCGGTGCACTGCCCGTCTGTCGGGCAGGCCAGGGCGATCAGCGCGCTGTCGATCGCCGGGGCCGATGGCTCCGACGGTGAACGCGGGTTGAACGTGATCGAATATCCATAGCCGTCGACCACCGTGCATTGCGTCACCGTCGGGCAACCCAGACCGCCGATCGAGTCCTGCTGCTGACTCGCGGCGGCGTACTGGTCAATCGTCGCCGACGTCGCGGACGCGGCTGGCGCCTGCGGGTTGAACGTGACCTCCTCCGCCCCCCGCGCCAGCGTGCATTGCGTCGCCGAAGGGCATGCAACCAGGCCGTAGCCGAACGACGGGCCGATGCCATCGAGGTCCGTCGGAAGAAGGCTGACAGCGGGAGGGTTGGCCGGAGACCTGGGGTTGAACGTGAACTCGTAGCCGATGTTGTCCACAGCGACACACACAGTCGCCGATCCGCACGCCGCGCTCGTGATGACTGCCGGGAAGTTGCGGCCGTTGACACCGCCGAGAGTCGATCCGAACTCATCGTCGATCGGCGACGGCGTGCCGATGCCACTGCCGTGCGGGTCGAAGGTCGCCACCTCGTCCCACGCGCCCGAGGAGGGGCTGTAGTAGAAGGTCATGCATGTTGTCGTCGAGGCGCACACCACTGGCCGAATGCTCGGGCTGGGCGAGACGATGTTCAGCGACTTCGTGTTCGACCACGTCAGTTGCGCCGAGGCCACCGGTGCAAGCGCGGCGCCGCCGCCGCACACCAACCCCGCGAGCACCAGCCCGCGCCAGAGCGTCCTCACCCGCCCCACCCCTGCACGCAAGCTAGCCACCTTTGCCCTCCAGTCGAGACGACCCCGCACCGAGAGCGAGACGCTACCACCCGGGGCTGCGCCTGAGTCGACTTGGCCGCGAGGCT
>CAWEGQ010000009.1:0-572454 GCA_963808605.1 uncultured Solirubrobacterales bacterium
CGAGGTGCGCGTAGGTCTCCATCGCGGCGAGCATCCGGTCGGCCCTGGAGCGGTCCTTCACCGAGAAGGTGGCGTCGCGAAGATCGCGGAGGCTGTGGATGCCGTCCCGGAGTGCCATCAGGAGGGTGTCGAGTCGCTCGGCGTGGTGAGCCTGTAATTCAGCCGCGCGAGCTGAGGCGTCGCCGTACGCCTCGCCGTGAGCGGGCAGCACGAGGCTGATCGGCAGGGCAGCCACTCGCTCCAGCGAGGCGAGAAAGTCGGCCAGCGCGTCGGAGCCGTTTGGGCTGGGCTGGATATTGGGGGTGAACCCCGGCAGCAGCAGGTCCCCGCACAGCAGCACGCCGTCGCCGGCGCGATACAGGCAGACGTGTCCCGGATCGTGCCCGGGGGTCCACAGGACCTCCCAATCGCCGATCAGGTCGCCGTCGTGAATCGGATCGATCCCCGGGATCCCCGCCATCAGATCCATGAAACCGGCGAACGCATCGTTCATCCGTGACTGGTCGGACGGTCCCTGGCCTGCGCCGGCCATCAGCTCGAAGGTCTCGAGCACGCCGGGATGGGCCAGTACACGATCTGTGATCGTGGTGGCCAACCCGCAGTGATCGAGGTGGGCGTGCGTGATCAGCAGCCGCTCGGGACGCATCGGCAGCGCGTCGAGACCCGCCTCGAGCACGGCCTCGGAGCCCCGCGCGCCGCAGTCCACCAGCACCGGGCCGGCGGGAGTGTCCAGTACGTGGACGTGCAGGTGATCGGGCGACGGCATGGCCAACGGAACCGTGAAGCGACGAACCCCAGGGGCGGGCGAGGCGACGTCGAGCATCGATTCAGCGCTTGGGCGGAAGCGATCGGGCGTAGGACACGCCGCGGGCCACCCAGCGCTCGAGCTGAGGCTTCGTCCGCACACCCTCGGCGTCGACCCGCAGCCATCCGTCCATCTGCCGTCCCCGGGTGATGAACGGCCGGGCGAACGGCTTGCCCAGCAGGGTTTCGGTATCGGCCGGCTCGACCCGGAGGAGCAGACCGCCCTGGCCGCTCACGCTGACCGACATGTTGCCGCCGATCAGGAACGCCAGTCCCCCGAACATGCGCTTCTCGGTGAGCGACGGCTCGTCTGCGACCAGCGCGCGGACGCGGTTGGCGAGATCCTCGTCGTAGGCCACGGCTCGCATTATCGCGCCCGCAGCAGTCCGGGTGGCGCTGGTCCCCGGTCCTCCCGCGGCGCCCGCTCAGTCGCGTTTCACCGGGGGATCGTCGAGCGCTTTCAAGAGCGAGGAATGATGGTCGATGGTCTGGGTCAATTCGGCGATGCTGGTGGCTACCGCATCATCGAAGTTGTCCTCGTGCGCGCTATAGGGGCGCATCGCCCGAAGCACCAGGGAACGGGCGAGCCTGCCCGCCGCGCCGAAGCGCGAAGGGGCGAGGGCGGCGCCGTCGCGGTTTCGGCGAGCCGCGGCCAGCGCGTGCGCGACGCGACGCTCCGGCGCTCCCTGGCCGGCCAGCCGCGGCCGGGCCGCGAGCGGGGCCCGCGGCGGCACGCCCTCGGCCCGGCGTTCGAGCAGGACGTGATCCTGGAGGGCGAGATCGCCTCCGGGGAGGTAGCCGCGGATCTCGAACCACTGTCCGAAGTGCTCGAACACGTACCACGGCGCGTGAAAGGTGGTCTGGTACCAGTCGGGCAGGGGGAAGTCGGGCGGCAGGCTGCCGTCGATGAAGGCGATACCTTCGTGTTCGAGCCGCCCCCGCAGCTCCCAGGCGTCCGCCGGGAGGGCCACCTCGCCGTGGACGCTCAGCACCACGAAGCCGCCAGGGCGGGTGATGCGCTGCAGCTCGGTCAACCACAGATCCTGACGCCGCTCGTCGATGTGGGTGAACACGCTGTGATTGAAGACGAGGTCGAATGCTCCGTCCGGATAGGGCAGGGGGGGATCGGCTTGATTGACCCCCACGCGGGCGTACGGGATGTGCTCCCGGCACCAGGCGATCGCCTCGGCGTCGATATCGGTCCCGTGCAGGGCTCGCGTGCGCCCGAGCTCCTCCAGCCACAGCAGCATGCGCCCGCACCCGCAGCCAAAGTCGAGGACAGAGGCAAACGAATCGAGCGAGCGGCCGACGACGGCAAGCGTCCGCTGCAACTCGCGGACCGACTCCCGCCCGGACCAGAAGAACGACGCCGCATCCGGGCCGCCAGCCACGCGCGAAATCAGCTCAGCTCCCGGATTGGGCATCGACCGAGCCTCGGCCGGCATCGTCACCTCGTGCATCCGCGGGATCGTACGCGGGTGGACACCGAATGCTCCGCCCGTCGGATCAATCGGTGTCGAGGACCTCGATGCCCAGTGCAGCCGCCCAGACGCCGGCCATTTCGATGATGTCGGCCCATTCCATGGCAGCGCCGCGCAGACTCTGAACGCCCTGCAGGCCGGTCAGGTTGTTGCCCCTGAACTCGCACCGGTGAAGCTGCGCGCCGCGAAAGTCCGCGTGGCTCATGTCGCAGCCGTGGAACCGGGCGGAGTCGAGCTGGGCGTCGAGGAATATCGCCTGCGTGAGCCGGCAGTCCTCGAAGGTCACTCGCGCCAGCCGGGAGAAGCTGAAGGACGCGAGGTCGATCCGGCTGCCGCGAATCCGGATATCCTGGATCTCGCTTTCCGGCAGGTCGATGCCGGTGAGCCGGCTGCCCTCGATCGACACTCGGGTCAGGCTCGCCCCGCGCGCCTGCAAGTTGGCCAGATTGCAGCCGGCCAGCGTGCAGTCCCTGAGCCGCAGTTGTTCGAGCCGGGACTCGGACAGGTCGACCCCGACCCAGCGAGCGTTCTCGAAGGCGACGCCGCCGGCGCGCTGTCGGGATAGCTCGGCGCCCGCCACCTCGACCTCGTGGTAGACGTCCTGCGCGCTCAGCGCGGCGATCTCGATCGCCTCGAGCTGGACGGACGATTCGGGCGGAACGGGAGCACGGGCGGCGCGGCGCACCGGACAAGCGAAGCAGAAGCGGGGTTAGACGACCGGCGGAGGCTGCCCTTCGGCACTGGCCGGAAGGGCGGGATCCCACTGACATACCAAGCAGGCGTGGCGGAACGCCGAGCGGGCGAACTCGAGCGCGGCCGCGTGCGGGTCGGGCGCCGAGCAGACGTCGTCCCAGTCCAGGACGTACTCGCCGAGCTCCCCTTCCCAGCGCGCCGCCGCTGGCGCGAGGGTCGCGTCGGCGAACCCCTCGGCGGCGGGATGGGCGTAGGCGTAGAACGCCGCACTTGCCGTAGCGCGGATCGCCCGGCCACCATCCGACGGCGACCTCTTGGGCATCCATCGCGTTGCGCATGATGAAGTCGCGCGATGGTGGATCGGCCGGGAGGCCGGAGAAGAGACTTACCGCGAGGTCGAAGGATCCCCACCAGGCGTTGACCGGCGTCGAGCGTCCACGGTATGGCGCCCGGAACTCCGCGAGCACCAGCGCGGCCTGGGTCGCGGCGGTGAAGTAGGCGGCGACCTGACCCGGGTCATAGCGCGCGTGCTGGTCGTCCTCGTCCAGGGGCACGGTCCACGGCACCTCCTGCGGGGTTGGGTCGATCTGCACTGCCCCGGCCAGATCGCCGAGCTCGGTCAGCACGCCGCGGGTAACCTGCCCAACCGCCTGGTCGGGGGTCAGCGGGACGCTCCGCACCCGGCCGTCGCTGTGTTCGATTTCGGCCGTGTGGGTCCGCAGGTCGAGGGTGACCACGAGCGCGCCAGATCCGTCGGGTGCCGGCAGCGGCCTCGTCTCCCACCCCCGAGCGGTCAGGCGCAGCCCCGCGTGCTGGAGCTGCGGCTCGGGTGGGGCCAGCGCCACCGCCAGCTTGCCGAGCAGTTGGGTGTGGGCATGCAGGGTGTCGCAGGTCTCGCGCCACTCCTGGTAGGTGAGCTTGGGCCAGCCGGATGCCATGGATGCACGCTACCAAGCCCCACCTGAGAGTCGTATGGTTCCGCCCATGGACGCGCTCGACCGGGGAACGTGATGATCTTCCGTCAGATCACCCACGACGACCTCGGCTGTGCGTCATACCTGATCGGCGATGAGAAAGCGGGGGTCGCGGCGGTCGTCGATCCGCGCTTCGAGGTCGAGGAATACCTCGAGCTGGCGCGGTACATGGGGGTCAGCATCGAGCACATCTTCGAGACGCACAACCACGCCGACCATGTCTCGGGCCACGGGCGCCTGGCGGCCGCTACGGGAGCGACGATCCACATCCATCTCGAGGCCCGACCGGGCTATGACCACGAGCCGTTCGTGGACGGCGACGAGTTTGCGCTCGGCGCGCTCACCGTGGTCGCCTTGCACACGCCGGGGCATCGGCCCGAGCACACGGCGTTCGCCCTGATCGACACCCGGCGCGGGAACCGGCCCTGGGCGGTGCTGACCGGGGACACGCTGTTCGTCGGGGACGTGGCTCGGCCGGATCTGGCGATCGAGAAGTCGGAGGGCGCCCGCAGGATCTTTCGCTCGTTGCACGGCCAGTTGCTTTCGCTGGACGGCGAGGTCGAGGTCTGGCCCGGGCATCTCGGCGGCTCGATGTGCGGGGGGCCGGGCATGGACATGAAGATCTGCTCGACGATCGGCTACGAGCGCGATCACAACCCGACGCTGGCGATTCTCGATGAGGACGAATTCGTGGTGCAGGCGCTGGCCAAGCTCGGGCCCCAGCCGCCGAACTTCCGGGCGATCGTCGAGCTCAACCAGGGGCCCCTGGTCACCGATGGCGTCGAGTTGCTGCCGCTCGCCCCGCGCCAGGTCGAGCACAAGCGCGGGGAGGGGGCGCTCCTGGTCGACGTCAGGACCGATCAGCAGTTCGACGATGCTCACATCGCCGGTGCCCTGTCCAACCCGATGCTCCGAGCGGGTTTCGGCTCCAAGCTGGCCTGGCTGGCCGACCGCGAGCAGGAGATCGTGTTCATCGGCCGCGACGACGACGACGGGCGCCACGCCGGGCGCCTGGCCGTGGCGGTGGGGATTCGCAAGCTGGGCGGCTTTCTGCACGGCGGGATGACCAGCTGGCGCCAGGAGCGCCGGCCCGTGGAACGGATCGAGCGCATCTGTGTCGACGATCTGAGCGGGCTGGTGGGATCCGACCCGACGGTGCAGATCCTCGACGTTCGCGAGCTCACCGAGTGGGAGGCGGGCCATATCCCAGGCTCGGCGTTCGAGCCGTGGCACGACATCGCCAAGATGCCGGACTCACTCGACCCGGACCGGCCGATCGCGGTGATCTGCGGGTCGGGGCAGCGCGCCGCGACGGCGGCCAGCCTGATTCAGCGCTTCGGCGGCCGGCGGGTGATCCATGTCGTCGACGGGGGCGTCCCGAAGTGGGGCGACCTCGGCAATCCTCTGCAGAAAAGCCAGCCCACCCCCAGCGTCTCGGCGTAAGACCATGAGTCCGGAGCGGACGCGCTGGTTCTCGCACCAGCCGAACGTTCCCGGGCGCGGGATCCTGGCCGGTTACAGCCTGCGGTTCTGGATGCTGGTGATCGCCCTCGGGGTGGTGACCGGGGCGGCCGGTTCGCTGCTGATGGAGATCCTCAAGCTGGTGCAACGGGCGTCCTGGTCCTATCACTCAGGCACGCTCCTGCACGCGGTGAAGGCCGCCCCGGCCTGGAGGCACGTGGCGATCCTCGTGGGAGCAGCGGTGGTCGTGAGCGTCGGCGTCCTGGTGCTGCGCCGGCTTCCCGCCGCGGGCGGCCGCGAGGTCCCGGAGTCGCTCTGGCTGCAGGAGGCCCGGCTGCCGTTCTTCCCCAGCATCACGCGCGGACTGATCTCGATCGTCACCGTCGGCATGGGGGTCTCGCTCGGTCGCGAAGCCGGGCCGCAGCTGGCCGGCGCCGCCACCGCCAGTCGCCTCGCCGATTGGGCCTCGCTGCCGCTCTGGCAGCGGCGCCTGCTCGTCGCCTCCGGTGCGGGGGCCGGCATGGCCGCGGTGTACAACGTGCCGCTCGGCGGGGCGCTGTTCGCCCTCGAGGTGCTGCTGGGAACGCTCGCCCTGCCGCTCGTCCTGCCCGCGCTGCTGACCTCGCTGACCGCCACCGCGGTCGCCTGGATCACCCTCGGGGCGCACCCCACGTATCTCGTCCCGACCTACGGCATACACGCGTCGCAGATCGCCTGGGCGACGCTGATGGGCCCGCTGGCGGGAGGGGCGGCGATCATCTGGGTGAGGGCGATCGGCCGCGCCAACCGGCTCAGGCCCCTTCAGGGACGGGGACGGTTTATGGCCCCGGCGCTGATCTTCACGGCGCTCGGACTGATCTCGATCCCCTACCCGCAGCTGCTCGGCAACGGCTCCGACGTGGTTCAGCTCGCCTCGGTGGGCGGTATCTCCCTGGGGCTGCTGGCGATCCTGGCCGCGCTCAAGCCACTGGCCACCGTCGCCTGTCTGGCCTCGGGCTCTTCGGGCGGGCTGTTCACCCCGACCCTCACGGTGGGGATCCTCCTGGCCGGCGTCACCGGCACCGCCTGGTCGCATCTCTGGCCCGGGGCGGCCGAGGGCAGCTATGCCTTGATCGGCGGAGGGGCGTTCCTGGCCGCGGCGATGCAAGGTCCGTTGTCGGGCGTCGTGCTCGTGCTCGAGCTCACCCGCCGCACCGACGCCCTGATGGTGCCGACGCTGCTGGCGATAGTGCTCGCCACGATCGTGGCCCGGCGGTTCGGCGCGCCTTCGATCTACTCCGCCCGTTTGGGCGCGGAGGGGAAGGACACCCAACAGCCGCTGGGGGAGACATCGCCCCAGAACGCGTCTGGGATGGCGCCCTAGTCTTGATCTGCGTCCCGCTCCGGTGGCATGGCGACGCCCGCCGGCAGCCTCCACTGACGCCGCTTGGGAGGTGGGTCCTCCGGCCATTCGCCGTGCTCATCGAAGTACAGCCGAGCCTGCTCCTCGCGGACCCGCTCCTCGTCACCGGACACGCCAAGCCGGAACAGGGTGTTGAGCATCAGGACGGCCAGCCCGCCTCCCACCGCCATCGCGAACCCGTCGACCCCGGTCCCCGGGACGGCGATGAGCAGCACGACCCCGGCGATCACCATCAACGCGCCGATTCCGTACCGAACCACGAACATCCCGACCGCTGAGGGCGACCGGGGGTGGAGTGCGCCGTTGCGCATCCTGAAAATGTAGCGACGCGCGATGACTACGCTGGTCAGGGGTCGGCTGGCAGCCGTAACGTGAACCGGGCTCCGCCGGTTGGGGTCGGGTCGCACGTGACCGTGCCGTCGTGTGACTCGATCGTCCGGCGGACGATCGCCAGTCCTAGGCCTGTGCCGCTGCGCGGGCTCAGGGGAAGGCGGACGAACGGCTCGAAGATCCGGTCGCGCTGATCGGCGGGGACTCCAGGCCCGTTGTCGGTCACCGACATGGTTGGGCCGTCCACCGTCTGCGCGACTTCGACCACGACGGTGTCGGCGACCGCGACCGCGTTGTCCAGCAGGTTGCGGACGGCGCGAAGCAGCGCGTCGCGGTCCGCGGTGGTCGGAACGGGGCCGTTGCTGAGCAGTTCGACGCGCGCGGGCGGGTCAGTAGCGCGGGTGGCGGCCACTGCGGCCGATGCGAGGTCGGCGAGGTCAACGCGCTCGCGGTGTGGTCGTTCCCGGGCGTCGAGCCGTGCGAGGTTCAGGAGGTCGTCGATCAGGTGTCCGAGGCGACGGCTGTCACGCGCGAGTTGGGCTTCGATCGCGTCGCGCGCGGGGCGCGTGGGCTGCTCTCGCAGGAGCCGCTCGGCGCTCGCCTGGAGCGCGGCTACCGGCGTGCGGAGCTCGTGGGAGGCGTCCGCCAGGAACGTCCGCATCGCCGCCTCAGATGCGCGCGCCTCCGAGACGGCGCGATCGAGTAGGACGAGTACGCGCGCGAGGGCCCCCAGGAGCACCAGCGCGATCACGCCGCCGATCGCTTCGGTGACCTCCAGGCTGTGGACCTGCCGGTCGATCCCGGCCCGGCTGCCGGTCAGGGTGGCCGGAACGTCTCTGCCGCCAAACGGGATCACCTCGTGCACGGTCAGCAGCGCGCCGGCGCCGATTGGCTTGAGGGTGCCGCCCTTGGCGGTTACCCCGGCGAGATCGACCGAGATGCCCTGGCCGGCGAGCGACGCGATCACCGACTTGAACCCGGCGGGCGTGCGTGCAGCGCTGATCAGCGCGCTTGCCCCGGATGTCAGGTCTGCGCGAAGGCGCTGTTCAAGCCCGTCCCGGTAGCGCACGGTGATGATCACGACGAATGTCGCGAGCGCGGCGACGATCCCGAGTACCGAGCCGACTATCAGCCGTATGCGCGCGCGTCGCCGGCCGCTCATGGTGAGAACCGGTACCCGATCCCGCGCACCGTGTGGATGAGGCGGGGTCCATCTCTCTCCAGCTTTCGCCGCAGCGCGCTGATGTGAACCTCGACCAGGTTGTGGTCGTATGCGTCGTAGCCCCATACCTGGGTCAGCAGCTGGTCCTTGGACAGGGCCTGTCCGCGGTGACGCATGAGAAAGGCCAGCAATCGAAGCTCGGTCCGAGTCAGCCCGAGCTCACGGCCGGCACGGGCGGCGAATCCGTGTTCTTCATCGACGAGCAGCCGCTCGACCTCCAGGACCTGCGGGATCGCGCCTCGGCGGCGCAGCACAGCTCGCACGCGCGCCATCAGCTCCTCGAGCGCAAACGGCTTCACCAGATAATCGTCGGCGCCCAGCTCGAGTCCGGCGACCCGATCGGCCACGGCGTCACGGGCCGTGAGGAAGATGATCGGCAGCTCGTGCTGCCCGCGGAGCAGCCTGGCCAACTCGAAGCCGTTGCCGCTCGGCAGCAGCACATCCAGGATCGCCAGATCCGGCGCGAGCACGAGCACGTCCCCGGGATCAGGGAGATCCGCGAACCCGGTGGTGGTGAACCCCTCCGCGCGAAGCGCGGCGACTACCGCCTCGCGTACCGGCGGCTCGTCCTCGATCACCACCACTCGACCGATCGGCTCGCTCATCGCGTGAGCGATTGTCCCCGACGCTTCCTGAAGATCGGCTGAAGAAAATTTCGGCTTCAGCTCGATCTCAGGTTTCCACGCAAACCTGGCCCTGCATGATGAACACCGGCACCCGCGCCGTACGCCTGCCACGGCGGGCATGGCCGCTCACAATGCGGACCGTGGCGGCGATCGTCGTCGCCATCACGCTCGCCGCGTGCGGCTCCAGCTCATCCAGCTCGTCCAGCTCCGGCGGCCAGACCAATCCGAATCAGGCCCAAGCCCAACAGGACACGCTGAACTTCGCGCGGTGCATGCGCTCACACCGGGTATCGAACTTCCCTGACGACCTCAATTTCCAGGTCGTCCCGGGAATCAACCCATCCTCGCCCGGGTTCAAGACCGCCCAGATCGCCTGCCAGCACCTGCTGCCGGTCAAGACCGCTCCCCGGGCGGCACCGTCTGCAGCGACGGACGCAAAGCTTCTCCGGCTGACGAATTGCCTGCGCGCCCACGGGTATCCGAGCCTGCCCGATCCGAAGCCCAACCCGCCTCCGATGCACTCGTCGCAATTCGACACGGTCTACGGGGAGGGCGATTACTGGATCGGGATCCCGAACTCCATCGACGCCCACGGGGCCGCGTTTGAGCGGACGGCGACGGCGTGCGGCGCCACCGGTCTTGGTTCCTGACCACGCGGGCTGGTCAGGCGCTGCTGTAGGGGCGGAACCCCGAGCAGAGCACGCGCATCCAGTCGTCAGTAGCTGAAGATGAGGGCATGATCGTCCCCGATCCATTCGAACATGGGGCTTGCGCCGGTGATGGTCGCGCTGTCCACCATCGCGCTCTCGTCGAGCTTGCGGGCGTTCCAGCAGATCGGGCAAACCAGCAGTCGACCACCAGGAACGCCACGGTCACCCGCTCCGGATCCTCCGGCCCGGTGGCCAGATTGATCCAGCACCTTACGCGACATACCTGGTAACTCTCCATTCGTCGTTAGTCGATGACCGAACTCGGCAAGCATCGCCGCTGAGCCAACGTGCTGCAACCCCCAGATACGGCGCGGTCCCTTGGGAAGCTGACGTCGATTCTCAGACCGCCATGGCGTCTGGGTCGCGCGCTGAATGTTGCGTCGTGGGCGTCAGCGATCGCCTGAACGATGGCGAGACCAAGCCCGACGCCGGCGATGGCGCCCGGTCGGTGTGGGCGAAGGCGCTGGAAGGGGAGGACCAATCGGTCGAGCTCGCCCGGCGGGATCACGGGGCCGCTGTTCGCGATCGTGAGGACGGCTCGGTCGTTCGTGGTGTGCGTGGCCAGGTGGAGTTGGCCTCCCGGAACGTTGTGACGGATGGCGTTCTCGACCAGGTTCCTGAGCAGGCTCTTGACCAGTTCCGGGTTGCCGATCGTGACCGCCGGTTTGAGGATGGCGATCTGCCGGAGTTGGTGATCGTGGTGGCCTCGCAGGATCTGGGCGGCGGTCGGGGCGAGGTCGACGGGCTCGCGTTGCAGCTCCTCGCACCCGCTTTGGGTCAGGGTGAGGAGCGCATCGAGCAGCCGCTCCTGGCGTCTGCAGCCGTCGATGACGCGCTCACCCATCGTTCGCAGCGCGATGGCGTCCGCGGCGGGGTCGGCGAGCGCGACACCAGCGAGCACGTGCAGCAACGCGAGCTCGTTACGCAGCTCGTGCGCGGCGTAGGCGGCGAAGCGCTCCACCGTTCAATGCCCGGCGACGAAGCGGGCGACGATCGCCTTGGTGATGAAGCCGTGGGACGCGCCGACGCACGCGTCGGCGGCCGGCAGCACCGCCGGCTGATGCAAGTTGATGCCGGCGGCGGCGAGCATCTCATGGGTGAGCTCACCATTCGTCGTCGGGTCAGGGAAGCTCGGAAAGCCGTGGCTCCGTAAGCAGCGGGCGAACGCCAGCTCACCGGCCTTCTGCGCCGGCGAGTGGCCCGCGGTGTCGTTCGGTGAGCCGGCGGGCATCAGGTTCCGGCAGGTCTGGTAGGCGGCGAGAAACGCCGGCGAGTGGGCAGTGCCCGGCGCGAGCTCAGCTTTGTTGCCCGCGATCGCGGGATCCTGGAAGCCGGGAACGCCGTTGTTCCGCATGCAGCCTGTGAACCGGAGCATCGCTTGCTGGGCTTGGGCGTCGAGCGATCCACGACTCTGGCCGGCAGCCGTGGTCGAGCTGCTTGAGGTCCCGCCGCAGGCGGCGAGCAGCAGCGAGCACATGGCGACGGCGAGCACCGTCAGGCGGGCCGGCGGGTGGAGATGAAGGATCACGATTGCTCTCCTGTCGTGGAGGGAAACGCCGGCGGCGCCGGCTACTGCGCAACCTATGGACCGCGCGGCGAGTTGTCGTCGCCCGAGGGAGTGAAATCCCCGTCCCCCGTAGGAACCCAATCCTGTGAGGATCTCGCCCGACGATCCCTCTCGCGTATGACCCTCTCAGGAGGGATGACTGACTCGGGTGCGCGTGCCAACCTGCTTTCAATGAACGTCGCCGAATCCAGATCAGAGCGTGCGGGGCGGCTGTTCAATACCGCTCGCGTCGGACTGGCGATGACCTTGGGCGGCCGTGGCGAGTCCCGACCGTCCACCAGTCGACGGCTCGAATGGCTCCTCACAGCGGCGGCGGTCCTCGGTGTGATCGTGATCGGGCTGTCGGTGGCCGTGCTGGTCGGCCGGCAGGTCGGGGGTCACGGCAGCGCACGTGGGGCCCTGTTCGTCGGCCTGCTGCTGGTGGCCGCTCGCTTTCGGCTGGCGGTGTGGCGCCTCGGATTGCTGGCAGCGCTGGCCTTGAGCTACTTCGGATCGACCAATACCGCCGGCACCGTGGAGTTCCTGGCGCTGGTTGCACTGTTCTGCATCGCCGCGACGGTGTCCCCACGGATCGTGCTGTGGTGGATGTGCGTCCTGATGCTCGCGGTCCTTTGGATCGCCATGCCACTCGGGGTCGGGAACGCCATTGGCATGTCGGGCCTGATCATCGCCGCCGCCGTGGCGATGGATGCGATCCGCGGATGGCAGCAGACGCGCGAGGCGCTGGAGGTCGAGACCGAGCACGCGGAGCGGGAACAAGCGCGTCGCGCGGTGCTGGAGGAGCGTGCACGGATCGGTCGCGAGCTCCATGATGTCGTCGCCCATCACATGTCCTTGATCGCGGTGCAGGCGGAGACCGCGCCCTACCGCGTCGGCGAGATCCCGGAGTCGGTCAGCGGTGAGTTCACCGCGATCAGCGCAGCGGCGCGCACGGCCCTGGCGGAGATGCGCCGGCTGCTCGGAGTGCTACGGAACGACGAGGAGGCCGCGCGCGCGCCTCAGCCCCAGATCGAGCAGATCGACGACATGATCGCCACCGCCCGCAACGCGGGGATGGCGGTCGATTACACGCCGACCGACGCCCTCGACTCGATCCCGCAGAGCATCGGGCTGTGCGCCTACCGGATCGTGCAGGAGGCATTGACCAACGCGAGCCGCCACGCGCCCGGCGCCGAGGTGACGGTCGAACTGGTCCGCAACGACGACGGCCTGCGAGTGGAGGTGGTCAACGGTCCCGGGCGGCTCGCAATCCCCGCCGGCGGCCAAGGCGGCCCGGCGCCCGGGCAAGGGCTGACCGGCATGCGCGAGCGGGCAAGCCTGCTCGGCGGCGCGCTCACCGCCGGCGCGACAACTGACGGTGGCTTCGCGGTCACCGCCGTGATCCCGTTCGAATGACCTCTGACCGGGCTGACGCCGTGATCCGTTGCCTGATCGTCGACGACCAGGCGATGGTGCGTGAGGGGTTCGGCGCGTTGCTGGACGCTCAGCCCGGTCTCAGCGTCGTCGGCCTCGCCGCCAACGGAGCGGAGGGGGTGCGGCTGACGGCAGAGCTGAAGCCGGACGTCGTACTCATGGATATCCGGATGCCGGTGCTGGACGGTCTCGAGGCAACCGCCGAGATCCTCGCCGGCGACGCGCCAGAGGACGGCCCGCGGGTGCTGATCCTGACCACCTTCGATCTCGACGACTATGTGTACGACGCGCTTCGCGCCGGAGCGAGCGGCTTCCTGCTCAAGGACGCGCCGGGAGGGGAGCTCGTCCATGCCGTCCGGGTGGTCGCCGCGGGCGACGCACTACTCGCGCCATCGATCACCAAGCGCCTGATCGCCGACTTCGCGTCACGCCGCCCGCCTCGGCCGGGTACACCCGAGGGTCTGAGCGAGTTGACTCCCCGAGAACACGAGGTCCTGCGGCTGATCGCCCGCGGCATGTCCAACGCCGAGATCGGTCACGAACTGTTCATCACCGAGCAGACAACGAAGACCCACGTCGGCAGGATCCTGATGAAGCTGCATCTCCGCGACCGAGTGCAGGCAGTCGTCCTCGCTTACGAATCCGGCCTCATCTCCCCCGGAGAATGAGCGCGCCGGTCAATCAGGGCGAGTGAACGCCGGCATGATCTCGGTGGAGAACCGCCGGACGCTTTGCCTGCTGGCCTCTCCACCGTGAACCAGGACGTGCTTGACACCCACCGCGCGCAAGCCTTCGAGTTCCGCGCCGATGCGGTCGGGCGTACCGTAGAGCGCGCTCGCCTCGGTCGCACCTTCGACGCACGTGTCGACGTAGTCCCGGAAGCCTCGCGCCGGATCGCCGTCCCCACGTCGCGCCTGGGCGCTGCCGAACAGGCCGAACCGCATGCCCCCACGTCTCGGAGATGTCTCGCCAGCCCCATTCTAACTTTGGGGGGGACGCCGACGGTCAAACCGGTACTGACGATCGGGCAGAGGGCTCCGACCCAGTTCGAGCACACCCTCGGTGAAGTTGCGGTTCGGCCAAACGCGGCGAAGGCGATCGTCAGACGTGAGTCCGCTTCCGGCCGACCCGGGCCAGCCCTTTGTCGCCAAACCTCAAGCGCGGGCCGCTCCCGGCGTTCGCCCTGGCAAGCTCCTGGCGTTGCTCAGTAGCTCAGGGTGAACGCGACCTTTGAGCCCTTCGTATGCGGCCAGGCCCCGTTGACCCGGATCGCCTCCGATCCGCCCTTGGCGTGGAAGATCTCGCCGGTGTTGCTCTTGAACTTGGTCGGAATCGGAGGCGAGCAGGGCACGCAGCCGGTGAACTTAGTCACCGTCTTGAGCGTCGCCTTGCCCTTCACCTTGCCGACCGACAGGTTGGCGGTGCCCTGCGCGGGGCAAGTGTTTCCGGCGCACCCACCCAAGGGGGAAATGACCAGCGTTCCCACCTTCTTCGATCCCTGCTTGACCGAGTAGAGCGTCACCTTCGAGTCGAAGCCGCCGATCATCTCCCGCCGCTGCCCCGTAACGAGTGCCGCCAGCTTCAGGTGCTTGCGCTTGGCGCCGCTTGCGGCCGGGGCAGCGCCCAGCGCCGCCACCAACAGCAGTAGCCCGAACCGCCTCAACTTCACTCCAGTCGCCTGTCGCCCATTGCTTCAGGCGATCGTATCCCGCTCATGACAAGGCCGTCAACACTTCAAGTGCCCCTTGATCGACCGCGCGTCTCGCCCAAGCGAGCGGCGGGTAGGATCGCGACTGCGCGTCGGGTGAGGAGAAGAGGAGACATGGCGCAATACGCGGTTACTCGGCTTGAGGAAATCGAAGAGATCGATGACGGGAGCACCCGCTTTCGGCCGGTACGACTTCACTTCGGGATCACCACGTTCGGGATCACCGCAAAGACGGCGCGCGCCGGCGGCGACCGGCTCATCGGCGAGCACGACGAGACCGAGCCTGACTCGAGCGAGGAGCTCTACGTCGTTTTGGCCGGGCACGCCAGGTTCGAGCTAGACGGAGAGAGCCAGGACGCACCAGCCGGAACGTTCGTCCACGTACCCGCGGGTATCAAGCGGACGGCGTTCGCCCGCGACGCCGGCACCACCGTGCTCGCGATCGGCGGCGGCCCGGAGGGCAGGCCGTATGAGCCCAGCGGCTGGGAGCTGTTCGCGCCGCTGTTTCCCTTGTTCGAGTCCGGCAGCTTCGAGGAGGGCGCTGACCGAGCCCAGGCGCTCCTCGCCGACGGCGGGCCCTACGGCGCGGCCGTCTACTACAACACCGCCTGCTTCGAGAGTCGCGCCGGACGGACCGACGCGGCGATCGCCCATCTCAGCCGGGCGCTTGAGCTCGCGCCGTCGATGGCCGAACTCGCCCGCGATGATGAGGACTTCGCGCCCCTGCGCGAGAATCCCGCATTCGGAAAGCTCCTCCACGGCTGACGGCTGACGGGCGCCTGCGCCAGGATCCCAAGCTGCCCCGGGGTCAGGTCCGCGAGCTGGTCGAGCCTCAGGGTTCGTTGGTGGCAGCGACCGGGCGGTCAGTGCTGCCCGGTGGCCGCCGCTGCGACCATCGCCTTTGTGATCTGGCCGTGCGTGACTCCGACGCATGCCCTAGCGGCGGTCACGAACGCCGCTGTTGGCTGCCTGGCATCCTCTGGATCATGCTGCCCGCGGCGGATGAGACATTCCTAGCCTCGGCGCCGTCACGCTATGTCGAGACGATCGAGGTTGCGCTTCCTGCTGACACCGTTTGGGCGGAACTGACGCGTGACGGGACGTTGGACTGGTGCCGCGGATTGAACATCACATGGCTTTCGTCCCGGCCCTTTGGGATCGGCACCAAACGTCAGGCAAGACTGCTGGGGGTGCTGCGGGTCCAGGAGGAGTACTTCGCCTGGGAGGAGGGTCGCCGAATGGCGTTCCATGTCACCTCTGTACGCCCTCCGGCCTACCGGCGCTCCGCGGAGGACTACCTCGTCGAGCCACTCGGCGCGAACCGGTGCCGGTTTACGTGGACGCTCGCGTTTGACCTGACGCTGCTCGGCAAGCTGAACTCGCCGCTCTCTGCGCCGATCATTCGCCGTATGTTCGCCGACACACGCCGCCACTTCGAGGAGCTCGCAGCGCAGCACTAAACCGGGGCGGCCGGAAGCGCACTCACGTCTGACGATCGCCTTCGTCGCGTTGGGCGCCGGCGTTTCCGCGGAGACGCCGATACTCACGACCGAGACCGAGCATCACGGCGCGCCGCACGGCGATGCCAGCGCCGCACCCGCCGCCGCGTCAACCTCATCGAGCGAAGCGGGATAGAGCAGTGCGCAGCGGTGTCCGCCGCGCGCACCCCAACAGCGGCCCGTCCGTACCTGCTCTTCGTTGCCGCCGCTGACCCGCAACTCGCCCAAACACTGGCGAGCGCCCCGGTCGGGAAGCTGAGCATCCCTCTGAGGCGGGCCGGACGCCAGAAGCTCTAGGAGTGAGAGTTCGGTGATCGCTTGAGGATGTAGGCGACCGTGTCCGCGAACTGACTGATTCTGGCGCTGGACTTCTGCGCGGACAGATAGTCGTGGACGGCTCGTGAACAGCCATCCCAGAAGTAGTAGTCATCGAAGATCACGATGCCGTTCTCGGACACGCGCGGGAACAGGGCTTCGAGGCAAGTCATCGTGGAGTCGTACCAATCGCCATCCAGTCGCAGAATCGCAATCTCGTCCGGGACGCTCGGGCTTTTCAGCGTGTCTTCGAACCATCCGGGCACGATCTTCCAATCTGTCGCGCCTGAGCGCTCCATTGCGGCGCGCGCATCATCCTCGCTTGCTGTGCAGTTGTCGTGGTACTGCGGACCCGTCGTGTCGTTCTGCCAGTTCCTCGCGGCCTCTCCGTCAATTTCCTTGGCAGGCGGTAGGCCTTGGTAGCTATCGAACAGGAAGTACGACCTTGCCGGTCCGAGCGTCTTGGCGATGCCGGCGATCATTCCCCCTTTCCAAGTTCCGCATTCGACGACTGCTCCCGGAGCGAAGTTGAACAGCTCAGCCAGCTTGAGGTTCTTGATGTAGATGTCCTCGGGAACCATCGTGTCTCCCTCGAACATCGCGTAGCAACGGGCGTAGCCGTCAGTCTCCGATCCAGCTTGAAGTTCCACCGTTCTACCTTATGCCCTGACGAGTCGTCACGACTCCACGGAGCTTGCTCCCTGAGGCCGAGCGCTCACGGCTGACGATCGTTTCGCCGCGGTTGGCCCGGGGTCCCGCGGCCAAAATCCCGTAACATCACGGGCGGAAGAAAAGGGGGGCACCGCATTGGGACCGGGAGTTCATCGACTGACGCGCTGGGTTGTGCCAGCGCTGGCAGCGTTCGCGTCCGTGATCGTCATCTCCCTGCTCGGCAGCACGCCGGGTCGTGCGGCGCAGACGCCCCTTTCGATCTCGATCTCCGGCCCCCACTTCGTCAACGGCGCCGGGAAGACGATCCGGCTGCTGGGCGTCAACCACCCAAGCTCCGAGTACGGCTGCGTCGACGGCTTCGGTTACGACGACGGGCACTTCGACAACGCAGACGCGGCAGCGATTGCATCCTGGGGCGCCAACGCTGTCCGGATCCCGCTCAACGAGGACTGCTGGCTCGGGATCAACGGGCAACCAAACAGCAACGAGGGAGCCAATCCGCCTCTGACGATGGCCGGCTACCGGCAGGAGATCGAGAACTACGTCGCTGACCTCAACGCGCACGGGACCTACGCGATCCTCGATCTGCACTGGACCGCACCCGGGAACCAGGTCGCGCTCGAACAGCAGCCGATGCCCGATCAGGACCACTCGCCGGCGTTCTGGCAGTCGGTGGCCTCGACGTTCAAGGGCAATCCAGCTGTCGTTTTCGATCTGTTCAATGAGCCTTACGACCCAACCGACCCGAGGTCGGGCGACGATGGGAATCCGGCCGACGCCGTCAGTTGGAACTGCTGGGAGACCGGCACTCAGAACGGGCCTGGAGGCGGGCCGCCTTGCTCCACCGCGGCGTACGACGAGAACAACGTCAAGACGAGCACCTACCAGGTGGCCGGCCTACAGACCCTGCTGAACTCCGTCCGCAACGCGGGCGCAACCCAGCCGGTCCTCACCGGTGGCCTGGACTTCGCCAACGATCTCAGCCAATGGGCCAATCACGCGCCCGACGACCCGCTCAATCAGGAGGCGGCGTCGTTTCACAACTACCAGGGTAAGCAGTGCGACCACCAGGCCTGCTGGAGCTCGACAATTGCTTCCGTCGCTGCGAACGTGCCGGTCGTCACCGGCGAGTTCGACGAGGACAACTTCGATGAGTCGAAATGCCCTAACAAGACGCCGTCGACGTTCGACCAGGACTACATGAATTGGGCCGACTCGGCCGGCGTCAGCTACCTGGCCTGGGGCTGGATCGTGGAGACCCAGAGCGAGCAAGACAGCGACGGGTGTAGCGCGTACTTCCTGATTGACGACTACGCCAACTACACGCCGGCGCAGCCGAACGGCATCGCGGTCCGCAGCCATCTGCAGGCGCTCGCGGCCACGCCCGGAGGCGCCGGCAACGGCAAGCCTCCGGTCACGCTGAAGGCGTTCAGCGCTCACGTTAAGTCCGGCGGCTCAGCCGTCGGCTTCGTACTGCGCTCGGCCCAGAGCTGCGCGGGCACTCTGACCGGCCAGACGGTCAACGCTTACGCCGCCGTCAAGCGCAAGCGCCACAAGGTTTCGCTCGGCACCGCGCACTTCGCGCTGAAGGCCGGCAAGGCCAAGACAGTCGTGCTCAAGCTGTCCAAGACTCGCACAAGCTCCTTGTCAGCAAGGGCTCGCTCAAGGCGCAGATCACGATCACGCTGACCAGCGCGCAAAACCGCCTCACGGTCATCCACCGCACGATCACCCTCAAGGCTCCACCCAAGCGCCGCGGCAGGCATTAGCCGCCGACCCGCCGGGTCAGCGCCGCGGGAAGGGCCGCGGCGAGGCTCAGTGCCGCGAGACAGTGACGCGGGCGCTGGCACCAACGTAGTTTGGCGCGGTGACGCGGGCGGTATACCGGCCTGGGTGCTTGACCGTCAGCGTGGCGCGTCCACTGGGCCCGGTCCTGGCGCTGTGGCCGGCCACGGTGACCATGGCGTTGCTGACCGGGTCGCCTGCGTCGAGCACGCGAAAGGATGGCTTGCGGCCGCTCGTCGCGATGAGGGTCAGGCCGGGATAGGACTGGGTGCTCTCCAGCCTGACATTGCCGCTGTCCTGTTGGACGCGAGCGACGACGTCGACACGATCGGCCTGCGCATTGAGGTCAAGGCCGTAGATCGTGCCGTCCCGGGGACCCTTGACCGTCACGGTGGCGCCGAACACCGATGCGCTGCCGTTGGATCGGCGGAGCATGACTGTCCCGTTCTGGACCCAACCGACCCATACGCTCGCCTTCGACGCGGGGGACGCAGCGGCCGCGACCTGCTGCTTATAAGACGATCCCGAAGCGAGACGAATGGGTCTGGGGGCACCCACCGACCAGCCGTAGACCGCTCGGCGGCTGCCGTCGACCGTCGCGACGAAGAACCCGTGGTCCTGTCGCGCGACAAGCGGCACCCGAGTGCTGGGGGGGCAGTACGCCTCAGGTGTGCCGCTCGACCCGCGAGACGTCGAGCCGGGGACGAGCCGCGCCGCGCCTGCTGGCGCCGCCGTGGCAGGGTCGACCGCTTGCACAAACACGCCGTTGGGGCCCTGCACCCCGGTACACCACGCAACCAGCGTCGACTGACCGCTGACGGCGAGCGCCTGGCCGGTCCCGAGGCCGTACCCGCGCTGGTTGGTCGTCGTCGGATCGGTACCGAGGTGCACCACGGTCTCCTCACCCGCATACCACGAGCTGAGCAACCCATCGGGACCGAGCGCAGCGCCGGCGTCGCGCTGCCCCGCGAAATCCCCTGCCGCCACCGCAGTCGGCGCGAGCGTCCAACTCGCACCGCCGTCGGCGCTGATGGCGTTGTCGACGCCTTCATGAGGGTCGCCGGTGACCAGCGTCTGCGTACCAGAGAAGAATGCGAACAGTGCGCTGCCTGACGTCAACAGTGTGGGACCCTCGATGCTCGCCCAGCCGGTGACGATCGGTCCCGGTGACCGCACCCCGCCGCCCGCCGACACCGGCGTGCGCATCAGGTCGTACAAGCCGTTCGATGTCCGCCGCGACCAGGCAACGTTCAACGTCCCATCAGTACCGCGCGCCAGGCCGACAAGATCGGAGATTCCCAACTGCCCACTCGTCCCGAGCGAGCGCCACGAACGTGCCGCGGCGGCCTCCACCGCAGTTGCGAGAATTGCCAACGCCACGGTGCACGCTCCGAGCACGAGGCGGGCTGAGGCCCCCGTCCGTCCGATCGGGCGACGATACCAGAGCGGAGTCCCACCGCAGCGAGGCGCGGCGGGAGCGCCCTAGGCTTCGGCGATCAGAGCCAGATGCCCGGGCGGACGTGAGCGATCTCGTTCAGGCCGGTTTCAACAGACGCTGAACTTCACCTTCAGCGTCTTGGCGACGGTCACGGTCTTCCTGTGGCCGTGCTCGCGTTTGGTCTGCTTGTAGGAGAGAAGGACCTTGAGCGTGTGCGTTCCCGACTTGAGCCCAGTGAGTGACAAATCGACCGTCGCCGGCACGTGGCTCTTGGTCGCGTTCGCGGTGTAGGTGATCACGGTCTTTCCGTGCTTGTGATGCTTGTGCTTGACGCCCCTGTCGATGTAGAACGCGGACTTCGAGAACTTCAGCTTGGTGCCTTTGGACTTCTTCGTCGAGGTGAGCCTCACCGCGAGCTTGCTCGTCTTAGCGGTGCACACAGACGGCGACGGCATCGTCAGCGTGATCTGCTGATTACCGACACTCGTTCTGGTCACGTGCGGCGGCGGGGAGACCGTGAACCCCGGGCTCGTCTGGGTGGCGGTCCCAGCGAGGTTGTGCGCGGTCACGGAGCAGGTGTAGCCGCCCGCCGAGTTGGCGGTGATCGAGCTCGAGGTAGCGCCCGAGATCGGAGTCCCGTTGCGCGTCCAGCTGTAGCTGTAGCTCTGCGGCACCTGATAGAGGAACGACCCCAGAAGATCGGGCGCCCAGTCGCCCCGTGAGCACGACAGCACAGAACCTTGGGCGCTGCCGCCACTGACCGCGGGGGCGTGGGTACCACTGGGGATCTTCAACAACACCGGGAAGTCCGGGAAGTCCTGGGTCGCGCCGGAAGTGGGAAGCACGCCGCCGCCACCACTGCCGTCGGCGTTCGCGAACGCGATCGTGCTGTTGCCAAAGTTGGCCCAGTAGACCTTGTTTGCGGCGGGATCGATCGCCACCCCCTCCGGGCTGTCCGGCGTCGTCCCCGTGGTGTTGAGCTGCCCGCCCCCGCTGCCGTCGAGGTTCACGAACGCGATCGTGTTGTTGCCGTCGTTGGTCGCGTAGATCTTGTTCGTAGCGGCGTCGATCGCCAGGCCTTGGGCATGGTGCAGCGCGCCGGCGGTGTTGAGCTGGCCGCCGCCGCCCGTATTGTCGAGACTGGCGGACCCGATCGTGTCGTTGCCGTCGTTGGCCCAGTAGATCCTGTTCGTCGCCGGATCGATGGCCACTCCGTCGGGCTCGTCCAGCGTCGCGCCGGTGGTGTCGAGCAGGCCGCCACCGCCGCTGCCGTCGAGGTTGGCGAACCCGATCGTGTCGCTCGAATCGTTGGCCCAGTAGATCTTGTTCGCCGCCGGGTCAATCGCCACTCCGAGGGGAAAGTCCGGTGTCGTGCCGGTGGTGTTGAGCTGACCGCCCCCGCTGCCGTCGAGGTTGGCGAACCCGATCGTGTCGCTCGAATCGTTGGCCCAGTAGATCTTGTTCGCCGGGAGGTCGATCGCCATCCCCCAGGGCCCGTGCTCGGTCGCGCCGGGGGTACTGAGCTGACCGCCGCCGCCACTGCCATCCAGGTTCGCGAAGGAGATCGTGTTGTTGGCGAAGTTGCCCCAGTAGACGGTGTTGGCCGCCAACGCCGGCCCTGCCCGAACCGCCGATACGGCGGCCGCGAGCGCAGCAATCGTCACCAATGAGCGCAGAAAGACGCGGCGGCGGTCCTTCGTGATCACCTCGCTGAGACGCTCCTCCGGGTACGCAAACAGACCCCTGCTCGCTTCGTCGACGGCTAACGTAGCCCGGCGTCGCACGCAAGTCAAGACACCCGGGACGTGACCCGTTTAGCGGCTTACGGCCGCTGTCTCGGGCGAGCGTGAGTCACAGTGGCGTGTCGCGCGAGAAGTGAGGGGAGCGGCGGAACGAGTCCCCGGCCGCGTGCGCCAGGCGAGACCGGCGACGAACGAGGGCTAGGCCGGCGATGATGCTCCCCATGATCTCAAAGGTCGCATTGAGCCCGATTGATGCAGTCAGGACCCCGGCGACGATCGCCGGTACAGAGAGTGATGCGTAGGCGACGAGGTAAAAGGCGGACATCACCGAGCTGCGGTGCTCGGCTGGGATAGCGCTCGACAGGGCGCGCAGGGCGCCGAGGAAAGCTACTCCGAACCGGCGCCCGCGATCACGGTGGCGGTCACGTACAGCGGCCCCGATCCCGCGAGGGTGGCGAGGACGATGCCGAGCAGTCCGGCCGACAACACGATCGACCCTCCTGCGGCGCCGGCCCACGGGACGCTGCGGCGAAAAACCAATTGGGCGGTTGCGGCCGTGCCGGCGAGGGCGAAGACGCTGAGGCCGCCGACCAGGTGGTCGGGGGTGTGAAAGAGGGTGGCCGAAAGCTGGGGACCCAAGGCCAGCGAGAGTCCCCCGATCGACCACGACGACATCACCCCAAGCCCGCCTCCGGACTCGAACCGGAAACCCCTTCATTACAAATGAAGTGCTCTGCCAATTGAGCTAGGCGGGCGCCGAGCGTCAGTTTCGCAGGTGCTCCGCGCTCAGTTGCTGCTCCCACCAGTGCAGCGTGTCGAGCATCGTCTGGCGCAGCGGGAGCTCGGGCTGCCAGCCGGTGGCCCGGCGGATCCGCTGGTTTGAGCCGCGGAGATCCATCACCTCGGTGGCGCGGACGCGGGCCGGGTCGACGGTGTGCTCCACCTCGATCGGGGCGATGATCTCGGCCAGCAATGCGACCTGGTCGGCCGCGGAGACGGAGCGGCCGGAGCAGATGTTGTAGACGCCGCCGCTGTCGTCGAGCTGCGCGAGCAGGCGGTAGGCGCGGGCGACGTCGCGCACGTCGGTGAAGTCCCGGCGGGTGTCCGGGTTGCCGGTGACGATCTCGATCCGCCGTGCCCCGGCGATCCGCGCCCGCGCGGCCTGCTGCGCGAGCGAGGAGAGGATGAAGATCGGCCGCTGCCCGGGCCCGGCGTGGTTGAACGGACGGGCGCGGACGATCTGCAGGCCGTGTGCGTCAGCGTAGACGCCGGCCAGCAGATCGCCGGCGAGCTTGGAGACCGCATACGGGTTGGCCGGCATCAGCTGTGCGGTCTCCTCGATCGGCAGCTGGGTGGCCGGACCGTAGACCTCGCAGGTGCTGGCCCACACCGTTCGCGCTTGCGGAGCCTCATGACGCAGCGCCTCCAGCAGGTTGACCGCGGTGCTGACGTTGTCCCGCATGGTGTCGGCCGGCTGCTCCCAGGAGCGCCCGACCGAGCTGAGAGCGGCCAGGTGATAGACGACGTCGGGCTGCGTTTCGGCCAGCAGCTCGCGTACGGCCGGGGCGTCGCCGAGGTCGAGCCGGCGCCCCTCGCCCGCTCCGTTGGCCTCCGTCCCGCTGCGAGAGACGCCGATCACCTCGTCGCCTGCGTTCGCGCAGAAGCGCGCAAGATGCCCACCGGCCAGACCGGACGCACCGGTGATCAGGACGCGCACGAAGCCGCCGGCCTGGTCAGGCGATCAGGACTCGGACGCGCGGGTGCCGGTGACGGTCACCGCGTGCTCAATGCGACCGTGCCCGTTGCTCGAGTAATCGGCCTCGGGCTCGGGCGGCGCCGTCTCGGGCTCGGCGTTGATCCGTCGCTCGAGCTCGCCCAGCACGACCCCGAACAGCAGGTGGCGCCAGGCCGCCTGAGCGAACGCGCGACGGTTGCCGGAGAGCTTTGGCAGTTCTCCGCGTGCCGGGTGCAGGCGATCGGTCAGCGCTCCGAGGGGCCAGAGGCCGACATGCTCGACCAGCGCGACCGCAGGACCGCGGACGGCCGGGGGCAGTGGCAGCGCCGGTGCGAGGTTGGCGTAGGCCGCCCCGAACAGGGCGCCGTTGCCCATGTGCATGGCCAGTCCGATCGGATACCAGCCGTCGTCGCGGGTGATCGCCTTACCGAGCAGCTCGACGTCGTCGTAGCGGCTGCCGAAGGCGAGTTTGTCGACCGGCTGCTGGAGGGCCCAGACCGCGGCCGCGAGCGCCCCACAGACGGCTCCTCTCAGCGTACGCGTACGGTCGATTCCCGAACTCAAGATCAGCAACTGTAACGCTCCCGCCTAGAACGGGTACGCCAAGTGCAATGGATCACTCAGCGGATCATGCGGCGCTTCACCGGCGGGCCCGCGAGCACGGCGCCAACCCGCTGGTCTACTGGTTCGTCAGGCTGACGTTCCAGCCGTTCTTCCGGATCTACTTCCGCCTCACCCGGATCGGTCGCGAGCACATCCCCGCCAAGGGGCCGGTGATCATCGCCGCCAACCATCGCAGCTTCCTCGACCCGTTCGTGATCGCCACGATGGCGCGCCGGCCGATGTACTACGTGGCCAAGAAGGAGCTGTTCGCCCGCCGCTGGCAGGCGTGGCTGCTGGCCTCGCTGGGCGCGTTCCCGGTAGACCGCGGGGCGGCCGACGGCGACATGCTCCAGACCGCGCGGGCGATCCTGGATCGCGGCGACATCGTCCTGATCTTCCCCGAAGGCACGCGGGTTCGACCCGGCGCGCTCGGCTCGCCCAAGCGCGGCGTCGGGCGGCTCGCGCTCGAGACCGGCGTACCGGTCGTCCCGCTCGCGCTGATCGGCACCGAGGCGATCCGCCGCGGTTGGCGGATCCGGCCCCACAAGGTGCGTATCCGGGCCGGTCGCCCGCTGCGGTTCCCGCAGGTCCAGGACCCCTCGCCGGCGTTGGCCGGCGCCGTCGCGGCGCGGATCTGGCCCTGCGTGATGCTGCAGTGGGAGTGGCTCGGCGGACTCCCGCCGATCCGCCGCGCCGCGATCGTCGGCGCCGGCAGCTGGGGCACCAGCCTCGCCGTCTGCCTGGCCCGCGCGGGCTACGAGGTCGACCTCGGCTGCCGCACCGCCGAGCAGGCCGCGGCGCTGAGCGAGTCACGCGAGAACGCCGCCTATCTCCCGGGAATCGAGTTGCCGGACGCGGTCCGGGTCAGCCGGGCGTCCGAGCTGGAGCTCGGGGCTCACGACCTGATCTGCCTGGCCGTCCCGGCCCGGGCGCTGCCCAGCGTGCTCGCCGCCCACGCCGAGCGAATCCCTCGCCGCGCCGGCGTGCTGGTGCTGTCAAAGGGCCTCGTGCCGCCGCTCGGCACGCTCCCGTCCGCGTTTGCGGCTGAGCGCTGCCGCGCCCGGGCGATCGCGGTGCTCGGGGGGCCGTCGCACGCCGCCGAAGCGCTCGAGCACAGCGCATCGGTGGTGCTCGCATCGGTCGATCGCGGCTTCGCCCGCCAGCTCGCCGATGTGCTCGCCACCGCCGGCCTCGACGTCTCGATCACCACCGATGTGACCGGGGTCGAGCTCGCCGGGTGCGCCAAGAACGTCGCCGTGCTCGCGGCGGCCGCCGCCGCATCGGCCGGACCCAACGTGGCCGGTGCCGCGGCGGGCAAGGTGTTCGCCGAGGTCGACGCGCTCGCGCGCCTGCGCGGGGGCCGGCCCGAGACGTTTGCCGGCCTGGCCGGCGCCGGCGACCTGGTGGCGACGGTGGTGGCGGTGGGCTCACGCAATCGCCGCGCCGGCGAGTTGCTGGCCCAGGGCGTCCCCACCGAGCAGATCGCGCCGTTGCTCGGTCACGCCGTCGAGGCCGTCGACTCGGTGACGTTGCTGGCCACCGTGGCTCGCAACGCGCGGCTCGACACGCCGGCTCTCGATAGCCTCGCCGCGCTGGTCGAGGGACGGATCGAGCCCGAGCGCTGGGCCGCCACGGTTACGGAGCCGGTGGCCCGCCCGCCCCGCCGCTCTGTGCGTGCGGCCTGAGCGAAGGTAGATTCCCATGCAGTGGACGACGGCGTGGTCAAGAACAAGGCGGAGCTCGACGCTCGCTTCAGCGATCTGTACCGAGCGCACCTGCGCGACGTGTACTCGTACAGCTACTACCGGGTCGGCAATCACCATGACGCCGAGGACCTCACCGAGCAGACCTTCCTGCAGGCCTACCGCCACTACGAGCGCGCCCTGCGCGAGTCCCATGGCCGCCCGCTCCGGCCGTGGCTCATCCGGATCGCGCACAACCTCGCGGCCAACTTCTACCGCGACCGCTCGCGCAAGCCGGAATCGGCGATCGAGGACGCGGGCATGATCTCGGCGCCGCACACGACCGAGTCGCTGGTCGAGGGCCGGGAGGAGCTGAAGTCGATCCTCACGGGCGTCCAGCAGCTCCCCGACGATCGCCGCGAGGCACTGATCATGCGTTTCGCGCTGGGGATGGACAACCGCGAGATCGCCCGGGCATTGGGGCGCACGGATGGCGCCACCAAGGTCCTGCTGCACCGCGCGATCCGGCAGCTCGAGGGGATCGTGGCCGAGAACAACGGCGAACTGGCGGTGGAGGAAAGCTCATGAGCTCCGGCGCGGCTGACTTCGAGGCGCTCCTGCGCGAGGCATTGACGCCGGTCGACCCGCCCGCCGACATGAGGGCGCGGCTCGAGCTGACGCTGGTCAACCTGACCGAGCTGGCCCAGGACGAGCTCGAGTCCTGGGAGCTCTCGTCGATGCGGGACCCGCGTAACTGGGTGCGCCCTGCCGCCGCCGCGGTGCTCGGCGCGGGGGCCGGGACCGCGCTCGTCGTACTCCGCGTTCGCGCCCGTCACCGCGCTCGTACGCAGCCGCCCGCGAACCTGCTCGAGCTGGCCGGGCGCACCTGGCAGGACATCGGCGAAGAGGCCCGCCGGATCCTGCCGGATCGCTAGCGCCACCGCCGCTGCTAGCGTCAGATCAGATGGCCGTCTGCTATCGACACCCCTCGCGCGAGACCGGAGTTTCGTGCTCCTCCTGCGGGCGCCCGATCTGCCCTGACTGCATGACGCCGACGCCCGTCGGGATGCGCTGCCCGGAGTGCTCTCGCGAGCGGACCAAGGTCAAGACGATCCGCTCGGGCGCCCCGGTTCCGACGGTCACGCAGGCGCTGATCGCGATCAACGTGATCGTGTTCCTGGCCGAGTCCGCCTCGGGTGGCTCCTTCGGCAGCACCGGCGGAGGGTCGGTCTTCACGCACGGTGCGCTGCTGGGTCCGCCGCTCACTGGGTCAAATCCGTTTCCGCCGCCCTACAACGGAACCCACGAGTACTGGCGGCTGCTCACCGCCGGCTTCCTGCACGCCGGCCTGATCCACATCCTGTTCAACATGATCTTCCTGTACTTCATGGGCCAGATTCTCGAGCCGGCGATCGGGCGGCTGAACTTCGCCTTCGTGTACTTCGCCTCTCTGCTCGCCGGATCATTCGGCGCGCTGCTGTTCACGCCGGATTCCCCCACCGTGGGCGCCTCTGGCGCGTGCTTCGGGATCCTCGGGGCGCTGCTCGTGGTGGCCAGAGCGCGCCGCATCCCGATCTGGCAGAGCGGGCTCGGCGTCACGCTCGCGTTCAACCTGATCTTCTCGGTGAGCGTCAGCGGCATCTCGATCGGGGGTCACCTCGGCGGGCTGATCGGCGGGATCATCTGCGGCTACCTGGTCGTCGAGCTGGCAGAGCGTCGGCGAATGCAGACCCTGGCCCTGTTGGGATGCGCGCTCGTCGCGGTGGTGAGCGTCGTGGGAGCGCTCGCCGTGGCCGGCCAGACCGGCTTGGCCCCCAACGGAGTCGGTTTCGGATAACGGCCCTCGGCCGAGCTGACGCGGCGATCTGACCGCTAAATCGAGTCGTAGAGCGCCTGAACCGAGGCGAGTAGCCGACCGGGGGCGAACCGCGCGCGAACGTCCCGCGCCGCGGCCGCCCCGAGCCGGGCGCCGGCGGCTGGATCGTCGATCAAGGCCGCCGCGGCGCGGGCCAGCGCGTCGGCATCGCCCGGCGGGAACAGCCGACCGGTCTGGCCATCGCGGATGATCTCGGGCAGCCCGCCGTGGGCCGCGGCGATCACCGGGCAGCCTGCCGCGGCCGCCTCGACCGCCGATCCCGGGAGGGGGTCGGGCTCCGTCGAGGGCACCGCGATCAGGTCGGCCGCGCCGTACACGTTCTCGACGTCGTCACGGAACCCGACCAGGCGCAGCCGCTCCGACACGCCCAGACGCTCGGCCAGCGCGACCACCTGGGTACGACGCTCCTCCGCTCCTGGCCACGCGTCGCCGGCGATCACGCCGATCACGCCGCGCTCGCGCAACGACGGCGAGGCGAGCGCGCGCACGAGCACGTCCTGGCCCTTCCAATCCGAGATCCGGCCCAGCACGGCGATCACCGGCGGCCCGGCCGGAAGCCCGAGCGCCACCCGGGCGGCCTCACGGGGCGCGCGGCGCGCATCGACCGCGAGGCCATCCGGGATCACCTGGACGCCCGGCGCGGCTCCGAATTGGGCGGCAGTCGCGTGGGAGACGCACGGGAGCGCGTTCGCGGTGCTCAGCAGCCTTCGGTGCGCCGGCCAGGCGCGGCCGAAGCGCGAATAGATCTCCCGCACATGCCAGACGTGGGGCACCCGGGCCAGCGCCGCCGCGGCGGCTCCGCCGAGGACGACCGAGGTGTTGGAGTGGACGATCGCCACGGCTCGCTGCCGGATCACGGTCCGGAGCGCGACCGCGTCGCGCGCGCTTGCGCCGACGACGGTGGCCAGACCCCGCGGGTGGGCCAGCCCGCGGCGGATCACGCTCACCGGGCGGATCATCACCTCGATGCCCACCGACTCCAGGTCGCCGGCGAGCTCGCCGCGGTCCGGCAGCACGACCAGCGGCAGATACCGGTCGCGGTCGAGTCCGGCCGCGATCAGGTGCAGCTGCCGGTCGGCACCGTAGCGACCGCTGGAGGAGTGGACGAAGAGGACGGTCCGGGCGCTCAGAGCTCTACCGTGAGCGCCCGGCCGGGTGGGGTCGACTCTGCGGGCATCAGCTCCGGATGGATGATCTGGGCCAGTAACTCGAGGCCGTCCACGATCCTCGGCCCAGGGCGCGAGAAGTACGAGGCGGCATCGACGGCCACCACCACGCCCGCCTGGAGCGCGGCCAGCTGCTCGCGGTGCATCTCCGCCTCGCGGTAGGCGATCTCGGCGTCGTAGCCGCACGGCATCACGATCACCACGTCGGGTGCGGCGGCCGCGATCTCCTCCCAGGAGCGCTCCTCCGAGGGCTCGCCGGCGAAGCCGAGCACGTCCTCACCGCCGGCGTACTCGATCAGCTGTGGCGTCCAGTGCCCGGCGGCGAAGGGGGGATCCAGCCACTCCAGCGCCGCCACCCGGACGCGCCGGGCGCCGCGGACAGCCAGGCGGATCCGGTCGATCCGGGCCGAGGCGTCGCGGATCAGGTCGACGGCGGCGTCCTTGCGGTCGGTGGCCGTGGCGATCGTGCGGGCGTCGCCCGAGCACCTCGCCGATCGTGTGCGGGTCGAGCGAGATCACCTGCGGCTCGGGGTCGAGCTCGGTGGCGATGGCCCTGACGTCGTCGTAGGAGACGGCGCAGACCGAGCACAGCGCCTGCGTCACGATCAGGTCCGGCTCGAGCTGACGGAGCATCGCCGCATCGAGCTCGTAGATCGACTCTCCGGCCAGCGTCCGCTCCTTGACGGCCGCGTCGATCTGGGCGGAGCTGAGCCCGGCCGGCAGCACGTCGCGGGTGATCTTCGGCAGCTCGAGGGCGGCCGCCGGGTAGTCACACTCGTGGGTCACGGCGATAAGGTCGGATCCGAGGCCGAGGGCAAACAGCATCTCGGTCGCGGAAGGTACGAGGCTCACGATTCGCATTGGCTCAAGGAGAAACGATATGGCACAGCTGCTCAGCAACGAAGAGATCGCCTCGCGCCTGCAGTCGAGCGAGTGGACTCAAGCCGGCGACGAGATCGTCCGCGAGCGGGAGTTCCAGGACTTCGCCGAGGCGATCGCCTTCGTCAACCGCGTCGCCGAGGCGGCCGAAGCGGCCAACCACCATCCGGACATCTTCGTCCACGGCTGGAACAAGGTGAAGCTGGCCCTGACCAACCACTCCGCCGGTGGCCTGACCGAGGTCGACTTCGAGATGGCAGGGAAGTTCGACGCTCTCTAGGACGACCTCTGGCAATTGCGTTCGGTCCAGCTGCTCCGGCGGCTGCTACCGTTCGCCGCGTCGCCTCAATGAACGACGACCGACCCCGAAGTAGCTGCGCGCGGACTAAGGGCTGGACCGCGCCACCGTGAAGCTGCTCCTCATCCTCCTGACCATCGTGCTGGTCGGCGTCAACGCGTTCTTCGTGATCGCCGAATACGCGCTGGTCAGGTCCCGCCGTCCCCGGCTCGAGGCGATGGCCGACGAGGGCGCCCGTGGCGCCCGGCTCGCGCTGACCCAGCTCGAGGAGATCGGCGATTACATCTCCGCCTGCCAGGTCGGGATCACGATGGCCTCGATCGGGATCGGCGCATTGGGGGAGCCGGCGATCGCCCACGTGCTCGAGCCGATCTTCGGCCACATCAGTCACGGCGCCGCGGTGGCGATCTCCGTGGTGATCGCCTACGTCGTGATCACCTTCGCGCAGAGCACGGTCGGCGAGATCGTGCCGAAGCTGTACACGATCCAGCATGCCGAGGGTCTGGCCCGGCGGGTCGCCCGGCCGCTGCGCTTCTTCCGGGTGATGTTCAGCCCGCTGATCACCGTGCTCAATGCCACCTCGAACGCGTTGCTGCGGATGCTGGGCACCGACCCCAACGCCGAGCCCGAGGGGGGGACCCCCGACGAGCTCAAGCGGATCATCGCCGAATCCCAGACCGGCGGCCAGCTCGACGCCGGTGAGGCGAACATGCTGACCGGGGTCTTTCACCTGCACGAGCAGGAGGCCCGGCAGGTGATGACGCCGATCCCGGCCGTGGTCACCGTTGATGTGGCCGAGAATGTCGAGGCCGCGCTGCGCCGCTGCGTGTCGACCGGCCATTCGCGGCTGGTGGTGACCGAGGATGAGAACCAGGACCGCGTCAAGGGGATCGTTCACGTCAACCAGCTGGTCAAGCTGATGATGTCCCAGGGCATGGAGGCCAACTTCGAGCCGCTCGTCCGCGAGGCTCCGATCGTCCCGGAGACGAAACCGCTCGACGACCTGCTGGCCGACCTTCAGCGTGAGCGAACGGAGCTGGCGATCGTGATCGACGAGTACGGCCGGACCGCCGGGATCGTCACGATCGAGGACATCATCGAGGAGGTGGTGGGGGAGATCGCCGATGAGACCGACCCGGCCGGCGGCGCGGTGCGGCGCCTGGCCAACGGCGACTGGTTCGTCCGCGGGCACGTCGCGGTCACAGACCTCGAGGATTACGGGCTGGACCTGCCCGTCGACACCGACGCCTACAACTCGGTTGGCGGATTCGTCTTCGCCCAGCTGGGCCGGCTTCCCAAGCGCGGCGACACGATCGCCGCGAATGGCTACTCGATTCGCGTCGAATCGGTGCGCCAGAACCGGATCGAGGCGGTCAGGATCCGGCAGCGGCGCGCCACGGCGTAGGGGCCGCCCGGCAGAACCTCGCGACATTCGTTACATTTCACATCCGCGCAACAGCCGGGTGAGTAGCTGATTGCAACGCACCCACATTTCCGGCGGTTGAGAGGAGAGATGAAGCCGGCCCCCGGGGGCCGGCTTCGCCATTTCGGGCCGGGCCTTGGGGTCCGCGACTGAGTAAGCAGCGGCCCTTAAAAGAATCCGGCCCGCTGGGGACGGGCCGGATTCGTGCTTCTGGGGAGGAGGTGCTGCTATGAGGTACGTCGCGTCCCGAATGATGCGGCGCGGACCTCAACCAAAGTTAAAGGTTTGTTAGGGGTAGCTGTAGAACCCGCGGCCGGCTTTCCGGCCCAGCGCGCCCTCGCCGACCAACTCGATCAGACGCTCCGGAACCGTGGCCCCGATCGACTCGCCGATCGCCTGAGAGACGTCCAGCCCGACGAAGTCGAGCAGTGCGAGCGGACCCATCGGCTGTCCGGCGCCGAGCGTCATGCAGCGGTCGACGTCCTCCGCGGGCATTCCGGTCTCGGTCATCAGCTCGACGGCGCTGAACAGGTACGGGAACAGCAGGCGGTTCACCACGAAGCCCGGGATGTCCGGCACCTCGACCGGAGTCTTGCCGAGCGCGACACACAGCGCCTGCGAGCGCTCACGCGTGTCCGCGCTGGCCTGCGTCGGGAACACGAGCTCGATCAGCTCCATTCGCGGCACCGGGTTGAACACGTGCAGCCCGGCGAAGCGCTCCGGCCGTCCGGTCGCCTTGGCCAGCGCTTCGATGGAAAGTGACGAGGTAGTCGTGGCGAGCACGGCGCCCTCGTTCTCGTAAGAGGCCAGCTCGGACAGGAGCGCCTCCTTGTGGTCCTGATCCTCGACCACGGCCTCGACGAGGTAAGTGGCGTGCCGCAGCTCCTCGAGGTCGGTCACGATCCGGACGCGGTTCGGGTCGAGGCCCTCATCGAGCTTGGCGCAGGTCTTGGCGATCGCGGCGCGCGCGCGATCGGATGACTGCTCGGAACGAGCCCACAGCAGCACGTCGCCGTGTTGGGCGGCGACCGAGGCGAGGCCGCAGGCAATCGTGCCCGATCCGGCGATGGCAAGCGTCTCGTTCAAACCAGCTCCTGTTGTTTGGGCCTGCCGTCCTGGCTGTACGACCGCGTTCATCTGAGTCATGGAAACGCAGGTTACAGGACTGCAACTTGTTCCGGCGTAGGGTCAGCCTTCCTGCTCGGTCGGACGGATCAGGATCTCATTGATCGCGACGCGGCGGGGGCGTGTGACGATGTAGGCGATCGCCTCGGCGATGTCCTGCGCCTCCAGCCGCTCGATCTTGCCGAACCGCTGTCCGATCGACTCCTGGATCTCCGGGCGGTTGTGCGAGGCGAGCTCCGTGGCCACGGCGCCAGGCTCGACCAGCGAGACGCGCACGTGCCGACCCGTCACCTCCTGACGCAAGGACTCGCTGAATGCGCCGACCCCGTGCTTGGTCAGGTTGTAGACACCGCTGCCCTGGCGGGCGACGCGGCCGGCGACCGAGCTTATGTTGACGAGGTCGGCGACGCCCCGCGGGGAATCGTCCGCCGCCTTGAGCAGGTGGGGAAGGGCGGCGTGGCTGCAGTAGAGCAGTCCGAGCACGTTGATGTGGACCATGCGCTCCCACTCCTCCAGCGGAGCGTCCTCGATCGGCCCCAGCAGCATCACGCCGGCGTTGTTGATCACGATGTCCAGCCGCGAGAACTGCGAGGCGGTCTGCTCCACGGCCGCCTCGGCCTGCTCCCGGGACGTGATGTCGGCCTCGATCACCAGCGCCTGGGCCCCGACCGCCTGCACCCGCTCGGCCAGCGCCTCGAGCCGGTCCTTGCGCCGCGCGACGAGCGCCACGCTCGCCCCGAGACCGGCCAGAGCGAGCGCGGTGGCCTCGCCGATTCCGCTCGACGCGCCGGTGACCAGCGCGACGGAGCCGTCCAGTTGAGAAGTTGAATTCATAGCGGCGAATATCGTCTTTCGTGTTGTGTTGAAGTCCGCGATCGGGAACTACTACCAATAAGGCAATGCCCTCCTCGTCCAACCCTCACACGCAGGTCCGCGCCGCTCGCCTGCACCGGCACGGCGAGCCGCTGGTGATCGAGACGGTCAAGCTTGATCCTCCCGGCGACGACGAGGTCTTCGTCGAGCTCGACTTCGCGGGGGTCAACCCGATCGACCGCTACAACGCCGAGGGACACGTCGCGCCGGACGCCCCGCTGCCCCGCACGCTCGGGGGTGAGGCGGCCGGGAACGTCGGCGGGCGGCCGGTGCTGGTGGCCGGCGAGGGCCTGGGCACCGCGCGCGACGGCGTCTGGGCCGAGGCCGCGGTGGTGCCCGCCGCTGCCGTGATCGACCTTCCGGATGGCGTCGCGGCCCGCGAGGTGGCGGCGATGGGGATCGCCGGGCTGACCGCTTGGAACGTCGTGCAGGATCTGGCTCGCCTTCGCTCCGACGATCGCGTGCTCGTGCTCGGCGCCTCGGGCGGCGTCGGGAGCTTGATCGTGTCGCTCGCCCGCGCCGCCGGCGCGACGGTCTGGGGCCAGACCGGCTCGGAGGCCAAGTCCGCGCTGATCACCGGGCAGGGAGCCGACCGCGTGGTCGTCTCCGGGCCCGACGAGCTGCTGGAGGCGGTGGCCGAGCTGAAGCCGACCGTGGTCTTCGATCCGCTCGGAGATGGGTTCGTGGCTCCGGTCGTAGAGATGATTGCGCCGCGCGGACGGATCGTCAGCTTCGGCACCTCGGCCGGCGCCGAGGTCACCTTCAACCTGCAGTCGGTTTACCGCAAAATGGTCTCGCTGCTGGGTTACGGCGGAGGTCAGCTCAGCCGTGAGGAGCGCCGCTCTGGGCTGCACGCGGCGCTGGAGGCGCTGGTCGACGGGCGCCTGCGGATTCCGATCGACGACGTGCTGCCGTTGGACCGCGTCAACGAGGCCGTCGAGCGACTGGAGCAGCGCCAGGTCTCGGGCAACCTGGTCCTCGCGCTGCGCGATTAATATCACCGCTCCGGCCACCACGGGGGTTGGCAATTTGGGTTGAATAATTCAACCCAGACTGCCAACGTCGACCACAACCGACCCGGGTTACCCCTCCGCCCGGTATGTTCTTCATCCGTGGGATCTGAGGGAAGTCTCGGGGAAGGACCGCTGACCCGCCGCGCGTTGCTACGCGCCGGGGCCGGTGGAGGCGCGGTGCTGCTGGGCGTCCACGGGCTGCCGGCGTGGGCGCGGACGTTCGCGTCGAGCGCCGCCGGTGGAGTTCGCCGGCCCGACAGCCTGCCGTTCCCGCATCTGCCCGCGGGCACGCCGTCGATGCCCGAGATCAAGCACATCGTGGTGCTGATCATGGAGAACCACTCGTTCGACAACCTGCTCGGGATGGTCCCGCACCGGGTGCCGGGCCGGGCCGGCGTCGACGGGCTGACCCTGAAGCACGGGCGGCCGGTCAACTTCAATCCGGATGTCGCACGGCCACCACGTCCGGGCCCAACACGCCAGCTCGCCGTGCCAGCTGCCGAGGGTGCCCACGCAGAGCTGGAACGCCAGCCACCAGTCCTATGACGGTGGGCGCAACGACGGGTTCGTGCGAGCCAGCGGGCCGATCGCGATGCGGTTCTGGGACGAGCGCGATATTCCGTTCACCTACTCGCTGGTCAAGCATTTCCCGATCGGCCAGCGGTTCTTCGCCTCGACCCTCGCCCAGACGTATCCGAACCGCCGCTTCTTCTTCACGGGAACCGCATCGGGCACGATCTCGACCAACAACCAGACGTTCACGATTCCGGCGGCCAACGGGACGATCTGGGACCGGCTCGACGCGCACAAGATCGACTGGGGGGTCTACTACCAGAACCTGCCCAGTTACGTGATCGTGCCCGGCGCGTCGACGGATCCCAGCCGAGGGGCCCGGACACACGATTTCACTCAGTTCCTGCCCGACGTCGCGGCCGGGAAGCTGCCCCAGTTCACGTTCATCGATCCGAACTACACCACGACCTCGCAGGAGAACCCGCAGGACATCCAGCTCGGCGAGGAATTCATCGCGCGGATTGTGAAAGCGCTGATGAAGGCGCCGACCTGGAAGCACACGGCGCTGTTCATCACCTATGACGAGCATGGCGGCTACTACGACCACGTCCCCCCGCCGCGCGCGATCAAGCCCGACTCGATCGCCCCGATCCTCGCCCCCGGGGACACCCGCGCCGCGTATGACCGCTACGGCTTCCGGCTGCCCCTGGTGGCCGTTTCGCCGTGGGCGAAGCCCGGCTACGTGTCCAGCGTGACCCAGGACCTGACCTCGATGACCGCGTTCATCGAGCGCAAGTGGAACCTGCCGGCGATGACCTTCCGCGATGCGAACGCGCATCCGATGACCGACTACTTCGACTTCAAGCACGCCGCATTCGCCAAGCCCCCGCGGCTGACCGCCGCGCCCGGGCTCGGCCCCGGCCTGACGGAATGCCATGCGGCCGGGCTGAACCCGCCGCTGCCGGGCGCCACGGGCGGCGCCAGCGACGTAAGCCGTTTCCTGGCCCGCGCCGGTCGCTAGGTCTGCCAGCGAAAGCCGACCGGGTCCGCCGCGACAGGCAGTGGGCTGGCTGGCAGACCCGGCGCCGGGTCGTTCTCGTTATAGCCCGCGGGGGCGATGTCGTTGGGCGTGTCGGCGTGGAACACCGAGGCGAGGTACTGCGCCTGCCCGCGGCCCGGGCCGAGCTCGAACTGACCGCCGCCGTAGGCTCCGATTCCGTGCGCGGCGCAGTAATCGTAGGTGGCGCAGAGCTTGGCCAGGCCGCCGATTCGCGACGGCTTGATGTTGACCATCCGCGGGGCGAACGGCAATGACTCGATGTCGGCGATCGAATGGATCGGGGCGTCCCAGGTGATCCGGTCGTGGTGCTCGGCGAGCACGGCGGCGGTCTCCGGCGTCTCGACATCGGGGTCCTCGATCCAGGCATCGGGGAACGCGGTGACCACGCGCTCGTAGAGGACCGGGTCGGGCAGTTGATCGACGATGGTCCCCTTGTAGAGGCTCTTGAAGTCGACCGAATCGACCGCCCCGGTATCGACCAGGGCGGCGATCAGCTCCGGGGTCCACGAGGTCGTGGGGTCGAGCTTGAAGCGGAGCGTGGGGTAGCGCTGCAAACGGCGCTGCACCGGATCGAGGGTCGGCGGCTCGCCGAGGCGGATCGAGACGACGAAGGTGAGCGGCCGGGGGGCGCGGCCGAGCACCTCGTGGAGCGGCCGGCCGGCCTGCCGCAGGGCGAGGTCCAACGCGGCGCTGTGGAAGGTCCAGATCCGGTACAGGCGGGATACCTCGCGCTGGGGCTCTACCGGGAACAGGTCGAGCGAGTCGATCAGTTCGCAGAACTCCCCGAGCGTGTACCGGCCCGCCAGCTCGAGGGTGGGCCCGGCGTCCTGCAGCGCAACGTGATCCTCGGCGTCGTAGACGACGTCCTCGCCGACGCCCTCCAGGCCGCCTCCGCTCAGGTGCACGACCGTCGAGAGTCGCTCGAAACCGCTCGAGACGTCGGCCCGCAGCCCCTCGAGCGTGTACCCGTCGACTTCGAGCGGGAGGTCGGCGAGCAGGTCGAAGGTGCTCATCTTTCTACGGTCCCGCCCTCGAGTCGCGCGACGAGCTCGTCGAGGCGCAGCTCCTCCAGCCCGTGGCTGACCGCCTCGAGCTCGCCCGCGCAGTACTCGACCAGCGTGCGACCCTCCTTGACCAGCTCGAGCGTCTCGCGCAGCCCGGCCTCGCCCGAGTCCAGCCGGCGGATGATCTCCTCGACCCGGGCCACCGCCGTCTCATAGGTCCGCTCGGTCACGATCCCTCGCTCACCCGAGCCGGAACCGCACCGTCGTGGAAGCGCAGCTCGAGCTCCGCGGCGGCCCGCGCCGCCGCCGCCGAGCCGAGCGGCTGCCCATCCCGGTCGGCGACCAGCGCGTATCCGCGTTCGAGCGTGCGGGCCGGGTCGTGCGCCGCAAGGGCCAAACGGAGTCCCTCCAGATCTCGCCTTCGCCTGGCGGCGTCGGTGGTGCGCGCGCGCTCCGCGCTGCGTCCCAGCACCAGCAGGTGGACGCCGGCTCGCTCGCGACCCCCGACCGCAGTGCGCCGGCCGGTGGCTCGCAGCTCGCGCAGCAGCTGGTGCAGGTGGCGCCGGTGCCGAGCCACCTGTTCCGCGGGCGCGCGGGAGAGCTGGGCGAGCGTGCGGGCGCGCCCCAGGACCGCGCGCCGGCCGTGACCGTGCAACCGCCGGGCGCCGGCGGTCAGCTCGGCGCGGGCGACGCCGATGTCGATCGGTACCGCCTCCTGGGCGGCGTGGGTCGGCGTCGAGCAGCAGACCGCCGCGACGTCGTCGATCAGTGTCCGGTCGGTGTGATGGCCGACCGAGGAGATCACCGGTACGCGCAAGAGCGCGACGGTTCGGCACAGCGCTTCGTCGCAGAACGCGAACAGGTCGGCCAGCGAGCCGCCGCCACGCGCGACGATCACCACCTCGACCTCCTGGATCGAGGCCAGCGTCCGTAGCGCCGCCGCGATCCGGGGCGCGGCGTGGCGGTCCTGGACCGGCGCGAACGCCCACACCAGCCGTCCGGCCCAGCCCCGTCGCCTCAGTCCGGCCAGCACGTCGTCGCGGGCCTTGCCCTGCTCACCGGTCACCACGCCGATGACCCGGGGCAGCTGCGGGCGCGCCAGCCGCTTCTGCGGTTCGAACAGCCCGTCGGCGGCGAGCCTCCGGCGCAGGCGCTCGAGCTGGACGAGCAGATCGCCCTCGCCCGCGATCCGCAGCTCGGAGACCGCGAACATGAACGACGGCGAGGATGAGGCGCTCCCGGGGTAGTAGTCGCAACCGCCGCCGGCCACGACCCGCATGCCGTCGAGGAGTGCGATGCCGAGCTCCTCGAACTCGTTTCGCCACATCGAGCAGGGCAGCGCGCCGCGGGCGTCGCGCAGTTCGAAGTACACCCGGGCCCGGCTGACGCGCAGACCCCAAACCTCGCCGACCAGCTGCACGCGGGCGAACTCGAGCAGCCGGCGGCGGAGCTGGGCGGCGTAGGAGCCGACCGGATACGGCCCCGGGAACTCGCTGTCCGGGATCCCCTCGCCGGTCGCGGGCTGCAGTTCAGTCATGCGGCCGAGGCTACAGGCAGCGCTCCCCGAATCGAGGGACGCGCCGTCAGCGGACCGGCACGACCAGCACGGGCCGGTCGGAGAGCTGCAGGAGCTTATGGGGGGTCGAGCCGAGCAGGGCGCCCTTGAGCGGACTCTCGCCGTGAGTGCCGACCACGATCACCCGGGCGTCGCGTTCGGCGGCGAGCGCGACCAGCCCCTGAGCCGGAGCCTCCTCCACCACCACGGACTCCACCTCGCTTCCGGCTGCCGCGGCCAGCTCGCTGCCTTCGCTGAGGCGGCTGTGCGCCAGGTCCTTCAGCGCCGCGTGGTAGTCGTGGATCTCGCCGGCGACCGGGTTGAGGTCGTAGCCGAAGGCAATGATCACCTTCTCGCCGTAGGCCTTGCCGACTTCCAGCCCTGCCCGCAACGCCGCCTTGGCGCAGTCAGACCCGTCGTAACCGACCACGATGCCGCTACTCATGACGAGTGTCCGGCCGGCGAGGCGGCGAATGTGGCCGGGTCCACGACCTCGGTCTTTCGTCGGAAGAACTCGGGGGCGATTCGCCATTGGATCAGCATCAACACGATGCCGAGGATGATCGTCGCCAGGGCAATTACAATCGGTGACCCGATCCCCAGGAACGGCTTGGCGTAGCCCGAATGCGGCTTGGAGTAGTCGATCACCGCCTTGATCAGCACCCAGGTCAGGATCAGGCCGCCGGCGAGCGGGAGCACGCCGATCATGACGAAGTTCTTCAGGCTGGCGAACAGGTGCCGTCGGTAGAAGATCACGCAGGCGAACCCGGTGAACCCGTAGTAGAAGGCGATCGTCAGCGCGAGCGAGGTGAACGCATCAGCGATCAGGTTGTCGTGGCTGGTCACCGACAGCAGCACGTAGACGATCATCGAGACGGTGCCCATCCAGATCGTCGAGAAGCCGGGGGAGAGATAGCGGGGATGAACGTTGCCGAACTGCTTCGGGATCGCGCCGGCGCGTCCCATCGAAAGCGTCGTCCGCGCGGTGGGAAGGATCGTGGTCTGTGTCGAGGCCGACGCGGAACTGAGCACGGCGATGATCAGCAGCTTGTCCCACGGCGAGCCGAGCACGCCCTTGCCGAGGGGGGCGAAGACGTCGCTCGAATTGTTGACCAGCGAGTCGATGCCGCCGTAGGCCTGGGCGGCGGTGGCCACCAGCAGATAGATCGCGACGAGGATGAAGGTGGAGATGATCGCGGCGCGACCCGGAGCGGTGCTCGAGTCCTCGGTCTCCTCGTTGACGCTGACCCCAGAGTCCCAGCCCCAGTAGATGAACACCGCCAGCAGGATCCCGCCGTTCAGCGCGCTGACACTGGAGATCGCGAACGGGTTGAACCACGAGAGCGTGGGCTCGATCGAGTGGGGGGGATGGTTCGCGTAGACCTTGATCAGCGCCACGACGGCGAACACCATCAGCGTGACGAACTCGAGGCTCAGCAGCCACCGCTGGGTGCGAGCGGAGAGCTCGATCCCGATGTAGCAGATCGCCGTCATGATGATGATCCAGGCGATCCCCACGGCGACCACCTCGGCCGTCGTCGGGCTGCTGTTGCCGAACAGCTGGAACGTGTAGTTGCCCGCGACATCGGCCAGGCTCGGCATCACCAGCACGTCGGCGACGACGATCGCCCAGCCGCCCTGCCATCCCAGCCACGGGCCCATCGCCTTGGTCACCCAGGCGAATGTGGTGCCGCAGTCGGGATCGGCACGGTTCATGTAGTAGTACGCGGCGGCGATGAACCCCATCGGGAAGAACGCCACCAGGACCACCGCGGGCGACTGGACCCCGAGGCCGCCCACAGCGGCGATGAACCCGAGGGTCGCCGCCAGGCTGTAGGCCGGGGCCACGGAGGCGACGCTGATCACGATGTTCGAAACGAACGAGATCGCGTTCTTCTTGAGGCCCTTGTCCTCGACCCCCGGGCGAACGCCCGGCTCGGTCAGCGACGCGCTTTCCATGGCGGTCCCTCTCTAGGCATCTGCGTTGGGGTATCCGGATGCGGCGAATCCCCGTGCGATGTTTCGTTCGGAATCAGACACGCCGTGGGCGGATTCTCTGCCTCGTCGGGCAAGTCTGCAAGATGCTGATGGCCGAAGTGATACTTAGGCTTTGTACGGTCTGGCCAACACAGTGTGCCCCTGGCCAACGATACGGTCACCCTGATGGGCACTTTGGCCAACCGGAATCTAGCCGTCGCGGTTCTGGGCGCGGCCGGGACGATCGCGCCCGCGATCATCCGCGACCTGGCTGAGTCCGACGAGGTCGCCGCGATGAGCCTGCTCGACCTCGACGGCGCCAAGGCACAGGCCGCGGCCGCCGAGCATGGCGGCGGAAAGGCCACCGGGGCCGCAGTCGACGCCCGGGCCGTCGATGCGCTGGCCGCAGCGCTCGATTCGGTCGACGTCCTGGTCAACACCGCCTCCTATCGCATCAACCTCGACGCGATGGCCGCCTGCCTGCAGGCGGGGTGTCACTATCTCGATCTGGGCGGCTTGTACTGGGTGACCCGTCGCCAGCTCGAGCTCGACCAGGAGTTCCGGCAGGCCGGCTTGCTCGCGCTGCTCGGGATCGGCTCGAGCCCCGGCAAGACCAACGTGATGGCCGTGCGGGCGGTCCGCGAACTCGGTGTCTCCGCGGAGGAGATCGAATCGATCGAAGTGGTGGCCGGCGGCCGGGACCCGGCGGCGCCGCAGGACGGTCGCCTCCGGCCGCCGTATGCGATCCAGACCCTGGTCGACGAGCTGACGCTGGCGCCGGTGGTGCTCCGGGATGGACAACCGGTCGAGATCGAGGCGCTGAGCGCGGGCGGGTCGGTCGACTTCGGGCCGCCGATCGGGGTGGCCGAGACGATCTACACCCTGCACTCCGAGCTGGTCACCTTCGGGACAAGCTTCGGGGCCCGGGAGGTCAGCTTCCGTCTATCGCTGGCGCCGCCGCTGCTGGCCAAGCTCACGGAGCTGGGTGGCGCCTCGCCGGAGCAGGTCGCCGACGCCGCCCGCGAGGCGGCATCGCCCTCGAACCAGACCGTCAGCGTGCATCTCATCAACGCGCGGGCGAGCACCGGCGCCGGGGTCCAGGTGCGGGCCCGCAGCAATCCGCACTTCGGGCTCGGCGGCTCGATCGTCTCGACCGCCGCCCCGATCGCGGCGGCCGTGCGGCTGCTGGCGCGCGGGTCACTGGACGCCTCGGGCGCGATGGCCCCCGAGGGCTGCGTCGACCCGGACGAGCTCTTCGCCGAGCTCGAGACCCGGGGCTGCGAGTTCAGCGTCTCGGCGCTGGCCTAGACACGGGGACCAGGAGCGGTCCAGGACCTCATTGCCTGCTCGCGCCCCAGCAGCGCCAGGTCAGCGTCGACCATCATCCTGATCAGCTGCTCGAAGTCCACCTGGGGCTCCCAGCCGAGCACGCGCCTGGCCTTGCCCGCGTCGCCGATCAGGTGCTCCACCTCGGCGGGTCGGCGCAGCGCCGGATCGATCACGACGTGGTCGTCGATCGGGATTCCCGCGTGATCGAAGGCGATCTGCAGGCAATCGCGCACCGAGTGGGCCACCCCGGTGGCGATCACGAAATCATCCGGCTGATCCTGCTGGAGCATCAGCCACATGGCTTTGACGTAGTCGCCGGCGAAGCCCCAGTCGCGCTGGGCGTCGAGGTTCCCGAGACGCACGTGCTCGGCCAGCCCGAGCTTGATGGCGGCCGCGTGCCAGGTGATCTTGCGGGTGACGAACTCGAGCCCGCGGCGCTCGCTCTCGTGGTTGAACAGGATCCCGCTGGTGGCATGGAGGTCGTAGGACTCGCGGTAGTTGACGGTGATGAAATGGCCGTAGGCCTTCGCGACGCCGTAGGGGGAGCGGGGGTAGAACGGGGTCTGCTCGGTCTGGGGGACTTGACGGACGCGCCCGAACATCTCGCTCGAGGAGGCCTGGTAGAAGCGCGCCCGCGGGCAGACCTCGCGCATCGCCTCGAGCATCCGGGTCACACCGACGCCCGTGAACTCCGCCGTCAGGGTGGGCTGGGCCCACGACGCCGCGACGTAGGACATCGCCGCGAGGTTGTAGATCTCCTCAGGGTGACAGGCCCGGAGCGTGTCGACCAGTGAGCGCTGGTCGAGCAGATCCCCCTGATGAAGCCGCAGGCGATCGCGGATGTGGTCGATCCGCTCGAACTTCTCGGTCGAGGACCGGCGCACCATGCCGTGCACCTCGTACCCCTGCTCGAGCAGGAAGTCGGCCAGATAGGAGCCGTCCTGGCCGGTGATCCCGGTGATCAGCGCCCGGCGCGGGCTCACGTCTGGCTCGTCGCGGAAACGCTCTCCGCGGGCTGATCTCGCAGCCAGCGCACCGTCTCGGCGATCCCCTGGCGCAGATCGACCTGGGCCTGCCAACCGAGCAGGCGACGCGCCTTCTCGACCGAGGGCCAGCGGCGCTGGACGTCGACCTTGAAGCTCGGAAGGTGCTCGAGCTCGAGGCGAGCGGGATCGTGTCCGCAGGCTTCCCAGATCAGCGCCGCGATCTGGGCGACCGTCAACTCCTCTGAGGCCGAGATGTTGAAGTCCTCGTTTTCGCCTTGGGGGGAGGCCATCGCGGTGACTACGCCGTCGGCGATGTCGTCGACGTGGGTCAGGGTGCGCGTCTGCTCGCCGGAGCCGAAGATCTGCAGCGTCGGCGGGCCGCTCAGCGCCTTGGTGATCAGGTCGGGGACCGCATGGGCGATCCCGGGCTCGTCGGGATCGGGGAGCTCACCTGGCCCGTAGGCGTTGAACGGGCGGCAGATCGTGTAGCGGAGCCCGTGCTGGTCGTGGGCCGCCCGCGTGTAGATCTCGCCGGCCAGCTTCGAGAAGCCGTAGGCGGACTGAGGAGCGGGGCAGACGAGCGCGTGCTCCTCGGTGGTGGGGAACTCGGTGGCGCGCTCGAAGACCATCGAGGAGGACACGTAGACGAAGCGCTCGACGTTCTCCGCCAGGGCGGCGCTGACCACCGATCCGGTGAGCGCGTTGTTGACGACGGTCAACGTGTAGGGGAGCTTGTGGAAGTTCGCGATCCCGCCGACGATCGCCGCCAGATGGATAACGTGGCTGCAGCCCGCGGCCGCCTCCGCCGCGACCGCCGGCTCGCGCAGATCGCCGGTGTGAACCTCGCAGCCCTCCCGGATCCAGGTGGGAGCCGCGCGGTGGTCGGAGACCCGGACCTCCCAGGTGGGGTCGCGCAGCAGTCGGCGCACGACAGAAGACCCGATCGTCCCGGCCCCGCCCGTGACCAGCACCCGGTTCATCGAACCTCGGGCAGGTCCGGGTGTGTGGGCGACAGACCGAGGAGAGCCGCCGACTCGGCCGCGTAGAGGAACACCTGCGCGGTGCCCAGTGCGTTCCACGGATCCACCAGCAGGCACCCGTCGGCCGCCTGCTCCAGGATCTCGCGCAGCGGACCCGGGCCCGTGAACTCGGAGTGATTCGTGGCGACGATGACCACCTCGGCGTCCCTGACCGCCTCGGCCAGCGGCTGGGTCGGCGACGCGCTGTGCGGATCGCACACCGCGACGTCGGCCAGCTCGCGCTCGAGCAGGCGGATCAGCTTCGGCGAGAGCGAGTCGCGCTCGTCGTCGGTGTCGCGCTTGAAGGTCAGGCCGAGCACGGCCACCTTGCGCGAGGACAGGCCACCGAGGCGACGCTTGACTCCCTCGACCAGGAACAACGGCACCGACTCGTTCACTCTCGAGACGGCCAGCAGCATGCCGGGGGAATTGGAGCGCTCCTCGGAGAACGCGAAGTCCTTGCGCAGGCAGCTCCCGGCGGTCATTCCCGGCATCGCCATGCCGCCGCGCGGGTAGTCGCGGTTGATCAGGTCGATCACCTCGAACACGTTCGCGTCGTAGCGCTCGCAGTCCATCATCAGCAGGTTGGGTAGCGCGAACGTCGCGTAGCGGAGGATGTTGGTCCAGATCTTGGCCAGCTCGGCCTGCACCGGCGTGGTCCTGACGATCGGCGCTCCGAACGCGCCGAACAACTCGGCCGCGCGCTCGGTGGAGGCGTCGCCGACGCCGCCGATGATGCAGGGCAGCGTGGTGATCTCCTCCAGGAACCGTCCCGCCGCGATCCGTTCCGGCGCGTGAGCGACGAAGATGTCCGCGCCGACGCGCAGATCGCGGCGCTTCTCCAGATAGCCGGCGACGAACTCGGTGGTACCCGGCGCGATCGTCGAGCGCAGGATCAGGGCGTGCCCGGGGCGCAGCAGCGGCAGCAGATCGTCGACCGCGGCGCGGACCTGGCGCAGGTCGCTCTCGACGTGTGAGAACGATGGGGTGCCGATCGTGATCACGATGTCGTCGGCCCGGGCGGCGTCGGCGGCGAGGTCGGTGAGCTCCAGCCGGCCGGACTGCAGCGCGCGGTCGAGCAGCTCCTGGGCGCCGGGCTCGGCGAACGGCATGCGACCGGCGCGGATCGAGTCGAGCAACGCGGGGTTGTGGTCGATGCCGAGCACGTGCAGACCGCGCTCGGCGAACGACAGGGCCAGCGGGAGCCCTACGCGGCCCAACCCGATCACGGACAGGGAGCGCTGCTGGTCGGCCCTGGGCTCGTTCACGGCGGGCGCGAGCTGTTATCCGGCCGCGTTGCCGGTGACGCTCGGCAGCGGAGCGAGCCCCGGCTCGGCCGGGTGGCCGCGCACCTCGCCCGCGAACGCGATCCGGTCGAGCCTGACGATCTCACGCTCTCCCTCGAGTCGCGCGGGGTGACCGGCCGGCAGGTCGCGGATCAACCGGCGGATTCGCTCGCGCAGCTGGAGCGCGAAGTGGGGGGTGGAGGCACCCATCAGCTGGCGGACGTCGTCGAGGGTGACGTCACGCCCCTGGCGGAGTCGGTCTGGATGTTCGGCTTGGCTCATTTCTGCGGTACCACCTCGAGCAGATTGTCCATCTCGGCCTGCACCGGCACCGAGATCGCGTTCTGGTCTCCGATCACCCAGCCGTGGTTGTAGACCGCGGCGGTCGGGCCTTCCTGGGAATAGCCCGGGGTGGCGTAGTTGAGGAAGTAGTTAAGCACCGAGGTCGGAAGCGCCGACGTCGTGTCGGTGAGCAACTCTGGACCATAGCCGCCGGTGGCCGACAGCGGGGCTGCCGCGGCGGCGTCGAGCGGCCGGTTCGCGTTGATCAGGGTGTAGCCGTGACCGGGACTGCGGATCGCCCAACCGAAGCTGCCCGGAATGTGGACGCACGGTTGCCCGTAGGCGCAGGCCGGGTCCCGGTACTCGGCGAACGCAACCGCGTTGGCGGCCGGGTCGCCGGCGCCGATCCGCTTGACGCTGCCGTACTTGCGCAGCTGGACGAGCACGCTGTCGGGGATCACGCTGGGTGGGCCCAGCACGTAGATGTGCGGCTTCTGGTGGGCCAGCAAGGCCTGCCTGGTCACGCTCGGCACCCCCGAGCTGTTGACGAACAGCACCGGCTCTCCGCTCTCGGCCGCCCAGCCCGCGGCGGGCATCGCGTAGGCGGGGTTGGTGCCGGAGGCGATCACCACGTTGATGCTCGTCTTGCCCAGCGCGGCGCTGGTGAATCGGTCGATCGCCGCGGCGAGGGCGTACGGGTCGGTCCCCGAGATCGCGGCCGTACGCTTTCCTGGCGTCTTGGCCACGTTGCCGATCCGGATGATCTGCGCGCCGCCGACCGATCCCGAGCCGGTGGGGGCGAGCAGGCTGAGCGCATCGCCGGTGGCTAAGGGCAGCGATGACGGCCCGGAGAACAGAATCGGGGCACGGATCGGCGGGGCCATCAGCACCGATGCCGCGATCGCCGCCTGCCAGTCGTCGGACGGGGCCAGGGCAACCGCGGTGGGATGGGTTCCCGGCGCCGAGGAGGGATACACGGCGAGCGCGACGCCGGCCGCGTCGGCGACCGGATCCCCGCCGGCTACACGCGTGGTGTTCTTGGTGGCCACCGCCGGAAAGCCCAGCTTCTGTCCGGCCGCGGGCGTCTTGGACTGGACGACCTGGATCTCCGGCGCCGGTGCCGGCGTGTGGATCAGCTTCGTCCCGCCGCCACAGCCGGCCAGGACCGTGCAGGCAACGATCAGGGCGGAAAGGCTCCTGGAGCGCCTGGGCCGCTTCACGGGCGAGGACGTTAGCGTGGCGGGCGCACCGAAGCGCCGCCGGACGTCGGCTCTGCAGCCTCTCATACCGCCGCAATCCTGTGTATAGTCCCGCCACGCCGAATCCGCGGCCCCAATGTCGCGGAGCGGGGGACCCAAGATCCCTGGGGCGAATTTCGCGGTGAACCCGCGAGAGGCGCGAGCTCTTTTAGCGCCAGCCCGACAGCTAACCCCGCAGGCTGACGAAAGAGAATGACTTGCGGGTCAAGCGCCTGATACTCCCCAGCCTTGCTGTGCTCGCCCTTGCCGCTGCCCCGGAGGCATCGGCCGCGGGCGGCGCCTCGTCGAGCAACCCACAGGCCACCGGCAGCTCGGGTGGCGTCGGCCTCGGCCGCCCGGCGGCGGCGCCGAACGCTCCCGCCCATCCCACCGTGGCCGGGTTCACCGCCAAGATCGTGGGCGGCGTGGCCTACGCTCCCGCCTACGCTCCGATCCAGGTGCAGCGCGCGATCTGGGCGGGCAACCAGATTCGCAAGAAGCCGTATATCTGGGGGGGTGGCCACGCGAGCTTCAAGGCCGCGGGCTACGACTGCTCCGGCTCGGTCTCCTACGTGCTGCATGCCGCCGGACTGCTGAAGGTCCCGGACGACTCCAGCGATTTCATGTCCTGGGGCAAGCGGGGCATCGGCCACTGGATCACCGTCTACACCAACCCGGGTCACGCGTTCATCGAGATCGCCGGAATCCGCTTCGACACCTCCGCGGAGAGCGATCCCCACCCGGCGCACGGCTCGGGACCTCGGTGGCGCCCGCTGTACCCGAACCCGCCGGGCTTTTCGGCGCGTCACCCGCTCGGTTACTGACGCATCGGCCGGGTTACCAGCGCTTCGCCGCCGTAGACGGCTCAGCCCTGGAACCAGGTGACGCTGGTGACGGCACCGACTTGACCCCGCAGCGTGGCGCTGCCGGCCAGCCTGAGCGGGACGAAGAACGTGGCCGACTTGCGCACCCGGACGCGCTTGATCGTGACCCAGCGACCGGCCCTACGCCGCTGGATCGCGAGGCTTCCGCTGGTCGGGGCGCGGCCCCAGGCCCGAACCTGGCCCGATGACTGACGCTGGGTGACGAACGGGAACAGAAAGGCGGTGGCGGCGGGCTTGGGCCGCCCGTTGTGGAAGTACAGACCGCCACCGAGTCCGGTGGTCCGTGCGTGGGCGTCATCGACGATCTGCAGCCAGAGCACGGTGTCGACCCGCTCGCGCCAGAGGATGAACAGCGCCTGCTCCAGCCAGCGGGCCTGCCGGAGGGGCGGGACGCCGCTGGGATCGGGCGGCCGGCTGGTCCAGATCAGCTCGCCGGCCCAGAGGCGCTTATGGCCCGCGGGCAGGGCCGTGCCGGCCCGGCGCGCGGCTGTCAACAGGCGGGTCAGCTTGCCCATGTCGGGAACCGAGACGTCGCCCGGGTTGACCGCGGGCTGGAGCGGGCCGCCGATGTCGAACGGGTGGTGGTCGAGGACGTCGAAGTGCGCCGGGGCCTTGCAGTGCGCCGAGCGAAGCGGAGTTCCGCGCAGGCAGAGCAGGTTCTGCACGAAGGTGACGGGGGGCATGCGCGCCTGCCCAGGCAGATCGCCGAATGGTGCGGTGGCGCCCGCGACGACCACATTTGCCTTCGAGACCCGTTTCACCGAGCTGTAGAACGCGTTGAGCAGATTGCGGTAGATCACCGGGCTCGCGGCGACGTAGTGGCCGCGGGTCGCGCGTCCACTGTGGAGCGAGGTAGACCGTCAGGTTCGGCTCGTTCCAGGCCTCCCAGTCGCGGACCAGCGGTAGGTCGCGACCGGGATGCAGCGGATCGGGAAAGCGACCCGAATATCGCCTCGCAGCAGCGGAGGCGAACTGGCCGAACGCCTTCGGGTTGGGCCGCCAGGTCCCGGCTGTCAGCTCCAGGCGCCGGACGTGGGCCTTGGGCCCAGGCTGGAGCGCTGCTGATGTCGAGCAGGACGGGCAGATGCTGCGCTGCGAAAGCGCGCACGAGCGCGTCTGCGGGCGCCCAGGCGTATTGGGAGTCCGCGGGGTTGGTCGGCTCGAAGCCTGGGCGGCGGATCGTCGGGGCGACCGAGCGACCACGCGACGACTGATGCGGACGAGGCCCGGAGTCGACGGCTGGCCTGGCAGCCGCAACCCAGCGATTGCGTAGACCGCGGGAGCGCCCGAGGTCAGCGATCCGTAGCCGTTGAGGCCGATAGTCAGGGGAGCGCTGGCCGAGGCCGGCTCGTCGGGAGGACGGCCGTGGCGAGGCAGAGCGCCACGAACAAGACCACGCTGTTGCCAGCGATCGATCTCCTCATAGAGCGGCGTAGCTCCGGCGCAGAGCGACGTAGGCTATCGCGCCGGAGATGGGTTCACCCGGTCCGGTGCGCTGGCGATCAGATCCAGCGACGCAGGGTTACGTTCGCGCTCGCCTTCGGGCCGTCGTTGTCCTTGGCGACCAGCTTGCCCGTGAGCTTGTGCAGGCGGTTGAGCCGCTTGAGCTGCTCGGAGGAGAGCTTGAGGTAGACGACCGTGAGGCGCTGGCTCTTGATCGAGTACTTGCGCGCCTTGGCCAGCGCCTTTCCCTTCGAGGTGAGGGAGAGCTTGCCGACGCACTTGCGGTCACCGAAGCAGGCGATCACGAAATCCGACGACGCCCTTGGAGGAAACGAACCCGGCCTTGCCGCCGATGGCGGGATGCGACTTTCCGCGGTCCAGCGTGGTGAACGTCCGATCGCCGCCGAGCCCGGTGCCTCCGGCGTTCGAGCAGACCAGCTGGTAGTGGAACTTCGTCTTCGGTTGACAGCCCGTTGACGTTCGCTGAGACCGGTACGGCGGTCGTGCCCGAGCCTTCGGGCGTGAGCGCGGTGAACATGCCATAGGCGGTGGTCAGGCCGTACTCGAAGGTGCAACTCGGTGGGGGCGCCATTGGCCACGACCGTGCCCGTGAGCGTGGCTGAGGTGCTCTTGATGTTCGTAGCCGGGCCCGTTGTCACCGTCGGCCGCGGGCAGTACTGCGGCGTCGACGTCGAGCAAACGCCCGCCGCCGATGCCGTAGCACCGGTCAGCGCAGCCAGTAGCGCCATCGTCGCCAGCCAAATCAGGGGCAAACGCATCTTGCGCATCGGGTGATCTCCTCGGGACGTTCTAGAGTCCAACACAGGGGTTTGGCGAGACTCTTCGGCACGGCGCCGCGTCATTGCGGCCTCAGCTGCCGAAACAGCAGCATAGGCCAGAACACGGCCAGTTGCGAACGGTTGCGCAATTCTTGCGCAGGATTCGGACAGCAGGGAATGCCGATTCGTCATCGGGTTCGCAGAATTACTTGCCGAGCCCCAAATCGTCGGGCGTGAAGTATCGGGCTTCAGGCGCGGGCTGGCCTCGGGTACGCTTGGTGGGCTAGTCCAGTCACCCGCCAAGGAGGATGCGATGCCGGGCCTCTCCGGTCGCATGTCAGTCGTCGTCAAAGCCAAGATCTCGAAGCTGCTCGATCGGGCTGAGGATCCGGCGGAAACGCTCGAGTACAGCTATCAGAAGCAGATCGAGCTTCTTCAGAACGTCAAGAAGGGCATTGCCGACGTCGTCACGTCGAAGAAGCGCCTCCAGCTGCAGGAGGAGAAGCTCCAGCAGCAGGTGCTGAAACTCGACACGCAGGCCCGCCAGGCGCTGGCCGCCGGCAACGAGGAACTGGCGCGAGTGGCGCTGGAGCGAAAGAACGTCGCCCAGACCGAACTTCAATCGCTCGACAGCCAGGTCGCTCAGCTCGAGCAGCAGCAGGAGCAGATGACGGCCTCCGAGCAGAAGCTCAGGACGAAGATCGAGCAGTTCCGCTCGAAGAAGGAGGTCATCAAGGCCCAGTACTCGGCCGCCGAGGCACAGGTCAGGATCTCCGAGGCTGCGACGGGCATGGGCGAGGAGATGGCCGACGTAGGCCTCGCGATGCAGCGGGCGCTGGACAAGACCGAGAACATGAAGGCCCGCGCCGATGCGGTCCAGGAGCTCGAAGAGGCAGGCACCTTCGAAGACCTCACCGCGCTGGGTTCCGGCGAGGACGACATCGACCGTCAGCTCAAGCAGCTCTCCAGCAGCAGCGACGTCGACGCGGACCTGGCCAAGATGAAGGCCGAGCTCGGCTCCGGCACCGGATCCGCCGGACAGATCGGCGCCGGTGACTCCGGCGCAGCGCCGCCGGCCGAAACCGCTGCGAGCGCCGGCGACGAGTCCGCGGCGCCCAAGGAGCAGGCTCAGTGATCATCCGGATCTCGACCGAGGGTCAGTACGCGCTCGCCGACGGCGAGGTCGCCGGCCTGAACGAGCTCGACAACGCCGCCGTGGCGGCGTGCGAGGACGACGACGAGTCAAAGTTCCACGAGACGTTCGTCCGCCTGCTCGAGTACGTCCGATCCAACGGCGAGCCGGTTCCGGACGACGACATGGTGGGCTCCGATCTGATCCTCCCGCCGCCGGACGTCACGCTGGAGGAGGCCAAGCAGGAATTCAGCGGCGAGGGCTTGATCCCCGGCTGAGCTTCGCTGCGTTGGTCGGTTCGGTCAGGCGCTGGCCGGCGTAGCCGGCGCGTAATAGCCGTAGTAGCCGTCTTCGTTCTCACGTACGTCGGTCAGTACGAGCCCTACGGTTCGCTCCGGGAGCCGATCCAGCGCTGATTGGGCGGCGCGGGCCTGATCTCGCGTGGTCTGGGAGAGCCGCACGCACACCAATAGCGTCGAGACGTTCGGGATGATGCCCAGCGTGTCCGCCACGGGGAGCATGGGCGCGGTGTCGAGGATCACCAGGTCGTAGACCTCGCTCACCTCCGCCAGGAAGGCCTGGAAGCGGACAGAGGACAGCAGCTTGTCCGGGCTGGGCACCGGGGTGCCTGAAGTGATGCAGGCGAGGTTTGATGGAGCCGTTTGAGGGCTGTGTGGCCCGGCTCCGTTGCTTGCTGCCGCGAGCATCGGAACGCTCTGCACGATCTCACCCGGCTCCGCGATACCGCTGAGATAGTCGGTCAATCCCGGGTTCTGGTTGATGCCGAAGCGCTTGGCCAGCACCGGCCGGCGCAGGTCGCACTCCACCAGCAGCGTCTGCCTACCAGCCTCGGCCATCGTCACCGCCAGGCATGCAGCGACCGTGGACTTGCCCTCGCCGGCCATCGCGCTGGTCACCAGCAGGGTCTCATTCTCCGAAGCAGCGGCGAGGTACCGCACGTTCTGTCGGAGGATCCGGAATGCCTCCCCGTCGGGGTCAGCGAGCGGGCCGCCCATGCCCGGGGCGGCCTCGATGGGCGTGCCGGAGTGTCCGAGTGCCTCCGAGCGGATATGCCCGACCACTGGGTGGTTGAGTACCTGGGTCACGTCCGAGGAGTGCCTCAGGCGGCGGTCGAGCATGTCGCGCGCGGTGGCCAGTGCGATGCCAAGCAAGAGGCCGAACAGCAGCGCCGCGACCGTGTTGCGCACAGGCTTGGGGCTGGCGGGACTGGTCGGGACGTTGGCGGTTGTGCTGACGGTCATCGGCGTCGCCAGCGAGCCCAAGCTCTTCAGGCGTGCGAACGTCTCCGCCGTGGTCAGCGCCTGGGTCGAAGCAGGCGAGAGGTGGCGAAGCTGAGTCTTGACCGCGGCAGCTTGCGTTCGATACTGGGCTCGGGCTTCGGCGGTTGTCAGCGAGCTGTCCGCTGTCGCGAAGGCGTTGGCGAGCGCCGCCGCCTGCGAGGCGCTTCGGTTGCTGGCCGTGATGTTCACGAGATACGAGTTGGGGTCGATCCCGACGCTCACGGTTGAGCGCAGCTGGCTGATTCCCAACGGACTCTTGAGGGTCCGCTTGACCGCCGCGACGACTTCGTTCCTGGTCACCTGCGGCGCCGCGACAGAGGCCAATTGCAGCGGCGTCTGCCCGCTGACGTAGGCCCCGCCGAGCAGCGCAAGGCCCTGGCTGGGGTCGCTCACCGCCAGCGACGAGGTGGCGTCGTAGGTGGGCTTTTGAGCCAGCGAGGCGCCAAGCGCGGCCACGCCACACACCAGCGTCACGAGCACGACGAGCAGACGCTGGCGACGCAGGGTCTCCAGGTAGCCTCTCAGCGTAAAGTCTTGGGTTTGGCTCTTCATCGATCGACTGTGATCCTGCCGAGCCCGACACGTTCCCGGTGCTCAAGGACCATCTTGCCTCGGCCAGTCCGTGCCCGCGCAAGATCCTTCGCGTCTCCCCATCGAGCGATCATGTTAGCGGGCGAGACCGGCAGCGCGCCGGGACTGATCGCGACGCTGACGTGCCGATGATCCTAACCTCTAGCCAGCCTTGATCGCCAAGCTCCCACCACGGCTCCGCGACCGGCTGGGGTGGAAGCTGCGCCTCCTCATCGTGATCTTGGCCGGAATCGCGTTGCTGCTGATCGGCGGAGGGCGACCGGGTGGGACCCTTCGCGTGACGTGGCGTTCGGGTGGGGTTGCAGGGTTCGGGCCGCAGGCCGACATCGCGTTCGGAACCTGGCGCGGTCGGCCGGTCCGGGTGGCGACGGATTACATCGGTTCCGATGACTGGGCGCAGATCGAGGATCCGGCCTGGGCGATCTCGCACTGGAGGGCCGCGCCAGCCGTGCGCCCCGAGCTGAGCGTGGCATTTTGGCCAGCGACTGGCGGGAGCCTGGGCCAAGCCGCATCCGGTGCCTACAACCTGCATTTCATCGCGCTCGCGCGAAATCTCGTGGCCGGTGGGCTGGGGAGCGCGGGGATCCGTCTGGCGTGGGAGTTCAACACGCCGTTTTATCGCTGGGCGGTGAAAACGCGGGCCGACGCGTTGCTGTTCGCGCAGGCATGGCGCGAGATCGTCCAGGCGATGCGGTCGGTGCCGGGCGCCGCCTTCAGCTTTGATTGGTCGCCGAACATGCAGAAAACGGGGATCGATCCCACGGTTGCCTACCCGGGCGATCGCTATGTGAGCGAGATTGGGCTGGATGTCTATGACTGGAACCAGTCGGCTCCCCTGGAGAGCCCGTCTCGGCGCTGGAGTGAGATCGTGAGCCATGGCTACGGTCTGACCTGGCAGTCGCGCTTGGCGGCATTGCATCACAAGCCGATCGCGTTCCCGGAATGGGGGCTGGTGAGCTATGCGGTTGCTCCCGGGTGGGCCGGCGGCGACGACCCGGCCTTCATCGCGCACATGTTCAGGTGGTTCGCAGATCACGATGTTGCGTTTGAGTGCTACTTCGACGCGGATCTCCCGGCGGCCGGCTTTTACAGCTCGATGACCTCGGTGCCGATGCGGTTTCCGCGCGCAACGGCTCTCTATCGGGCGCTCTACGCGCAGCACGGTTAGCGTCCACTACTACGCGGCCACACCGGCCAGCGCGGGCTGGCTCGGTGCGAGCGCAATCGGCGTCCGCGATAACAGCGGTTCGTCTCGCGTCGTCGCCGGCTGCATCAGGCTGACGCGCGAAATGGCATACAGCAGTCCCGGCACCACGTAGAGGTATTTGTCGGCCAGTTGGTTGTCGAACGCCCCATTGGCCAGCCACACGAAAATCGCTAGTGCGCACACCGCCGCCTCGTCGCGCAGCGGCCCCGCCCGCGAACGACCTAGGGCTTTGACCAGTCCCCCGAGGAAAACAAAGAACGCCACCAAGGCGATGATCCCGCCGGCGTCCAGCAGCTGCAGGTAAATGTTGTGAGCGTTGGCGATCACGGAGAATCCAACGCCCTCGATCGGCCGCGCTCTGATCTGGTCCAATGCGGCCTGTGCGGCGATTCCTCGCTGGTAGTTGCTCAGAGACGTGCTGGTGGACGCTCCCAGGCGGACCTGGCTCAAGATCTTGGCGCCGGTGTTGGTGAACATCAGCACGAGGATGATTGCCATCCCGCCCAGCGGAAGGATGAACCGCAACCCGGGCCGGAAGCGAGGCACCACGGCGATCGTGCCCGCGACGGCGAGCAGGGCCGCTGCCGTCCCCGCACGGGACCCCGACACGTACACGCCGCCCAGCAGGATCGGCAGCGCCAGCAGACCGGCGACCGTCCAGCGTCGTGAGCGGCCAAACCACAGCATCGCAATCGGGATCGAGATCACGCAGGTGAGCGCCAGGTAGTTTGGGTGGACCGTAAGCCCCGAGGATCGGTTCCCGAAGATCGCCACCGGGGTGATATGCGCAACACCGACATAGTCGGCGACCGCGACGCAGGCGTTGACCACAGCACCTGCAGCCCACAGGTCCAGCAGGCGAAGGCAGCGCCGACGGGAGGTCCCCACGGCGGCGACGAGCACGGGAATCAGGACCAACGACAGCTCGTACTTGACCAGCGTGCTGACGTTCCCCGGCATCGCCGCCAGAGCGAAGTTCCCGTCCTGCAACTTGATCGTGGTCTCCGTGACGACGGAGTGCTGCACCACCGCCGTTCCCGGGGGAAAGACCAGCGAGAGCAGCCCGGCGAAAAAGCAGCCGGTTCCGGTCGCGAAGAGCCAAGGGGGAAGGGCAACGGCCGCTTGTCGGCGATCACGTGCGCCAACACCGCAGCGAACGCGAGTGCCATGAACAAGTCGCCGAGGGCGCCGCCACCAACTCGAATCCCGTTCCAGCCGATGGTGAAGACGAGCAATCCCACCGCCGCCAATGCCAGGTCGGCGGTGCTGACGCCGAGAGACCGCGATCACGGCGCCGATCAGGCACAGGCCGGCCACAACCCCTACCGCCGGCCCCGATCCGATCCCGGCCAGAATCAGACCAGCAGCCCCGGCCACGAAGATCAGAGTGAGCGCCAAGGCGGCCTTGCGCATTGCAGGCGAGGGTAGCCAATCACGTCCCGACCGGCGCAACCCTCGCCCCGCCGCGGCGTGGTACTCGGCCGTGGGTCATCATGATCTGGTGCGACGGCGGCCCACCAGGGTTCGGACACAGCGGAGGCTGGCCTCGCTTCCGCCGGCAGCTGAGGCCGGTCTGGCCCTACGCAAAGCGGGTCTACACCGCCGCTCGTGGGCACCCTCGCGCCGCTCACGCGTGCGCTCAGTCGTACCACCGGCGGCCAGTTGCCGCGGCGCACGGCACGGACGGTCGACGAGGTGGCCGTCCGCGGGGAGGGGCGGATGACTACCGCCCGCGACGAGCAGCGGCTCGTGCGCTCGCCGCCGGTCGGGATTCCCGCAGGCCATTCGACGCTTGCCGCGCAGACCGACGAGATCGTCCCTCGGGTCGCGCTCGCGGAGCTTCCCGGCGGTCGCGTGCTCGGGCCCTACCGGGCGGTGATCACCGGCCACGGGACGTTGGTCGGCGAGCTCAGCCCATACTTCGGCACGAGGCGACCCGACGAGCATCCGGTGTTCCTCGATGTCCTCGCCCGGGCGCCGACGATCGTTCCGGGCCGGCGTCGGGGTGCTCGCCGCCCGCGGCGACGCGAGCTACTACCACTTCCTCACCGACGTGCTCCCCCGCCTCGCGCTCCTGGAGGAGCGCACGGCGGTGCAGCGGCTCTATCTTCCGGCGTCGCTGCCGTTTCAGCGGCAGCTGATCGAGCTGCTGGGGATCGCTCCGGAGCGCGTGATCGACAGCGACCAGGTCGCCACACGTCCAGGCCGAGATGCTCGTGGTTCCCGGTCTGCCGGACGTTGATCTCAAGACTCCGCCGTGGGTCGTGCGGTTCCTGCGCGACCGTCTGCTGCCGCCCGGCGCCGGGCGCGTTCCGGGAGCGCAGATCTACGTGACCCGGGGTGATCGGCGCGGCAGCCGGATCGTGATCAACGAGGCCCGAGGTCGTCGCGGCGCTCGGCGAGCTCGGCTTCCGGGTGGTCGATCCGGGCCGGATGGCCGTGGCCGAGCAGATCGCGACGTTCGCCGCGGCCGACCGGATCGTGGCGCCCCATGGCGCCGCGCTGACCAACCTGGCGTTCGCGAGCAGGGGAGCGTCGGTGGTGGAGCTGTTCGCCCCGGACTTCGTCCAGGGGTGCTACTGGAAGCTCAGCGAGTGCGTGCCGGGACTGACCTACAGGTTCCTCGTCGCCGCCGGGCGCATGCCCCGACGCAGTCGCATGGAGGGCGTCGACAGCGACATGACCGTCGACGTCGATGCGCTCCTCGGACTGCTCGCGGAGCTCCCGGCGGCTGGCGAGGAGCCGGCTCCTGCGGTCAAGCCCGAGCGATGACCAGGTAGTGCGTCGCGAGGCTCTCGAACGAGCGTGACGCAATCAGGTTCTCGTAGCCGAGGTAGAGCCGCTGCAGCGGCCTCGACATCGAGAAGTACGGGGCGGCCCGGTAGAAGCAGACGATCTCGCTGGGACCCCACGGCTCAGCATCCGCCGTGAACGCACGGGCATTGCAGTGGTCGAAGTGGGTGGGGAACTTCTGCTCCTCCGGATGGTCCAGCAAGTCGACCATGGCCTTGACGGCGAGGCGGCGTGGAATCACGTGTGCGGCCAGCGCGAACGCCGCGAACGACCCTGACAGCTGCACCAGCATCGTGCCGCCCGGCCGCAACATCGCGCGGAGGTTGCTGAAGGCGGCCGGCAGCGAGCTGACGTGCTCGAGCACCTGCCAGGAGATGATCAGGTCGACATCCCGCACCTCCGGCAGTGGCTTGGTGATGTCGTGGGCGAAGCTCTCGTCGTACGCGCCTGGCCCGGCTGCGAGCAGCTCCTCCTCGGAGATGTCGAGGCCGATGTAGTGGCAGCCCTCGGGACGGTCCTCCGGGCCCAGCGAGGGGTGCGCCCGGATCCGACGTCGAGGATTCGCACCCCCGGCACCAGCAGCGGCCGCAGGTGCTCGAGGAACACGTCCTGCATGCGGTAGCCGTAGCGCTCCGGCAGGAAGCCGGCTTCCACGTCCGGGAGCGTGTCAGACGGAGCGTGGTCGATCAGCCGGCTCATTGGTCATCCTTTGTTTGACGCGGTCGGTGTCGTCGTGTCGTCCTCGACCGCAGCCGGGAGATGGTGCTCATTTTATCGGCTCCGCGCGACGGCCGCGCCGCCGCGGCAGCGACAGGCCGATCCCGCCGACCCGCCAGCCCCGTGCGGCCAGCAGGGGGAACGAGCGTGACGGCTCACGGGTGGCGAGATAGCTCGGACCGGGCCAGGCCGGCGCCTCGCCGCGGTCGGCGGGGCTCTCCAGCAGCAGGCCACCGAGGTCGTTGCTGAGGCTGACCAGGTGATAACCGGCGGCCTCAAGGATCGCCGTCGCGGCCGACGGGTAGGGGTCGTGGTCCTCGAACACGATGTCGCGGACCAGGTGGCGCTCCAGGAGCGCCGCGGCGCCCCTCAGCACCTCCGCCTCGTGGCCCTCGACATCGATCTTCAGCACGCCGATCGCGGTCTGGCCGGTCAGCTCGTCGAGGCGCCGGAGCTCGACGTCGTGGGCCTGCTGCCCGGCCGTAACTGCCACCTCCTCGCCGGCCAGCGTCGCCAGGCCCATGTTGTGATTGAACAGCGGCCCCGCCACGATCTTTCCCCGCCCGGCGTGGTCGGACAGCGCCAGCTGGTGAAGCTCGATGGGCGCGAGTCTTGGGTCCCCGCGCCACGACTCGACGTTGGTCCGCAGCAGGTCGAATACGGCGGGGTGCGGCTCCACTGCCACCACCCGGCCTGCGCCCCCTGCGCGCACCGCGGCCAGGCTGGTGAGGTAGCCAACGTTCGCGCCGACGTCGACGACAACCTCCCCGGGCTCGATCAGCCTGAAAATCGCCTCGGTTACGCAGGGATCGAATACGCGGCCGACCAGGATGCTGTAGCCGATCGCGTCTGCCTCGTGCACCCGCAGTTCGAGTCCCCACGGAAGCCGCGCGACCTTGGCGGGGCGTCGGCCGGGGGCACCGACACCAGCCGCCCCGCACGTCGCAGGGCGCGCAACGGATGGAGTACGTACTGCGGCTTGCTGCTCAGGCGAGATGGAAGCACTTACGATTCAGCTCTGCGCGCATACGTGGCGCGGCCCCTGGTCCCCAGATCTCCGGGTGCCGACGCGGGCATGCTACCGATCACCGCCCGCTCGCTACGCGCGGTCCGGAGCACCGACGAGCGGACCCAGCAGCGCTGACGTGAATCTCGTCCCCTGGTTAGACTTTTCGCGTCAGCGCCGGATTGGTGACGCGTCGGAACGGGCGGCCTGACCGAAAAAGAAAGGAAGTCGCACCACCATGAGCCGGTGGACCTGGTTTGCCGACCGCGCGGTCGGCGCGGTGATCGGCCACGACGAAGCCGTGCTCAGGCGCTTGAGGAAGAACGGGCGGGTCATCCTGGGTGAGGGCAGCTACGGCGTTCCCACGATCATGGAGTTCGACTACGACAACTCTCGATTGATCGTCGGCAACTACTCGTCGCTCGGTGGCATCTTCTTTCTCGGCGGATACCACGCGATCGACCGGGTGACCACGTACCCACACCGGATCCTGATGAGCATGGACGGCGCGGGCACGGACGGCTTTCCGGATGTTCGCGGCGACACCATCGTCGGCTCAGACGTATAGGTCGGTAGGTATTCATTGATCTTGGGCGGAGTAACGATCGGCGACGGTGCGGTGATTGCTGCCGGTGCCGTCGTCACGAAGGACGTTCCGCCGTATGCAATCGTCGGCGGCAACCCGGCGCGCGTGATTCGTTACCGCTTCACGGAGGAGCAGCGCGAGGCGCTTCTGCAGATACGTTGGTGGGACTGGCCGCGCGACCGCGTGATCGAAGCGGTTCCCCGACTTGCTAGCCCGACATCGATGGCTTCATCGCCTGGGCGACCGATACCGGGCAGTCGGCGCTCGCCAGCTCGAGCAAAGCCTGAGATCAGCCGGGGCCGCGCCTGACCCGGACGATGTAGCGCACGCTGATCAAGCTGTCGAACCGCCCGAATGTGAGCTTGCGGAACAGCATCACCAGCCGCCGGCGCCGCTCAGGTAGCGGCGCCTCGACGCTCTCGAGCTCAGCCCCGAGTGCGTCAGCAGCTCGATCATCGTGTCCTTGACGAAGAACCGCAGGTGGGTCCGGTCGAGGATGCCCGCGTCCTGTAGATGCCAGCGGCCGCGAAACAGGAGGCCACCCGAGACGCGGTAGTGGCGGACGTTCGGCAGGCTGGCGACGATCACGCCGCCCGGCCGGAGACCGCGTGCAGCTGGGCGACCAACCGCCACGGATCGACCAGATGCTCGAGCACGTCGAGGCAGAGGATCGTGTCGAAGGGACCTTGCTCGGCGATCAGCCGCTCGACGAACTGCTCGTCGTCGAGATTGCCGAAGCATTGGAAGTCGAGGTCCGGATCGGCCGATTCCGGGCGCGCGAGATCGACGGTGCCGACCCGCCGCGCGCGGCCGAGGCGCTTCAGGTGCGCGGCCGTTGCGCCGGTTCCGCCGCCGACGTCGAGTAGCGTGCCACCCGCTGCGGCACGCTCGGGACGACGTCGAGCCGGACCTGATCGTTGTAGCCGCCGCTGATCTCGGCCTGGGTCGTAGTCATTGGCTCTTGCGCCAGTAGGCGCCGAAGCCGTCGATGTCGACGATCGCCTCGGTGATCCCGTGCGCCTCGCCGGTAGTCGTGGATCGCCCGCTGGCACTGCGCCACGAGGTCGCCGTAGTCGTCGACGATGCAGAACCCGCCGGGCGAGAGCTTGGGGTAGAGCGCCTCGATCGCCTGCCAGGTCGACTCGTACATGTCGCCGTCGAGGCGCATGACCGCGAGCTGCTCGATCGGCGCCGTCGGCAGCGTGTCCTTGAACCAGCCGACGCAGGAACTGCACCTGGTCGTCGAGCAGGCCGTAGCGCTCGAAGTTGTGTCGACCTGGTCGACGCCGACCGCCAGCCCGCCGAGCTTGTACAGCGTGTCGCCGGCGTCGGCGGGGTAGCGCGCGGCGTCCGGCGGCGGCAGGCCCTCGAACGAGTCGGCCACCCACACCGTCCGCGTCGTGTCGCCGTAGGCCTTGAGGACGCCGCGCATGAAGATCGTCGCGCCGCCGCGCCAGACGCCGGTCTCGATCAGGTCGCCGGGCACGTCGTCGCGGATCACCGTCTCGATGCACTCCTGGATGTTGTCCATGCGCCGCAGGCCGATCATCGAGTCCGCCCGGGCCGGCCAGTCGCGTCCGACGGCGCGCAGCTCGGGGTCGTACGGCTTCTTGTAGGCGATCTCGAAGCCGAACCGGCCGGCGAGCCTGCCGGCGGCGTCGGCCCAGGTCTTCCAGAACACCGGCGAGCCCGACGGTCCGCACTCCGCCGAGGATCGAATCGTTGTCCTCGGCCACCGCCCCGTGAGCGTCCGCTTGAGCAGATCGAGATACAGTCCCCGCGCCAGGTCGGTGCGCGTTTCGGCAGACGGCACGCGGCGATGCTAGCAATGGGGCCCGCGGGCGGGCCGGCGCGCTGACCGGCGACTCCGCCGCGCCGCCGGAGACCGTTACAGACAGGATTCACTCCGATGACGACACCTGCCTACTGCACGATTCTCGCCCGCAACTACCTGCCCAGCGCGCTGACGCTGGGCGACAGCCTGCGCCGGCACGGCAGCGAGAACCCGCTGTCGGTGTTCCTGATCGACGCGACGCCGGAGACCGAGCTGCCGGAGATCGCGGGCGTGCGCTGGATGATGCCCGCGTCACTGGACCTGCCCGAGCGCAACGTGCTCGAGCTGGCGATGTCCTACGACCTGGTCGAGTTCGCGACCGCGGTCAAGCCGCTGGTGCTGCAGGCGCTGCTGCGGGAGCACGAGCAGGTCGCCTATCTCGATCCGGACACGTACCTGGTCTCGCCGATGGTCGAGCTGGGTCCGGCGCTCGAAGCGAGCTCGGGCATCGTGCTGACGCCCCACTACCTGGAGCCGGCTCCGCCGGGGCAGCCGTTCTCGGAAGGGCACCTGCTCAACGTCGGCGTCTACAACCTCGGCTTCTGCGCGGTCAACCGCGGTGCGGAGGAGTTCCTGAACTGGTGGTGGGGCCACCTGCGCTCCGAGTGCCTGCACGACGCGATCGCCGGCCTGTTCGTCGACCAGAAGTGGATGGACATCGGCAGCGTGCTGTTCGGCGCCACCAGCCTGCGGCACTACGGCTACAACGTCGGCGTCGCCAACCTCCACGAGCGGCCGATCGCGCGCGACTCGGACGGCTACTACATCGCCTCCAGCGGCGATCGACTGCGGCTGTTCCACTTCCACGCGTTCGACCCGCTCCGTCCCGAGGAGCTGTACACCCGGCCGAGCACCGCGCGCCACAGGTCCGCGCCGACAGCGAGTCGCTCCGACGCTGTGCGAAGGAGTACGCCGCGGCGGTGCTCGAGAAGCGGCAGCTGCTTGGGCCCGCAGCCCGCCTACATCTACGCGCACGACACCACCGGCCGGCGGATCAGCCGGCGCATGCGCCACGCCTACCGCGTCGCCGTCGCAGCCGATCCCGGCGAGCGTCCCGTCGCCGTTCGTCGCCGACGAGGCCGCCGACTACGAGCGGTGGCGGCGCAGCGCCTGGCGGCCTGGCCGGCCGGCTGACGGCTCCGACGTCGCCAAGGGCCTGCGCTGCGCGATGCCCGAGGAGTACGACCTGCTCAAGCGCCGGCTGCCCCGCCTGACGAAGTGGCTCCGCCGCCGCTACGTCGAGGACACCGGCATCTGGAGCTGAGCCGGCGCATGCTCAGGCGGGCCGGGCCCTGATGACGATCGCGGCCGAGGTGAGCGTGTACGAGGCGAACAGGAACCGAAGACCGGCTCTCGGCGTACGGGGGGACGTCGACGTACCGATCGAGCAGGCCTTCGCCGCGGGAAAAGTCAAACGCTGCCACCTGGTGGCCGGCGGCCTCCAGCCGGTCTCTGAGCGCCAGCAGATCGCGCTCTCGGTAAACGACGGTGGGGCCGGCCTCGACGGTCTCGTCGTTCGAGCTGAGGTTGAACTCGGTGGTGTGCACGGCGATACCACCGGGGGCGAGCGTGGCGACGGAGCGCTCGATGAACTCGATGCCCGCGTCGAGGGAGCCGAGATGCTCGAGTGAGCAGACCGACCAGCAGAAGTCGAACCCTTCAGGTCCTCGGGATCGCCCGCATGTCGACCGCGCGCCACGAGACAGCTCGCGGAATCGGTCGGGGTCGCATACCTCGGGGCGGAGCAGGCCCTCGGCTCCGCGGCGTGCTGGTCGGACCCACCCATCCGAGCGCCTCCCGCGAGTCGGGGGCGAGGTCGGTGGCCACCACCTGCACGCCGCGGCTGGCGAACGCCGAGACGAGGGGCTCGCGGCCGACGCCGAACCCCAGCGCGCGGCGCCCGGGCGTGAGCTGGCCGAAGGCCTCCAGGACCTCGGCGATGTAGGCGAACTCCCACGTCTTGCGGTGGGCGACCGGCGGCTCGCCCATCGCCTCGCACCAGCGCCTGAACCAGGGCTCGCTCAGCTGGGCCTGGGTGCACAGCCGTGAGCGAACCGCGGTGGAAATCGGTCGTCGGCACCTCCGCCGGGGCGGTGAGCGCCGGTGCCTGCTGCTGCTCGAGCTCGGCCAGCCGCATGGCCAGCAGCGCCTGATTGATCTTCAGCTGCCCGAGCCCATTGAGCTCGGCGCGCCGGCGGACGATGTCCTTGCGGACCGATTCCGGTAGCGATTCGAATGCGGAGCGAACCATGCCCCCACGATGCCCCGCCGCTTCATTCTCGGCGTCCTCGCTCTCGACCGGCGGGCCAACTAGGAAGGCTGTCATACCGATCGGCTCGAGACGACCGCGGCTGGCAGCGGATCCGCCGGCATCCCGCGAGCGCTGCCTTGCCTGGGCGGTGTGGCTCAGGAAGGTGACCCACCAGACGACCGCCATCAGTCCCCAGCCCGCGGCGACCGCCCACAGCGCGCCCTTGGCGCCGTTGATGACGGCGCCGGAGCTGGCCGCGACCAACACGACCACGGTGCCAACCACGTCGATCACCATCGTCTTGCTGATCGCGCGCAGGCCCAGCAGTCCCGCTCGGACGCCGGTCAGCAAGCCGAGGCAGACGATCTGCACCCCGGTCGGCAGCAGCAGCGGCTGGGCCGCGTGCCAGGAGGCGCCGAGCACGATCTCTCCGAGGCGGTCCGGGAGGAGCAGCAGCACGACCCCGTTCAGCAGCGCCACCACAGTGGCCAGGATCGAGGTTCGGACCGCGGCCGCCGTGGATCGTGGTCGCCGGTGACCGAGCGCGCGACCTCGCCGACGCTGGCGGCGATCGCCGCCACCTGGAAGGTCATGAACGGCCGCACCAGCAGCACCGTGCCCTGGAGGCCGCCGAGCGCTCGGGCGCCGGCGATCGCCCCGACGCCGCTGGACATGCCCAGAGCCGCGCCCTGGGTGGACGTGTAGGAGATCAGATACCGCCAGGAGAATCCCCACGTGTAGCGCAGCCAGGAGAGTCCGAAGCGGACCTCGCGCCGGAGTACTGGCTGAGCAGCAGCAGGCCCGCGGCCGCGCCGGATCCGCCCCAGGCGGCGATGAACCACGAGAGGTCGTGGGTCCCGGTGGCGAACAGGAGGCCACCGCGCCGATCACCAGCACGAGCCAGGTGACGTCGAGCAGCACCGCCGCGCCGGCCTGCGGGTGGCGAATCCGAGGTACCGGCCGAGGTCCTGCATCACCAGCAGGGGCATGCAGAGCCCGAGCACGACCAGGGCGTCGCCGAGCGGGGATCCCAGAGCCGCACGCCCAAGCCGGCCACCAGCACCACGGCGACCGCCAGTCCGAGCATGAAACTGGTTCCGATGACGTCGCCGATCCGCTCCTGAGCCTCCAGCGGATGCACGAGCACCGGGTCGCTGACCAGCGCCCGGGTGACCCCCAGCGCCACCAGGTAGACCAGGAAGACGATGCCGAACAGGCCGAAGGATGCGACCCCGAGCAGCCGGGCCGCCAGCACGGAGATCAGGACGTTGGACGCGCCGGCGATGACCTGGTCGACCGTGATGACGCTCAAGCGCCGCCCCGCCGACTGCTTGCTCGCGCTCACAGGGGCCGATTGTCCCATGCGGGACCGATGCAGGGCGGGGCGGGCCTTCGGATAGCCTCGAACCATGCCATTGACCGCCGCCGAAGCCAATCAGGGGTTCTACGCCGAGTACGCCGAGGAATACGACCGCACGGAGTGCTGTGTAGTCGATTCCAGACAGCGCGCGCGGCTCGATGCCGCGATCGACGAGGCCGTGGCGCGGCTGCCCCGGAGCCAGCGATCCTCGACGCCTGCGGCGGATCCGGGAACGCGGGCACGTCGCTGGCCCGCCACGGACTGGTGCCGGTGGTGGTCGACGTGTCCCTGGAGATGACCGCGATCTGGGAGCAGAAGGCGCGCCGTGCCGGGGTGGTGCCCGAGATCCACGTGCAGACGGTCGAGAGCTTCCTGGAAACCGATCGGCGCCTGGGACCTGATCACGTTCTGCTCGGCCCTGCACCACCTGGAGGAGCCGCGGTGGTGCTCGCGGCGGCGGCGCGCCTGGCGCCCGGCGGGATGATCCTGACGATGTTCGATCCGACCCCGGGCGACTCGGTGTTGCGGCTCACCCGCCGAGCCGACTGGCTGATGGAGCTGCTGGTGAGCGATCCGCGTGGCTTCGTCCGCTTGGCGCGGGACAAGGCGAGCCGCCGGGCGCAGGGCGAGGACCTGAGCGGAGCGTCGGGCGAATGGCCGAGCGCCACGCCTACGCGGGCATCGACGACCGCACCTCGTCGAGCGGTTGCGCGCCCTCGGGCTTGAGATCCTCGTGCACGAGCGCTACTGCGATGCGCGCATCGGTATCGTCCGCGCCGCGTTGCGCGCCGCGCATCGCCCCTCGCATTTCCGCGTGCTGGCGCGACGCCCCGCCGGATAGCGCATGCGGGTCCTGATCGACGGGCTGGCGATCCGGGGGGAAGCGTCGCGTGGTCCTCCAGCACCTGCTGGATGCGTGGCCGCAGGTCGCGCCCGAAGACGAACTGCACGTGGTGCTCGGCACCGACGCCGGGATCGTCGTGCCGCCGACGGCGAATACGCACGAGATCACAATGGGGAGTCGACGCTCGTTCCACCGCCTGCGGGCTCAGGCGACGGTGCTGCCCCGACTCTGTCGCACGTTGGAGGCCGACGTCCTCCTTGCCGCCATCCCCGCGACGACGCTCAACCGGCTGCCGTGCCCGCGGGTGGTCATCGCGCACGATCTCCGCCACGAGCTGCGCCCCGAGCAGTTCGCGCCGCAGGCCAGGCTGCTCCGCCGAGTCAGTCACGGGCTGGGCTTCCGACAGGCGGACGCGATCGTCACCGTCTCGAAGCGCACCCGGGATGACCTGATCGCGTCTCGCCCGTGGCTGGCGGCTCGCATCGTGCGGCCCGCGCCGCTCGGCGGCGATCACGTCGACAGGTGGCCGGCCGCGGTGCCCGGGCCGCCGTACGCGATCACGTTCGGGCAGTGGGGGAACAAGAACGTCGATCTGGTCGTCGATGCATGGAAGCTGCTGCAGGCGAGCGGAGACGCGCTGCCACTGGTCGTCGTCGGGCTCGCCGCGTCCGCACGCGAGCGACTGCAGACCAAGGTGGCGGCGCTGGGACTGACCAGATCGTTCCTTGCAGCCGTGGCTCAGCGACGACGAGTTCCGCGCCCGCTTCGTCTCAGCCTCGCTGGTCGTGTTCCCGTCGGACTTCGAAGGCTTCGGATTGCCCGCTCTGGAGGCGATGCGCCTCGGCATCCCGCTGGTCATCACCCCGACCCCGCGCTCCTGGAGGTACCGGCGGCCATGCCGCCGTGATGGACGAGTTCACTGCGGAGGCCCTCGCCGACGCAACCGCCCGGCGCGGCAGACGTCATCGCCTCAGCTGGCTGCCGCGCGCGCCCACGCCGCTGGGTTCACCTGGTCACGGACGGCGGAGCTCGTCCGCGCGACATTGGTCGAGGTCATCGATCACCCCACCTCCTCTATCCTTGACCGCGTGCTCGAACGTCGAGGGAGGACGATCCTATGCTCCGACGGCGCTGCTCGGAGTCAGGGCGAACGGCCGCGATGCCTGAGGAGTTGATCGTCGTCGCCGGAGGCGGCGGCTTCATCGGAGGCCACCTCGTCCGTCGTCTGCTGGAGGAGGGAGCCAGGTTCGCGCGGTCGATCAGCATCCGCTCGAGGAGTGGCACCAGGTCTCGCCGGAGGCCGAGAACCTGGTGCTGGACCTGCAGCCGCGCGGACGCCTGCGAGCAGGCGCTGCGCGGGGCGGCGCGGTCTACAACCTGGCCGCCGACATGGGCGGGATGGGGTTCATCGAGACCAACAAGGCGCGCTGCATGCTGTCGGTGCTGATCAACACGCACCTGCTGCAGGCGGCGCGGGAGCACGGCGCTGGAGCGCTTCTTCTTCTCCTCCTCGGCGTGCGTGTACGCGGCCGACAAGCAGCTCACCCCGGACATCGAGCCGCTCAAGGAGGCCGACGCCTACCCCGCCGAGCCCGAGGACGGCTACGGCTGGGAGAAGCTGTTCTCCGAGCGGATGTGCCGGCACTTCCCCGAGGACTTCGGCCTGGTCACCCGCGTCGCGCGCTACCACAACGTCTACGGCCCGCACGGAACCTGGACCGGCGGCCGGGAGAAGGCGCCGGCCGCGATCTGCCGCAAGATCGCCGAGGCGAAGCTCTCCGGCCGCCACGAGATCGAGGTCTGGGGCGACGGCGAGCAGACCCGCAGCTTCATGTACATCGACGACTGCGTGGAGGGCACGCGCAGGATCATGGACTCCGAGATCGACGAGCCGATCAACCTCGGGTCAGCCGAGATGGTGACGATCAACGGCCTCGTCGACATCGTCGAGGAGATCGCCGGGATCAAGGTCCAGCGCCGCTACGACCTCGACGCGCCGAAGGGCGTGCGCGGGCGCAACAGCGACAACACGATGATCCTCGAGCGGCTCGGCTGGGAGCCGAGCACCTCGCTGCGCGACGGGCTCGAGCAGACCTACCGCTGGGTCTACGACCAGGTCTCGGCGCTGGCGCAGGTCGGCTGAGCCCGTCGCTCAGCCGACGCGCTTGAACGCGAGCTGCGAGAAGTCCGGCGTCGCGGCGAGGATCTCGAAGCCCCATCCCGTGCGCTCGAGCAGCTCAGAGAAGGCTCTCAGCTCGTCCGCGTAGTGGTGAAACTGGTCGAAGTAGAGGATCGTGCCCACCGCGATCCGCGGCTCGATCGCATCCAGCACGCACCGCGTGGAGGAGTAGAGGTCGGCATCGAGGGTGACGATCAGCTGCTCGTAGGAATCGGGCCACGAGTAGCGAGGAAGCGTGTCCGAGAACCAGCCGGGGAACAGCGTCACCCGTTCGTCGGCGAAGTTCGGTAGCGGTCCTCCGCGCGTGAACGCCCCCTCGGGCCAACCCGGCTGCCAGTCTGTGGGAAGTCCCTCGAAGCTGTCGAACCCGTGCAGCGCGCTGTCCGGATGCTCAGCAGCCCTGACCAGTAGCGCAACGAGTCTCCCTCGGCGACGCCGAACTCGAGGTACAGCACCGATCGTCCGGCGGCCTCGGCGGCCATGCGATCGAACACGACGAAGCGGTCGCTCACGATCTCCCGCACCGGGAAGTTCCTGAGCTTGATCCACCAGCCGAGATGGACGTAGTTGAACAGGTGCAGCAGGCCGTAGACGAGGCGCTCGGGAGCTCTTGCTCCCCGCTAGGAACAGGAGCCGCTTGAACCAGCGGGGGGGAGGGGCCCCGGGTCCGGGTAGGCGAGGCTTGACGTCATCTTGTCGCCGCCCAGCAGTGCCTGCTCGAAGCGCTCGGCGAAGCCGGCGGGCGTGAAGCGCTCGGCGGCGTAGGCGCGAGCGCGCTCACCTCATGCACGGATCTCGTCCCGATTCTCGGCCAGGCGGGCGACCTCCCGGGGGAAGTTCTCCGGGTGGCGTGAGTCCACGACCCAGCCACCGCCTGACTCGTGCACGATCCGCGCGACCTCACCCTTGGGGTCGGCTGCGGCCAGGATCGGCAGGCCGTAGGCCATGAAGTTCATCAGCTTCGACGGGATGTTGAACTCGGTGCCCTCGTAGCGCTGGGTCACGAGTCCGATGTCCGCTTCGCTCAGCTCCTGCTCGAGTTGCTCGTCGTCGACCAGCCCGAGCATCCGTACGCGATCGTCACGTATCTCGGCGCGAGCTTCGTCCGCCGCGACTCCGGTGCCCGTCACCCTGACCACGGCCTGGTCGGTGAGCTCGGCGGCGTTCTCGAAGGCGCGGATCAGCGGGGTGAAGCCCTGCGAGTAGCCGATGTTCCCCATCGAGAGGAGGCGCAGGGGCCCGTCGTGTGAGCCGGGGTCCGCCATCGTTCGCGGAGTGCGAGTGGCCGGATCGTAGATCAGCTTGATCTTCTCCTCCGGCACGCCCTTTGAGAGCAGATTCTTCGTAAATGACCGGGAGAGCACCACGATCGAATCGGCGGTGCGATATGCCGCCCGCTCCAGCACGCGCGCGAGCCTGACCGCCGCGCTGCCTTCGTCGACCAACCCGGTGGCGGCGGCGCCGTCAGGCAGCAGATCGTGCAACCACAGCACCCACGGGAGCCTCCGCGCGCGCACGGCAGCCATCGCCGGAAGCAGCGCCAGGAACGCCGGCGAGGTGGAGACCAGCACATCAGGCCGGCCCATGAATGGGGCCGCGGCCGCGAGTGAGGCCATGAACGTGAGCTCCTGGCGGTACCGCTCGAGGGTGCTCGCCTTGCCGACCCAAAGCGGGAGCCGGACCACACGGATGCCGTCACGCTCCTCGACGTAGGGGAGGCGTCGCGTGCCCCAGCGAGGCTCCGGGTAGTGCGGATGCGCGGCGACGACCTCCACCTGATGGCCTCGCTCGCGCAGACCTTGCGCCAAGACGGCGTTCACCGGGCCGATCCCGGTGGGCTCGGGTGCATAGCTGTGACTCCAGAGCTGGACTCTCATCGGACGGGCCAGCTTCGCTTGGCGCGCTTGCGGATCAACCCGGGCGAGAGCGAAGCACGACGATCTGCGCCGTGCGGATCAGCAGCATGATGTCTCGCCACAGGGACCAGTCGCTCACGTACAGGCAGTCCAGCGTCAGCATCTCGCTGAACGGAATCGCGTGTCGTCCCAGCGCCTGCCACGGACCGGTTATGCCCGGCGGCAGGCCCAGCCGTGCGCGCTGCCAGCCCTTGACCTCCGCGTCGTCCTGAGGCTCCAGCGGACGCGGACCGACGAGACTCATCTCGCCGCGCAGGACGTTGACGAGCTGCGGTGCCTCGTCGAGCATGGTCTTGCGCAGGAAGCGTCCCACTCGGGTGAGCCGCGGGTCTCGATCCTCGGGGATCTTGAGCAGTGGGTACTCGATCTGGCTGAGGTGCGCGATCTCCGCCGTCAGCCGGTCGGCGCCGGGCACCATCGTCCGGAACTTGTGGATCCGAAACGGCTTACCGCCGCGCCCGATCCTGACCTGCGAGAAGATCACCGGACCACGGGAGTCGAGTTTGATCGCCAGCGCGATGATCGCCAGCAGCGGTGAGAGCAGCAGGAGCCCGACGGTCGCGCCGACGAGATCGAGAAGCCGCTTGGCGGCGAGACCGGGGCGGTTGGGCAGCGAGCGATCAATGCTGAGGACCGTCATGCCTTCGACCTCGTCGAGCGTCAGCCGGCCTCCCAGCACTTCCACCAGGCGAGGCACGATCGTGACGCGGACGCCCAGGCTGCGCGCGCTGCGGATCGCGACATGCAGGGCCTCGTCCTGAGCGTTGGTGATGATCAACCGCTTGATCCTCTGTTCGCGGCACAGCCGGGGAATGTCCGCGAGAGTGCCCAAGTCGCGCTGAGCTGCCGTTCGGGCTCGACTCATCCGGGTCCGGCGCCGACGTACCCGACGACCTCGATTCCGTAGCTGGCGTGCGTCTGCAGCTTGCGCGCCACGACGTCCGCCACCTTGCCGTGGCCGACGATCAGCGCGCGCTGAGGGCCGAACAGGCGCAGCGTGAGCGTGCGCGCCAGCGCTCGGGTGACCAGCATCGCCACCAACAGAACCGCCACGAACAGCAGCCCAGCGTGCCGATGACGTGCCGAGCCCGTGACCTGGCTCGAGCAGAAAGCTCGCCCCGGCGGCGATCAGCACGGCCTGGGCCAGCTTTGGCGCCTCGCGGATCGTGGAGCTGTCGATCGCCGCGAGGTCCCAGCTGTAGAGACCCAGCGAAGCGGTCAGGCCGATCCACAGCGCGAACGTGACCAGGATCGCCGCGGGCGGAGAGATCGGACGTGAACGACGAGTTGCAGGCGGCGAAGGCGGCGCCGAGCGATACGAGGTCGGCGGCCAGGAGCAAGCCGTGGCGTGTCCGGTCACGGCGATCGGACACGGTCGCCGGACCGACGCCGGCGCGGCTCCTCAAGCTGCGCGGTGCGCTCGTCACCAGCTATCGGGCTCGATGGCCAGAGGCCCTGAACCTCCTGTGGGTTCCCGCGTAGGGACGTGCATCTCTCCGCGCGGCGCCTCACCGGAAGACCCGCCGTTCACGCGCCTCGCTCCTGGCCCGCCACTGCGGCGATTGTCGCAGATAGCGAAGCCCAGGGAGCGCGCACCGGCTCGAGCGAGAGACTACTCTGCGTCCCGATGGCGGGGAGAGCCTTGGCACATTCGAGCCGGCAGCGACGCCGGCACCGGGAGAGTTGGCGTGATCGTCTCCAAGACGCCCCTGCGGATCAGCTTCGTCGGCGGCGGCACGGACCTGCCGTCGTTCTACGAGCGGCACGGCGGCGCCGTGGTATCGACCGCGATCGACAAGTGGATCCACGTGGCGGTCAGCCGGAGGTTCGAGGGGGATCTGCGGGTCAGCTACTCGCGAACCGAGATCGTGCCGGACGCCAGCCAACTCGAGCACGAGCTGGTTCGCGAGGCCTCAGGGTCACGGGGATGCATCGTGGGCTGGAGATCGTGACGCTGGCTGATCTCCCGTCCGGGACGGGACTGGGATCCTCGGGCGCGGTCACGGTCGGCACGCTGGCCGCGCTGTACGCGTTCCAAGGCGTGTACAGGTCGCCGCTGGCGCTGGCCGAGGAGGCCGCGGGGATCGAGATCGACAAGCTGGGCAAGCCGGTGGGCCGACAGGATCAATACGCAGCGGCCGTGGGAGGGCTCAACCTGATCGAGTTCCTGCCGGAGGGGGGTGGAGTGCGGGTCAACGCGATCGTTCACGCTCCCGGGGTGCTCAGGCGCATGCACCGTTCGATGGCGCTCTTCTACACCGGCCGGCCAGCGATCGGCTTCATCGGTGCTCGCGGCGCAGAACGCCCTGATCGAAAGCGGCGAACGGCAAGAGCCTCAAGTCGCTGAAGCGGATGCGTGATCTGGCCTACGAGTTCCGTGAGCAGCTGTCGCGCGGCGACTACGAAGCGCTGGGCGGGCTGCTGGACGAGAACTGGCAGCTCAAGCGCTCGTTGGCGGCCGGAATCACGAACCCTGAGATCGACGACCTGTATGACCGGGTCAAGGCGGCGGGTGCGCTGGGAGCGAAGCTGCTCGGCGCCGGCGCAAGCGGTTTCCTGCTCGTCGTCGCACCGCCCGAGCGGCTTGACGGGATCCGCGCACGGTTGTCGGATCTGCGGGAGGTTTCGTTTCGCTTCACCTCCCGGGGAACCCACATATCGCTGTTCGATCCGCCCTACGGGGGTTAGACGCTGGCCCCCAAGACGGTGTTTCTCGATCGCGACGGGGTGCTCAACCGATCGGCGCCGATCGGGGAGTACATCCTCCACCCTCGCGAACTCGAGCTGCTGGACGGGGCCGCGCACGCGGTTCGGCGGCTCAACCGAGCGGGGGCGCTGGTGCTCGTGGTGTCGAACCAGCGATGCGTCGCCCGAGGCCTGATCAGCGAGGCCGGCCTGGAGCGGGTGCACGACGAGCTGCGGGCGCAACTGGCTGCGCAGGGCGCGCGCCTCGATGGGATCTACCACTGCCCGCACGAGCTCGATAGTTGCGACTGTCGTAAGCCCGGGGTGGGGATGTTCCTGCAGGCGCAGGCTGACCACCCGGAGATCGTTCTCTCCCGAGCGGTTGTCATCGGTGACTCCGACATCGATATGGAGGCCGCCGACCGAATCGGGGCGCGCGGGATCCTCATCTCCAGCCAACCGGTCAGCGGTCGCGAGTGCGCGCCGTCGCTGCGCGGCGCGGTCGAACTGCTGCTCGCGGATCAGGATCCCGCGCGAGCCTGAGCGAGGGCCAACCCTCGGGGGTCCCGACGTCGATCACCGGATGGCGCAGCCGATGGGCGAGGATCTTCACGCCGCGCGTGAGCGCGCGGGGAATACGTCGTAGCCGAAGTCAAGCTCCTCGCCCCGCGGGAGGTCGGCGAGGAAGCCAGGCTCGAGAACATAGAGGCCGGCGTTGACCAGCGCCGGGGGACGGACACTGGATCCTTCTCCACGAACCGGGTTATCCATCCGTCGCCGTCGACGGCCACCGTGCCCTTGCCCTCGACGAGCCTGGCTCTCGTAGACCGCCACCGTCGCGGCGGCGCCGTGCTCGACGGTGATCGGCGAGCATCGGGGCGAGCGGCTCGTCGACGACCACATCGCCGTAGAGCACGAGGAAGGCCTCCTGGCCCAGCAGCTCCAAGGCGTTGCGCACCGATCCCGCCGTGCCCAGCAGCCTCGGCTCGGTGACCACGGTCAGCTGGACCGGTCCCACGTACTCGGCGGCGAACGCTTGAATCGCCTCAGCCAGGTGATGCGCGTTGACGACCACCCGTTCAAACCCCTGCTCGGCCAGGTAGTCGATCTGCCTGGCCAGCAGCGGCCTCCCGCCCACCGGGACGAGCACCTTCGGAACCGCCAGTCCAAGTTCGGCCAGACGCGTCCCCCGGCCCGCCCCGAGGATCATCGCGGTGGAAATCCGGGGGCCGGCGCTCAAGCGACCCAGGGGTGCGATGCCGCCAGATGCTGGCTGAAGTACTCGACCAGCATGTGGTTGATCGCCAGGTGGACGTCCTCGATGACCCCGTAGTCGCTGGAGCGGACGACGATCGGGATGTCAACCAGGCCAGCGCCTCGCCACCGTCTGAGCCGAGCAGCCCCACGACCTCGGCGCTCTGCAACCGGGCGCACCGGATCGCCTTGAGCACGTTGGGCGAGTTCCCGCTTGCCGAGATCGCTATCAGCACGTCGCCGGCGGCGATCATGTTGACCAGCTGCTCCGAGAACACGCTGTCATAGCCGACATCGTTGGCCAGCGCGGTGACGATCGAGGCGTTGTCGCTCAAGCTGGTGATGCGAAAGCGCTTCATGTTGGTGCCGATCGTGTTCTTGGCCAGATCGGCAGCCATGTGGCTGGCCGTCGAGGAGCTTCCTCCGTTGCCGACCGTGAACACCTGCTTGTCGTTGCGATAGGCCCGCAGCAACGATTGCCGACCTCCACGAGACGGTCGCGAGGCAGCGCCGAGAGCGCCGCCTGAAGGCGGGAGATGTAGTCGTCCACCTGCTCGCGATGGACTGACTCCTGTTTCAGGAACGCCGACGACATGGCGGGAGCCGGCTCGTACGGCACGGGTGCCCGCGTAGCCGGTCCAGCCGCATCATGCGGTCGCTCAACCAATTCACGTTGTATATGCATAGCGCCTCCGGCGGTATCGTCACCACTTCGTGTGCACGCATAACGTCTCCGGCGGTACTCAGTGCACCGTCCCCCGAAAGCGAGCTAAACTCTGACATTGACCTGCTGCTGCAGGCTATCGACTTGAACCGTGCCCGAGAGCTAGCGAGCGTGATCGAGATTGTCCAAACCGGTACGATCGCCGCGGAGCGGGCTCCGTCGGGGGCCACGGCAGAACCGGTGACCTGCGACCCCTCAGCCGCTACCTTCGCCTCATGACTCGCGGGCACCAGCTGGCGCTGCTCGGCGCAATCGCCTTGACGGTGTCTTCTTGCGGAGCCTCCGCCCAGGTGATCACCCAGCGGGCAGGAGATCGCCTATCAGACGAAGATCGGGTTGATCACCAATCGGCTGGCTCGCACTCCAGCCGACCCTCGCCACATTCAGCCGGCGCTGCAGCGAGCGATCAAGCAGTACGAGCGGATCGAGCCTCCGTTGCCGGTCCGGCGGCTGCACGCCCAATTCCTCGACGGGATGCGCAAGGAGCTCCGCGCGCTGCGGAGGGCCACGTCTGCGCGGGCCGACACCGCGACGATCCACGCAGCGGTGCGCGCCGATGCTCGGGCGCGCGCGGAGGTCGACCGTACCCTGAAGCGGATGACCGCGCTGATCGGTGCCTGCCGCACCGACGCCGCGCACTGCTGATGAAGGCCGGAACCGACCGCGGACCGGCCGCCGGGCGGCCTTATGTGGCGACGCCGGAGCCGGCGTCGACGCCGAGCAGCCTCGGTCAAGCTGGCCAGCAGGATTGCCGTGATGATCAGGATCAGGGGGAGCGGCAGGGAGGAGCTCGAGTCGGGCGCCGGACCGAGCAGTTGCACGGCCGGGCAGCGGCCGGCAGCGCCAGCAGGCGCCGGCGGGTGGTCCCCGGCCGACCGGTGGACAACTCCCTGACGACGGCGCGCGGGAGTTGCTGCGCGACACTCGGTTGGCCTGGGGACTGCGGGCACCGAAGGATTGGCCCCCAGAGACGTTCCTGTGCTGGCCGGTGGCCGACGGCACATTCTCGCAGTACTGGTCCTGGGCGCTGACCACGGGACCCGAGCACGGGCCGATCGCTGACGCCGCCATCGCAGCCGTGGGCACGACACAGCTCAGACATGTGATGAGGGTTGCGAGTCGGATCAAGGCAGCGGAGCCCGTCAGGCGAGCCCAATGGTAGCTGAGCAATCGCAGCCCGAGACGGGCACGCAAGAAGGGCGCCGGCGAGCGAGGCCGGGCACTGCGGCCCGTCTCCCGGCGGCCATAGCGTTCCTGGCCGGACTCGGGGTGGTGCTGCTCTACGCGCTCAGCGGCGGCGCCTACGACGCTGTGACGTTTCAGGAGTACGGTCTTGTCATCTGGATACTGGTCGCCGCGCCGCTCGGCTTGGGCCTGTTGCCCTGGAGGCGACCTTCTGCGCCGGTAGCGGCGGTCTGCGGCGCGCTCCTGACTTACGCGATCTGGATCGCGCTCAGCCTGATCTGGACCGAGAGCCCGGAGCGAACGATGGTCGAGCTGGCACGGACCCTCGACTATCTCGGTCTCGTCCTGCTGATCAGCGTCGCTCTCGGGCCGGACACTTGGCGCCCCGCAATCGCTGGCCTGGGAGCCGGCGCGTTGACCGTCTGCGTACTGGCGCTGTTGAGCCGGCTCTTCCCGGCTGCATTCCCCGCCACCGGCCTGTCGGCAGCCGCTCAATTCGAGCGGCTGAGCTATCCGTTCGGTTACTGGAACGCCGTCGCCGCGTGGGGAGCGATGTCGGTTGCCTTCGCGCTCACCTGGAGCGCGCATGCCGCAAGCAGGCTTGGGAGAGCCGCCGCGCTGGCCGTCGTGCCGGCTGCCGGCGGGGTGATCTACCTCACGTACTCCAGAGCCGGCATCGGCGGGAGCGTTCTCGCTGTGCTGGTGGTCCTTGCGCTCAGCCGCAACCGCTTCACCGTCATTGTTCATGGGTTACTTGCGGGCGCCGGCACGACAGTCGCCGTACTGGTCATCAGCAGCGAGCCCGACATTGCTAATGCGACCGGGACCCGTGGCGCCACGACTGTCCTTGCCGCCGTGATCGGTGGCGGCGCCATCGCGTTCGCGGGCGCCTGGCTTACGAGCCTGGCCGGGGTGGACCGGTGGTCGCTCCCGCGCCAAGCATCGCGTGCGGTAGGGCTCGTCGCCGTGATCGCTGCGCTGGCAGCCGGGGTCGTGTTCTTGCCTCATCTGGCGACACGCGCGTGGCGCTCCTTCAAGAGCACCGCCGTCGTCACTCAGAGCAACGACCCCTCCCAGCGGCTGCTGAACCTCAGTGGAGACCGCTACCTCGTGTGGAAGTCTGCGTTCCAGGAATTCGATCACCGGCCGTTGACCGGAGGTGGGGCGGGCACGTTCCAGTTCTGGTGGAACCGGCACGGCACCACTCCGGAGTACCTGCGCGACACGCACAACATCTGGCTTCAGAATCTCGCCGAACTCGGTCTTCCGGGGCTGCTCCTGATCGGCGCGATCGTCCTGACGGCGATATGGGTGACGATCGCGGCCAGGCGCCGCGCGCGCAGGCGGGTGAGTGCCGGCGCCGCGGCAGCCAGCGCGGCCGTGCTGGTGGTCTACGTCGCGTTCGCCAGCGTTGACTGGATGTGGCAATCGACGGCGGTCACGGTGCTGGCACTGGCGATGATCGCGGCAGCCGGGGCACGCCTGGGCTCCCGAAACCGCCTGCTCGGATGGCGCCTGCGCGTGCCGGTGGTGTTGTTCGCCGCCGCTGCCTGCGCCGTCCAGCTCCCTGGACTGCTCAGCATGATCGACATCCGGCGCAGCCAGCAGGCCGAGCGTGGTCAGCGCGCGAACGTGGCGCTGGCCTTGGCCAACGACGCGGTCGGCGCCGCGCCTTGGGCGGCCAGTCCCTATGAGCAGCGCGGCCTGATCCTCGAGGCTGCTGGCCGCTACGCCGCCGCAGCCGAGAATCTGCGGCGGGCGACCGAGAACGAGCCGACGAACTACGCCCACTGGCTGATCCTGGCGCGGATCGAAACCGAGCAGGGCCGCCTCGCATCGGCCGCGCACGATCTACAGCAGGCTCATCGCCTCCGGCCCCTGTCAACGGTGTTCGCCGTGGAGCAGTTGCAGCTCCACCCCAGCGGCCGCTGCCCGACATCCTCGAGCGCGAACACCGCGCACAGGACGCGCTCGCCGCACCTCCCCGCCTTGCTAATGCTTAGGCGGAGGGGATCCCAGCGAGCCGATGGTTTGAGTCGGCGCGCTCTGGGCGGGGAGACCGGAGCCCTGTTGGGACGCCGAGATCGAGCCGGAACTCGTCGGCTGGCTTGGGGCCGGCGATGCCGGTGTGACCGGCGGCGGCGTGACCGTTGGTGCCGGCGCGACCTGGGTTGAGGGCGTCGCATTGGTCTGCGTCGTGGTCGCCGGGCTCGTGGAGCTGACGCTCGCTGCCTTCGGGTGGGTGCTTGCACCGCGGTGATTTGCCCGGTGCCGTTTCTTCACCGGCTTGGGCGCGGCGAGGGTCGGGACCGGCGACCGCGTGGGCGTCGAGATCGCGGCGACCGGCGCACTCGCGGGCGGGTGACGCGTGGGAGAGGGGTTGTTCCGCCGCTGAGCAGCGCCACGGCGATCGCGCCGCCACCCAGGACCGCCACGCCGCCGGCGACCAGCCAGCCCGGGCGGCGATGACGTGACCGGTCGGGGCTCGGCTCGGGCGGGGCGCGGCCGGAGATGGCAGGGGCTTGCGGCAGCCGCGGGGGCGGGGGCGGCGGAGAGGCCACGGGCCTGCGGCAGCCAGCGGCGGCGGGCCCGGGACAGCCGCCGCTGCCGTCGGCACCGGGAAAACAGCCGTGGCGACGGCCGGACCGGGAGCCGCCGCTGGGGCTGGCAACGGGGCCGTCGTCGCGAGGTCGGCCCCGAGCAGGAACGCGGCTCCGAACACACGCTCGGCCCGGCGCCGCGGATCTCGAGCGCCTGGCAGGGAAGGCAGCTCTCCAGGTGGCGTTCGAGCGTCCGTTGATCATGCCCATCCAGCTGGCCGTCCGCCGCCAACGCGAGTTGCCGGAGCGTCTGGAGGCATTCGTCCTCGTGCTCGGCGCCGAGCACCTGGCGCCATCCGGTGTGGACCGCAGGCCGGACGGCCAGGGCGTCGGCGACGACCGTTCCCGTGGCCGCCAGCAACCGCTCCTGGGCGTTCGCCGCGAGCGCTGGTCCGTCGTGCTCGCGCTCCCGCACCCGACTGAATATCTCGTCGGCGGGTGCGGCCAGGCCCATCTCGAGGCAGTAACGGGCCACCGCCTCCCGGGCCTGAGCGGGATCGATTGGTCCTGGTCGTTGCCGTCGTCGTCCGCGCCGTTGTCGCCGGCAGTGGGAACGGTGGCTTGAGCGACGGTCGGCGGATCGGCCGGGGAAGCTCGGGGCCAGCCAGCGCAACGCCGCGGCGGAAGGCTCCGGGCGGCGGGCGAGGGGGCGACTGAGGTTCGACTGGTTGAGGCTTGGGTTCGCGTTTGGGCTCGAGCGGGGCGAGCCAGCGCTCGGCGCCTCGGTTCGGCCGGCGGGCGTCGCCGTGGACGGCTCGGCCCGGACCGGACGCTCGGCGGGAGCCGCCTCGGCCGAGGGGCTCGGCGAGGACCGGCGCTCGGGCGCCTGGGCCGGCGACGACCGTGGTCTAGCTGGCGGCTTATCGGGATCCAGCGCAGGACCGGTTCGGCCGAGACCGGGGCGTCGCGTGGACGGCTGGGGCGAGGGAGTGGCGGAGGCCTCGGCAGCGGGGGCTGAGGTGGAGGGCCGGGGGGTGGCGGTGAGGGCGTGCGGGCCTGCTCGGCCAGCGCTTTGCCGAGCTGCCACGCGCGCTCAACAAGGCCCCCTGATCGGTGTCGGCGATTCACACCACGCAGGATAAAGACCGGGGACGCGCCGGCCGCCGCCTGGCGACCGGCGGTGCGATCGGCCGTCAGATACGGTCAGGCCGCCCCCGGGGTCGCCGGCCGGCCGGGTGGAGGCGCGCGAGAACGCTGCTTCGGCGGCCTGCATGCGGGCTTCGGTGGCGGTGCAGACGGCGCAGCCGGCGACGTGGTGGGCGATGGCACGATCGTCGCCGCGGAGCTCGCCGTTGGCTCTGGCCGCCAGCAGCTCGGGCATCGCCGCACAGACCCTGGTCTGCGGCGGCGGAACCGGGCGCCGGCGAACGCGGTGCGATCCCGTGTGAGCCGGCTCGGTTGCCTCGGTCGGCGCCGTCGCCTCGGGGGCCGGGGCGGCAAAGCGGCTGGCGGCCGCCGACCGCGTGGCGGCGAGCAGCAGCGCCTCCGGGGGCTGCTCGCCCGGGTCCGCCGCGGAGAGCCGGCCGACGAAGTCCAGAAATGCCGCCTCGGCGGCCTCGCTCACCAGCTCTGGGGCACAGGCAACTTCGCAGTAGGCGTGCACCATGCCGAGGTGGGCGGCACGAAAGCCGGCGAAGGCATCGGCATCCCCGGCACGGATCAGGTCCGCAAGCGAGGCCGGAGCTGGCCCGGTCGGCGGCGAGCCGCCATCGCTCAGATCGGTATCCCCCACAGCGGGAACCAGCGAGTGAGCTCCTGTTCCACCGGCAGCTCGGCCCCGATCTGGGCCTTCAGCACCAACTCGCGCTCGGTGTCCCGCTGCTGCTCGCCGCCGGCGGGCACGAACGGGTAGAACGATCCGCGCTTGTAGTTGTAGATCCAGTACAGCGGTCGTGCGCGGGAGTCCTGGAACGAGAACACGGCGCAGAGCACCCGCTCGCCGTAGCCGCCCGCCTCGAGCGCGCTGCTGACCGCGTTGATGTTGACGACCAGATCGTCGAAATCCTTGCCCTTGAGCACCAGCCAGCGGAAGCCATAGGTGTCATCACTGGATTCGACCTCCGTCCCGCCGTCCTTGGCGGTCGCGCGCACGACCTCCTCCATGTCCTTCACGATCGACTCGAAGTCGGCGGTGGCCAGCGGCTGGAACACGATCGCCGCCGTGCCGCGCGTGGTCAGCCCGAGGCCGGTCTCGAAGGTCACATACGCCGTGCTCATCGCGAACAGCCGGTCCGGCGCCGGGGGCGCCAGCTTGCGCTTGCCGGTGAGCACGTCGAGGAAGCCCATGGTGTTTGATCTTAGCCGGGGAGGCGCTTCCGGAGGCTGGTCGGATTTCCTCCTCATACGTCAGGTTTTTCGACCAGGCTCCCTTCCTCCGGCGGCCGCGGACGCGGGTGGCTAGCGGGTGCCCTGGAGCTGGGACTCGAGGCGCTGGAGGGCGGCGATCCGCTGCTCGAGCGTCGGGTGGGTCGAGAACAGGTTGGCGGCGGTCTTCTTGACCCCGGGGGGGAAGATGTAGAACGCCGCGAGCTCGCCGGAAGCCGCCCGGAGGTCGCGCTGGGGGATCTGCTGCATCTGTCCGCTGATCTTCATCAGGGCCGAGATCAGGGCGCTCGGGCGGCCGGTGAGGATCGCCGAGCCGCGGTCGGCCGCGAACTCGCGGTAGCGCGAGAGGGCCTGCAGCAGCACGAAGGAGATTGCGTAGACGGCCGCCGAGACCAGGATCACCACGATGAAGCCCGGCCCGTTGTCGTCGTTGTCGCCGCCGCCGAACGCGCCGCCGAACCAGAACCCCATCTGCACGATGAAGGAGGCCACCGAGGCGAAGAAGCTGGCCAGCGTCATCACCATCACGTCGCGGTTGGCGACGTGGCTCAGCTCGTGGGCGAGGACGCCCTCGAGCTCGCCCGGCGTGAGCAGCTGGAGGATTCCGGTGGTGGCGCAGACCGTGGCGGTCTTGGGCGAGCGGCCGACGGCAAACGCGTTGGGCATCGGGGTGTCGGCGATCGCCACCCGCGGCTTGGGCAGGTTGGCCTGGATGCAGAGCCGCTCGATGATCGCGTGGAGCTCCGGAGCCTCCTGCGGAGAGACCTCCCGGGCGTGCATCGAGGCGAGCGCGATCTTGTCCGAGGTGAAGAACTGGACCAGGAACAGCCCGCCGGCGATCGCCGCGATCGTGACGGCCCCGATGCCGGCGGCGAACAGCACGCCGATCAGGACCGCGTAGACCAGCCCGAGCAGGAACAGCGTCACGAGCATCCGGGTCTGGAGCCCGGGATCGCGGCCGAATGATTTTGAGGGAGCCATGGTCTGTTTGATTTTAGGAGACCGGATCGGCGGGCCGCCAGGGTCTTCGATAGTTATTAGGGTCCGCGACTTCGCGAACCCTTACCCGGCGTGGTCGCGGTACCACTCGATCGTCCGGCTCAGACCCTCTTCCAGGGGCACCGTCGGCTCCCAGCCGGTGAGCGCGCGCAGCTTCGAGTAATCGACCCATTGCCGGTCGATCTCGCCGGCCGGTGTGCCCGATCCGCGCACGTCGGGCTCGACTCCGGTCCCGGCCAGCCGGCAGATCAAGCGGACGACGTCGAGCACTCGGTGGGGCTGCCCGCCGCCGGCGTTGAACGCCTCGCCGGCTGCGCCGCCGCCGGCCGCCCCCCCGCCGGCCGCGCCCCCGCTCCCGCCGGCCCCGCCGGCCGCGCCGGCCGCGCCGGCCAGCGCGGCGCAGATCGCCAGGTACGCCGCCACGGCGTCCTCGACGTAGAGGAAGTCCCGCTCGGGCGAGCCGTCGGAGCGCACCACCGGCGCTCGGCCCGCGAGCGCGGCCAGCACCGCCTCGGGAACCAGCCTGGAGCCGTTGATGTCCCCGCCCCCGTACAGGTTGGCGAACCGGGTGACCGCCACCGGCAGGCCCCAGGTGTGCCAGTAGGACCGCGACAGCAGGTCGGTGGCCGCCTTCGAGACGTCGTAGGGGTACAGCGGCTGCAGGGCGAAGTCCTCGCGGTAGGGCAGCGTGGCGTGCGGGCCGTAGGCCTTGTCGGATGAGGCCACGATCACCCGCGACACGGCGTGGGCGCGGCACGCCTCCAGCAGCAGCCACGTCCCGCGGATGTTCGTCTCAAAGGTCGAGATCGGCGAGCGGTTGGCGGTCGGCACCAGCGTCTGCGCGGCCAGGTGGAAGACGGTGTCGACCTCGTACTCGGCGATCGCCCGCGCGGTCAGGCCCTCGACCGCGATGTCCCCGTCCACGACGGACACGCGGGATTCGAGACCCATCCTCACCAACGCGGCGCCGGGAACGTGATCGCGCCTGATCACGGTCACTGTCGCGCCGGCCGCGAGCAGGGCACGCACCAGCCAGCTGCCCAGCAGGCCGTAGGCACCGGTGACCAGGACCGAGCGGCCGCTCAGTCCCAAAGCTTCCACGGCGCGCTCCCGTCGACCCACAGATCGTTGAGCTGGACCGCGTCCTTGTAGGTGTCCATGCACTCCCAGAAGCCCTCGTGGCGGAAGGCGCGGAGCTGGCCATCGGCGGCCAGGCGGGTGAGTGGCTCGCGCTCGAGGATCGAGTCGTGGTTCATCACCTCGAGGGCATCCGGCTCGAAGCAGAAGAAGCCGCCGTTGACCCAGTGCTCGCTCCGCGGCTTCTCGACGAAGCCGCGAATCACGCCATCGCCGTTGAACTGCGCCACGCCGAACTGGAGCGCTGGGCGCACCACCGTCATCGTCGCCCTGGGGCGAAACCGGTCGTGCTCGGCCAGCAGCGCGTGCAGGTCGACGTCGGCCACCCCGTCGGCGTAGGTTGCGCAGAAGCGCTCGCCGCCGAGCGCCTCGGCGGCCTTGAACAGCCGCCCTCCGGTCGGCGTATCGACTCCGGTGTCCAGGCAGTGCACCAGCGTGTCCTGCGGCCACGGGCCGCGGGCCGCGAATTCCTCTATCAGCTCGGCCTTGTATCCGGTCAGCAGCACGAACCGGCGGAAGCCCTGGGCCAGGTAGATCTGCATCACGTGCCAGAGGATCGGCTTGCCGCCGATCTCCACCAGCGGCTTGGGGATCGATTGGGTGTGCTCCTGCAGCCGCGTACCGCGGCCACCACAGAGAATCACGACGCGGGGCAGCACAGCCGCGGATTATCAGCGATGACGTTCGAGCGTGGCCCGCGAGGTGATCAGGTTGGCCAGGTGCAGGCGCGACCACGCGCGCATCGAGCGCCAGCGGACCCTGGCCTCACCGCCCTGGGCCAGCGCCGGTCCGCTCAGCAGCGCCAGGCGGCCGAGGGCCCCCAAGCTGTTCAGCAGCGCATAGGCGCGGGTGACCGGCATCCCCCGGCGTTTGAGCATCCAGGCGTAGGTGCTGCGCAGCCATTGCCGTTGCCGAGCCTCGCCCCACAGCAGCGAGGTGGCGGCCGCGTCGCGGTGTCGCACCACCGCAGAGCTCTCAAATCGCGTCGGCCAGCCGGCCTGGGCGGCGCGCCAGCCCAGGTCCAGATCCTCGGCGTACATCCACTGTCCGGGGTCGAAGCCGCCGATCGCCTCCCACGTCGAACGCCGGATCATCACGAACGCACCGATCGCCCAGTCGACGGTCCGGGAGCGCGAGGGGTTCCAGCTTCCCTCGAGCGTCAGGCGGTCGCCCAGCCGCGGGTCCAGCCTGACCAGGCCGAGGTTGAAGGCCAGCGTGAAGCCGAGCGTGGGGAAGGGATGGACCGAGTGCTGGGTGGTTCCGTCGGACAGCACCAGCCGCGGGGCGATGATCCCGGCTCCTGGCGCCCGCGCACCCGCCTCGAGCAGCCGCGCCAGGGCTCCCTCGGTCAGCTCGATGTCGGCGTTGGCCGCCGCGATCCAGGCTGTATCGGTGCGCTGCGCCACCAGGTTGACCGCGGGCCCGAAGCCCAGATTGGCCTCCGAGGCGATCAGCGAGACCCAGGGAAATGAGGACCGCACGAGCTCGGCGGAGCCATCCCGCGAGGCGTTGTCCACGACCCAGACTTCGGCTCGGCCGGACAACACCTCCGGCTGCATCGACTCGAGGCAGGCCCGCAGCAGCTCGCGGGTGTTCCATGAGACCACCGCGATCGCAACCGGAGGGTTCATCGGAGCTACGGCATCATAGGGCCGCATGAGAGCCGAGCCCGAGAGCCGGATCCTGATCATCGGCGCCGGGCCGTGCGGCCTGGCCTGCGCCCGCGAGCTCGAGCGCCTCGGCCATCGCAACTGGCTGATCCTGGAGCGCGAGTCCCATGCGGGCGGGCTGGCCAGTTCGGTGCTCGACGCCGCCGGGTTCACCTGGGATCTCGGCGGGCACGTGGTATTCAGCCACTTTGGGGAGTTCGACGACCTGCTGCACGAGGTGATGAACGGCGACACCCGCCGCCACGAGCGCTCGTCCTACATCCGCTTCGCCGATCGCTGGGTTCCGTATCCGTTCCAGAACAACCTGCGCCACCTCCCCGACGAGGTCGTGGCCGAGTGCCTGGAGGGGCTGGCCAACGCTCCGGGGGGCGGCGCCGAGCTCGACTTCGGGACTTGGATGCGGTCCGTGTTCGGAGACGGGATCACCCGTCATTTCATGGCGCCTTACAACTTCAAGGTGTGGGCCACGCCGAGTGCGGAGATGTCCTCCGGGTGGATCGCCGAGCGGGTCTCGGTGATCGACTACGAGCGGGTGCTGGCCAACGTCCGCGAAGGTCGCGACGATCTCGCCTGGGGCCCGAACAACAGCTTCGTGTTTCCCGCCTCGGGCGGGACGGGGGAGATCTACCGGCGACTGGCCGCCCGTCTGGAGGACCGGATCCGCTACGACTGCGCCGTGGCCGAGATCGATCCGCGGTCCCGCCGGCTGCGTACCGGGGAAGGTCACGAGCTGGCCTACGATGCGCTGGTCACGACGATGCCGCTGGACCGGCTGGTGGCCGCGCTCGAGCCCTGCCCGGGAGCGGTGCGCCGGGCATCCGAGGGGCTCAGGCACAACGGGGTTTACATGGTCGGGGTGGGCTACGAGGCGCCACTGGCCGACGCCAGGTCGTGGATGTACTTCCCGGCGCAGGACGTGCCGTTCTACCGGGCCACCAACTTCGCCAAGTACGCGGCGGCGAACGTGCCGGCCGGCGAGACCGGGCGTTACTGCTCCTACATGACCGAGACCGCCTATTCGCCGGATAAGCCGACGGTCCGCGAGGGGCTGGAGGATCGCGTCGAGGCGGCACTGCGCCAGGCGGGGGTGATCGAGGGCCGGCCCGCCGTGGCCTCGCTGCACCTCGAGGACATCCCCTACGCCTACCCGGTGCCCACGGTGGGGCGCGACGAGGCGCTGGCGGTGATCCAGCCGTGGCTGATGGCGCAGGAGATCTATTCCCGGGGACGGTTCGGCGCCTGGCGCTATGAGGCCGGGAACATGGATCACGCGGTCAAGATGGGGATCGATGCGGCGCGGCATCTGATCGCGGGCCAGGCGGAGGAACTGTGGACGCTCTGAGGCCGCAGCCGCCCCCGGGCGCCCGAAACCTCGTCGTGGTGATCCTCGACAGCCTCCGCTACGACACCTGGCTGGCCGCCAAGCCGAAGAGCCTGGCCGGGTTGGGCGCGGTGCAGCGGCGCTTCAGCTACGCGTCCTGGACGGCGCCTTCGCACTACAACCTGCTGATGGGGCTGCTGCCGCACTCGAGTCCCGCGCACGTGTACGCGTCGGACTATTACCAGCAGGATTTTCTGCGCTACCGCGAGCGCCTCGGCGTACCGGACATGGAGTTCAAGCGACTGCTGCCCTCGATCTTCCTGCCCACCTTCCTGAAGCACACGCTCGGGTACCGCACTCACGCGCGGGTGTCGATGCCGGTCCTGAACAAGTTCACGCCGATCAACCGCGACTTCGACTCCTACGAGCTGATGCCCTCGCACAACGACATGGCGGCGATGCTGGGACAGCTCAGCTTCGATCCGGAACGCCCGTCCTTCTGGCTGCTCAATGTCGGCGAGACCCACTATCCCTACGCCCACCCGGGGCAGGAGCAGACCGAGCTTCCCCACATCTCGGGCGTCCACGGGGTGTTCAAGCGCCTCGACGAGATCCGCGAGGGCGGCGGCGATGCCGCCGAGTTCTTCAACGCCTCGACCCTGAAGCAGTTGCACGAGCGCCAGGTGGCTGCGCTCGAATACCTCGACGGCGTGTTCGAGCGGCTGCTGGCCCTGCTCCCGGCGAACACCTGGCTGATCGTGACCTCCGATCACGGTGAGCTGTTCGGCGAGGACGGCTACTTCGGCCACGGTCCGATCGCCCACGAGAAGGTGCTCGAGGTGCCGTTCGTCGAAGGCCCCGTCGACTCCATGTAGCCGAGCGGGCTACATGTACCCGAGCAGCTTCATCTGGCGCTCGATCGCCGCCAGCTCCTCGGGGGACGCACCGCCCGGCCCCGGCGCCCCGGGAACCACCGCGGCCATCTCTGGCTCGGCGGCATTGGCCACCGCGGAGCGGAGCGAATCGGCGCGCGCACCGACGGCGGCGGCGTCGAGCGGGCTGCGCTCCGAGGGGTCGGTGCGCAGGTCGTAGAGCAGCTCGCGCTGGTCGCGGAGGACGAGTTTCAGCTCCCCGTCGGTGGCGCAGGTGAAGCGCGCGCAGAGGTCGTCGATCCCGCGTTCGTCGATGTCCCATTTACGCGCGAACTCCTGGATCCGCGGATGGTCGCGCGGGCCGAGCGGGTCGTACTGGGCGACGGCGATACCGGGCGGCAGCGGCAGCGTGCTCCAGGGATGAGCCTCGATTCCCGCCGCGTCGGCGATCAGGGCCGGCAGCCGGGCCAGCGAGAACAGCTCGTCGCCGGTGATCGCCCCCGGGCCGGCCATCACCAGCGGCACGTGGATCAGCCGCTGATCGAGCGAGAAGCCGTGGGTGATCAGCCCGTCCTCGCCGAAGTTCTCGCCGTGATCGGAGGTGACGATCACCAGCGTCTCCTCGAGGATGCCGCGCCGCTCCAGGACGGCCAGCACGTCGGCGATCCAGCGGTCCATGTAGGCGGCCGAGCGGGCGTAGAGGTGCCGCATCCGCTCGAATGCCTCGGCCGAGATCTCCCGGTCCCCGGCGACGTACCGGCAGATCGACTCGAAGTTCAGGTAGCGCTTGGCCTCCATCGCCGCGCGCAGCCGCTCCGGCACCCCGAGGTCGTTCCAGGGCCGCGGGGGCAGGTAGGGCGAGTGGCACTCGCTCAGGTTCACGAACCAGAACGTCGGCCGCCCCGAGTGCTCCTCGATCGCCCGGGAGAGCCGCTGTCCGGCCGCGGCGGCGCCGTCGTCGGCCTGCGAACGGATCCCCTCCAGCGCCCAGGCCAGCCGCGCCCGCGGCCCCGAGCCCAGGAGCTGGTTGATCCGCTCGGTGCGACCACCGTGGACGTAATCGAAGCTGTCGAAGCCGATGTCGAAGCCGGCGTGCTCCGAGCACCACAGGTTGGTGCTCCAACCCTGGGTCGCGTAGCCGGCGGCCCGGAGCACGTTCGGGAGCATCCGCTCGGCCACGCGCTCGAGCTCGGGACGGGCGCTCTGCGGGCTGCCGTTCGGTGCCTGGCCCAACCCGAGCTGGCGGGGGAGCAGGCCGGTGAAGATCGAGGCGTGCGACGGCAACGTCCAGCTCGCGGTCGCGTAAGCCCGTGGCAGCGCGTAGCCGCGGCGGGCCAGGTCACCGATCGCCGGCGTCGACCCGGGCGGGGCTCCGTAGGGCTCGAGCGCGTCGCGGCGGACCGTGTCGAGCACCAGTAGCAGGATGTTCGGCGCCATCTCGCCGGAAGGGTAGCCCCCGCTACGATCGCCTCGGGTGTCGCAGACCACGCAGGATACCGCCGAGACTCCGGAGTCAGACGACCTCTCCTCCGACCCTTCTGCGCTCGCCGGCGCGACGCGAAGCTTCAACACGGGGGGCCGGTCACTGCGGGCGTTCGCCGCCCGCGGGGTGATCGTCAACACCGCGTTCGAGGCGGGGCTGACCGTGCTCGGCCTGCTGCGCGGCCTGGTGCTGGCCGTCTTCCTGACCCGCTCGGACTACGGCGTGTGGGGGATCCTGATCGTCTCGCTCGGCGTGCTGGCCCGGCTGAAGGTGGTGGGGATCAGCGACAAGTACATCCAGCAGGACGAGCCCGACCAGGAGCTCGCGTTCCAGAAGGCCTTCACGCTGGAGGTGCTGATGAGCGCCGCGGCGATGGTGCCGATCGCGGCGGCGTTGCCGGTGGTCGCGGTGGTCTACGGCCATTGGTCGCTGGTCCCGCCCGGTCTGGTGTTGATCACGGTGCTGGCCGCGGGCGCGCTGCAGGCGCCGTTCTGGATCTACTACCGCTCGATGGACTTCGTCCGGCAGCGCTCGCTGGCGGCGGTCGAACCGATCGTCGGATTCGTGGTGGCGGTCGGGCTGGCGATCGCCGGGGCCGGCTACTGGGCCCTCGCGCTCGGGGTGGTCAGCGGTGCCTGGGCGGCGGCGATCGTGGCCATCGTCACCTCGCCTTTCCCGTTGCGCTGGCGCTATGACCGCGGCTCGCTGAAGTTGTACGCGAAGTTCTCTGGCCCGCTGTTCATCGCCACCGTCTGCAGCGTGGTCCTGGCCAACAGCACGGTGATCGCCGGTAACGCCCAGCTGGGGCTGGCCGGGGTCGGCGCGATCGCCCTGGCGGCGAACATCACCGCCTTCACCTCGCGCCTGGACGACCTGGTGAGCGGGACGCTCTACCCCGCGATCTGCGCGATCCAGGGCCGCCTGGACCTGCTGCGCGAGTCGTTCGTGAAATCCAACCGGCTGGCGCTGATGTGGGCGATGCCCTTCGGTCTTTCCCTGACCCTGTTCGCGGGGGACCTCGTGCACTTCGTCCTGGGGGAGAAATGGCGCCCCGCGGTCGGGCTGCTGCAGGTCACCGGCGCCGTGGCCGCGGTCAGCCATATCGGCTTCAACTGGGACGACTACTTCCGCGCGCGCTCCAGCACCCGGCCGGTCGCGGTGGCCGCCGTCGCCGCCACCGTGACGTTCCTGGCCGTTGGGCTGCCGCTGCTGATCGCCGACGGCCTGCCCGGACTGGAGATCGGGATCGGCGCGCAGGCCGCCGTTCACCTGGTCTTCCGGGCCTGGTATCTCAGCCGCCTGTTCGAAGGCTTCGTGTTCGTCCGCCATGCCGCCCGCGCCGCGCTCCCCACCCTCCCGGCCGTCGCCGTGGTGCTGCTGATGCGGTCGCTGGAGAGCGGACAGCGCACCTCGGGGGAGGTGATCGCCGAGCTGTGCGTCTACGTGATCGCGACGGTGGTCGGTACCTGGTGGTTCGAGTCGGCGCTGGTGCGCGAGGCGATCGGCTACGTGAAGGCCCGGCCCGCGGCGGGCTGAGGCGACCGGCGCCCCGTTCAGAGCACGAGCGTGCGGGCGGCGAGATCGCCCCGGGCCAGCGACACCAGCGTCAGCGAATCGGCGGCGATCCGGGAGGCGGCAAACAGCGCCCGCTGAGCCCCGGTGGCCCCGCGGGAGTCCCGGGCCAGGGCCGTGGCGTAGGGAAGCGCGGCCACTAGCGCGGGCAGGCGCCGGCGGGTCAGGCCACCGACGAGCAGGCCGGCCAGCGCGGTGTCGAACCGCAGGCTGTCCGGCGAGAGGAACAGCCGATGATGCAGAAACCCCTCGCGCAGCTCCGGGATCCGGCCCACCAGCGGCGGGAAATAACGGCAGCGCGCCCGCTCGGCCACGTAAGCGCGGGCGCTGCGCGGGAACACGGCGTGGCGGACCACGGCGTCCGCGGCGAAGGCTGTGCTGGCGCCGGCCCGGCGGGCTCGCCAGACGAACCAGGCGTCCTCGCCGAACGGATGCGCCCGTTCGGGGTCGAGCTCGAGCACCGGCTGAAACCCGCCGACGCGGTCGAACACCGCGCGAGTGGCGAACAGGTTCGCGGTCTCGTAGAGCCCGTACTCGCGCTCGACGCTGAGCGACCGGTCGAACGGCCCGGCCGGGCCGACCGGCGTCACCCGGCCCTGAACGATGTCGGCCCGGTCCAGCGCCCGGTGGCCCGCCGCGAGCCAGTCCGGCCCCGGCTCGCAGTCGGCGTCCGTGAAGGCCAGCACGGCTCCAGTGCCGTGGCGAGCGCCGAGGTTGCGCGAGCCGGCCGGCTCGCCACCGGGATTGCGCAGCAGCGTGGCGGTGCCCGCCGCCTCCACGATCGCCGGCGTCTCGTCTCGGGAGCCGCTGTCGACGACGATCACCTCGTAGTCCTGATCGGTCCGCTGGGCGGCCAGCGCCGCCAGCGTCGCCCCGATCGTCGCGGCCGCGTTGCGGGCCGGGACGACGACGCTGATCCTCACGGCGCCTGACCGAGCGCCCAGGCATGGGGCATGCCGCGCTCGTGAACGGCCCGCCAGGCGAAGTTGGTCAGCGTCCTGGGCAGTGGATCCCGCGCATAGCCCGGCCCGCGCGGGATCAGGTACGGACCGCCGTGCTCGGTCAGGGCAAAGCCGGCCTTCTCCAGATAGCGGACCAGGCCGGCCCGGTTGGGAATCCACCAGAACGGCTTGCCGGGCAGCAGCGACAGCGTGTGCACCGGAGTCCGCGGGTGACGGAGCGACATCCGCAGCGAGATCGCGTCGTTGACCAGCAGGCGTCCACCGGGTTTCAGCACGCCTCGGATCGCGCTGAGCGCGCGGATCGGATCCCGCAGGTGGAGCAGCAGCGTCCCGATGAAGGCGAAGTCAAACTCGCCGTCCTCGGCGGGGGTCAGGTCGTAGACCGAGCGATCGCGACGCTGGACTCGCGACTCGAGCGCGCGGTGGGCGCAGGCGAAGGCCAGGGGCCGCGACTCGCGGTCGGCCAGCGCCCGCTCGGAAAGCTGGGGAAGGGGGTCGGAGTAGTCGATCCGGCGCGGGTCGTCGAGGTCGATCGCCACCACCTCGGCGGCGCCGCGACGCTCCATCTCGAACGCCCAGAACCCGTCGTGGGTGCCCACGTCGAGGCAGCGCCGGCCGTGCAAGTCCTGCGGAAACGGAATCTTGGCCAGGGCCCGTCGCGTGTCGTACTCGCCGGGGGTGACCAGCCCCGCGGGCAGGCCGATCGTGTGGTACCAGGTCAGCCCGGCTACTTCCTCCGCCAGCTCGGCGCCGGGGGAGGTGGGCGCGGTCGCCTCGGTCATCTGTTTCCCTGTGCCTCCTGGTGATGATCTCTTACCCGTCACGAGAAGGGTCGCAGGCTGCGCGTCGCGCTGCTCAGTCCCTGCTTCTGGCCTGAGATCAGGCGCGGCGGCGAGCGCTTCACTCGCGAGCTGGCCGACGGCCTGCTCGCGCGGGGCCACCAACCGCGTCTGATCACGAGTCATCCGGGCCCTCCGCGCCGCACGGTCGAGGACGGCCTGCCGATCGTGCGGGTGCCGCGACCGCCGCAGGGGCGGCTGCTGCGGCGCCTCTACGAGCCGTACCTGACCCACGTGCCGTTCAGCTATGCCGTGCTCAGGGCCGGCAGCTACGACGTGGCCCATGCCGTGCATCCCCCGGACGCGCTGGCCGCGGCGCGTTACCGGCGCCGGACCGGCGCGGTGGCGGTGCTCTCCTACATGGGGATTCCGGACCACGCCGGGCTGATGGAGCGGCGGCGGCGGCTCGAGCTGACCTTGGCGGCGCTGCGCGGCTGCGACGCGGTGGTGGCGCTCAGCCAGTACGCCGCCGAGGCCTTCCGGCGCTGGCTCGGCTACGAGGCCCCGGTGATCGCCCCGGGTGTCGACCTCGACGTCTTCCGTCCGGGACCGGGGCGGGCGCAGCGGCCGACGATCGTCTGCAGCGCCGCGGCCGAGGAGCCCCGCAAGCACGTCGGGCTGCTGGTTCAGGCGCTGGCCCTGGTCCGCCGCGAGCACCCGGAGGCCCGCCTGGTGCTGTCCCGGCCGCGCGACATCGGCGCGGCGCGGCGGGCCGGCGTCGAGCTCGAGGCGCCGGGAGTCGAGCTGGCCGATCTGGACGGCCGCGATGCGCTGGCTCGCGCCTATCGAGAGGCGTGGGTCTCGGCGCTGCCGGCTACTAATGAAGCCTTCGGCCTGGTGCTGGCCGAGTCGCTGGGCTGTGGCACGCCGGTGGTGGGCTACGACGACGGGGCGATCCCCGAGGTGATCGACCGTCCGGGAATCGGTGGCCGGTTCGACCGCCTGACGCCCGAGGCGTTGGCCTCCGCGCTGCTGTCGGCCTTCGAGCTCAGCGGCCGGCCGGAGACGGCGGAGCGTTGCCGCCAGCGCGCCGAAGCGTTCTCAACCGATCGCTGCACCGAGGCCTATCTGGAGCTCTACCGGACGCTCGGCGCCAGGCGCCGGTAGGCGGCCAGGAGACCGAGCGCGGCCAGCATCACGAAGAATGGATCGGCCGGCACGCGGTAGCGAGTGGTGCCGAACAGCAGCACCGTGCTGAGCAGCAGGGCGGCGGGACACCACCAGAACGCCGGCGGCCGGCCCCGGGCCGCCCGGGTGAAGGCGCCGACGATGGCCAGCAGGGCCAACCCCCAGAACGCGTATACGCTGGCGTCGGTCAGCCCACGGGGGAACGACTCGTACAGGGCCAGACGGCGCTCGAACCCGGGCCCGACCAGATTGAACAGCCGCAGGGTGCTCCAGCCGGCCGTCTTGAGCAGGCTGACCGGATGGGCTTTCACGTAGTCGAGCGCGACCGTGTTGAGGGCGCTCGAGATCTGCGCCTCGTTGTCGTGCGGCGCTCGCTGGAGCACCCGGGCGACGGCGGCCCGCGGCGGCAGCCAGAAGGCGGGGTTGGCCGGGGAATTCTGGGCCGCCGGCGAATACGTTCCGGCCAGCGCGTAGCCGCTCTCGGTGGTCAGGGGCACGAACGCGTGCAGCACGTGCTGGTTGCGGATCGTCCAGGGGACCAGCGTGATCAGCGCAGCGGCGAGCAGGATCAGCGGCGCGCGCAGCGCCTTCCGGGAGAGCCGCGGGGCCCCGGTCCAGACCAGGAACCCGACCGGCGCCAGCAGCACGATTCCGTTGCCGCGGGTGAGCGTCGTCAGCCCGAGCAGAACCCCGGCCAGCGCCGCCCACCCCAGCCGCCCGCCCGAGCCGCGGAAGCGCAGGGCGCAGAGCACCACCGCCAGGACCAGCGGGACGAACAGCGACTCGCTGAGCAGGGTGGAGCCGATCAGCAGGAACGGGGGATAGACGGCGGCGATCGCGGCGGCGGTGAGCGCGACGGCGGGGTTCCAGAGAGCCAGGGCGATCAGCGCGATCAGGAGCACCGCGGCCGTCCCCAGCAGCGCCTCCAGGATTCTCCCCGCCCGCCAGCGGTCCTGCGCGTCGTGCGTCCCGCTGAGTTTGTAGGCGCCGGCCAGCAGGAGCGGGAAGACCGGCGGCCGGTACGCCGTCGGGCCGTTGGCCAAGGTGAAGTACTCCGAGCTGGGGAAGCCGCCGGTGTCGGCCAGCGAGACGGCGATGCGGTCGTAATCGGCGGCGTCAGTGGCCGGGACGAAGTGGGGCGTGGCCACGATCACCACCACCCGAGCCAGCAGCGCGATCGCCAGCACGGCGGCGAAGGCGTACCGAAGGCGCGGGGTCATCCGGGCGCCGTGACGCGGCGGGACAGCCGCGCCCCGAGCGGTCCGGACCGGCGAGCGTCGACGCGGCCGGAGAGCCGCTGCCAGCCGTGCATCAGGGCGGCCGCGGCGAGCATGATCAGGAACGGGTCGGCGGGGGAGCGGTAGCGGGTCAGGCCGAGCAGCGGAGCCGTTGTCAGGTAGATAGCCAGGGGGCAACCCCAGAGCGCCAGCGGAGCGGCTCGGGAGGCGCCGGTCAGAAGTCCGGCGATGCACAACAGAGCGAGCGCCCAGAACGCGTACACGCTGAGGATCGCCAACGATCGGGGATAGCCCTCGTAGGGAGCGAGATAGCGCTCGAGCCCGGGGGTCAGGTTGAGCAGCCGCACGGTGTTCCAGTACAGGGTCTTGAGCAGCGAGACCGGGTGCGCGCGGATGTAATGCAACGCCTCATGGGTCAACGTGCCCGATGCGTCGGCTTCGGTGGCCGTCCGGTCGGCCGCGTACGCCCGGTACATCTGCACGAACGGGGTGCTCCAGAGGGCGGGGAAGCGCTTGTCGTTCTGGACCGCCGAGTTGTAGGTGCCCTCCAGCGCGTAGCCAGTTTCGGTGGCGACCGGGACGAAGCGGTGGAATACCTCGAGGTTGCGGATCGTCCAGGGGACGAGCATCAGGGCGGCGGTGGCCAGGGCGAGGGCGGGTGCGGCCAGCGCCGACCGGGTGAAGCGGGGTCTGTGGGCCCAGAGCAGGAAGGCGACGGGGATGATCAGGAACGCGCCGTTGCCTCGAGTCAGAGCGGAGAGGCCGACGAACGCCCCGGCGAGGGCGGCCCAGCGCAGGCTGCGCGAGTCGCGGTACCTCAAGGCGGCCCAGACGGCCGCGAGCACCAGCGGGATGAACAGCGATTCGGAGAGCAGCGAGGAGCCGACCATCACCAGGGGCGGATCGACGGCGGCGATCCCGGCGGCGAGCAGTCCGATGCGCCGGCCCCAGAGCCGGGTGGCGATCAGCCCGGTCAGCAGGACCGCGAGCGCTCCCAGCCCCGCCTCGAGCACGCGTCCGGCCTCCCAGCGCGTCCGCCCGGATCCGTTCCCGACCAGCTTGTAGACGCCGGCCAGCGCCACCGGGAACAACGGCGGATGAAACGCGGTCGGGCCGCCGTGGAAGGTGGCCGGCGAGGCCGGGAACGATCCCGTGGTGGCCAGAGCGACCGCGTCCTGGTCATAGGACGCCGAGTCGTTGATGGGCGTGAAATGCGGGGTGGCGAACACGATCACCAGGCGCAGCACCAGCGCCAGCGCCACCAACCCGACCAGCCAGGCCCGGTACGAGCGCAGCCGGCCCGGCCGGACTGCCGAGTCGCTGCCCACGGTGGAGGGCGCCTGGCTCATCGCCGGCTCGAAGCTACCAAGCAGCCACCGGTGCGCGCGCACGCCGCGCCCCCAGCCGGTCCCAGGCCGCCACCACTCCCAGCGAGGCGAGCATGATCAGGAACGGGTCGGCCGGAGAGCGGCCCCGGGTCAGGCCGAGCAGCAGCACGGTGCTCAGGTAGATGACCACGGGGACCCCCCACAGCGCCGCCGGCGCGGCGCGGGCGCGGCCGGAGGCGACGCCGGCGATACACAGCAGCGCCAGGCCCCAGAACACGTACACGCTCAACATCGCCAGCCAGGTCGGATAGCGCTCGTAGGGAGCGAAATAGCGCTCCACGGCTGGGGTCAGGTCGAGCATCCGCACGGTGTTCCAGTAGGCGGTCTTGAGCAGCGAGACGGGGTGCGCGCGGATGTAGTGCAGCGCCTCGGTGGTCAGCGTCTGGGAGATCGAGGCCTCGTTGGCATGGGGGTCCTCGGCGTAGAGCTGCTGCGTCCGAGCCTGCGGCATGACCCACATCGCCGGAAAGCGCTGCTCGCCGTTCTGGACGGCGGCGTTGAAGGTGCCGTCGAGCGTGTAGCCGGTCTCGGTGGCGATCGGCACGAATTGGTGGAAGACGTCGAGGTTGCGGATTGTCCAGGGGACGAGCACGAGGATGACGGCGGCGAGGGCTGCGGCGGGGGCGGCCAGGGCGGGGCGGGTGAAGCGGGGCCGTTGTGTCCAGAGGAGGAAGCCGATCGGGATGATCAGGAAGCATGCCGTTGCCGCGGGTGAGGGCGGAGAGGCCGACGAGGACGCCGGCGATCGCGGCCCAGCGCAGGCGTTTGGCGTCTCGGTATTGCAGGGCGGCCCAGACGGCGGCCAGCACCAGTGGGATGAACAGCGATTCGGAGAGCAGCGAGGTGCCGATCAGCACCAGCGGTGGGTAGATCGCGGCGATCCCGGTGGCTACGAGTCCGACGCGTGGCCTCCAGAGTCGGGTGGCGATCAGCCCGGTCAGCAGGACGGCGAGCGCTCCGAGGATTGCCTCGAGTACGCGTCCGGCGTCCCAGCGGGTGTGTTCGGATCCGGTTCCGACCAGCTTGTAGACGCCGGCCAGCGCCACCGGGAACAACGGCGGGTAAAAGGCGGTGGGCCCGACGTGCAGGGTCTCCTGGGAGACGGGGATGAACGAGCCGGTCCGGGCCAGCGACACCGCGTTGCGGTCGTAGGCGGCCGAGTCCTCCAGCGGGGAGAAGTGCGGCGTGGCGAGCACGATGACCAGGCGGAGCACCAGGGCCACCGCCACCAGACCGAGCAGCCAGGCTCGGTAGGAGCGCGGCCGGTTCGGTTCCGGGCTCATCGCGGCTCGAAGCTACCAAGTATCGTGGCGACGCCCCCGATGCTGGTGCCGTGATCGATCCGCCCCGACAGCGACCGCGGCCACGCCTCGCCTACTGCTTCGCCGGGCTGGTCGTGGTGGCCCTGATCGTGCGAATCGCGGTCGTGATCGCCACGCCGGATTACCAGGCGCGCACCGACGCGGCCGACTTCGACCGGCTCGCCGTGTCGCTGGCCGACCACGGTCGTTTCCCCAGCTCCGCGGAGTGGGCGCCCCGTGGCCCGACCGCGTTCCGGCCACCGTTGTTCCCGGTGGCGCTGGCCGCGGTGTACACGGTCGTCGGGACGGGTTCTGAGCACACCCGGTGGGAGGCGGGACGGGTCATGGAGGCGGCCCTGGGGGCGCTTGCCGTCGGCTTGATCTTCCTGATCGGCTGGCGATTATGGGGGCCCGCGGTCGGGTTGGTGGCGGGCGGGATCGCGGCGGTGTATCCGCCGCTTGTGCTGGTGGGGACTTCCCTGCTCTCCGAGTCGCTGTTCATCCCCCTGGTCCTGGGGGCCGTGCTGGCCGCCCTGCTCCATCGCGACTCGGCGCACCGGTGGCGCTGGGCGGTGCTGGCCGGGGTGCTGACCGGACTGGCCGCGCTGACCCGCGGAAACGGGTTCGTCCTGGCCATCCCGCTCGCCTTCCTGGTCTGGGAGCACCGCTCGCCCCCCCGCCGGCCCGGGTTGCGGGCGCCGCTGGCCGTGGTGCTGGCCACGATCCTGACCGTGGTGCCGTGGACGATCCGCAACTACAGCGTGTTTCATCAATTCGTCCCCACCACCACCGAGCCCGGCTACGCGCTGGCCGGCACCTACAACGCCGCCGACCAGTACCGCAAGGTGTTCCCCGCTCTGTGGTACCCGCCGCTGGATCAGATGCGAGCGGTGGCCGCCGCCCACCCGGACGCCAACGAAGCGCAGGTCTCCTCGCGGCTGACCAGCATCGGCCTGCACTACATCGAGCACCATCCCGGGTCGCTGCTGAGGACCGGGTACCTGAGCGCGCTGCGCCTGTTCAACCTGCAGGGGCCGACGCTCGAGGAGGTGTTCTCCTTCGGCGAGGGCTACCCGCTCCGCCTGGCGCAGTACAGCGTGTACGCGTTCTGGTTGCTGCTGGGGCTGGCGGTCGCCGGCGCGCTGACCCGGGGCGCCAGACGGGTGCCGGCCGCGCTGTGGGGCGTTCCGGCGATCATCCTGTTGAGCACGCTGTTCCTGGAGGGCCTGACCCGCTACCGGTCTCCGGCCGATCCATTCTTCGTGCTGCTGGCGGCGCTGGCGCTGGTTTCCCTGGCCGGGCGCCTGCGGGCCAGCCGGTCCCATCCGCCCGTCAACGCGAGCGCGGCGGGCATGATCAAGAACGGGTCGGCGGGAGAGCGGTAGCGGGTCAAACCGAGCAGCAGCACCGTGCTCAGGTAGATGACCAGCGGGACGCCCCAAAGCGCCGCGGGCGCCGCTCGGACGGCACGGGTCAGCGCCCCGGCGATCGCCAGCGCCAGCACCAACCAGAACGCGTACACGCTCAGCTCGGCCAGCCAGATCTGGTAGCCCTCGCCGCGGGCGAAGTCGCGCTCGACCCTGACGCCGGTGAGGTTCAGCAGGCGCAGCGTGTTCCAGTACAGCGTCGTGGCCAGGGAACCCGGGTGCTGGTGGATGTAGTGGAGCGCCTGGTGGGTCAGGACCCCGGAGACGCTGGCCTCGGTGGCGCCGGGGCGGTTGAAGGCGCCCTGCATGCGCAGCAGCGGCGCCCGCCACAGCGCCGGGAACCGCTTGTCGTTCTGGACCGCGGCGTTATAGGTCCCTTCCAGTGCATATCCGGTCTCCGTGGTCACGGGGACGAATTGGTGGAAGACGTTGAGGTTGCGGATCGTCCAGGGGACGAGCACGAGGACGACGGCGGCGAGGGCTGCGGCGGGGGCGGCCAATGCGCGGCGGGTGAAGCGGGGCCTCTGCACCCAGAGGAGAAACCCCACGGGGATGATCAGGAAGATGCCGTTGCCGCGGGTGAGGGCGGAGAGGCCGACGAGGACGCCGGCGATCGCGGCCCAGCGCAGGCGTTTGGCGTCTCGGTATTGCAGGGCGGCCCAGACGGCGGCCAGCACCAGTGGGATGAACAGCGATTCGGAGAGCAGCGAGGTGCCGATCAGCACCAGCGGTGGGTAGATCGCGGCGATCCCGGTGGCTACGAGTCCGACGCGTGGCCCCCAGAGTCGGGTGGCGATCAGCCCGATCAGCAGGACGGCAAGCGCTCCGAGGATTGCCTCGAGTACGCGCCCGGCGTCCCAGCGGGTGTGTTCGGATCCGGTTCCGACCAGCTTGTAGACGCCGGCCAGCGCCACCGGGAACAGCGGCGGGCGAAACGCCGTGGGCCCGCCTTGCCGCGGGTTGACGTAGGACAGCGGATAGCTCCCGGTGTGGGCCAGCGAGACGGCGATGTGATCGAACTCGCCGGCGTCGGTGACCGGGACGAAGTGCGGGGTCGCGAACACGACAGCCAGGCGCAGCACCAGCGCGAGCACCACCAGCGCGGCCAGCGGCCCGCGGCGCAGCCTGGCTCGGCTTGCCTGCACGGGAACCCGCGGCCGCAGCGGCAGCGCCCCCACGCTCACCGCGCGACTCCGGCGCGTTCCACCAGGGCCAGGGCGCCGAGCGCGGCCAACATGATCAGGAATGGATCAGCCGGGGCGCGATAGCGCGTGGTGCCCTCGAATACGGCGGCGGTGAGGTAGATCAGCAGCGGACAGGCCCACAGCGCCCACGGAGCCCGGCCGCGCGCGCTCAGCCCGAAGCGGCCGAGTAAAGCCAAGCCGCCGAGCCCGGCCAGCGCCAGCAGGGGCCAGAACGCGTAGGCGCTCAGCACCGCCAGCCAGCTTGGATACCCCTCGGAGGGGGCGAGGTAGCGCTCGAGGCCGGGGGTCAGGCCGAGCATGCGCACCGTGTTCCAATAGACGGTCTTCACGACCGAGGCGGGATGGTGGCGGATATAGCGCCAGGCCAGGCTCTGGAGGTGGTCGGAGATCTGCGCCTCGCTGGCGCTGGGATGCAGCTGGTCGAACCGAGCCACCGCCACGACCGGGGCCGACCACAGCGCCGGGAAGCGGTGGTAGTTCTGCATCGTGGGGTTGTAGGTCCCCTCCAGGGCGTACCCGGTCTCGGTGGCGATCGGCACGAAGCGGTGGAACACGTCGATGTTGCGGATCGTCCAGGGGACGAGCAGCAGGAGGGTGGCCGCGACCGCGAGGGCCGGGGCCGCCAGCGCCGGCCGGGTGAAGCGGGGCCGGCCGACCCAGAGCAGGAAGCCGATCGGGATGATCAGCAGCGCGCCGTTTCCGCGGGTGAGGGCGGAGAGCCCGACCAGGACTCCCGCGGTGGCGGCCCAGCGCAGGCGTCGCGAGTCGCGGTAGCTCAGCGCAGCCAGGACCGCCCCCAGGACCAGCGGGATGAACAGCGATTCGGACAGCAGCGAGGAGCCGACCAGTACCAGGGACGGGTCGATGGCGGCGATCCCGGCGGCGACCAGTCCGATCCGCCGGCCCCCAGAGTCGGGTGGCGATCAGCCCGGTCAACAGGACCGCGAGCGCGCCGAGCCCCGCCTCGAGCACCCGCCCGGCGTCCCAGCGCGTGTGCTCGGATCCGGTCCCGACCAGGCCATAGGCCCCGGCCAGCACGATCGGGAACAACGGCGGGTGGTAGGCCGTGGGCCCGCCGTGGAAGGTGGCATCCGACGGCGAGAACGTGCCGGAGTCGACCAGGGCGACGGCATCGCGGTCGTACTCCGAGGCGTCGGTCACGGGGACGAAATGCGGCGTCGCGACGATCACCGCCAGCCGCAGCACCAACGCGAGCGCCACCAGCAGAGCCAGCGCTGCGGACCGGCTCCCGTGCACGCGAACGCGCCTGCGTGCGGTCAGCGCGGACACCGGCTTACTTTATCGACGCCTCGACAGGCAAACTGGTGGCCCTTGCGCCGAGCATCTCGATACCTGGGGAAGCTGGCCGGGGTCGACGAGGTTCCCGTTCGCGAGCTCGCCTGGCTGACGGCGGCGATCGCGATCGGTCTCGTCGTGCGACTGGCCTACGTGCTGCTGACCCGGCACTACGCGCTGGCCGGGGACGCGCCGGAGTACGACCTGGAGGGGCAGATGATCGCCCACGGTCATCTGTTCTGGACCTCGCTCCCCTACGGCGTCGAGCACGCGGGCGCCTGGAAGGCCCCGGGCTATCCGGCCTGGGTCGGGCTCTGGTACACGCTGCTGGGACATCACCCGACGGCGGTGCGGTTGGTCCAGGTCCCGCTCGGCGCGGTCACGATCGTGCTGACCTGGTTGTTGGCGCGGCGGCTGTTCGGAGCCCGCGTGGCGGTGATCGCCGCGCTCGTGGTGGCCCTGTATCCGCTGGCCTGGCAGTACGAGGAGCTGCTCTATCCCGAGTCCCTGGCCACGCCATTGACGCTGGCGGTGCTGATCGTGGTGCTGACCCGCCGTCCGTCGCGGCGAAATGCGGCGCTGTCCGGAGTCCTGGTCGGGATCTCGCTGCTGATCCGGCCCAGCGGCGAGTTCCTGGTCTTCGCCGCGCTGATCGCCTGGGGGGTGAGCGTCGGCTGGCGCCGCGGTGTCGGGCTCGCCGCCGTCGCTGCCCTGAGCGCCGTGCTGGTGGTGGCGCCCTGGACGGTGCGAAATGCGATCGTCATGCATGGGTTCGTGCCGATCTCGCTGCAGGACGCCGCGCTCTACGGCACGTTCAACTCCACCTCGGCTCACGACTCGGTGTCCCCCTACGGCTGGCGCCGGGAGCCCCCCAACGTCGTCGACCTGTTCAACCCGGCGCATCCGCTCAGCGACGTGAAGCTGCGCTCGGCGCTGATCCACCGCGGCCTGTCGTACATCTCCGCCCACCCCGGCTCGCTGTTCGGCGCGTTCTTCTGGAACGGCCTCTCCCGCCTGTGGGACATCCGCCGCCGGTCGCACTCGCTGGCCGAGGTGCCGTTTGAGGGGAGAAGCCGGTTCGTCTCCGAGGTGGGCCTCGATCTCTACGACGTCCTGTTGCCCCTGGCCCTGATCGGCCTGTGGCGCGTCCGCCGGCGACGCCGCGCCGTGGTCGTGGGCGTGATCGCACTGGCGCTGGGGGCGTCGGTCACGTTCACCGTGGAGGGGGGCACTCGCTACCGGGCCACGCTCGAGCCACTGATCGTGGTGTTGGCCGCGGTCGGGGCGATCGGCGTCAGCGCCGAGGCAGGTGACCGCGCTTGGTAGCGCCGAGGCGGCTCGGGCGGGGGCTGGTCGCGGTGGTGGCGCTGGCGCTGCTGGTCCGGGTGGTGGTGGTATTGGCCACGCCGCAGTTCGCGCCGGCGACCGATGCCAGCGACTACGACCGGATCGCCGTCTCACTGGCTCAGACCGGTGGGTTCCCGATCTCCGGTCTGACCGGGCGGGGAGGCCCGACGGCGTTTCGCCCGCCGATGTTCCCGCTGGCGCTGGCCGGCGTGTACAAGCTGGTGGGGGCCGGTGATGAGAAGGCGCGGTGGGAGGCGGGACGGATGCTCGAGGCGCTGCTGGGCGCGGCCTCCGTCGCGTTGATCTGCCTGATCGCGTTGCGCTTGTGGGGTCCGGGGGTGGCCCTCCTGTCCGGCCTGATCGCGGCGATCTATCCGCCGCTGGTGCTGGTCGGTTCGTCGTTGATGTCGGAGTCGTTGTTCATTCCCCTCGTGCTGGCGGCGGTGCTGAGCGGGTTGGTCGCGCGCGAGCGCGGCGGAGCGTGGCGCTGGCTGGTGCTGACCGGCGTGCTCGTCGTCCTGGCCGCGCTTACGCGCAGCAACGGGATCGTCCTGCTGGCGCCGATCGGGTTCCTGGTCTGGACGGGGCGGCCGCGGTTCGCCTGGCGGTCCCTGCGCGTCCCGCTCGCGCTGGTGGCTACCACCGCCCTGGCCCTGATCCCGTGGACGATCCGCAATGCCCACGTGCTCCATGCCTTCGTCCCGACGTCGACCGAAAGCGGCTACGCACTCGCCGGCACCTACGACCCGACGGCCCAGCACCGACGGGACTTCCCGGCGATGTGGATCCCGCCCACTCCCGAGCTGGGCCGTGTGCTCCGGTCCTCGCCGGGGTTGAACGAGGCCGGAGTCTCGAGCCGGTTGGTCACGATCGGGGCCGACTACATCGAGGCGCACCCGTCGAGCCTGCTGAAGACGGGCTACTGGGACACCGTGCGCCTGTTCAACCTCGGCGGGACCGGATTCGAGAGCTGGGCGGCGCAGTACGAGGCGTACCCGAAGGGGCTGGCCGATCTGAGCGTGTACGCATTCTGGCTGCTCGGCCTGATCGCCATCGGTGGTGCCTTCACGCGCGCCGCCAGAGCCGCGCCGGCTGCGTTCTGGTGGTGCCCGGCCGCGCTGTTGCTGAGCACCGTCATGCTGATCGGGTCGACCCGCTATCGCTCGCCAGCCGATCCGTTCTTCGTGATGCTGGCCGCGCTGGGGCTGCGGGCGGTCAGGGAGCGATTTGGACGCCTGCCAGTACCATCCCGCCCCGGATGATCCAGCGCGTTTGCGTACTCGGGGGCGGACTCGCCGGTCTGGCCTGCGCCTATGAGCTCGCCAAGGCGGGGGTCGAGGTCACCGTGCTCGAGCGGGAGGAGCACGCCGGGGGGATGGCCTCCTCCTTCATCGACGAGAGCGACGGGGAATACTGGTCCTACGACTTCGGCCCGCACCGGTTCCACACCACCGACGAAGAGCTGATCGAGCACGTCAAGACGATCCTGGCCGGCAACCACCGGCAGGCCAAGCGGCTCTCGCGGATCAGGCTCAACAACCGCTTCTTCGAGTATCCGCTGGTGGCCTCGAACGTCCTACGCAACCTGCCTCCCCGGCTGCTGCTGCGGTCGTTCCTCGACTACGGGATGGTGCGCTTCACCGAGCGGGTGGGCCTGACCCACCACAGCGACGAGAACTTCGAGGGATGGGTGACCAAGCGCTTCGGGCGCACGCTGTACAACCTGTTCTTCGGCCTCTACACCGGCAAGTCGTGGAAGATGCCGCCGCGCGAGATCTCCGGCGACTGGGCCAGCCAGCGGATCTCGCAGCTCGACCTCGTCGACGCCGTCAAGAAGACGCTGGTCAAGACCGGGGACACGCCCCGCGGGCTGGTGCGGAGCTTCATCTACCCGGCTCGGGGCGGGATCGGCGAGATCGCCCGCGGCTACGTCCGCGAACTCGAGGCGATGGGCTCGACGGTGATCACCGGCGCGCCGGTCACCCGGATCCACCGCGAGGGCTCGGAGGTGACCGGGGTCAAGTACGGCGGCCGCGCCCCGGGCACGGTGGAGGCCGACCACTACATCTCGACGATCCCCATCACCGCCCTGGCCCGCAGCGTGCGCCCCGCCGCGCCCGACCACGTGCTCAGCTCGATCGGCAACCTCGAGTACGTCTCGATCGTGTTCATCTACCTGAAGCTCGACAAGCCCTCGGTCTCGCCCGACAGCTGGGTGTACCTGCCGGAGTCCCACCTGACCATTCACCGCATCTCGGAGCCCAAGAACTTCAGCCCCGAGTGCGCCCCGGAGGGTAAGACGATGATCTGCGCCGAGATCACCTGCCGGCTCGGCGACGAGCACTGGCGGGCCGACGACGACGAATTGACCAAGATCGCCACCTCCGACCTCGAGTCGATCGGCTTCATCCGCTCCGGCGAAGTGCTCGGGTCGTTCGTCAAGAAGATCCCGCATGCCTATCCGGTCTACGACCTCACCTACAAGCAGAACCTGACCCCGGTGCTCGACTTCGTCCACTCGCTGACCAACATCAAGACCGGCGGCCGGCAGGGCCTGTTCCGTTACAACAACATGGACCAGTCGATCGAGATGGGCCGCCGGATGGCCTGGGCGACCGTCGAGCAGCGCGACGCCGGACACGAGGCCGTGGCCACCGAATCCGAGTACTTCGGCTGATCGGGATGACGACGACTCTGGACTCAGCCCCGGTGGAGGTGACGCGCTGCCCGCTGTGCGGCTCCGAGCGCTTCGAGGTCGCGTTCACCGAGCCTCCGTACTCGGTTCGCCGCTGCTCGGCCTGCGGGCTGGGCTTCGTCTCGCCGCGCCTGGATCCGGAGGGTCTGGTCGGGATCTACGCGGACGACTCCTACTGGCGCTCAGGTTCGCCCAAGACCCTCGGCTACCACGACTACCGCGCCGACGAGCCGCTCTACCTGCGGACGTTCCGGCGCCGGCTTGGCTTCGCCCTCAGGGACGGCCCGCGCGCGGGTCGCGCGCTCGACGTCGGTTGCGCGGCCGGCTTCTGCATGGCGGTGCTGCGCGAGCGCGGATTCGAGACCTACGGCGTCGAGGTTTCACGGGCGATCGGATCGCACGCCCGGGACCACTTCGGCTTCGGCGACGCGGTTCACTTCGGGACGCTCGAGACCGCGCCGCATCCCGACGGATCCTTCGATCTGATCACGATGTGGGACGTGGTCGAGCACGTGCCCGACCCCCAGGCCCTGCTGGCCCGGGCGCGCTCGCTGCTCAAGCCCGGCGGCCTGCTGGTGCTCGAGACCCAGGACATCGACAGCCGCTTCGCCCGGCTGCTGGGTCCGAAGTGGCATCACTTCAAGCACGCCGAGCACATCTACCACTTCACCCCGTCGACGGCCCGCGACCTGATGCGCTCCGCCGGTTTCACCACCGAGCGGCTGACCCACCGCTACGGGGGGAAATATGTCTCGCTCCAGTTCATCGCCGAGCGAGCGGGACGGCTCCATCCGTTGATCTCAAAGGCTCTCTCGCCGCTCGCCCGGCTCGAGTCGGCCAACGTGTACCTGAACTTCATGGACGAGATGGTCGTGCTCGGCCGCCCGTCCGCGTAGCGCGATGGAGGAGACGGCCAACCGTCAGTTCGTCGAGCTGGAGCGGACGCACTTCTGGTTCGTCGGGCGTCGCCGGATCTTCATGCACCTGCTGGGCCTCGAGCTGGCCGGTCGGCCCGGGCTCCGGGTCCTCGACGTCGGCTGCGGGGCGGGCGGGATGCTCGAGCCGCTGGCCCAGTTCGGCGAGGTTTGGGGGGTCGACACCTCCTCAGAGCTGGTCGAGTTCTGTCACAACCGCGGCTTCCCCAACGTCCGTCTCGGCTCCGCCTACGAGCTCCCGGTGGAGTCCGGGACGGTGGATCTGGTGACGCTGTTCGACACGATCGAGCACGTCCAGGAGGACGTGCGCGCGCTGCGCGAGTGCCGGCGGGCGCTGGCCCCGGACGGGCGACTGTTCATCTCGACGCCGGCCTACCAGTTCCTCTACGCCAACAACGATCGCGTGGCGCATCACGAGCGCCGTTATACGATCCGAGAGCTCGGGGACAAGCTGACCGCGGCGGGGCTCGAGCCGGTCAAGCTGACCTACTTCAACACCCTGCTGTTCCCGGCGATCCTGCCGGCGGTGCTGATGAAGAAGCTGCAGGAGAGGTTCGTTCCGCCGGGCGACCGGACGAATCTCTCGCACGACTTACGGCCGGCCCTGAACCGGGCGCTGGCGGCCACGATGAGCGCCGAGCGACACCTGCTCGCGCGCTGGCGGATGCCGTTCGGTCACTCGATCATCGCGATCGCCAAGCCGGCCACATCGCCCGGGGCCTGAACCCTGCCGTTGCTACTGTAGGCGCCCTCGCCGTCCCCACCGGCGGCCTGTGAGCAGATGTCCCGGCCCTTTCACTTCGACAGCCAGCGCCTCAGGGAACTGGCCGCGGCCCATCGCCCGGAGTACGCCGCCGCCAAGCCATACCCGCACATCGTGCTCGACGACTTCCTGCCCGAGTCGGTGCTCGACGAGGTGCTGGCCGAGTTTCCCTCAGCCGAGGAGGACGCCTGGTGGCGCTTCGAGAGCGAGAACGAGCGCAAGCTGGCCAGCCGCGATGACTCGCGGATGGGCGAGTGCACCCGCGCTCTGCTGGCCGAGCTCAACTCGGCGGCGTTCATCGACTTTCTGGTCGAGCTCACCTCGATCCGGGGACTCGTCCCCGACCCGCACCTCGAGGGGGGCGGCTTGCACCAGATCGTCCGGGGCGGCCATCTCGGCGTGCACGTCGACTTCAACCGCCATCCGCTGACCAACCTCGACCGGCGCCTGAACGCGCTGATCTACCTGAACCGCGATTGGGAAGCGGACTACGGCGGGGCGCTCGAGCTGTGGAGCCGCAAGATGGAGCGCTGCGAGCAGAGGATCCTTCCCCTGTTCAACCGGCTTGTGGTGTTCAACACGACCGAGCATTCCTTCCACGGCCATCCCGAACCGCTGAACTGCCCCGAGGACCGCAGCCGCCGGTCGCTGGCGCTCTACTACTACAGCAACGGCCGGCCCGAGGAGAACGGCGCCGCCCCGCCCTCGCACAACACGGTGTGGGCGGGCTCCGGTCAGGCGCTCGAGCTCGCCGGGGGCGGCCGCGTCAAGCGGATCGTCCGCCAGATCACCCCGCCGGTCCTGCTCGACGCCCTGCGGGCCGCCCGCCGCCGTGCCCCGGCCTGAGCGCGCTGGCATGTTCCGGTCGCGCCGGGGGCCGGGGCCAGGACCGCCAGACACCACCGATGTCGGGGTGACCTTCCGATGGTGCCTGGATCAGGGCGTGGACACCCGGCCCCAGTACCTGTGGGGAACGCTGCTGGCTGTCCGGGTGGCCGCCGCGCTCGGCCTGCCGCGGATCGCCGCGCTCGAGTTCGGCGTGGCCGGCGGCAATGGGTTGCTGGCGCTCGAGCGGGCCGCCGCCGCGGCTACGCGGTGCAGCGGCGTCGAGGTCGACGTCATCGGCTTCGACGCCGGCACCGGGATGCCGCCGCCGGTCGATCACCGCGACCTGCCCTGGCTGATCGAGCCCGGCTGGTTCGAGATGGACGAGTCGGCGCTGCGGGCGCGCCTGCGCAGCGCGCAGCTCGTGCTGGGCCCGGTGGGGGAGACGGTCCCCGAGTTCACCGGCGCCGCCCATGCGCCGGTGGGATTCGTGGCCTTCGACCTCGACTACTACTCCGCGACGGTCGAGGCGTTCGGCGTGCTGGCGGCCCCCACCGGTGGGCTGCTGCCGCGGGTGGCCTGCTACTTCGATGACCTGTTCGGCTACGGCTGGAGCGATTTCAACGGCGAGCGCGCCGCCATCACCGACTTCAACGCCGGCCACCAGGAACGCAAGATCGGCAAGATCCACGGCCTGCGCTACGGCCTGCCTCGCGAGCATTTCGACCTGCCCTGGCACGAGCAGATGTACCTCGCCCACGCCTTCGACCACCCCGACTACTGCACCTCGGAGGGGCCGCTGGCGCCGGGCTGGCTCGAGGCGCACCGGTTGGCGCCCGAGGCCTGACTTGGCAGACCCGCTGACCGTGGTGATCCCGACCAGCGGTCGCTGGGCGATCCTGGAGCGGACGCTGCGGGCGCTGGCCGGGCAGACGACGGCCGGGTTTTCCACGATCGTGATCGTCAACGGGCTGGACCAGACGGTGCCGCCGGCGCTCCGCGCTTTCTCCGGCGTGCGGTTCGTCGTGCGCGAGGACGAGGGTCCCGGCAACGCCCGCAACCTCGGCGTGCGGCTGGCTGACACCTCGCTCCTGCTGTTCCTCAACGACGACACGATCCCGCTGCCCGGCCTGGTGCAGCGCCACCTCGAGCGCCACGCGGCCGAGCCGGAGATGGAGGTTGCCGTGCTGGGGCACGTCAGCTGGCACCCCGAGGTCGCCGGCAGCCGCGTGAACCGCTGGCTGGACTGGTCGGGTACCCAGTTCGACTACCGCCAGCTGTCCCGGGAGCGGGGGGACGACGCCGGCTTCGGGCGCTTCTACACGTCCAACGTCTCGCTCAAGCGGGAGCTGTTCCTGGCCGCGGGCGGGTTCGACCCGGACTTCCGCTTCGGCTACGAGGACATCGATTTCGGCTGGCGGGCCGCCCAGCTCGGGATGCGCCTGCGCTACGAGCCATCGGCGGTGGTGCAGCACCTCCACGAGCAGGATCTCGACGCGATCCGCCGCCGCGCCGAGCTGAACGGCGTGGCCGAGCGGCTGATGGCCTCCAAGCACGACTGGTTCCGGCCCTACTACCGTGAGCGGATGGTCGCCCACGCGGCGGCGCCGGCGGTCTCGCGCCTGTGGCCGGCGGTGGTCGACCTGATCCCCGAGCGGATCGTGCCGTTGCGCGCGCGGGTGCAGGCCCGGGCGGATCGCTGGTATCACCAGCAGATCGCCCCGAGCTTCCACGACGGGTGGGATCGCCAGCTCGACCTCGAGGAGCTCCGCGCCTATCTGGGGGACCGGTTCGACCTGGACAAGCTCCAGCGCCACGCGGCCGTGCTCGACGAGGAGGCCGCCGCGGTCGGCGACGAGGCGAGTTTCTACCGCACCAGCGAGATCTACCTGTACGACCTGACCGTGTTCGCGATGTCGGGCACCAAGGAGCCGTACCGGCGCGCGCTTTCCGCGCTGGTGGAGCCGGGCGCGCGTCTGCTCGACTATGGCTGCGGGATCGGCGCCGACGGCCTGCGCCTGCTCGAGCGCGGCTACCGGGTCGAGTTCGCCGACTTCGCCAACCCGAGCGTCGACTTCCTGCGCTGGCGGCTGGATCGCCGGGGCCTGCAGGCTCCCGTCCACGACCTCGACGGCGACGTCCCGGGCGGCTTCGACGCCGCCTACGCGTTCGACGTGATCGAGCACGTCGATGACCCGTTCGGGTTCCTGGCCTCGCTCGAGTCCCGGGCGGCGATCGTGATGGTCAACCTGCTCGAGCCGATCCCCGGCGACACGCCCCTGCACCGCGAACTGCCGATCCGGGCGATCCTCAAGCACGCGACCGCGCGGGGGCTGCTGCGCTACCGCAGGTATCACGGCCGCGTGCACCTGATCGCCTACCGGGGCGGGGGCCCGGGGTCGGAGGCCGCATCAGGTGGGCGGGCGGGACGTGGACGGGCGGCGGGTGGGCGGGTGGCTCGCCTGCGCTCGGCGACCGAGCGGATCAGAGGGGGTGTTGGGCGATAAGCCGCCAATGTGGCGGCTTATCGCCCACCACCCCCATCCGCGCTGAGCGCTACGCGGCGCCGGTGGTGATCACCATCCGGAAGTTTTGACTGGTTCAGCGGTCGAGCTCGCGGGCGACGATGGCGCTGAGCGCGGCGGCGCCGCCGCCCAGGGCGACGGTCAGCAGCGGGGCCTTATCTGGGACGTCACGGCGGGCGGCGATCGTCGAGACTACGTCGGTCAGGTCGCCGGCGATACTGGCCACCAGCCAGCGCCGCAGCGGCTCGTCGCGGATCAGGGCGATTAGCGCGGCGCCGTGAAACGCGGCCTCGCGCGCCCCCAGGGCGCGGAGCGGGACCTGGCCGGCCTTCGATCGGGCCGGCGCGCCGATCCAGCCCGCCGCCAGCTTCTCGGGGGCGAGGGCCAGGGCGACCCCGTAGGCCACGCGCGAGGTCAGCACGGCGGCGGCCGCCGCGCGCATCCGGGTCATGTCGGGCTCGTCGATCGCACGGCGGTGGTTCTACCCGGCAACCGGTCGGGCGAACCTGGTGCTACTCGGGGCGCAGGTGCCCGACTGCCAGGTTGCCGACGCCGGCGATTCGCTCCGCCACGATCGATCGATGGCAGGCCTCGGGATCCCGCTCGACGCACAGCAGTACGCATGCCCCGTCCGCGGGCAGTTGCTCGACCAGCGGCTCGATCGGCACAGTGATCGAGGATCTCGTGGATGAAGCGCCGGCGGTACTCCTCCGCGAGCTGCACCCGGGAGCGCTTGCCGACCTTCTGCCGCGCGTCCTCGGCGTACTGCAGGTGCCGCAATTCGGTCGTCGGCGCGAGCTCCCTGTGGTGGGCGTAGGCAATCCCCGCGTCGGCCAACGCGCGCTGCAGGCGCTGGGAGTTCGCCCAGGCATATTGCGGGCCGCGGACGCCGCGGCGCTGGCGCACGTCCCACAGCGCGGTCACCTCGGCGTCGGTGAGCGCCTGGAGCCAGCTCTGCAGATCCCAGTCGTAGACCCCGATCGTCAGTAGTCGCATCGCCCGGCGAAGTCTCCTACGCCGGCACGAGCTCGGGTGGTTCCTGGCCGGGCGGCCCGAAGTATTCGAGCACTCGAGCCGGGGCGCCGGCCGCGACGCAGAACGGCGGCAGCGGGCGCGAGACGACCGAGTTGGCGCCGATGAACGTGCGCTCGCCGATGTCGGCCACGATCGTGCACTTCGTGGTGACGGTGGCGTGGTCGGCGATCCTCAGCGGGGTCAGGTCGTAGCCCTGCGCGAGCATCGGCCGATCGAGGTCCTTGAAACGATGGTTGCCGTCGACCACGAGCGACGCCTGGCCGAACTGGCAGTGGGCGCCGATGTCGATCGAGGAGGAGCACTGGATCACCACGTCGTAGGTGAAGACGGCCATCGCGCCGATCGTGATCCGGGCGTCGGGGCCGCCGAACTCGGCGCGGAAGCCGCGCCGGAACACCACCCCGGGCCCGACGCTGAAGATCCCGCCGTGCGGCATGTCCAGGCTGAAGCCGGGCCCCAGATAGACCGGCCCGCGAAACTCGATCTGCGCGTGCGGATTGCGGAAGATGGTCCAGCGTTTACGGATCCAGGACATCAGCAGCGGACCGGGGCCCGGGAGGTACATGAACCAGACCCGCAGGCTGCCGGCCTGGCGCAGCTCGCGCGGGGCGCCGCGCAGCCGCAGCCAGAGGATGCGAGCCCCGCTCGGGGTTGGCGTCGCTTCCATCGGCCGCGAGAATAGCTTCGGCATCGGCTCAGTGCTCGCGCGCGCCCCGCGACGATCCGCGTACCCGCCCCGGCGCAGCCAGCGAAGCGCGGAACGCGCGCGTCTCGAGCAGCGCCGCGAACGAGAAGCGAACCAGCCGCCAGGGGACCGGCGAGCGTGGACCCCGCTTCCAGGTGCTGCCCTCGGCGGAGCCCCCGCGGCGCACGCGGTGGCTGACGTCGACCTCCAGCAGCGCCAGCCCCCGCCGGGAGGCGACGACGGTCAGGTACAGGTTCGGCACCAGACATTCCACGGGAATCGCGGTCAGCAGGTCCTGCAGCATCGCCGCCTCGTAGCCGCGCAGCGGGCAGTTCGGATCTCGCGCGCTGACGCCGAAGCCGAAGTTCACGTAGCTGCGGACCAGCCGCGTCATGATCATCCGGAACCACGGGTCCTGGCGAAAGCGCCGCACGCCCGAGACGGCATGCGCCTCGTCGATCAGCAGCACCAGCACTCGTCGCAGGTCGCTGCCCAGGAACTGTCCGTCGCCGTCGACCTGGAGCACGTAGTCCGGCCCGTGGGCCAGCGCCCGGCGGTAGGCCTCGAGCACGCTCGGGCCGTGGCCGCGGTTCTCCGCGTTGCGAATCACCTCGAGCTGTCCGCTGAGCTGAGGGCCCACCTCGCTGAGCACACGGCCGGTGTCGTCACCGGAGGCGTCGTCGACCACGATCAGCGCCAGCGAGCTGACATGGGGGAAGAGCGCGCGGTCGATCTCCTGCAGGAAGCCGCCGATTCCGTCCGCCTCGTTGTAGGCCGGGATCGCCACGGCGACCGACGGCTGGCTGGACGGCACGGTCTCCACGGAGCGGGCCATGCTAGTTGGCCCACGATCGCGCCGGAGCCCTACCCTGTGGTGGATGCGCCCCGAGATCCACGTCCTGGGAGTCTCGTTGAAGAGCTTCGGGATCGTGTTCGCGTGCGGCTTCCTGGCCGCCGGAGGGATCCTCGTGCGACGCCTGCGCGAGCTCGGCAAGCCGGTCGACTACGCCTACGAGATGGCCTTTGCGGCCCTGGTCGGCGGCCTCGTCGGCTCGCGGGTCTACTACATCGTCCAGAACTACAGCCAGGTCAAGCACGACCTGCTCGGGAGCCTGTTCTCGGGCTCTGGGCTGGTCTGGTACGGCGGGGTGATCGGCGGCGCGCTGGCCGTGATCGCCTGGGCGAAGTGGCGCGACATGCTGTCGCTCGCGCTACTCGATCTCGCCAGCGTGCCGCTGGCGATGGGCTACGCGATCGGCCGCATCGGCTGCCAGGTCTCGGGCGACGGGGACTACGGCAAGCCGTCGAGCCTGCCGTGGGCGATGAGCTACCGGCACGGGACGGTTCCCACGCCACCCGGGGTGAAGGTGCAGCCCACCCCGATCTACGAGACGCTGGCGATGGGGGTCGTCGCCTGGTGGCTGTGGAGGATGCGGGACCGGTTCAGGCCGGGGGCCCTGTTCGCCTTCTACCTGTTGCTGTCCGGTCTCGAGCGGCTGCTGGTCGAGTTCGTGCGCCGCAACCACCGGGTCGTGGCCGATCTGACCGCGCCCCAGCTCGAGAGCATCGGCCTGATGATCGCCGGAGTGGTCTGGCTGTACATGCTCCAGCGCCGGGGTGGGATCGGGGTGCAGGGGACGCGGCGCACCACGCTCGCCACCGCCTGAGAATAAAATCGCTAAAGCAATCGACCGGGATTGCCGATACTTAGCTGACGTGCGCGCGACTCGGGCTTACATCGCGGGGTTTGGGACCGCTGGATCGCTCCTGGCAGGAGCGGCGATCGTCTTCGTCTTCGCCAGCGCTGTCGTGTCGTTCCGCGGCTGGCCCCAGGTTGGTTCGCAGGCGACGCCGGTCGCGGTGATCGCCGGGCAGGCGCGGCCGTCGAGCTCCCCCACACAGGTCAGGCAATTCATCGCGCTCGCCTCCGCTCAGGCTGCTGCCGTCACCCATCAGGGCGCGGCCGGAACGGGAGGGGCCGGCACCCAGCTGCTCGCCGGCCAGTCCAGCACGGCGACCCTGGCGACCACCCACCTGGGTTCCGGTGGCACCCACCGCGCAACCTTCAGCTCGACGACGAGCACCGCTCCCGGGGGGTCCACACCGCCGCCGACGTCCTGCGGTACCTGCGGCACTCCCACGCTGGGCACAACGCTCGGCGCCGTGGCGCAGGCGGCGACCAACTCGCTCGGCACCACCGTGGCCGGCACGGGTAGCCGGCTGGGTTCCGTAGTCGGCGGGCTCACCGGCGCGGTGGCCGGCAAGCTCGGGGCGGTCAGCCCCGGCCTCGCGAATGTGGTGGCCGGCACCGGCCAGGCCCTGAACGGAACGATCGGCTCGGCCACCGGCGCACTCGGGGGCACGCTCTCTGGCCTCGGCCAAGGGCTCGGCGGCCTCCTGTCTCACCGCCCGCGGTAGGGCGTCTCGGCGGGCCGGCGCCCGCTTGGCCGCTTGGCCGCTTGGCCGCTGCCCTGGCGCGGCTCCTGCCCTACGCGGCGCCTGGCGGCGCTGAGCCAGGATCGTCCGCCGCCGCTCTACGCCCGGCGTTGGGCCAGGACTGTCCGCCGCCACTCTACGCCCGGCGTTGGGCCAGGATTGTTTGCAGGCGTGCGCCTTCGCGGGCGGAGCGGTGTTCGATTCGTTCCCAGGTGACGCGTACGGTGGCTTGTCCGGCGGCCAGGGTTGTCGGCGTCGCGGTCGCGGTCGGTTTCGAACGCGTCGCGGTCGTGGTGGAATTCGTAGCTGTCGAGCTCGACGATCAGCTTCTCGGCTTCGAAGTAGGCGTCGACCTCGAACCCGCAGACGATCGTGTTGACCCGCGGTCGTGGTAGCCCGAACTGCTTGCAGAACGCGGGGAATTCGTCCTCCCAGCCGGAGCGGGTCGGTCCGTCGGTGGTGTCCACGAACGGTCTGAGCAGCTTGGCGCCGGGGTGGGTGGGGTGCCGGTCGATGATCTCGGCGAGCTGGGAGCGGTGGAGGAACGGGGTGTGGAGCGCGTCGTTGACCGTCCGTTTGCGCTGTTTCGGTGTCGAGTCGCGGCGCGCAGTCCAGCAGCGTCCGAGCGGGGCTGGTCGCACGGATGCCCTGTTGGATAGCTGATTTCTCGTCGGGGGAGGTGCAGGGTGCGGTGGACGATGATCCCGGGTGGGCGGCGGTCCCCGACGATGATCACCTCGGGAACGGCCGGCCAGTCGCGCGCGAACGCCCACGCCGCCAGCGCGGAGAGGTGGCTCAGCGCGGCGCGCGGACCGCAGGCCAGGACCGCGGCGGACGCGCGCTGAAGCGGGGTGCTCGCGGGCCGCCCGACCGAGTACACGCCGCGGAACACGCGGTACAGCCGTCCCGTTTTCACCCGGTGGGCGATAGCGCGATCTCCGAGGCCCTACAGCGTGCAGCTGAACGCGGGTGATGTTGCCTTGCTGGCCGCCGGCGACTTTGCGCGATCGCCACGTCGAGCCGCGGGCCGGTCAGCCACGCCCGACCCGCCGAGGCCTCGGGATGTTACGCTCCTATGTAGACGTTACTTACCGACACCCCTCAGAGAATCGCGCCGACCCGACCGCTCCCACCCGGATCGGCACCCTTCATCGAGCCTTTTTTCGCACTCCCGACCGCCCCCGAAGCAAAGTCGCCACATGTGCCGAGCGCAGGGGGCGGGGGAGTAGGGCGTCGGCTGCTGCGACCCGGTTAGGGCGGCTACGAGCGCGCCAGCGACCGCTCGAGGAATCGCAAACTAACGGCCTGCATCTCCCCGTCGTGCTGGATCGAGCGGTGGTGACCGCCGGGCACCGTGATCAGGCGGCTGCCCGTCGCGTGCATGTGCGTGGCCAGCTCGCGTGAGTGGGCCACCGGGACCTGCTCGTCCCCCTCGGCGTGGAGGATCAGCAGCGGCACGTCCAGCGACGCGACGGCAGCGCTCAGGTCGCAGGCCTCCAGCCAGCCCTGCAGCGCCTCGACGTCGGCCTCGAACCCAAACCGCCCCGCGGCGATACCGCGACGCAGCCCGGCGGCGCTGGCGGGGCAGATGGCCACGACCGCCCGCGCATCCACGATCTCGGCGGCCAGGATCGCCATCAGGCCGCCCATGCTCGAGCCGCGCAGCCCGATCGGCGTGTCGGGGTCGCCGATCGCCTCACGGAGCACGGCCGCCATGCTCGCGACGTCTTCCATCACGCGGGCGTCCATCGGTCCCTGGCTGGCCCCGTGACCGCGCTGGTCGAACGAGAGCGCGGCGAAGCCGGCGCCCAGCAGTGCCCGGGCGAAGTCGTGATGGCTCTCCTTGCAGGATCCGGCGCCGTGCAGGATTACGACGCCCCCGCGCACGGGCCTTCCGGCATCCGGGACCCACAGCGAGTAGGCGAGGCCGCCGCGCTGGGCGATCTCGGTGGGGAGCGCGTCGGTGACGGTCCGAAGGCGACGCATCGGCCGATGATGCCAGGCGCTCGGCCGATGATGTCAGGCGCCGAGGCATGGCATGATCGAGGCCCGCCGTGAGCGTCACGACCGAATCACTGTCGCGCGTCTATCCCCTGGGAACGCGAGTCAACGAGCTGGGCCACCTCGAGATCTCCGGTTGCGATGCGGTGGCGCTGGCGCGCGACTACGGGACCCCGGCCTACGTCGTGGCCGAGGAGGATCTGCGCGCTCGGGCGCGGAGCTACGTCGAGGAGATGCGGGCTCGCCACGCCGACTTCGACGTGCTGTTCGCCTCCAAGGCGTTCCCCTGCACCGCGGTCTACCGGGTGCTCGCGCAGGAGGGACTGGCCTGCGACGTGGCCTCGGGCGGCGAGCTCGCACTGGCCCTGGCCGGAGGCTTCGACCCGGCCCGGATCTACTTCCATGGCAACGCGAAGTCCGCCGGCGAGCTGCGCGAGGCGCTCGAGGCCGGAGTCGGGCACATCGTGGTCGACTCGCTCGATGAGATCGATCGCCTCGAACGAATCGCGGCGGAGCTCGGGCTCGAGCACGAGCAGGAGGTTCTGGTCCGCGTCACCCCGGGCGTGGCCGGAGCCACCCACCAGGCGATCTCCACCGGTCAGGCCGACTCCAAGTTCGGGTTCTCGCTGGAGGCGGCGCGCGAGGCGATCCAGCGCCTGCGACGGTCGGACAACCTGCGCCTGGTCGGATTGCACTTCCACATCGGCTCCCAGCTGCTCGAGCTCGAGCCGTTCCGCGAGGCGGTCCGCGCGATCGCCGGACTCGGTGACTTCCCGGTCTACAACCTCGGCGGCGGGCTCGGAGCCGCCTACACGCGCGGGCAGCAGGCGCCGTCGATCGCCGACTACATCGAGGCGCTGGTCGGCACCGCTCACGCGGAGCTGGGGCCGGACAAGCGACTGCTGATCGAGCCCGGCCGGGCGCTGGTGGCCAACTCGACGGTCACGCTGTACACGATCGAGACGATCAAGCGCAACGTCTCGACCTGGGTGGCGGTCGACGGCGGCATGTCGGACAACCTCAGGCCGATGATGTACGGCGCGGTGTACGAGGCGCTGATCGCCGATCGGGCGCTGGCCGAGCCGACCGTGCGCTGTCACGTGGCGGGCAAGCACTGCGAATCGGGCGACCTGATCGTCCGTGACGTGGAGCTGGCCGATCCGGCGCCCGGGGATGTGCTGGTGACGCCCGTGACCGGTGCCTATGGCTACTCGATGGCCAACAACTACAACGGCGTCCCCCGCCCGCCGGTGGTGTTCTGCCGCGACGGCGAGGCGCGCGTCGTCGTCCGCCGCGAGACCTACGCCGACCTGATGAGCCGCGACCTCGATGACCAGGACATCGGTGAGCGAGGCTGAGCGCGGCTTCCGGGTGGGTCTGCTGGGGCGCGGCACGGTCGGCGGCGCCTTCGAGCTGCTGCTCCCGGCCCGCGCCGAGCGAATCGAGGGGATCACGGGTCTGCGCCCGTCGATCTCGGGCGTGCTCACCCGGGCCGGCGGCTCGTTCGAGGAGATCCTCGAGGGCTCGGATCTGATCGTAGAGCTGATCGGCGGAATCGAGCCGGCCCGCGACTACGTGCTCAGGGCGATGCGGGCCGGCCGCCACGTGGTCACCGCGAACAAGCAGCTCCTCTCCCAGCACGGCGAGGAGTTGTGGAAGGTCGCGCGCGAGGAGAACGTCCAGCTGCGGTTCGAGGGGGCGGTCGCGGGCGTCGTCCCGGTGATCCGCGTGCTGCAGGAATCGCTGGCCGGCGCCCGGATCGACCGCGTGCACGGGATCGTCAACGGGACGACGAACTTCATCCTGACCGAGATGGCCCGCACCGGGGTGACCTTCGATGAGGCGCTGGCCGAGGCCCAGCGTCTCGGTTACGCCGAAGCCGATCCATCCGAGGATGTCGATGGGCGCGACGCGGCGGCGAAGATGGCGATCCTCGCGCGGCTGGCCTTCGATACCCCGGTCCACCTCGACCAGGTGCGCTATGAGGGGATCGAGCAGATCCAGCCCGACGACCTGGAGTTCGCGCGCGGCCTCGGCCTCGGCCTGAAGCTGATCGGCACGGCCGAGCGCATCGGCGAGGGGTTATCGGTGCGCGTCCACCCGGCGTTCCTGTATCCGGGTCATCCGCTGGCGTCGGTCAACGGTCCGTTCAACGCGGTCACGGTCGAGTCCGAGGCGATCACCGAGATCACCATGTCCGGCCCCGGAGCGGGCGGGCCCCAGACCGCCAGCGCGGTCCTCGGTGACGTGATCAGCGCAATGATCCCGCCGGCGACCACGCCGGCCGCTTCGGAGGTGCTCGAGTTGGTCCAGGACGTCGTCTCCGCCTTCTATCTGCATCTCGAGGTCGCCGACGAGCCGGGCGTGCTCGCCCAGGTCGCCCAGGTGCTGGCCGTGGACGGGGTGTCGGTCAAGTCCGTCGTGCAGAAGGGCAAGGGCAATCAGGCCAGCCTGGTCATGGTCGTGCACCCGGTGCTCGAGTCGCGCTTCGAGGCGGCGATGAAGGAGATCGCCGCCCTCGACGTGCTCCGCGCCCCGCCGCGGGCGATCCGCGTGCTGGAAGAGGAATTCGGGTGAAACGATGAGCAGCTTTATGGTCCGTTTAGACAGGTTTAGGTAAAGTGAGGGAGCTTTAACGCGCCGGAGCGGGCGCGAACCGGGGGGCCGGGAGACCCTTTGAGAACCCAGGCCCAGGGGGGCCCAATCCAAAGGAGGAGCGCGATGCGCTCAACTGTGCGCAGGCTGCTCGGTTCCACGCTGGGCGCCGGCGGTTTCGTGGTGTTGGCTTTGGCGGCGAGCCCGAGCTTGGCCGCGGCGTCGGCCCCGAGCTGCTCGGGGACCATCACCTCACCGGGCACTCTGGCCGGCGACTACGGCAACGTCGCCATCGAGGGGGTGTGTTTCGTCAACGCGGGCCAGGCGACCGTGCACGGTACGTTGACGCTTCGTGCGGGCTCGGCCCTGGTCGCGGGATTCGCCCACAACGACAAGACCGGGACCGGCACCTCGGGCCTGACCGTTCTGGGCAAGGTCCGGGTTGGGGCTGGTGCGACCTTGCTTCTGGGTTGCGAGGCGGCGCACTTCGCCTGCATCGATGACCCGAGCCAAGAGCACCCCACGCTGTCCAGCAGTGACCACATCTCCGGCGACCTCGTAGAGGTGGACCCGCTCGGCGTGGTCGTTCACCTCACCACGATCGGCGGCAGCGTCAAGGAGTCGGGTGGTGGCGGCGGGTTCACCTGCGATCCCAGCGGGCCGTTCGCCGCTTTCGGATCGCCGGTGTACAGCGATTACGAGGACGTGACGATCGGCGGCAGCCTGCAGATCCGGAACCTGACCTCGTGCTGGCTCGGCGTGGCCCGGGTCCACTCGGGCGGGAACTTCGGTTTCACCAAGAACCGCCTGGCCGACCCTGACGCGATCGAGATCATCGACAACCACGTCGGTGGCGATCTGGCCTGCCGAGACAACTCGATGGTCTGGGACAGCGCAGATGCGGGTGCGGGCTTGTTCCCGCGCCAGCCGGAGCCCAACACCGTGGCGGGTACGCGGAGTGGGCAGTGCGTGCTGGCCAGCCCGATGACCGACTCGGGTCCCTCGGGTCCCGGTCCGTTCTAGGAGCTCGAGATCCGGCCGCTCTCCCGCCAGCCGGCGGGGGAGCGGCCCGGCTCCAGCCGGTACCGCGCCGAGATGAATAGGATTGCGCCTCGTGCGCGCCGTCCAGATCGTCGATTTGACCGGGCCCGCCAGCGCGCTGCGTCTGGCTGAGGTTCCCGAGCCCGAGGCCTCGCACATGCTGACCCCGGGGAGCGGCGTGCTGATTGACGTCCATGCCGCCGGGGTCTCATTCCCCGAGGTGCTGCAAACCCGCGGCGAATACCAGTTCCGGCCGGAGCTGCCGTTCGTCCCGGGCAGCGAGGTCGGCGGCGTCGTGCGGAGCGCTCCGCCCGGCGCGGCGGTCAAGCCCGGCGACCGCGCCGCGGCGTTCTGCATGCTGGGAGGCTTCGCCGAGGTCGCCGTCGCGCCGGCCCATTTCGTGTTCCCCCTGCAGGACTCGCTCGACTTCGCCCAGGGCGCGAGCCTGGTGCTCAACTACCACACCGCGTACTTCTGCCTGAAGCTGCGCGGACGCATGCAGGCGGGAGAGTGGGTGCTCGTCCACGGCGCCGCCGGCGGCGTCGGAACCGCCGCCCTGCAGGTGGCCAAAGGGCTCGGCGGCAAGTCGATCGCCATCGTCTCCAGCGACGACAAGGGACAGGTCGCCCGCGACGCCGGGGCCGACGCCGTCGTGCGCTCCGACGGCCCCTGGAAGGATGAGGCGAAGGAGATCTCCGGGGGCGGCGTCGACATCGTGATCGATCCCGTCGGCGGCGATCGCTTCACCGACAGCCTGCGCTCGCTCCGCGAGGGCGGCCGGGTGGTGGTCGTCGGCTTCACCGGCGGATCGATTCCCGAGGTCAAGGTCAACCGGCTGCTGCTCGGCAACACCGAGGTGATCGGCGCCGGCTGGGGCGCCTTTGCCATGTCGAAGCCGGAGCTCAACGTCGAGATCGGCGCCGCCATCACGTCGATGATCGATCAGGGGTTCGTGCGCCCGGTGGTGGGGGCCCAGTTCCCCCTCGAGCGGGCGGCCGAAGCGCTCGAGCTGATCGACCAGCGCGGCGCCACCGGCAAAGTCGTCCTTCAGGTCAGCTGACCGGCGGCAGGTAACGGCCGCGCGGCAACGTGCGCGGTCCGTCGCTGGCCACGGTCGGGGTCGGCCGATCGTGGGCGATGCGCCAGCGCTCGGTCTTGGCCACGCGCTCGAACGAGCCGGTGTTCCAGCCCCGCGTGATCTGCCGGGGGGCGACGCGACGGCCCGTTCTCAGCGCGCGGACGGCGGCGCGGAAGGCCAGCTCGTCCCGGCCGCGGTAGTCCAGCCGGTAGAGCTCCCTGACCCGGCGCGGCAGGCTGCCCAGCATGATCAGATCGTGGACGCGCTTGGCGGGCTGGTGGAGGCCGGGAAGGGGGATCTCGAACGCCGTGGCGTAGCCGACGTAGCGCGCCTCGTCGGTCAGGAACATCTCCTCGCCGGCCAAGCGGGCTCGCCACCAGGCCCGGAATTCCTCATAGCTGGCCGGCGCAGCCTCACGAGGCATCCCGAACAGCTCGGCGAAGCGGACGTAGTCCTCCCACAGCTCGTCCCGCTCCATCGGCGAGAGCTGCCGCACGAACAGCTCGTAGAAGAACTGCGCCGAATCGGCGATCACGGCGACGGTCCACAGCATCAAATCGGGGTCGAGCGCGGAGTACGGGGTGCCCTTCGGCGTCACACCGGCATCCTCCGGGAGCGTGCCGACCACGCGCTGGTGGAGCTTGTCGACGTAGGCCAGCACCTTGTCGGCGTCCTCGCGGCTGCCGAAGTAGATCGTCTCGAACGCGTTGCCGGTGTGCACCAGGCGCCTGAACGGCGTCTGCTTGGCGTAGGAGTGCTCGCTCGTGCCGACATAGTTGAGCGGCGCGAGCGCGCCGATGCAGAGCGCCCGCTGGCCGTAGAACAGACCGACCAGGCGCTCCTCGTGAACGCGGCGCAGAACCGATGAGCCGCGCGGGAAGTAGCCCTCGCGTGTTCGCCCGCCCTGGCCTCGGGGAGATGTCACCGCCATCTGCAAACACATGTTTTCAGATGGGGCGTACATGCGTCAAGATGTGCGGTCATGACCCCTGCTGGCAGCGTCTATGGCGGCGTCAGCGCGGAAGGCCGCCGCGCGGCGCGGCGCTCGACGCTGCTGGCGGCGGCGCTGGACCTGCTCGGTGGCGAGGGGTGGCACGCGACGACGGTGCGGGCTGTCTGCGCGCGGGCCCGTCTCACCCCGCGGTACTTCTACGAGAGCTTCGCCGACCTCGACGAGCTCCTGCTGGCCGCCTTTGATGAGGTGGCGGCCGAGGCCGCCGCGATCGTACTGGCGGCCGTCGAGCAGGCGCCGGCCGACGCCCGCGCCAAGGCCCGTGCCGCGATCGGCGCGTTCGTGGGCATCGTCAGCGAGGATCCGCGGAAGGCTCGCGTCCTGTTCGTCGAGGCACTCGGGTCCGAGGCGCTCGCCCGGCGACGGTTTGCCACGCTGCGGATGTTCGCCGCGATGGTCGCCGCCCAGGGCCGGGAGTTCTACGGCCTGCGCGACGCCGACTCGGGCCTCATGCAGACGACGGCACTGACGCTGGCCGGCGGACTTGCCGAGACCCTGCTGGCCTGGCAGGACGGGACGCTGTCGGTGGGGCGGGAGCAGCTCGTCGAGGACTGCACGGAGTTGTTCGTGGCCACGGGCGAGGCGGCGGTGAGGTTGGCTCGGACGCGGCTCTGACATGCTGCGGCCCATGCCAGGGCTGATCGAGCGCTACCGCGACCGCCTGCCGTTCGCGCCCGAGGATCCGGTCATCTCCCTCCAGGAGGGATCTACGCCGCTGGTGCTGGCGCCGCGGATCTCCGAGCGCGCCGGCGCCGAGGTGTGGCTGAAGCTGGAAGGAGCGAATCCGACCGGCTCGTTCAAGGATCGCGGGATGACCTGCGCGGTCTCGGCCGCGGTCCGCGAGGGTGCGAAGGCCGTCGTCTGCGCCTCGACCGGCAACACGGCGGCCTCGGCCGCCGCCTACGCGGCGCGGGCCGGGCTCCGGGGGGCCGTGATCGTGCCCGAGGGCAAGATCGCCACCGGCAAGCTGGCCCAGGCGCTGATGCACGGCGCGCGGGTGATCGCCCTGCAGGGAAACTTCGACGAGGCGCTGGCCCTGGTGCGCGAGCTCGCCTCCCGCCACCCCATCTCGCTGGTCAACTCGGTCAACCAGTTCCGGATCGAGGGGCAGAAGACCGCGGCGTTCGAGATCGCCGAGGAGCTCGACGGCGAGCTCGATGCGCTCTGCATCCCGGTCGGCAACGCCGGCAACATCACGGCCTACTGGAAGGGGTTCAAGGAGGTCGGGATGAGCCCACGGATGTTCGGGTTCCAGGCGGCCGGGGCCGCTCCGCTGGTGCTCGGCGCGCCGGTCGCGCATCCTGAGACGGTGGCCAGCGCGATCCGGATCGGCAACCCCGCCCGCTGGGAGGAGGCGATGGACGCGATGACGTCCTCCTCCGGCGCGGTCAACGCCGTCACCGACGAGCAGATCCTCGATGCCTACCGCTTCCTGGCCGCCCACGAGGGCGTCTTCTGTGAGCCGGCCTCGGCCGCCAGCGTGGCTGGACTGCTGACCTACGGCGCGCGCGACGCCCGTCGCGTCGTCTGCGTGCTGACCGGCCACGGGCTCAAGGACCCCGATACCGCGCTGTCCCAGGCCGGCGCGGTGATCCCCTGCGGACCGGAGATCGGCGCGATCGAGCGCGCGGTACTGCAGTGACGCTCGCCCGTCGTCGCCAGATCCGCGTCCCCGCCTCCTCGGCGAATCTCGGCCCCGGTTACGACGTGCTGGCGGCGGCGCTGTCGCTGCATCTGGAGGTCGAAGTCGTGGAGACGGGCAAGTTCGCCGTCCACACCGAGCTCGAGGTGGCCAGGGACCGTCGCAACCTCGTGGTCCGAGGGTTCGAGCGGCTCGCCCCGCCGGACGCGTTCGAGTTCACGATCCGTTCCCAGATCCCGCTCAGCGGCGGGCTCGGCTCGAGTGCCGCGGCGATCGTCGCCGGCCTGCTCGCCGCCGACCACATCTTCGAGCTGGACGCCGACGTCCTGGCCCTGGCCACCGAGCTCGAGGGGCACCCCGACAACGTCGGCGCCGCGCTGGAAGGGGGATTCGTGCTCTGCGACGGCCACCGAGTCCACCGGTTCGAGCCGCCGATGGGGCTCGAGGCCGTGCTCGTCGTCCCCCACCAGCCGGTGCGGACCGCGGAGGCGCGAGCCGCGGTGCCCGCGCTGGTCCCGATCGAGGACGCCGTGTTCAACATCGCCGCCGCCGGGAAGCTGATGCTCGGCCTGGCCGGCGGCGACCTCGACCTGATCGCCGCGGGGCTTGGCGACCGTCTGCACCAGCCCTACCGGGCGCATCTGTTCCCGCGCTCGGCGGAGCTGGTCGAGCTCGCGCCCAAGCTGGGAGCGCTCGGGGCGACGATCTCCGGCGCCGGCCCGACCGTGCTCGTGTGGTCGCACTACGAGCAGACCGGCGCGCTGGTCGATGCGCTCGGGCGCCGGACGCGCGACTGGGCGCAGGTGATCCGGGCTCCGTTCGAGACCCAGGGCGCCTACGTGCGCGGCCTGTGATCAGATTCAGCTCTCCGCGGGCGGCGAGCCGTTGCTGGTGACCAGCGTGGCGAGCTGGCCACGTGGCTTCTCCAGCCCCAGCCTCCGCAGCAGCTCGTCGGCGACATTCAGGTAGTCGGCGCCCAGGTCCGGCCGGTAGTCGAGGATCGAGACCGCGCGCTCGGACGACTCGGCGTAGGCGATCGAGGCGCGGATGGTGGTGTCGAGCAGCTTCTCGCCGAAATGCTCGCGCAGCGAGTCGAACGCCTCACGGGAATGCCGGGTGCGCATATCGGCGATGTTGAGGACGACGCCGAGCCATTCGAGGTCGGGATTGAGGCTGTCGCGGGCCAAGTCGATCACCTCCAGCGCCTGCTCGACCCCCTGCAGCGCGAAGTACTGCGCCTCGGCCGACAGCAGCGCGTAGCGCGATGCGACCAGCGCGTTGACCGTCAGCAGGCCCAGGGCCGGGGGACAGTCGATCAAGATCACGTCGTAGTCGCTCTCGATCTCGCGCAGCGCCTTCTTGAGCGTCAGCTCGCGGCCCATCTTGCCGCCCAGCATCAGCTCCGCCTCGGCGAGGCCGAGGTTGGCGGGGATGATGCCGCCGTGGATGGCCTGGGCGGACGTCGCCCGGCCGGACAGGACGTCGGCGATGGTCGGCGACGCGTCCGGGTCGACGTCGAGGTAGTCGGACAGGTTCCCTTGCGGATCGAGGTCGACGGCGAGCACGCGCAGGCCGACCCGGGTGAAGATGTCCGTCAGCGTGCGAACGGTGGTGGTCTTGCCGGTGCCGCCTTTTTGGGAGAGGACCGCGATCGTCGACATCCGGGGCGCCATCATAGAGCGTGGGGCAGGCCCAACTCCGGCCGGCGGGATGTGGCGCAGCTACTTGCTGCCGTGCTCGGCCGCGCCGGTGTAGCGCATGCCGGAGACGACCGGGACGTCGACGAAATGTAGGTGATGGCGCCCGATCACGATCTCGTCGCCGTCGGCCAGCGTGCTCCATTCGACGCGTTCGCCGTTGACGAACACGCCGTTGAGGCTGCGGTCGTCGAGCACGCGGAGCCCATCCGGCTGGCGCACGATCAGCGCGTGCCGGCGCGACACGGTCGGGTCGTCGAAGCGGATGTCGGCGGCCAGGCTGCGGCCGATCCGCGTCCACTCGCGCCGCAGCGCGAAGGCGACCGTGTCGTCATCCCCGTTTCGGTACGCGACGTACTGGCCAGGCTCGTCGAGCCCGTCGCGCAGTTCGTCGACCCAGGTGCGATCGTGATCCTCGACCTCGGGCGCGAGGTCGATCACCTGGTTCTGAGCTGTGGTGAACAGGGAGGCCCGGATGAACTGCTTGCCGCCACAGTTGGGACAGGTCGGAAGCTCGTCGACGGCGTCCAATGACACGGGGAAGTCGCAATCGGTGCAGCGAAAGGTGCCCGTACCCGCAACATTGCCCGACATCCACGCTTTCATGGCCATTCTCCTTGTGACGGGCTGCAGATTTTCGACAAGCCGGCCAATCCGGGGAGCGGATCATAGCCGGTTGGTCAGAGCGCGAAATAAGTTTTGTCAGCGCCCAGACGCACCGTTTGGCGGAGCAACGCACCGGCCGGGAAACTCTGGAATCAAGATTTATCTACCCGCTTTCGCGCTCGGGTAAGCGCAGGAACGCCGCGTGGCGCGGCGAACACCAGCCTCGATGAAGACGCCCGCGCGCACCATGCCTGAGCTGGAGCTCGCGCTGCTGCGAAGGGGCGTCAACGACCTCACCGAGGAGTGCGAGCGCTGCGGGCACTGCCACCGCCGGCCGCTGATCGGGGAGCGGGTCTACGTCTACGGGGCCGGCCGCGTTCTGTGCGAGCTGTGCCGCGCCCTGCTGGGCGCGTCCGCCGCCGACTCCCACGTCGTGCATGGCCCGGAGTTCGGCCACACGATGCGGATCATCGACCAGCGTCCCGGCTAGCCCTACCGGCCAGATCCTCGGCTCGCTGGGGGCCTGCTCGGCGGCGCGCGCGATTACACTCCGTGACCGTGGATCCGATCACCGTCACGACGACGATCTCGCTGCCGCGGGAGCACGTCTTCGAATATCTGGCCGATATCGCGAACCACGCCGAGTTCAGCGATCACTATCAGGTCGACTGGCACCTGACCCGAGTGGATCCTGTCGGCGTCGGCGCCGGCGCCCGGTTCCGGGTGAAGGCCCCGCTGAGCCGCTTTTCCTGGGCCGACATCACCTTCACCGAGATGCAGGCGCCGTTTCGCATCGTCGAACACGGCCGTGGCGGCAAGTTCAACCGGATCCGGATGCTCGGGACCTACACGCTGTCGCCGGCACCCGGTGGGAGCACCAAGGTGGAGTACACGATCGAGACCGAGCCGGTGATGCCGTCGGACAAGCTGCTGGAGGCGCTCGGCCGGGGCTGGAATCGCCGCCAGGCCGCGCGCGCGATGAAGCGCCTGAGGACGATCCTGGAGGAGGGCCGCGGACGCGGCCACCGCGCCTCCGTTGCCGCCGGTTGAGGCGCCGACGGATAAACTCTCCGCCGCTGTGAGCCGCCGCCCCCGCACCACGCCCCGTCGCCTGTCCGCACTGGCCGGCTGCGCGGCCCTGATCCTGGGGCTCAGCGCTTGCGGCGAGCAGTCGCATCCCACCTACGCCGACACCGAGGGCTTCTACGTCGACGCCGGACCGATCACCTATCAGGTCCAGATCTCGCGGCAGCTGAATCAGTACAGCACCGAGGACAGCGGCTATCTCGCGGGCGTGACCGATGCCAAGCCCGCGCCGGACCAGGCCTGGTTCGCCGTCTTCCTGTGGGCCAAGAACCAGACCAAGCACGCCGCCATGACCTCGGACTCGTTCGATCTCGTCGACACCCAGGGCATCAAGTACCACCCGATCCAGATCAACTCCCAGGTCAATCAACTGGCTTGGACGCCGCAGACGCTGCAGCCCGGAGGGACCGAACCGGCGCCGGACAGCCTGGCCAGCTTCGGGCCGACCCAGGGCCAGGAGCTCCTGTTCAAGATCAACAACTCGGCCTACTCGAATCGCCCGTTGGCGCTCGAGATCTACGCCAAGGGACAGTCCAAGCCCTCGCGTGTCTCGCTCGACCTTTGACCGAGGACGATAGGTGGCGACGCACCGAGCCCCCGCCTCGAGGGCCCTCGGCGCCGCCCGATCAGCGCTTCGATCCGTTCGCGACGGCGCTCGGGGTGTTCCTGGCGATCGCGATCCCGTTTCTGGTCGCCGCCTACTCCCAGTCCGGCACGACCAGCACGGTGCTGGTGGTCGCCGGCATCCTGATCGGGCTGCTGGTCGGCGTTTGCGTCGGACTGTGGGTAGCCGATCGCGACGGAGAGGTCTGGAAAGGGCCGCACATGTAACGCCGGCGCTGGGGCTTGCGCTGGCCCTGGTCGTGCTCGCGTTCGCGGGCGCTCCCGTCGCCTCCGCGGCCACCGGCTGGGGGAATCCGTTCCTGATCGCCCGGCCGGCCATGCGGGACGTGATCCCAGCCCAGGTCGCATTCTCCTCCGCGGGCACCATCGCGGTCGGGTTCGGATCCGAGAATGCCGACGCCACGCAGACCGCGTCGGCTTTCGTGTCCGGGGGGTCCTCGGCTCGCTCGTTCTCGCCGCCGCATCGACTGCCCGCCGCGCAGCAGGTGCTTTCGCTGGCCTTCGACGGCCCGCATCTGGAATTCCTGCTGGGGGCCAGCGCCAAGGGCCAGTCGTGCTGCGGGTCGGTGGCGGCCGTCAGCGCGAGCACCCAGTCCCTGGCCGGACGCCACACCGTGGTCAGCGGCCTGGCCGGCGCGACCATCGGCCAGCTGGTCGTCCTGTCGGGGCGGCTGCTGTCGGTCGTCGGGACCGAGCGCGGGGTATGGGCCGCGCAATCGGGCACTGGCGGTCGGTTCGGCCGCACCCGCCGGCTCAGCAAGGCCAGCACGCTGCCCGAGTCGGTCGCTGCGACGAGCCTCTCCGGCGGTCACAGCGCCGTGGTCTGGACCGGCAGGTCCGGGATCTACGCGGCCGGGCCCCGCACCGTCTATGAAGCCCGAGGCTCTCAGACCGCCGGCCCGAGCTCCTCCCGCTCGGCGTTCACCGTCCCGGTCGGCCATCAGATCGACGAGCTGGCGGTCGGCTCGCACGGAGCGGCGCCGACCGTCGCCTGGATCGAGAGCTGGTTCGACACCCTCGGCCTGTACCACTCGCAGGCCTACGTCGCCGACCTGAGCGCCCACCCACGGGCCCGGGCCCTCTCGCCGGCGAGCGAGGTGGTCTCCGGCCTGAGCTTCGCCGCCGATGCTCGCGGCGCGCAGGTGATCGCGTTCAGATCGTGCGACACCACCGGCGACTGCGCACTGCAGGCCGCGCTACGGCCGGCCCGCGGGAGCTTCGCTCGTCTGGTTGGGCTCGGCGCGGTCGATGCTTCGGACTCCCCGGCGGCGACCGAGGGAGCAGGAGGCCAGGCGCTGGTCGGCTGGGTCAATCAAGGCCACGTGCTCGCCGCGGTGGCCCGGGCGGGCGGCGGGCGGTTCGGCTCGACGCGGACCGTCTCGAACACCGGCTTCGCGGCCGACCTGACCACGGCGTTCGCGCCTTCTGGCGACGCGCTCGCGGTGTGGACGCAGGGGACGCGGTCGGAGAGCGTGCTCGGGGCGGTCTACCGCCACTAGTGCGGGGTCGCCGCTGCGCTGGTTTGGTGTCTGGCTCAGGCGTGGCAGCGATGCCGGGTGCGGACGGGTTGGTGACGGTGGGTTGGGCTTGTGCGAACTGCATCGATGAGGGGAAGGGTAGGTCGGATTTCGGCTGGCTGCCGCGGTCCCCGGAGGGGGCCGTGGTAAGAAACGTCCGCATGGGGGTCATAACGTCCCGACCCTCCCGTGGACCCTGGGCCGACGGGGGTTGGTAAGAAAGTTTCCTTCCAATAGGGGAACCTGCGTCCCGAGACCCTCTCGCCGGGGGACTCGATCCTCCGCCGGCACCTGGCCTGCCTCTCCTTCACCGATGCAGTTGACTTTTCGGAGTCGACAAACGCCCCACGGACGCCGCGGATCTCAGTGGTGGGCCAGCGCGGCGACGAGAATGTCATGCACGGCGGGGGCGGCGGTCGTCGCGCCGGCGCCCTGGGCCGGGAACAGCGCGCCCACGACGACGCGCACGTGGCCGACCGGTGCATAGCCGACGAACCACGAGTCGGTATTTGCCGCAGAGTTCTGCGTCGTGTTCGGATCGACCCCCGGTCCGGCGGTGGTCCGGAGCTCGGCGGTCCCGGTCTTGCCCGCGACCTCGATGCCGGGGATCGCGGCGGAGGTTCCGGTGCCGAAGGACACCACCGCGACCATCATCTGCTGGACGAGATGCGCCACCCGTCCGCTGGTCACCCGGACGAACTTGGGCGTGGCGCCGGCCTGCAGGGTGGGGATCGGCCGGCGGCCGCCCATGGCGATCGTCGCGCCGACGTCGGTCATCTCGAGCGCCGTCGTCTGCACCATGCCCTGGCCGATCGCCGAGGAGCCCACGGCCAGATCGTCGCCGATCGTCTTGGCCGACGGGATCGTGCTCTCGGCGGCCCCGGGAATGGATGACGGCTGGTTGAACCCGAAGCGCTCGGCGATGCTGACCAGCCGCTGGCCGCCGAGCTTGGCGCCGAGCGGCGCGAACACCGAGTTGCATGAGACGGCAAAGGCGTTCAGGAAGGTGCCTCCGCACGACTCGCCGTTGGCGTTCTGCAGGCTATAGCCGTCGAGCGTCGCGCTGCTCTGGATTGGGAACGTGTCGGTCAGCTTCACGATGCCCGCCTGCAGCGCCCCGGTCGCGGTGATGATCTTCATCGTCGAACCCGGCGGCTGCAGCGCCGAGAAGGCCACGCCGGCCAGCGCCAGCACGGCCCCGGTGCGGGGGTCCATCACGGCGATGCCGGCGTAGCGGCCGGCCTCGGCCGTCACCGCTGCCTCCTCCAGTCTCGGGTCGATCGTGGTCTTGACCTTGAGGCCGGCCACGGGCTGGCTCCGTGCCAACACACGACGACCCGCGCGCAGGGTGCCGCCGGGGGTCCCGGCCAGCTGCTGCTGGAAGATCCGCTCGAGGCCGTCCTGGCCGACCTTGGCATTGGGGGGGTATCCCTGGGCGCTATAGGTCGCCTTCTGGTCCGGCGGGATCGGCCCCAGCGTGCCGACGATCTGCCCGGCCACCAGCGGAATCGGCGAGGTACGGTCGGGCCCCTCGGCCAGCGGTGTGCCATCGGCGGCGAGCAGCGTGCCGCGCGCCGGCAGCGAGACCTGCCGGGTCAAGCGTTCCCGGTCCCGCATGCCCGGGAACAGGAGGACCGGTGAGAAGTGGATCTTCGCGCCTGAGCCCGATCCGCTCAGCGGCACCTCGAGCACCTCGGTCAGGGTGCCGAACAGCCGCGTGTGGACGCGCATGCGAACCGGCATCTCCTGGCCCGACCGCCGGCCGACGCGGAGCGTCCGCAGCGAGACCAGGGTCGACGTCGCGGCGGCCCGCTGGTACGCGGTGAGGAAGGCGGTCTCGGTCGTGTGCATGCGAGACTCGGCATCGAGCATCGCGTACATGCCTGGGTAATCGCCGGCGGCCCAGGCCCTGACGTAGCGTGTGACCAGCTGGCGTTCGGCCCGATCCGGCCCGGCGGCGATCACTACGCCGACGGCGAAGGCCACCCCGGCGAGCGCGATCAACGGCACCGCCCGTGTCAGCAGCCGCTGACGCCGCCGGCCGCTTCGCGGCCGTCGCGCCCCCGGTCCTAACACCATGACACGTCCTTGAGTCACCTCGACGGCAAACGGTAGAAGACATTGGAACATTCCGCATCAACCACCGCCAGAATTGATCGATGACGACGATCGACTGGCTGATCCTGGGCTTCACAGTGCTGCTGGCCAGCTACGGCTACCTCCAGGGGTTCATCGTCGGCATGCTCTCGCTGGTCGGGTTCGCGCTCGGGGCGCTGCTCGGGACGAGGGTCGGTCCTCTGCTGCTGCCGAGCGGATCGCACTCGCGCTACGCGCCGATCTTCGGATTGGTCGGGGCGCTGCTGGCCGGGGGCGTGATGGCCAGCGGACTCGAGGGCGTCGGCGCCCGGGCGCGGGCCGCGCTCCGGCTGCCCGGCCTGCGGTTGATCGACGGGATGCTCGGCGCCGCGCTGACGGCGTGCGTGGGGCTCGGGGTGTGGTGGATCGTGGGCGCGATCGCCTTGCAGTCGTCGGGATCACTGCAGCTGCGTCAGGACATCCAGCGCTCGGTGATCCTGCGTGAGCTCAACGATCTCCTGCCGCCGTCCGGGCCGATCCTGAACGCGCTGGCGCGATTCGATCCGCTGCCGTCAGTGCGGGGGCCGATCGCCGATGTGCCGGCGCCGACGCGCGGGATCCTGGCCGCCGCCGGCGTGCGCCGCGCGGAGCCGAGCGTCGTGCGGGTGCTGGGGTCGGCCTGCGGCCTGGGCATCGAGGGGAGCGGCTGGGTCGGAGCGCCCGGCCTAGTCGTCACCAACGCTCACGTGGTGGCCGGCGAGTCCGACACCGTGGTGCAGGTCGCCGGCCGTCCGCCGGGCCTGCTGGTCCAGGTCCTCGTGTTCGATCCGCACGACGACGTTGCCGTGCTCCGGGTCCCGGGCCTGACGTTGTCCCCGCTGCAGCTCGCGGCTGATCCCCGTCGAGGCACCCCGGCGGCGATCCTGGGCTATCCGCTCGACGGGCCGTTCAATGCCCAGGCCGCCCGGCTCGGGCAGACCGAGGCGGTGCGGACCGAGGACGCGTACGGGCGCGGCCCAGTGGTCCGCACGATCACCGCCCTGCGAGGGCGGGTCCGGCCGGGCAACTCGGGTGGGCCGATGGTCGACGCTCGCGGCCGCGTGCTGGCGACGGTGTTCGCCGCGATCACCTCGAACGGTCCCGGCTCGAACCTCGGTGGGTTCGCGGTGCCCGATTCGGTGGTCAGCGCGGCGCTGCGCCTAGCCCGCCAACGCAACACCACGGTCGCGACGGGCCAGTGCGCCGGATGAGCACACGATCGGGGTCCACAGCGTTCCGGGCGGGCGGTCTCTCACCGCCCGCCCGTGACGCTAGTGCCCCGATTGCCCCCTATTGCGCCCCGACGTCCTCGGCCATCTGATGCACAGTCTCCAGCTCCATCGCCCCGAGGAGCTGGGGATGATGATGCGCCAAATGCCGCTGAGTTGCAGCGAACAGCTCTTCCTCGGTCTCGCCGGCGAGTTGCGCCCCGCACTCGCAAAAGGCGATCCGTCGGTTCCGGCTGGTCGTCATGGTCTCGTGATTCCGATCACTGGCGGCTGGGCATCCTGTGCTCGCACCGAGAGACGCCCACTCATGAGGCCCCGGTACTCACGGTCAGCAGCATCACGGCGGCCCGTTACCTGTACGTTTCCAGAACGTTGCCGGTCGTAAGCTCCGCCAACGAACGAACCCGGGTTCAGCTCTGCGGTCGTCTGTCCGTCGAGGTCGACGGCGCGCAACTGGCCGGACGTCTGCGCGGCAAGCAGGTTCCGTTGTTGCTCGCCTACCTGCTGCTGAACCGCACGCGCCATGTCGGTCGCGACGAGCTGATCGGGGTGCTATGGCCCGACCAGGCGCCGATTTCGCAAGACGGCGCGCTGCGGACGCTGCTTTCGCGGCTGCGCTTTGCGCTGGGCAGCGACGCGCTGCTCGGCCGTGACGAACTGATCCTGGACCTCCCCGATCCCGTCTGGATCGATCTCGAAGCTGCCGCCGGCGGGCTCGAACGCGCGCAGCGGGCGCTCGAGCTCGACGATCATCGGGCGGCGTGGGCGCTCGCGCAGGTGCCGCTCAACATCGCCGGCCGCGGTCTGCTCCCGGGGGCCCAGGCGAGCTGGCTCGAGCCGCGCCGACGCGAGCTCGAGGACATCAGGCTGCAGGCGCTGGAGGTGGTCGGACGCGCCGGGCTGGAGCTGGGCGGGCGCCAGCTCGGTTCGGTGCAGCGGGCCGCGCGGAGCCTGATCGAGGCCGAGCCCTACCGCGAGTCCGGCTACGTGCTGCTGATGCAGGGTCTGGCCGCCGAGGGCAACGTAGCCGAGGGGCTGCGGGTGTTCGACAGCTTGCGGACGCTGCTACGGACCGAGCTCGGGACGCTGCCCTCGCCGGAAACGATCGCGGTTCATGAGCGCTTGTTGCATCCGGACGACCGGTACCGTCGCCGGCGATCCGGCGACGGGACGGCTGGGGGCTCATCGATCGCCCTGCCCGCCGAGCTCCGCGCTCGCGGCCCGGCTCCGCTGATCGGCCGCGCCCGGGAGCTGGGGGAGCTGTGGCGCCTGTGGGCGCTCGGGCTGCCTGAGACCGAACACGATGTCGGTGAATCCCCGCCGTCGGGGCGGCGGGTGGTGCTGCTCACCGGAGATCCCGGGATCGGCAAGACCCGCCTGATCGCGGAGCTCGCGCGGGGGGCTCACGAGAGCGGCGCCACCGTGCTGGCCGGGCGCTGTCCCGAGGAGGCGCTGGCGCCCTACCAGCCCTTCGTCGAGGCCCTCCGCCATTACGTGCTCAGCGCCGAGCTCGACGATCTGCGCCGGAGCGCGCGTGAATTCGGCGCCGAACTGGCCCCGCTCGCGCCCGAGCTCCAGCGCCGTCTGCCCGAGCTGGCGCGCCGCCACGACAGCGAGCCGCTGAGTGAGCGCTACCGGTTGTTCGAGGCGTTCATCGGATGGCTGACCGAGATCTCCGCCACCGCCCCCGTGCTGCTGGTGCTCGACGACCTGCACTGGGCCGACCGTCCGACCCTGCTGCTCCTCCGGCACGTGGCCCGCGCCCCCGCGCTTCATCAGGTTCTGGTGCTGGGCGCCTACCGCTCCACCGAGACGCCCAGGGAGGGCTTCGCCGAGGCGCTGACCGAACTCGGCCGCGACCGGCTGGTGACCCCGATCGACCTCGAAGGCCTGACCGAGCAGGAGACGTCCGAGCTCGTCGGGTCGCTGGCCGGCCGGACGCCGTCGCCCTTCCTGAGCCGGGCTCTGCACGAGCAGACCGAGGGCAACCCGTTCTTCGTCGAGGAGATCTTCCGGCATCTGCGCGGGGCCGGCGTGGCGATCGACCGCGCCCGCCGCGGCGACCTCTACCGGGCGGGCCTGCCTCAGGGGGTCAAGGACGTGATCGCCCGGCGCCTGGAATCACTCGACACGAGGGCCACCGAGTGTCTGCGGGCCGCGTCGGCGATCGGCCGGGACTTCGGGCTTGCGCTGCTCGAACGCGTCGTGTCGCTCGACGAGGACGAGTTCCTGGCCGCCCTGGACGCCGCGATCGACGCGGGGCTGGTCATCGAGGCGCCGAGTCCGCCGGGCAGCTGCAGCTTCTCGCACGCGCTGATCCGCGAGACCCTCTACGAGGGGATGTCGGCCCCGCGCCGGGCCAGATTCCACCGCCGGATCGCCGAGGCGCTCGAGCAGTCCGGCCCGCAGGATGATCGGCAGCTGATCGCGCTGGCCCTGCATTACACGCGGGCGGCCTCGCCGGAGAACGCGGGCAAGGCGATCGAGTACGCGACGGCGGCCGGGCGGCAGGCGACCTCGCTGCTCGCGCACGAGGAGGCCGCGGACCACTTCCAGCGCGCGCTCGACGTGCAGGAGCAGTTCCAGCCCGAGGCCGACCCCCTGCGTTGCGAGTTGCTGCTGCTCCGCGGCGAGGCCCAGATGCGGGCCGGGGATCGCCCGCCGGCCTGGGAGGCGCTGCGGGAGGCGGCGGGGATCGCGACGGCGCTGGGCGACGGCGCCAGCATCGCCCGCGCGGCCATCGGAGCCTCGCATCGCTACGTGCAGCAGCCGGGGATGATCGACCAGGAGTTGATCGCGCTGCTCGAGCAGGCGCTCGAGGTGGCCGCCGGCGAGCGGACAGTGGCGCGGATCCAGCTGCTGGCCCGGCTCTGCGGGGCGCTGTATTTCTCCCCGGACAGGGGCCGGATGCACGAGCTCAGCGCCGAGGCGATCGAGATCGCGGAGGCGATCGGCGATTCGACGGCCTGGGCCTACGCCTACGGGGCCATGCGCAGGGCGAACTGGGCACCGGACCGCCTGGCGGAGCGGCTGTCGGCGTCGACGAGCATGCTGACCTGCGCACGGGAAGCCGGCGACCTCGAGCTCGAATTGCAGGCCCACGGCTGGTTGATCGTCGACCTGCTCGAGCATGGCGAGATTGACGCGGTCGACGCGCAGCTCGAGGTGTTCGCGGCCGGCGCCGAGCGGCTGCGCCAGCCCCTGTACCTGTGGAATGCCGCGGTTTGGCGCGCGATGCGGACGATGCTGGCCGGGCGGCTCGACGAAGCCGAGGGCCTGGCCTTGGAGGCGCTCACGCTGGGCGCCGGCACCGAGCAGTTCACCGCGCCGCACTACTACGCGATTCAGGTGTTCCTGCTCCGGCGCGAGCAGGGAAGACTCGATGAGCTCCTGGGCCCGGCCCGGGAGTTCGCGGCGACACTGCCCGCGGTACCCGCTTGGCGCGCCGTGTTCGCCTGGTTGCTGGGCGAGCTCGGGCAGACCGAGGAAGCCCTGGCCACCTTCGATCTGCTGGCCGCCGACGGGTTCCGCCAGCTTCCCCGGGACGGCAACTGGATCGCCGCGCTGTGCGTGCTGACCGAGCTCTGCGTGCACGTCGGGGACGCGGGGCGCGCCGAGTCGCTGTACACGCTGCTGCTGCCGTTCGGAGACCTCAACGTGACCGTGGCGCTGGCCATCGGCTGTCTGGGCTCGGCCGAGCGGTATCTCGGTCTCCTCGCGGCGATCAGCGGCCGGCCGGAGCGGGCCATCGCCCACTTCGAGCGGGCGATCGAGGCCAATGCCGGCCTGCGGGCGCCGGTCATCCTGGCCCATACGCAGCTCGATCTGGCCGGGTTGCTGCCCAGCGGCTCGCCCCGCGCGGCGGAGTTGATCGCGGCGGCGGCGGAAGTCGCGCAGGGGCTGGGGCTGCCTACGGTCAGGCGACGTCTGCCGGCGCCCGGGTGACACTGCGCTGGCATCGCTCACCCTGGGTCACCTTGCCACGGGCGCTACCCTCGCAACCGCATGTCCAAGACGCTCGTAATCGCAGAGAAGCCGTCGGTCGGACGGGACCTCGTCCGCGTCCTGCCAGGGGCGTTCGAGAAATCTGAGGGCTATCTCGAGGGCCCCGAACACGTTGTCACGTGGGCGGTCGGCCACCTCGTGCAGCTGGCCGATCCCGACGAATACGACGAGAAGTTCAAGAAATGGCGGATGGCCGATCTGCCGATCGTGCCCGAGCGGTTCAAGCTGGTAGTTCGCGACGAGCGCTCGAAAAAGCAGATGAACGTGGTCAAGCGGCTGCTGGGCCGCGATGACGTGGCAACGGTGGTCAATGCCTGTGACGCCGGACGCGAGGGCGAGCTGATCTTCGCCTACCTGTACGAAAAGGCCGGGTCGAAGAAGCCGGTGCAGCGGCTGTGGCTCAACTCGATGACCACGTCGGCGATCAAGGCGGCCTTCGGGTCGCTGCGTCCCGGTGCTGACCTGCAGTCGCTGCAGGACGCCGCCCGCTCGCGCTCGGAGGCCGACTGGATCGTCGGCATGAACGCCACCCGCGCCGCCACGATCCGGCTGCGCTCGTCGTTCGACGGTGCGGTCTCGCTCGGCCGGGTACAGACCCCGACGCTGGCCATCCTGGCCCGGCGGGAGGAGGAGATCCGGGCGTTCAAGCCCGAGCCGTATTGGGTGGTCGATGCAGATTTCGAGGCTGTCGCCGCGCCGGCCGGCCGGGCCTATGAGGGCCGTTTCCATGCCCCGGCGGGAGCCCAGGACGCCCGTGGCCCTCGGCTCGACACCGCGGAGGCCGCCGCGGCGGTCGTCGCCGCCTGCCAGGGACAGGTCGGTGAGATCACCAAGCTCGAGAAGACCGAGCGCAAGGACCGGGTACCGCTGCTCTATGACCTCACGCAGCTTCAGCGTGACGCCAATGGCCGGTACGGCTTCACCGCGCGCCGGACCCTGGCCGCTGCCCAGCGCCTCTACGAGGAGCACAAGGCGCTGACCTACCCCCGAACCAACTCCCGCTACATCACCGGTGACATGGTTCCCGACATCAAGCCGATCGCCGAGCTGGTCGGCTCGCAGCCCGAGTACGCCGCCGCCTCCAAGTACGTGCTGGGGCTCGACGTCCTGCCGCTCGGCCGGGTCGTCGACGACGCCAAGGTGACCGACCACCACGCGGTCATCCCGACCCGGGCCGAACGTCATCCGGTCGACAAGATGAGCGACGACGACAAGAAGGTCTACGACCTCGTCGTGCGCCGCTTCCTGGCCGTCTTCCATCCCGAGGCGGTCTTCGAGAACACACGCGTCGAGACGACTGTGGCTTCTCATGTATTCCGCACCCGCGGCAAGCTGCTGCTGGTCCCCGGCTGGCGGGGCGTCTACGGCGAGACGGCGGACATCGACGACGGGGGCGAGGACGACGACGAGGGCCGCGAGCAGCGGCTGCCGAAACTGGGCCAGGGCGAGCAGGCGACAGTCCTCACCGTGGCCTCGGAGGCCAAGGAGACCAAGCCGCCGCGCCGCCACACCGAGCGCTCGCTGCTCGGAGCGATGGAGACGGCCGGGAAGCTGGTCGACGACGAGGAGTTGCGCGAGGCGATGAAGGAGTCCGGGATCGGCACCCCGGCCACCCGCGCGGCGATCATCGAGCGGCTGCTCCAGGTGGGCTACATCGAGCGCGATGCCCGGGCGCTGGTGGTCACCGAGAAGGGCCTCAACGTGATCCGGCTGCTGGGGGCGCACGCGCTCACCTCCCCGAGCCTGACCGGTGATTGGGAGCACCGGCTGGCGAGGATCGAGACCGGCGAGGACTCGCGCCAGGCGTTCATGGGCGACATCGTCAAGTTCACCGAGGCGACCGTCGCCGAGCTCGACGCCAACCTCAAGGACGTCCGCATCCCGCGGGCCAATCTGGGTCCCTGCCCCGTCTGCGGGCACGACATCATGGAGAACCGCAAGGGCTACTCGTGCTGGTCGCGCGACGATCCCGGCTGCGGCTTCGTGATCTGGAAGTCCAAGGCGGGCAAGCAGCTTCCGATCGTGGTCGCCCGCGAGCTGATCAAGACCGGTCGCACCGAGAAGGCGGTCACGGGCTTCAAGGGCCGCTCGGGGAAGAGCTTCCGTTCCCGCCTCGCGCTCCAGCAGACCGAGGACGGGAAGTGGCGGGTCGAGTTCGACGAGCCGTGGGCCAAGGAGGGCGCGAAGATCCCCGAGGGCGAGGACTCGCCCGAGACCCAGAACGAGCCCGTGGCGGCCGAGCAGCCGGCGGCCGCCTGAAGGGCGTCCGGTGGCGCGAGCGAGCGAGCGACGCATGCAGCCGCCGCTTCGTCGAAAGGTCCGGTCCCGGCTGTGGCCCACGCGCCGGTGGTATGACATCCGCCAGGACGAGGTGGAGGAACGGATCGCCTCACTGCAGGGCGCCGTCGCGGCGCTCGCCGCCGGCCAGCAGCAGCTCCTTGAGGGGCAGGCCGAGCTGCGCACGCGGTTGCGACGGACTCAGGCGCTGACCGCTCGGATATATGAGCGCCAGCACGACTGGCCCGGTCTGCTGCAGGCCGCCCGCGAGCACCCCGATTACGAGCTGGCCTACTCCGACCCGGATCCGCTGATCAGCATCGCGATCTCGACGTATCACTCACCCGAGACGCTGTGCGACCGGGCGCTGGCTTCGGTGCTTGCCCAGACGCACTCCAACTGGGAGGCGATCGTCGTTGGGGACCACTGCACCGACGACACCGAGGCACGGGTGCAGGCGATCGGAGACCCGCGCATCCGCTTCCACAACCTCGCCGTCCGCGAGGTCGATCCGCAGGATCCGTGGGAACGGTGGGCAGTCAAGGGAAGCATCCCGCGCGCCACCGGCATCGGTCTGGCCAGCGGCCGCTGGATCGCCCCGCTCAGCCACGACGACGAATGGGATCCGGACCATCTCGAGACCCTCCTGCGGGCCGCTCGCGACAGCCGGGCCGAGTACGTCTACTCCCAGATGCGCGTATCGGCCGTCGACCTGCCCGCCGGCGCGGCGGCGGCGAGCATCGGCGCGTGGCCACCTCGCCTGGGCCAATTCGCCTGCCAATCCTCCCTTTGTCACGGCCTCCTGAAATTCCTGCGTTACGACCGCGCCTGCGCACTGGCGTCCGAGCCAAACGACTGGAACCTGGGCCGCCGGGCATGGGAGGCCGGCGTTCGCTTCGAGTTCGTGTCCCGCGATACCTCCACGCTGTACGTCTATGACCGCGGCACGCCCATCGCCGCCGAGTATGCGGAGCGAGGGCTGCCGCCCTCGGCGCAGGCCTTTCCGTGAGGTTCGTCCTCTACGCGGTCTCCACCGCGCACGCCAGCGAGGTCGCCGAGACGGCGGCCCGCCTCGGCTGGAGCATCGCCGCGGCCGTGCGCAACCTGCCGGGCCAGCCGGTACCGCCTGAGATCGGCGAGGTGAGCGAGGTCGAAGAGCTCGACCCAGCCCTGCTCGAGCTGGCATTCGCCGTGCCCCAGACGAACCCGCGCCAGCGGCGTGCGGCGACCGAGGACGCCCTGCGGCGCGGGTTTCGAGCGCCGGTCACCCTCGCCGATCCAACCGCCGTCGTGGCCGGCAGCACGACGCTCGGCCCGGGGACGTACGTCGGGGCGGGTTCCGTGCTCGGGGCCGGCCTGAGCAGCGGCGAAGGCTGTCTGATCAACCGCTCGTGCTCACTGGCGCACCACGTCAGGCTCGGCGACTACGTCTGCACCGGGCCCGGAGTGGTCATGGCCGGCAGCTGTGCGGTGGCCGATGGGGCCTTCATCGGCTCGGGCGCCGTGATCGCGCCCGACATCCAGATCGGCGCCGGAGCCTTCATCGGCGCCGGGGCCGTGGTGATCCGCGACGTCGCCGCCGGGGACACCGTCGTCGGCAACCCCGCCCGCGTGCTCCGCTAGTCGGACGTTCCGGCGGGGCCGATGCCGCCGGGACGCGCGCCACCATGGGGGCGTGCCTCTGACGCTCGTCCTCGGACCCGCCAACTCCGCCAAGGCCGGAGCTGTGCTCGGCGCCTACGCCGACGCCTCCCGGCGCGACGCGGTGCTGGTCGTGCCGACCGCCGCCGACGCCCGGCACTACGCGCGCGAGCTGGCCGGCCAGCAGGCGGTGTTCGGCTCGGTCCTGACCTTCGCCGGGCTGGCCCGGGAGATCGCCGCCCGCACGGGCTACTCGAGCCGGCGGCTCTCCGGCCTGCAACGCGAGCGGGTGCTGCGGCGAGTCGTCGCGGCCTGCCGACTGCACGCGTTCACTGCGTCGGCGAGCGCACCGGGCTTCGCCTCGGCGGCGGGAGATCTGATCGCCGAGCTCCAGCGCTCGCTGGTGACGCCTCAGCGATTTGCCTCGGCGCTGAACTCGTGGGCCGCGCAGGATCCGCGGCGAGCGGCCTACGCCGAGGACCTGGCCGGCATCTACCGGGCCTATGTGCGTGAGCTGGACCGGCTGCAGCGGGTCGACCGCGAGCTGTTTGCCTGGCGGGCGCTCGATTCGCTGCGCGCCTCGCCCGGATCGTGGGGAACCACCCCGGCGTTCTTCTACGGCTTCGACGATCTGCTGGGGATCGAACGTGACGCGGTCGAGACGCTGGCCCGGGTCGCGGGCGTCGAGGTGATGGTGTCGCTGACCTACGAGCCCGGCCGGAGCGCCCTGAGCGCGCGGGCCGGCGTGGCTGAGGAGCTCCGGGCGATCGCCACCGAGGTGCGCGAGCTGCCCGCGCTGGACGAGTACTACGAGCCGGGCGCGCGCCGGGCGCTGCATCACCTCGAGCGCGGCCTGTTCGAGCCGGAGGCCGAGCGGATCGATCCGGGCGCCGGCGTCCGCCTCCTGGAGGCCGGCGGGGAGCGCGCCGAGGCGGAGCTGGTCGCCGCCGAGGTGCTCGAGCTGCTCCGGGCGGGCGTCCCGGCGGACGAGGTCGTCGTGGTGTGCCGCTCGCTGGCCCGTTCGGCGCCGTTGATCGAGCTGGTGTTCGAGCGCTACGGGATCGCCGTCTGGAGCGATCGCCGGATCCCGGTGCAGGACACGTCGCTGGGTCGCGCGGTCACCGCGCTGGCCCGCTGCGCGCTGCTGGAGCCCGGCGCCGCGGCCGCCTCTGAGCTGCTCACCTACCTGCGTGCCCCCGGTCTGCTGGATCGGCCGGAGGTCGCCGATGCGCTCGAGGCGGAGGTCCGCCGGGGCGGCCTGCTCACCGCCGAGCAGGCGCGGGAACGTCTCGGCTGGAGGCTCGAGGAGATCGATGCGCTCCGCGCCGCGGCCGATCCCGCCGCCGAGCTCGCGCGTCAGGCCCGGCGGCTGCTGGCGGCACCCCACCGCGGTGCAGCGCCGGTGCTGGAGCGGGGGGAGGAGCTCGACGCCGGCGCACTGGCGGCGATCCTGAACGCGTTCGCCGAGCTCGAGGAACTCGGTGAGCGGCTGAGCGGATCCGAGTTGATCGAGCTGCTCGAGCGCCTGGAGCTGCCGGTGCGGATAACGCCGCACCAGGGTGCCGTCCTGCTCTCCGAGCCGCTGGGGATCCGCGCCCGCCGGTTCCGCGCGGTGTTCGTGTGTGGCCTCTGCGAGGGCGAGTTCCCGCTCGCCGGCGCCGGCGAGCCGTTCCTGTCCGACGAGCGCCGCCACGAGCTTGCGCTGGCTTCTGGTCTACGGCTGGTGGCGCGCGAGGATGCGCTCGGGCTTGAGCGCTACCTGCTCTACACCTCGGTCTCCCGCGCCACCGAACGGGTCACCTTCAGCTACCGGAGCTCCGACGAGGAGGGCAACCTGGTGCTGCCCTCGCCGTTCATCGCCGACCTGTCGGACCTGTTCGTCGAGGACTGGCAGAGCAGCCGGCGCCGGCGGCTGCTGGCCGATGTCACCTGGGCCGCGGCGCAGGCGCCGACCCGGCGCGAGCTCGAGCGGGCCCGCGCCGCCGCCGCGGCCCAGAACCAGAGACCCGATCGGGCACACGACGGGGTCCGCTGCCTCGGCGAGCGTGCGCTCGGGCACGTCCGCCACCGTGAGGTCGTCTCGGCGGGCGCGCTCGAGAGCTTCGGCGAGTGCCCGGTCAAATGGCTGGTCGAGCGCCAGCTCGAGCCCACGCGGTTCGAGCCCGACCCCGACCCGCTCAGCCGGGGGAGCTATATGCACGACGTGCTCGAGCGGGTGCTGGGGCGCCTCGGCGGACCGGTCACGCCCGACTCGCTCGACGCCGCGCAGGCCATCCTCGGGGAGGTCCTGGCTGAGCTGCCGGAGGCGGGCGAGGACGGCGTCCCGGCGATCGGCCCGGGGCGCTCGGAGGGCCTTCGCGCCGCCATGTTGCGCAGCATCGAGGCCGACCTGCGGAGGTATCTCGAGCACGAAGCCAGTGACGGCAACGACTGGGCGCCCGCCGGGCTCGAGCTGCGGTTCGGATTCTCCGAAGAGGGTTCGCTGCCGGCCGTGGCGCTGGGCGAGGGGCCGGATCGCGTGCTCCTGCGCGGCGTCATCGACCGGGTCGACGTGGATCCGTCCGGGAGTGGCGCGGCGATGGTCCGGGACTACAAGAGCGGCAGCACCCGCCCTGAGTACCAGAGCGCGCGCTGGGGGATCGACCGCCGTCTCCAGGTTGCGCTCTACATGATGGCGGTGCGCGATTTGCTGGAGCTCGCGCCGGTGGCCGGCCTGTATCAGCCGCTCGGCGGCCGGGACCTGCGGGCCCGTGGCGCGTTTCTCAACGGCGCGCCGGTCGGTGCGCGTGTGGTGAGCAACGACGGGCGCGATCAGGATCAGCTCGACGCGCTGCTGGGCGACGCCGAAGCGCTGGCCGTCGAGCTGGCCGCCCGGCTGCGATCGGGCGAGCTTGAGCCGTGCCCGTCGACCTGCTCGCGCGACGGGTGCCGGTACCCGGGGATCTGCTGGAGCGAGTAGTGGTCGTGGGCGAGCACAGCTTCACCCCGGAGCAGACGCCCGCGATCGCGCCGGGCGACGGCGGCCGGACGTTCACGCCGGAGCAGACTGCGGCGATCGAGCGTCGCCGCGGAGACCTGCTGCTCGACGCGAGCGCGGGCAGCGGCAAGACCTCGGTGCTGGTCGAGCGGTTCGTGCGCTCCGTGCTGGAGGACGGGATCGAGGTCTCGGCAATCCTGGCCATCACCTTCACCGAGAAGGCCGCCGCTGAGCTGCGCGAGCGGATCCGGCGCCGGTTTCGAGAGCTCGGAGCCGGGGACGCGGCTCAGGCCACCGAGGGCGCCGCGATCTCGACGATCCACGGTTTCTGTGCCCGCGTGCTGCGGTCGGGTGCGCTGGCCGCGGGCATCGATCCGGCGTTCGTGGTGCTCGACCAGGCCGAGGCCGAGCTGCTGGCCGACGCCGCGTTCGACGCGGCGGCCGAGGAGCTGGCCACCGAGGTGGAGGGCGGCATCGACCTGATCGCCGCGTACGGCGCCCCGGCATTGCGCGCCGCGATCATCGGCGTCTACGCCGAGCTCCGCTCGCGGGGACAAGAGTTCCCGGCGTTGCCGCCGCTGGCCGAGGCTCCCGATGCGCAGGACGCACGCACAGAGCTCGCCCGGGCCGCCGCGGAGGCGGAGCGTGAGCTCGGGGCGATCGCCGACCCCTCGACCCGGATCGTGCAGGCGCTCGAGCGGCTGGCTCGACGGGAGAGCATCATCGCCGCGACGGACCCCTGGCCCGGCGACCTCGACCGGATCGCGCTGCCGGGGGGCAATGGCGCCGCCCTGGCCACGCCGGTTTGCATCGCCTACGCGGAGGCCTGGGCCCGCTTCCGGGAGGTCTGCGCGCACCGCTATGCCAAGCGTGCGCACGGGCTGCTGGACCGGCTCCTGCGAAGCTACGGCGCGCGCTACGCGGCGGGCAAGCGCGAGCGCTCCGGGGTCGACTTCGACGATCTGGAGCTGCTCGCGCGCCGGCTGCTGGGCGACGGCGAGCTGCGGGAGCGCTACCGGGCCCGCTTCGCCGCGGTGATGGTCGACGAGATGCAGGACACCAACCCGGTGCAGCTCGAGCTGATCGAGCTGATCTCTGACGAGAATCTGTTCACCGTCGGCGATGCCCAGCAGTCGATCTACGCGTTCCGGCACGCCGACGTCGAGCTGTTCGAACGCCGCGGCGAGCGGCTGGAGGCGGTCGGGGCCCGGGCCACCCTGCAGACGAACTTCCGTTCGCGGCCCGAGATCATCACCGCACTCAACCGGGGCTACGCGACGGCGCTGGGCGAGCGCTTCCGGCCCCTGGAGGCGGGCCGGGTGGCGCAGCCCGCGGCGGATCCGCGGGTGGAGCTGCTGATCGTGGACAAGGGGGCCGACTGGACGTCGGACGGTCTCGCCTCGCCGTGGCGACTGGCCGAGGCGCGTGCGCTGGCCCGGCGCGTCGCGGGGCTGATCGCCGACGGGGACCGTCCCGGGGACGTGGTGGTGCTGACCCGCGCCACCACCGATCTGCGCGTCTACGAGCGCGCCCTGGAGGACGCGGGGATCCCCACCTACGTGATCGGCGGGCGTGGATACTGGGCCCATCCGCAGGTGATCGACATCGTCGCCTACCTCCGCGCGCTGGCCAACCCGCGGGACGAAGATGCGCTGTACACCGTGTTGAGCTCGCCGCTGGTCGGTCTGGGCATCGGGGCGCTGGTGTCGCTGGCCGCCGCGGCACGCGACGGCCGCCGCGACCCTTGGTGGGTGTTGCGCGAACCCGAGGGCCGGCTCGATGAGCTCGACTCGGAGGAGCAGGGCCGCCTCGAGCGATTCGTCGCCTGGTTCGCCGCCGAGCGGCGCGCGGCGGCCCGCCTGGGCGTGGAGGAGCTGATCGAGCGTGGCCTGGAGTTGACCGGCTACGACCTCACGGTGCTGGCCATGCCCGGCGGCGCGCGGCGACTGGCCAACGTGCGCAAGCTGATGCGACTCGGGCGCGAGCACGAGAGCAGTGCGGGGCGCGATCTGCGCGGCTTCCTCGAGCTCGTCGCGCGCCGGGCCGACGGCCGGGCCGGTGCCGCGGACAGCCGGGAAAGCGAGGCCCCGGTCGAGAGCGAGGCGCTCAACGCGGCCCGGCTGATGACGATCCATCGGGCCAAGGGGCTCGAGTTTCCGATCGTCTGCGTGGCCGACCTGGGCCGCTCACCGATCCGCCGCGCCGACCTGATCCGGATCGGGCGGGATGGTCGACTTGGCCTTCGCCTGTCCGAGCCCGGTACCGGCAAGGCGGAGCCGGCCCTCGATTACCAAGCCCTCGGCGACGCCCAGATCAGCGCCGAGCAGCAAGAGGAACGCCGCCTGTTCTACGTCGCGATGACGCGGGCCCAGGAGCGCCTGATCCTCAGCGGGGCGGCCAAGCTCGACGCGATCGGCACCGGCCCGACCCCGATCGCCTGGATCGCGCCGGCGTTCGTCCCCGACATCGCCGCCCGCGTGCAGGCCGGAAGCGGGATCAGCGACGGACTGGTCCGCTACACGTTCGTCAGGCCCGAGGACGACGGCCCCGCTCCGGCCATCATCGGGCTATCGCACGACACGGTCGCCGAGGCGGCCCTGCCCGAGCGCGAGCCCGAGCCGTTGCCGCCCCCGCCGCCCGCCGCGCCCGTCTCGGCCCTCAGCTACTCGGCGCTCGCCGACTACGCCCGCTGCGGCTACCGGTTCTACGCCGAACGGGTGCTCGGCCTGCCGCTCGTTGGTGACCGAGGCGCCGCCGCGCCCGGGTTGGACCCGCCGGGCCCCGAGAATTCGCGCCAGCGAATTCTCGCTAGCGCCGAAGGCGCCGCTCTCGACGGAGCCGAGCGGGGGACGCTGGTCCACGCGCTGCTGGAGCGTCTTGACTTCCGCCGCCCGGTGGCGCCCAGCGCGGAGACGATCATGCGAGCGCGGGGTGGCCCGGGCCCCGGCCCGAGCGCCGGCGAAGCCGAGGAGCTCGCCACGATGCTCGCCGGCTTTGCCGCCAGCGAGCTGTGCGCGCGTCTGGGCCGCGCGAGCGACATCCGCCGCGAGGAGCGCTTCGCGTTCCCGCTGACCGACGGCGTCCTGGTCACCGGCGTGCTCGACGTCGTCGCCCGAGAGCGCGGGGGAAGGATGCTGGTCGTCGACTACAAGAGCGACCGGCTCGGCGGGCGTGAGCCGCGATCGGTGGTGCAGCACGGCTACGCCACCCAGCGTCTGATCTACGCGCTGGCCGCTCTGCGCGCCGGGGCCACCGAGGCCGAGGTCGTGCACGTATTCCTCGAACGCCCGGACGATCCGGTGCACGAGATCGTCGCGAGCGGCGACTGCGCTCGTCTGGAGCGGGAGCTCCTCGAGCTGGCCGGCGGCGTCATCCGCCGCGAGTTCCCGGTGGCGGACGAGCCGCGGCGCGCGCTGTGCCAGGGCTGCCCGGCCGAGGGCGGGCTCTGCTCGTGGCCGCTGGCCATGACCCGCCGGGAGTCGATCGACACCCTGTTCTAGGAGCCCGATGCGCTCTAGGCCTTGCCGGCGTCGTCGAAGGTGACGTCGACGGTCTGCTGGTCGCTGCGCTCCTCGACCTTGGCCAGCGCGGTCAAGGTCTTTTCGTCCGCGGGCTGGTCCGGCGGCCCGAACAGGCTCCTCGGCCACAGTTTCCGGACCAGCACGACGTTGATCTCGGCGGCGTAGAGCGTCAGCTGGGCACCGAGGTGCAGCCACACCAGGAGCGCGATCACCAGGCCGAAGAATCCGTAGGTTTCGGACGAGTGCTTGAACACGTGGCCGATATAGATGCCGCCGATCACCTGCAGGATCTCCCAGAAGACCCCCGCCACGACGACGCCAACCCACAGTGACCGGGTCTCAACAGACGACGCGGTCATGAAGCGGAACGCGGCCAGGAACAGGGCGAAGTTCAGCAGTAGCGAGATCAAGATTCCGGCCACCTTGGCCAGCGGTCCGCCGAGGCCGCCGGTGACCAGGCCCGAGGCCAGTGTCGCCACGATGAACATCAAACCGAGCGAGGCCAGCAGCCCGAGTCCGCGCAGCCGTGATTGCAGGAAGTTCGGCCGAGCCTTCATCGGCACTGCCCAGACTCGGTCGAACGCGTTCTGCGCCGCCTGCGTCACGCCGAGACCGGCGAGCAGCGAGGTGACGAGACCGATCACCAGCGCAATGGCGTGTCCGTGGAGGGTGTGGATGTTCGCCCGGAGCTGGGTCCCGATGATCGGAAACTGGCCTAGAACCGAGTTGCTGATCGACTGCTGGGCGTGGGTGTCTCCCTGGAGCACGTAGGCCAGGATCGTCACGAACACCAGCAGCAGCGGGAACAGCGAAAAGAAGGCGTAGTAGGCGACCAGCGCGGCCAGGCTGCCGGCCTGATCGTCGCCGAACTTCTTGATCACGGCGACCGGGATGGCCAGCGGCTTGTGCTTCTGCTGATAGCTGTCGAACCGCTTGACCGGGGCGAGGAGGTCCACGCCGGTCAGTTACCCGGCCCGTCTGCTTTCAAGCCGTACTGGACAGGAGTTCAGGTGCCTCCGTCCGGGCTGCGCGCCGTTCTCGGAGAATCACGCTGGCCCCACCGCTGGGGCTGAAGGTAATGCTGCGGCGGGCGGTCTGCTCGGGCCGCGGGCTGGCGGCGGAGAGATCGAAGCGCTGCAGAGCGGCCCGGATCACGATCTTCATCTCCTGCATGGCGAAGCTCGCGCCGAGACAGCGGCGGCGCCCGCCCCCGAACGGGATCCAGGTATAGGTTCCCGGCGCCTTGTCCAGGAACCGCTCGGGCCGGAACGCGAAGGGCTCGGGATAGATGTCGGGATCGTGGTGGAGCAAAAAGGCGCTGGCCAGGAGCGCGACGCCGGCCGGGTAGCGGAACCCGCCGATCTCCACCGGCTGCTTGGTCAGCCGGGGCTCGGCGTTCGGGAGAACCGGGCGCAGCCGGAGGATCTCTTGAATAGTGGCGGTGAGGTACGCGTCGCCCTCGCCGGCCTCGAACTCGGCATTGATTCGCTCGGTCACCTGCGGCTCGCGTGCCAGCCGCTCGAACGCCCAGGCCAGCTGCGATGCGGTGGTCTCGTGACCGGCGACCAGAGCGGTCATCAGCTCGTCGCGGAGCTCCTGCGGCGACATCGGCGAGTCATCCTCATGCCGGGCGTCGAGCAGCATCCCCAGGATGTCCTCGCTCCCGGTTTCGCCGGACGCACGGCGCTCGTCGATCTGGGCGAAGATCAGTGCGTCGGTTTCGGCCATCACGTTTTGGAAGTGCCTCAGCGACGGAACCCACCGGGCCAGGCGCTGCGTCCACGGCATCACCGAGAGCGGGCTCTCGCTGAACTCGAGCACCTCGGTCAGGGCGGCGCGGAGGGCGTCGAGTCGCTCCCCCTGCTCGAGCCCGAAGACCGCGCGGAGCACGATCTCCAGGGTCAGCTTCTGCAGATGCGGATGCAGGGCGACCGGCTGCCCGACCGGCCAGGAATCGACCTCGCGCTCGGCGAGCTCGGTCATCAGACCGGTGAGCTTCTGCATCTTCTCGCCGTGGAAGGCCGGCAGCAGCAGCTTGCGCTGCTCCATGTGGGCGCTTTCGTCGAGCAGGATCACCGAGTGCGGTCCGACCATCGGCTCGAGGATCCGAGCACCCTCGCCGGGGTGGATCACGTCGGGCGGAGCGGTGAAGAGCTGCTTGATGTCCTCCGGGTCGGAGAGGATCACGAACGGGGGCTGGAACGGCAGCTGGACGGTGATGCGCTTGCCGTAGCGGGCGCGCAGCCGGTGCAGGGAGGCCGCAGGCCGCTTCCAGGTGGCCAGGATCTGCATGGCCACCGGAGCCTTCGGGCCGGGCGGGAGCTGTGCTTTGAGACCACGCTTGCTCACTTACGTTCTCCTCGGCTGCGGTGGTAACCTACCGAAGAGTATATGTACTCGACGGAATGCACGATGTGTGAGGTTGGTCACTGATGCCGCGCGGGGAGTTCGATCGCACCGAGCGGCGCGCCCGCACCCGCGCCCAGCTGCTGGACGCGGCCGCTCGCGTCTACGCCCGGCGGGGCTTCGACAGCGCGACCCTCGACGAGGTGGCCGAGGAGGCCGGCTTCACCAAGGGGGCGGTCTACGACCACTTCGGCAGCAAGGAGAAGCTCCTCTCGGCGCTGCTGGGCGAGCACCTCAGCGTCCAGATAGCCGAGCAGATCGAGCTGTTCGACCCGGCGACCCCGACCGCTGAGCGGCCGCGGGCCGGCGCCGACCGCTGGATGCGGGAGCTCGAGGAGGACCCGAACGCGTTCCGGCTGTTCGTCGAGGCGTGGGTCCACGGACAGCGCGACGGGGAGCTGCGGGAGATCGTGGCCGACGGGATGGAGGCCTGGCGGGCCACGTTCCGGGGCTTTGGCGCGCAGCGCACCGAGCAGCTCGGGGACGACGCGGGGGAGGCGATGCTGGAGCAGGTCGCGACCGTGATGCTCGCGCTCGGCATCGGGCTGGGCATGGTCAAGCTCGCCGATCCCGACAGCGTTTCGCCGCGTCTGCTCGGCGCGGTCAACGTGCTGCTGCTGCACGCCCTCGAGAACAGCCCCGAGGCCCGCGAGCTCCTGGCCGAGGTCAGTCGAGAACTCCCTCGACGGTGAGCAGCACGCGCTTGCGCTCCAGCCCGCCGGTGTAGCCACCCAGCCCGCCGCCGGTGTGGAGCACCCGATGGCAGGGGACGATGATCGGCAGCGGATTCGCGCCCAGCGCATTGCCGGCGGCGCGCGAGCCCCGGGGAGTGCCGGCTCGCGTGGCCACCTCCTTGTAGCTGGACACCGAGCCGAAGGGGATCTGCGCCGTCGCCCGCAGGACACGGCGGCCGAAGCCGCGGGTCAACTGCCAGTCGAGCGCGGTCTCGAAGTGGTCTCGCCGGCCGGCGAAGTACTCGTCGAGCTCCCGGCGGGGCCCGTCGAGGCGCCGCGGAGCGGCCAGCACGCGTGGTGAGACGCGCGCGGCCAGCTCCGCGAGCACGAGATCCTCGTCCCCGCTCGCGTCGAGGTAGGCAATCCGCAGGAGCCCGCGGGTGCTGGCGGCAACCAGCAGCCGCCCCACTGGGGAGTCGAGCGTCGCGTAGGCGACGTCGAGCAGGCCGGCGGCGGCCAGGGCCTCGGCATCGAGCTCCGGCACCGGAAGCTCGGGGACGCCGCCGCGCAGGGCGCTGATCAGCTCGTCGGTCTCGGTCATGATGGCTCGTACTCCATTCTCAGTCGCTTCAGGCCTTCGTGGACGTTCCGCCGGGCCGCCTCCTCGCTGGTCCCCATCGCTGTGGAGATCTCCGAGTAGGCCGAGTCGGCGATGAAGCGCAAGCCGATCGCCGTGCGCTGCTTGGTGGGCAGCTCCCGCACCCGCGCCCACAACTCCTCCTCCGCCGGCTCGGCCGTCCTCCAGCCACCGCGTTCGGGCACGTCCCCGACGGGGACCGCCTCGCGGCGCCGTGAGCGGATCCGATCGATCGCCTTCCGATGGGCGACCGTGAAGATCCAGCCACGCAGATTGGCCGCGTCACGCAAACGCGGGTAGGCGCGCAGCGCGGCCACCCAGGTCTCCTGGTAGCAGTCGTCCGCGTCGTCCCGCCCGACGGTCGACACCAGAAACCGGTGCACGTCACGGCCGTGCGCGTCGATCAGCTGCTGAAACGGGGGAAGCTTCACTTCGGATGAAACGCGCGAGCGGGTCACGTTGTGAGATCTTGGCGCGCCGGCGTTCAGGGCTGTGGGCTGAAGGCTGCGCCAGCGCGTAGGCTTGCCCGATGGAGACACGCAAACTAGGTCAGCAGGGTCTGGAGGTCTCGGCCGAAGGCCTGGGCTGCATGGGCATGTCGGAGTTCTACGGAGCGGGCGACGACGGCGAGTCGATTGCCACGATCCACCGGGCGCTCGAGCTCGGGGTCACATTGCTCGACACCGCCGACATGTACGGGCCCTACAAGAACGAGCAGCTCGTCGGCCAGGCGATCGCCGATCGCCGCGACCAGGTCGTGCTGGCCACCAAGTTCGGGTTCGTGCGCGACCCGGAGGACCCGACCGTGCGAGGAATCAACGGACGCCCCGAGTATGTCGCCGCTGCCTGCGACGCGTCACTGCGCCGGCTGGCGGTCGACCACATCGATCTCTACTACCAGCACCGGGTCGATCCCGACGTCCCGATCGAGGAGACGGTCGGCGCGATGGCCGAGCTGGTGGATGCCGGCAAGGTCAGATTCCTCGGCCTCTCCGAGGCCGCGGCGGAGACGATCCGCCGGGCCCAGGCGGTCCACCCGATCTCCGCGCTGCAGACCGAGTATTCGCTCTGGAGCCGCGATGTCGAAGACGAGATCCTGCCGACGATCCGTGAGCTGGGAATCGGGCTGGTCGCCTACAGCCCGCTCGGCCGGGGCTTCCTCACCGGCCAGATCCAGAAGCCCGAGGACCTTGCCGAAGGCGACTTCCGGCGCCAGAACCCCCGGTTTCAAGGGGCGAACTTCGAGCGCAACCTCGAGCTGGTCCAGCGGGTCCGCGAGATCGCCGATGAGCACGACTGCAGCCCGGGGCAGCTCGCACTGGCCTGGGTGCTCGGCGCCGGCGACGATGTGGTCCCGATCCCGGGCACCAAGCGCCGGAGCTACCTCGAGGAGAACGTGGCCGCGACCGAGCTGTCCCTGAACGCAGAGGACCGCGCCCGACTCGACGAGGCCGCGCCCGTCGGCTCCGCCGCCGGCCAGCGCTATCCGGATATGTCCGCCGTTAATCGATAGCCGCCGCGGAGCAAGAGCGCTCTCTCCGCTTGAAGGTGAGAGCGTTGCGCTATACAAAGCAAATATGGCTCGCGCAATCTGGTCAGGCGCCATCAGCTTCGGGCTCGTGAACGTGCCGGTGAAGCTCTACAGCGCCACCTCCCCCAAGTCCGTCCGGTTTCATCAACTCTCGGCCAAGACGGGCGCTCGGATCCGCCAGAAGCGCGTCGATCCGTCGACCGGCGACGAGGTCGCGTTCGAGGACATCGTCAAGGGCTACGAGATCACCCCCGAGCGGTACGTGCTGATTTCCCCAGAGGAGCTCGACGCCCTCGACCCGAAGGCGACCAAGACGGTCGACATCGAGGAATTCGTCGATCTGGTCGACATCGATCCGATCTTCTACGACCACAACTACTACCTGGCCCCCACCGCCGGAGGCGTGAAGGCCTACCGGCTGCTGCTCGACGCGATGCGCGAGGCCGGCAAGGTCGGGATCGGCCGGGTCGTGCTCCGCTCCAAGCAGCAGCTCTGCGCGCTGCGGCCAACCAGCGGCGTGTTGACGCTGACCACGATGCTGTTCGGCGACGAGGTGCTCGGCTCCGAGCGGCTCGACGAGCTCGACGCGATCGTCGACGCCGAGGCGACCGACCGTGAGCTGGCGATGGCACAGCAGCTGATCAATTCGCTCTCCGGCGAGTTCGATCCGACCAAGTACAAGGACGAATATCGCGAGCGCGTGCTCGAACTGATCGAGCGCAAGGCCGCCGGCGAGGAGATCGCCGTGCAGCCCGAGGCCGAGGAGCCTGCGGCCGCACCGGACCTGATGGCCGCACTCGAGGCGAGCCTGGCCGCGGTCAAGGCCGACTCCAGCGACGAGCCGCCCCCGGCGGCCAAGCCCAAGGCCGCCCCGCGTAAGCGCAGCTCGACCAAGGCCTCAAACGGCTCGGACTCGAAGTCCAAGCCGAGGGCGGCCAAGCAGCCCGCGAAGTCCAAATAGCGATTGCGCTTTCGCTGATACGATTTTGCGGAGGCCGCCGCTCCGTAGTGCCGCAGACCCGCCCTCGGGCATTCTTTCCTATGAACACGCGCTTAGCTCCACCGGGGGCCACTGGCCTCTACGACCCCATAAACGAGCACGATGCCTGTGGGCTCGCGCTGGTGGCGAAGCTGTGGGGCGAGCCGACCCATGCGGTCGTCGAGAAGGCCCTCGATGCGCTGGAGAACCTCGAGCATCGCGGTGCCGAGGGCGCTGACCCCAACACCGGGGATGGGGCCGGGATCCTGCTGCAGATCCCCGACGGCTTCCTCCGGGCCGCCGTAGCCGGGGTCGACCTGCCGCCACCGGGCCGCTACGGCGTCGGCGTCTGTTATCTGCCCACCGACCCAGAGAGGCGGGCCGTGCTGGAGCAGATGATCGAGGAGACGATCGAGGCCGAGGGTCAGCGGGCGATCTGGTGGCGCGATGTTCCGATCGACGAGCGCTACGTGGGCGATACGGCGCGGCTGTCGGCGCCGTTCATCCGCCAGGTCCTGATCGAGGCCTCGACCGACATCGAGGACCAGGATGCGTTCGAGCGCAAGCTGTACGTGATCCGCCGGGTGATCGAGCGCAGGGGCCAGCGGGAGCTGGCGCTGCCCAGCTTCTCCTCGCGCACGATGGTCTACAAGGGAATGCTGACCGCCCCGCAGCTGCCGCGGTACTTCACCGACCTGCGCGACCCACGCGTCGCCTCACGGCTGGCGCTCGTGCATTCGCGGTTCTCCACCAACACCTTCCCGAGCTGGGAGCTCGCCCACCCGTACCGGATGATCGCCCACAACGGCGAGGTCAACACGGTGCGCGGCAACGTCAACTGGATGCGGGCCCGCGAGTCCCAGCTGGCCTCGGAGTTGTTCGGGGACGACCTCGAGAAGGTGATTCCGGTCGTGCAGGGCAGGGGCTCTGACTCCGCCACCTTCGACAACGTGCTCGAGCTGCTGGTGCTGGCCGGCCGCTCGATCCCCCACGCGATGATGATGATGATCCCCGAGGCCTACAGGACGCGCAGGGACCTCGATCCGGACGTCAAGGGCTTCTACGACTTCCACTCGTGCCTGATGGAGCCCTGGGACGGGCCCGCCGCCGTGGTGTTCACCGACGGCCGGCTGGCCGGGGCCGTCCTGGACCGCAACGGCCTGCGGCCCGGACGCTGGATCCAGGACACCGAGGGCTATGTCGTGCTGGCCTCGGAGACCGGGGTGCTGACCGTCGCGCCCGAGCACATCCAGCGCAAGGGACGCCTCGCCCCGGGCAAGCTGTTCCTGCTCGATCTCGAGGGCGGCAAGATCGTCGACGACGAGGAGGCCAAGCGAAGGGTGTCCCGCCGCAAGCCGTACGGCGAGTGGTACGAGCGCTCGGTCGTGCACATCGCCGATCTGCCCGACCGCGAGCCGCGCGCGCCGCGGATCGAGACGCTGCGGTGCAAGCAGCTGGCCTTCGGCTACTCGCAGGAGGACCTGCGGATGATCATCGCGCCGATGGCCGCCAAGGGCGAGGAGCCGGTCGCCAGCATGGGCAACGACGCGGCCCTGGCCGTGATGTCCGACCGGCAGCCGCCGCTGTTCGCCTACTTCAAGCAGCTGTTCGCCCAGGTCACCAACCCCCCGATCGACCCGATCCGGGAGAACGTGGTGATGAGCCTGCAGGCGGGCGTCGGGGCGGAGCACAACCTGCTGACCGAATCGCCCGACCAGGCCCACCAGCTGGTCATGGAACAGCCGATCCTGCGCAACAACGAGCTCGAGAAGCTGCGCCAGGTCTCCCACGACGTGTTCGACGCGGCGACGGTCGACATCACCTGGCCGGTCGAGCACGGCTGGCAGGGGATCGAGCCGCGCCTGCAGCTGCTCTGCGAGGAGGCCGAGCGGTACGTCGAGAACGGCGCCAACATCCTGATCCTGTCCGACCGCAACCTCGGGGCCGAGCGGGTGGCGATGCCGTCGCTGCTGGCCGTGGCCGCGGTCCACCACCATCTCGTCCGCGCCGGTACCCGGCTGCGCACCGGACTGGTGATCGAGACCGGGGAGCCTCGGGACATCCACCACATGGCGACCCTGATCGGCTACGGCGCCGCCGCGATCAACCCTTACCTGATGTTCGAGTCCCTAGACGAGCTGACCGACCGCTCGCTGCTGCCCGAGGACCTCGATCGCGACGAGGCCGAGCAGCGGATCGTCAAGGCGATCGGCAAGGGCCTGCTGAAGACGATCTCGAAGATGGGAATCTCGACGATCCAGTCCTACTGCGGAGCCCAGATCTTCGAGGCCGTCGGGCTCGACCGCGAGCTGATCGACAAGCACTTCACCGGCACCGCATCGCGAATCGGGGGGATCGGGCTCGAGCACCTGGCCCGGGAGGCGCTCGAGCGTCACTTCCGCGCCTACCCGCGCACCGAGCGCGACCTGCTGCCGGTCGGTGGCGTTCTCCAGTGGCGCCGCGATGGAGAGGTGCACGTGTGGAATCCGGACACGATCGCCACGCTGCAGCACGCGGTCCGCGGCGTCAACGGCGATTCGCACCAGACCTACGAGGAGTTCTCGCGCCTGGCCAACGATGAGGCCACCCGCAAAGCCCAGCTGCGGGGGCTGATGAAGCTGCGCACGCTGCCCGAGCCGATCCCGCTTGATCAGGTCGAGCCGGCCACCCAGATCGTCCGGCGCTTCACCACCGGGGCGATGAGCCTGGGTGCGCTCTCCCGCGAGGCGCACGAGACGCTGGCCATCGCCATGAACCGGCTCGGGGCCAAGTCCAACACCGGCGAGGGCGGCGAGGATGCCGCCCGCTACATCCCGGACGACAACGGCGATCTACGCCGCTCGGCGATCAAGCAGATCGCCTCCGGCCGGTTTGGCGTGACGATCGATTACCTGGTCAACGCCGACCAGTTGCAGATCAAGATGGCCCAGGGAGCCAAGCCGGGGGAGGGCGGTCAGCTGCCCGGCCACAAGGTCGACGAGTACATCGCCAAGATCCGCAGCTCGACGCCCGGGGTCGGGCTGATCTCGCCCCCTCCGCACCACGACATCTACTCGATCGAGGATCTCAAGCAGCTGATCTACGACCTGCGCTGCGCCAACCCCACCGCCTCGGTCTCGGTCAAGCTGGTGTCCGAGGTGGGGGTGGGGACCGTCGCCGCGGGTGTGGCGAAGGCGAACGCCGATCACGTCACGATCTCCGGCCACGACGGCGGGACGGGCGCCTCGCCCCAGTCCTCGATCCAGGCCGCGGGCATCCCCTGGGAGATCGGCCTGGCCGAGACCCAGCAGACGCTCCTGCTCAACGACCTGCGCTCGCGCATCACGGTCGAGGTCGACGGTCAGATGAAGACCGGGCGCGACGTGGTGATCGGCGCGCTGCTCGGTGCCGACGAGTTCGGCTTCTCGACCGCGCCGCTGATCGCCGTGGGCTGCATCATGATGCGGGTCTGTCATCTGAACACCTGCCCGGTCGGCGTGGCGACCCAGGATCCCGAGCTGCGCAAGCGCTTCGCCGGCACTCCGGAGCACGTGGTCAACTTCATGATGTTCGTCGCGGAGGAGGTCCGCGAGATCATGGCCAGCCTGGGCATCCGCCGGGTGGAGGACATGATCGGCCGCACCGATCTGCTCGACATGGACGATGCGCTCGACCATTGGAAGAGCAAGCACGTCGATCTCTCGATGGTGCTCCAGAGTCCCGAGCTGCCGCCCGGCACCCCCCGCCATCGCACGCGCCCGCAGGTGCCGGTGCTCGACGACGCGCTCGACTGGGAGCTGGTGCGCAAGTGCGCGCCGGCGATCGAGCGGGGTGAATCCGTGCGGATCGGGCCGGTCCTGGTCCGCAACGTCAACCGCACGGTGGGCGGGATCCTGTCGGGCGACATCGCCCGCAAGCACGGGCCCGGAGGCCTGCCGGAGGGCACGATCGAGATCTCGTTCTCCGGATCCGCCGGCCAGAGCTTCGGCGCATGGCTCGCTCCCGGGGTCACCTTCTCGCTGCGGGGGGAGACCAACGACTACACCGGCAAGGGCATGTCCGGCGGGGTGATCTCCGTGCGGCCCCCGGAGACCGCACTGTTCCGGGCCGAGGAGAACATGATCGTCGGCAACACCGTCCTGTACGGCGCCACCTCTGGGCGGGCGTTCTTCCGTGGGCTGGCCGGCGAGCGCTTCGCCGTGCGCAACTCCGGCGTGTGGGCCGTGGTGGAGGGCGTCGGTGACCACGGTTGCGAGTACATGACCGGCGGACGCGTGGTCGTGCTCGGACCCACGGGGCGTAACTTCGCCGCCGGCATGAGCGGCGGGATCGCCTACGTCTACGACGTCGCGCGGCGGTTCGCGGGCCGTTGCAATACCGAGCTGGTCGATCAGGAGGAGCTGACCGACGAGGACTCCGAAGAGGTCAGGTCGCTGATCAAGGAGCACGCGCAACGCACCGGCTCGCTGGTCGCCCGCAACATCTTGGCGGACTGGGAGCGGGGCGCCCGTCAGCGCTTCATCAAGGTGATGCCGCGCGACTACAAGCGCGCGCTGGCCGAGCGGGCCGAGCGCGAAGCCGCCCCCGCCGCGTAGGCGACCCCTGCGCCTAGCCCACTAGAAGGTCCCGCGGTCGCCGGCCAGCCGGATCAGCACGGTCGCCCAGGTCCGAAACGGGCGCCACGCCTCCGCGCGCTCGGCGAGCTGCTCTAACGTGGCCGGGCCGTCGAGGCCGAAGAGCCGCCCCGCGTTGCGGAGCAGCTTGGGCTCGGCGGTGGCCAGCATCGCGTCGGCGAAGCCACTGGCCCGGACAACCACCAGCCCGGCATAGAACGGCCCGATTCCCTTCAGTCGCTGCACCTCCTCTTGAGCGCGTTCGGCGCCGATCTGGTGCAGCCGCCCGACGTCGAGCTCTCCGTCGATCGACGCCCGGGCCACGCCCTGGAGGCGTTCGATCTTCTGGGCGTTGAGTCCGGGGAAGGCGTCGAGCCCGGCCAGTGCCTTGGGCTGGGGAAACGCCTGAAGCGTTCGGCCCGCCAGCTCGAAGCTCGCGCCCAGCTCTTCCGCCAGCGCGGTTCGTACCGTCGCCGCCTGCGAGGCCGGCCGGCGAGCGGAGATGATCGCCCAGGCCGCGCCCTCGTAGGGGGAGTGGAACAGGACCGGACGCTGCCCGGGATGCGCGCGCTGGAGCGAGCCGATCGCGCCGTCGCGGGTGCCGATCTCGAGGAACTGCTCGCCGTCGTGGTCTAGTGAGACCACGCGGGCGATCTGGGCGACCGCGGACCCGGCGTCGCCGCCCTCGGTCAGCTGCAGCTCGATCTCCACCGGGCCGTTCGGCTCGGGCTGACGAAGGATCGCGCCGGCGTAGCCGGTGCCACCGTCGATCGGGAACGCCAACCGCATGGCGCCGTCGAACGGAGGCGGCCGGCCTTCATTGGGGCCGAAGCCGAATCCGGCAGCGGCCTCCAGCGAGAACGGTCCCCGGGGCTCGATCTGCGCCGACTCGCTCATCGCCGGCTCGCTCATCGCCGGCTCACAGGAGGGCGCCGGTGACTCCCTGAATCGTGGAGATCCCGTAGCCCATCGAAGGGTCGCCGTCGGTCATCACGGCGATCGAGAACGTGACGTGGTGACCCTCGAGCCGCCCGATCTGGTGAACCAGCTGGCCCAGCGAGGTGCCTCGCCAGCCGCCCTTGAAGAACACCGTGTAGCCGCGCGGGCGGGCCACCGCGGGAATGCCCCAGCTCTCGAACCCGGCGATCGTCGAGAGCAGGCGGCGGGCGTAGCCGACGAATTCCCGTGGGATCAGTGAGTCCATCTCGAAGAAGAAGCGCGCCTGGTCGGCGGCACTGATCTGCGAGCTGGCCCAGTCCGTGGAGACCGAGTAGTCCGTCATCCCCGCTGCCCGGGCCATGGCGTAGAGCCCGGAGTTCCCGACGATCGACCAGGTGTGCGTAGCCGCGTTGTTGTCCGACACGTTGATCATCGGATACAGGAACGAGTTGCTGGTCGGATCCACGAAGTGCTGGCCCCGGGAATCGAGCCGTCGCAGATAGGCGACCAGCAGCATCGCCTTGACCACGCTGGCCGACACGAATGTCCGGTGGATGTTCACGCCCGAGAGCCGGCCTTCGCTGTCGACGACGGCAAACGCCGTGCGACCGATCCGCCCGCCCAGATACGAGGCCGCGCGCGAGACGGCGCTCGGGCTCGGATACCCGAACGGGAGACGGCCGCCGCCGTAGTAGCCGCGGCCGTGGCAACCGGGCGGACGGCGGGGATTCAGCAACGCCTGCGCCTGCGGCACGTGCAAGCACACCCGCCAGCGGAACGGCCCGGCGGGCAGCGTGACCGTGCTGCGCAACATCGTCTCGGATCGGTTGAGCCGGACCGAGCGGGTGCTCGGCGCCGCCGTGAACCGCCCGTGTGACCCGTTTCCGTAGGACCACACGACCGGGGCGTGGCCCCAGAGCAGGTTGCTCGGGTGGTAGACCAGGATCGTGACCTCGGCGCGGCCGAGCGACAGCGCCTTCACCGTGGTCGTCGTCTTTCCTGCGACGCCGATCGTGACCTGCGCCCGCGCCGCCGTGCCGGCCAGCTGGACGGTGTAATGACTGTTGCGATCCGGCGCCGCGGAGAACGAGAACGTCAGGTCAGCGGCCGTGGCCACGGTCTGCACGAGTTTGGCGGACCGGTACGGGTACGGGCTCTGGTACAGGCGGACCTGGTCGCCGGCCGGCACACCTGTGGCGACCCCGGACAGCCGGACCGAATAGCCGGAGGTGATGTTCGGCCGCGACGCGGTCAGGGTGATCGTCGGCGCGGCGCCGCCGCCCGCGGGGACCGAGGCGTGAGCAGATCTCCGCCCCGAGCGGGCATGACCGTCGGCCGGGGCTGCGGTGCAGAACAGAAGGGCCGCCACGAGCGCCAAGGCGACTGTGCTCCATTTCTCCCACGCGCGCACGCGCAGACTGTATGACCTGGCCCGGACTGATTCTCGGCGAGGCTCGTTGCTAGCCTGCGCGTCCATGGGCGAGCTCGGGGCATTCCTGAAGATTCATCGGGTCGGATTCGACAAGCGCGATCCCGACGAGCGCGTGCATGACTACAAGCAGTACTTCGAGATCCAGCCAGACGAGGAGCTGCAGCGCCAGGGGGCTCGCTGCATGGACTGCGGGATCCCGTTCTGCCACGAGGGCTGTCCGCTGGGCAACCTGATCCCGGACTGGAACGATCTCGTCTACCGCGGCAAGTGGCGCGAGGCGATCGACCAGCTCCACGCGACCAACAACTTCCCCGAGTTCACCGGCCGCATCTGTCCCGCCCCGTGTGAGTCGGCCTGCGTGCTGTCGATCAATGACGATCCGGTGACGATCGAGCAGATCGAGCTGGCAATCGCAGAGCGCGCCTTCGCCGAGGGCTGGGTGGTCCCCGACCCGCCGGCCAGGCGGACGGGCAAGACGGTCGGCGTGGTCGGCGCGGGCCCGGCCGGGATGGCGGTGGCCGACGAGCTCAACCGCTGCGGCCACAAGGTCACCGTCTACGAGCGCGACGAGGGCCCCGGCGGTCTGATGCGATTCGGCGTGCCGGACGCGAAGCTGGAGAAGCGGATCATCGATCGTCGGACGGCGATCCTCGAGCAGGAGGGGATCGAGTTCAAGTACGACGACGATGTCGGAGGGGAGGGCACCCCGGTGAAGGAGCTATGCGAGCGACACGACGCGGTCGTCCTCAGCATCGGATCGCGGGTGTCCCGGGACATCGAAGCCCCGGGCCGCGAGTTGGCCAACATTCATTTCGCGATGGACTACCTCTACCAGCGCAACCGCTGGGTGGCGGCGCAGGAGGGACGGCCGTCGCGCCCGACCGAGCCGGGCAAGGAGATCACGGCCACCGGCAAGAACGTGCTGGTGATCGGCGGCGGGGACACCGGGATGGATTGCATCTCGAACTCGCACCGTGAGGGTGCGCGCCACGTGGAGATGCTCGATGTCTACGCCGAGCTCCCGACCAACGGACACGATCCCCGGCATCCGTGGCCGCTGCCGCCGAAGCGGACGGCGACCACCTACGCCCTCGAAGAGGGCGGCAAGCGCCGTTGGGGCACCGAGGTGACCGGATTCGGCGGCAAGGACGGCGCCGTCAGCCACGTGTATGCGCGGAAGGTGACCGGAACCTCGTCTCGCGATCTCACCCCCGTGCCGGGCAGCGAGTTCGTGCTCGAGGCCGACCTGGTGCTGATCGCCATCGGCTTCCACGGTCCCGAGCGCGATGGGGTGGTCAAGGAGCTGTCCCTCGACCTCGATCATCGCGGCAACATCAAGACTCAGATGACCTACAAGACTTCCGAGCCCCGAGTGTTCGCCTGCGGCGATGCGCGGATCGGCCAATCGCTGATCGTGACCGCGATCTCCGAGGGTCGTAAATGCGCCCGCGTGGTCAACCGGGCACTCGACGGCTCGCCGATGGACAAGGACCGCGAGCTGTTGGCGATCGGGGCCTGGAGCGGCGAAATGGATCGACGGCTTCGCCACGAGGCCGAGGCCGCAGGAACCGTCCGGCCCGGCGAGGAGTTCTTCAGCGGACCCGGCGCCCGCTGAAACTGGCCACCCGGCCAGCTTGACTAGAGCGAGTGGTAGGTTTAACTTAGTACTGGGGACCGCACGTGGCGCTGAGGGTGGCGCGGACGGAGTGCGATTTCAGGTTTACTGCACGCTTGGGACGGGGAAACTCGCCCCTGTCGGTCAGGGAACTGCGCCCCCACTTCCCTGACTCTCCGGGGGACCCAGATGGATCTGGGTCCCCCGGGCCTTTTAATGGCTCTCAGCGCGGTCCGGCACCGCAGTATGCGACCGTGTGTCGATGGCCATCGCGGCGGTCGCCACCACACACCACAGCTGCTCGTCGATCGGCTGCACGGTCAGCAGCTTCCTCGATTCGGCGGGCACGTTCTTCTCGCAGCTCGCCAGCCTCAAGTGGATCTGGCTGCTGGCCGGCCTGGTCCTCTACGGCGTGTATCTGCTGCTCCGCTCGCGCGCGCTGTTCAACGCGGTCCAGGCGGCGTACCCGGACGAGCGCGTGCGCTGGCGCGACGTCTGGGGCGGCTACATGGTCGGCTACGCCGTCAACAATGTGTTTCCGCTGGGCGGCGGAAACATCGCCCAGCTGTTCCTGACCAGGACGTCGATTCCGAACAGCAGCTATCCGACGATCGCCGCGGCGCTGTCGACCGGCGTGATCTTCGATTGGCTGATCGGGCTGGCGGTGATGGCGTTCGCGTTCACCCAGGGCGTGTTTCCGAAGCCCCCGGACTTCTCGAAGCTGCCGGCCTTCGACATCAGCTTCTTCGCGTCGCACATGCGCTTCACCCTGTTCCTGCTGACCGCGCTGGGAATCGGCTTCATGGTCGGCTTCGCGGTGCTTTCAGCGCGCGTGCGGGCGTTCTGGGAGCGGGTGCGCCAGGGCTTCACGATCCTCCGCGACCGCAGTCGCTATCGCCGCGAGATGGCCGCCTGGCAGTTCGCCAGCTGGATCTTTCGCTTCGCCGCCTACTGGTCGCTGCTCAATGCGTTCCACATCGGGGGCTCGGTGCGCAACGCGCTGCTGGTCCTCGGCGTCCAGGTGGTGGCCTCGGTGTTTCCGTTCACACCCGGTGGGGCCGGCGTCCAGCAGGCGCTGCTGCTGGCGATCTTCAAGGGCAACCCGAACGTCGCGTCATTCTCGGTTGGCCAGCAGATCGCCACGGCGGTGCTCAGCTCGGCACTCGGCTTCGCGGCCCTGGTCCTGATCTTCCGCTTTCGCAGCTTCAAGGAGGTGCTCGAGCGCGGGCGCGAGCACCGCCGCCAGGAGTCCGCCGGGGAGCCGGAGCCCGACGACGATCCGATGCGCCAGGCGTATCAGGCGAGCTGAGAGCGCCCGAGCTGGCTGGCCCGCAGCCGCAGGAGCTCGACCAGCTCGGCACCGCGGTGGAACGGATCGGCGATCGGCTGCGTGCCGTCGAGCGGCAGCGCCGCGCGGAGGCGGCCGTCGACCTCGGCCACCAGCGCCGGACCGGCGAGAGGCTGTGCCGAGTCGAGCGCGGCCAGTCTCTCCAGCCGCTCGGAATCTGCGGCGACTGCGTATCGCAGCGTCACGCGGGTCACCGGCGTGCCGGTGGAGGCCTGACGGGCCCGGTCCGCGGCCGCGCGAAGGTCGCGGTTGCGTTCACGAGCGGTGAGAAAGTTGAGGGCGTTCATCGGGTCTCCGACCTGATTGGGATTCGTAACTGGTTAACTATTATAGACGGTTACGTAACCGGTCAAGTAAGCTAGATGGTTATGAGCAAGGAACAGCAGGCACCTGGCGCCTTGGAGTACGTCAGGGCGTTCGTGAACACCATCGACATCGAGCAGGACGTGGAGCAGCTGGGGGAGCCGGCGGCCCTGGCCGGCTGGTTGGTCGACCACGAGCTCGCTCCCCGCGGACTGCGCGCCTCGAGTCGTGATCTCGCCCGCGCACACGAGCTGCGCGAGGCACTGCGCGCCGTGCTGCTCGCGCACAACGGCGGCGAGCCCGAGCCGGCCGACGCGCTGCAGGCGCTCGACGACGCCGTCTGCCGGGCCAAGGTCCGGCTTCGCTTCGGAACCGGGTGCGATGCGTCGCTGGAGGCGCAGGCCGATGGCGTCGCGGGTGCCCTTGGCCGGCTGCTGGTGATCGTCCACGCCTCGGTCGCGGACGGAAGTTGGCAGCGCTTGAAGGCGTGTCGCGACGACAGCTGCGAATGGGCCTTCTACGATCACACCCGGAACCGCTCGGGTACGTGGTGCAACATGGACGTGTGCGGAAACCGGGCCAAGGCGCGCGCGTTTCGCCGGCGCCAGGCCGATTGAATCTAAAATCACGCTAAGACGCCGTCGGCCGCTCGCCCGGCGTGGAAGGATATGGGGTTGAAGTGCCCAGCTTCTGCCGCCACAACCGACTGATCCAGAACTGCCCGATCTGCTCGCGCGAGCAGTCGATCGAGCTGCGCCCGGTCGTATCCTCGGGCGCCTCGCGATCCGGGGCAGCACGGACCCCGAGCGATTCGCCGAGCCGGACCCGGAGCGCCACGTCGTCGCGGTCCGGATCGGGCGGGGTGCGGGTCAGCCGGCTCGCGCGGGGCGCCGATGACGGCTTTCGCTCGCGCCTGGCGCCGGGGCTCAAGTCCAGCGAGGATGCCGAGCGGCTCGCCCAGGAGCTGACGTTCGCCGCGGCACGGCTGACCCGTCTGGAGGAGGATCCGCCGGGAAGCTACGCAGAGGTCGCGAGTCCCGACCACGACCTCGAGGAGCGCACCTGGCTGGCATTTCAGATCGCCTACATCTGCCCGCTCGACGGCGACGATCCGTTCCGCGCGATCGAATCCGCGCGAACCACATGGAGCTCGGGCGAGACGCCGGATCTGGCGGGGGTGGAGCTCGGCCCTCGCAGCGCGCACGACCCCGCTCGGGGCAACCAGACGCTCGACGCCTACCGCGCCTGGGCTGGGCGCTCGGGCTCGCAGGCGGCGGCCTTCACCGGTGACGCCGCCTGGACGGCGCAGCGGCGCTTCGCCCGCGTGTTCGAACGGCTGGCCCTGCCCGGCATGGGACGCGACGTGCGCTTCGAGCTGCTGGTGCTGCTCGGGCGCCTGGGGGTCTATGACCTCTCGGCCGGGGCGCTCCAGTTCGGTGGTGCGAATGAGGCGACGCTGGCGGCCAAGCGCGCGCTGGGGATCGGCGACACGATGCTGCTGGAGCGCAGAGCCGCCGAGCTCGCGCTGGCGTGCGAGCTACCGCTCGAGGCGTTCGACCTCGGCCTCCACAACTGGGGTCTCGGGCGGCGCGCGACGCTGGGGGTGTCGTCCGGCACCGAGCCGGACCCCGAGGCGCTCGACCGGACCCGGGACGCGCTCGGCTTGTAGCGCTTCGCCGGTGGCGCTTGGTTGTGGCGCTAGGTTTGTGGACGTCCCCGAAACCTTCGACCCCAACCCGCGTTTACACGTCTGCAGGACGGGAAAACTTGACCGCTAGATGCGCCGCCCGCTCGCCATCTCTTTTCTTGCCGCGCTGATCGCCGTCGGCGCGTTCGCCGTGTCGGCCGGACCTTCGACGGCCTCGGGCGCGGCGACCCCGATCATCTGCCCCGCAGGGTCCGGGATCGTCGGCTGTTGCGGACCGCCGGTCACCAGCCCTGACGGCGCGTCGGTCCTACCGTGCTGCCCGCTGACGGGCACGCTGTGCTGCCCGCCCAACGCTCTGTGCGTGGTGCCGATGACGATCGCCTCCAAGCCGAACCCCTCCGTCGCCGGTTCGGCGGTGACGATCTCCGGCCAGGTCCAGGGCGCCGCCGCAGGCACGGCGGTGACGCTGTGGCAGGAGCTTCCCGGCCAGAAGAGCTTCCAGAAGCTCGCTCAGACGACCACGAACTCCTCCGGCGCCTACAAGCTGCGGCGGGCCGGCGCCAAGGTCAAGACCGATCGCGCGTGGTACGTGGCTTCCGGCGGGGCCAAGAGCCTCACCATCGAGCAGGTGGTGAAGGCCAAGATGACGATTTCCGCCAAGCCGTTCAAGCTTTCCAGCGGCGACAAGGTCGTGATCACCGGCAAGGTCGATCCGTCCCACGGCGGCCAGCGCGTGCTGCTCGAGCAGAAGATCGCCGGCGCCTGGCAGATCCTGGCCCATGTGCGCCTAAGCAACAAGTCGCGCTACTCGGTCAGTCACCGCTGGGCGCACGCCGGGGTGCTCAAGCTCCGGATCGCGCTGCCCGGCGACCAAGAGAATGCGGCGTCGTTGTCGCGCGTGGCCACGGTCACGCTGCCCGGCTGATCCGGGCCGGTGAACCGCCGATCGGGCCCGTGAGCGGCGGCCTCCGGAAGGCCGCCGCGCTCGCTCCGTCCGGTGCAACGCCCGCTCCGTCCGGTGCAACGCCCGCTCCGTCCGGTGCAACGCCTAACTTCCCAGCGTCCGCATCTACAAGCCGGAGCTGCAATGTCTCTCTGTTTCATCGAACCCCAGAATGCCATTCGGGTGATCGCCGACTCGGTGGGGCGCGAAGCACGCCGTCAGATCCTCGGAGAGGTGGTACGGGCGTGGGTCGACGAGATCCCCGAGTCGGAGCTCGCCTCACACTATGCGAAGGCCGTAGCCGATCTCGACGAGCACGACCTCTCGATGCTCGCCTCTTGGCACGCCTCGCTGGAGGTCGGACACCCGCTCCCGAACAAGGAGTTCCTGGTCAACGTGTTCCCCACGCTGGGCGAGAACCGGCGAGAGGCGCTGAAGATCGCCGCGGGCTTTCGCGGTGAGGAGGCGTTCGAGGCCGGGGTAGGGGAGGAGCAGGCGCTCGACACGGTGCTCCCCTGGTTGAGCGAGGAGCGCTGCGTGCAACTCGCGGGTGAGTGCCTGGAGCTCTACTGCTGGGATCGGCTCGGCAGCGAGAACTAGCCGGCGGGCGGCAGCCCGGACCGAACGTAATTGCGAGAGGTCGTACTAGGAGCCGCTCAGCGCCGCTTCGACGTCGGCCAGGGCCTGTTCGGTCGAGCGGAACCAGACGGCCTGCAGCCCTAGTTCGCGCGCCGCCGTGCAATTGACCTCGATGTCGTCGATCAGCAGCGCGGCGCTCGCGGGCACGCCCAGGCGCTCGAGCGTCAGCTCGTAGATGCGCGGCTCGGGCTTGCGCGTGCCGACGAATCCCGAGTCCACGACGACGCCGAAGATCTCCTCCACGGGTAGCTTGGCCCGCCACAGCGGGTCCCACTCGCGGACGTTGTTGGTGCACAGCGCCATCCGGTAGCCCCGGCCGCGCAAGTCGCGCATGAAGTCGATCATCGGCTGGTTGGGGTGGAGGTGGGAGAAGTAGTGCTCGCCGAAGCCGCTGAGGTCGACCTCGCGCTCGAGCTGGCGGGACAACTCGCGCCCGAGAGATTCGAGGAACGCGGCGGCGGTCATGCGCCCGGTCTCGAGCTCGAACAGCGGGTTCGCTCCGTCCCGCTCCGCGATCGCCATCATCGCGTGACCGAACGCCTCCGGCGAGACGCCGGCGCTCCGCTCGAAGGCCAGGAACGACTCGAGCAACGGCGTGGTCAGGACTCCGCCGAAGTCGCTGATGATGGCCTGAATCGACGACGCTGGCGGCGTCGCCGGCCCCTCGGGGTGGTCGGCCATCTGGTTCGTCATCGGGGTCGGACGAGGAGGTAGGCCCCCGCGCCGTCGCGCCCGCGGCTGTGGCAGCGAAAGGCCTGAAGCCCGACCACCAGATCGCCGGCCTGGCCGTCGGCGTCGACGCCGACGGCTTCGCCGGAGACCCGGCGGGGAAACTGGTTCTCCTCCTCGGTGAGCCACAATTCGAGGCCGACTCGAGCCGGCCGGCCGGACCCCGCGTAGGTGGTCGAGAGGCGTGGGTCGGCCACGGCGACCGGGCCTTCCGGCTCGAACACGGTGGCCGCGACGGCGTCGCGATCGTGCCCCTTGGCGCCGCGCGGGCGCCGGGAGCAGAGGGCGACCCCGTCGTCCGGGGCAAACCAGGCGAGGATGTGTCGGATCGAGTCGAGCGAGCGCAGGTCCACGCCCGCCGCGAGCGTGCGCAGCCCCAGGCAGTCGATCTCGCGCTCGGCGCCGTCTATCGCCACGCTGCCGGTGACCCGGCAGAGCTGCACCGACCGATCGCCCGGGGGGTCGGAGGGCGCGTCCGTGGGCGGGGCTTCGTGCGGCGTAACGCGCAGTCGAAGGTCGGGGCGGGTCAGCTCCCAGTCCGCGTTGGGAGACTCGCCCGTCAGCGTCACCGGCGCCGCCGTGATCGCTGAGCGGGACTCGAGCGAGGCGATGGCGGCGACGGCATCGGAGACGAAGCCGGAGCCAGCGCCGGAGTCGGCGTCCGCTGAAGCCACGGCGGCCCCCCACAGGCCCGTCTCCAGGTCACCGAACGCGAGCGTTCGCAGGCCTGCCGGGGAGCCGTTGCTCATGCGCCGAGGTGGGGCTGATCGACGTCGGTGGCCGTGGCCTCGACGTCGAACTCACGCCCGGCCGGAGTGAACCGGACCGCCCGGGTCATCAGCCGGCTGCGGAAGTTGCGCACGACCACGGTGCGGATCGCCGCGCGGGTGGGGGGGAGCAGCATCAGCAGGCCGACGACGTCGGTGATGAAACCGGGCGTGATCAGCAGGGCTCCACCGACCAGTACGAGCGCTCCGTCGATCACCTCCTTGGCCGGCGGGCGCCCTTCTGACACGGCAAGGGCGAACCGGCGCCACACCACCCGGCCCTGCGAGCGCAGCGCCCAGGTCCCGATCGGCCAGCCGGCGATCAGCAGCAGGATCGTGTAGAGGATTCCGATCGCATTCGCCACCTCAATGGCGACGAACAACTCGGCGATCGGCCAAAGGAGCAGCAGGAAGAACACACCGACAAGGCTACTGCGGTTGCCGATGAACCAGCTAAGGACGGAGACTCAACCGGCGAAGGAGGGAGACGGGCCGTCGACCCTCACGCCGGGGAGGCGGTCCAGCCCGACCAACTCGATCAGGCGCTGGATCTGTGGCTGGGCGCCGTGCAGCAGCAGCGCGCGGCCGCGGGTCCGCAGCCGGCGGGACAGCATCGCCAGATCGACCATCAGCGACGTATCGGCGAAGACCAGTTCGGTGAGGTCGACGATCACGTCGGTATGCGCGGTGATCGCGCGGACCAGCGCTCGCCGCCGAGACCCCTGCGTCGCGCGATCCTCCTCCCCGCAACAGCGGAGGGTCGGGGGTTTGTCATCGAACTCGACGATCGAGCAAACCTACCGAAGTTGGAGGCGTTCTGACAAGCCTGGCCAGCAAGTCGCCTAAACTCCGTCCCATGGTCAATGTTGAAGAAGTCACCGACGCGCTGCGCGACGTAATCGATCCCGAGCTGGGACTGGACTTCGTCGAACTCGGCTTGATCTACGACGTCGAGGTGCAGGACGAGGGCACCGTCAAGGTCACGTTCTCGCTGACCAGTCCCGGCTGTCCGATCGGCCCGCAGGTCACCGAACAGATCGAGGAGTTCGTCGGCGAGCTGGACGGCGTCACCGAGGTGCAGTCGACGATGACGTTCTCGCCTCCGTGGACTCCCGAGCGGATGAGCGAAGACGCGAAGTTCGCACTCGGCTTCTAGCTAGAGCCCTCCGCACCCCTGATCGCGCTCGGCCCGCCGCACGGCCGTCGCGGCCGTAGAAAAGCGTTGGGCGGGCCCGATCCGTCGGGCCCGCCCAACTACACTCCGCCCGCCAGCGTGCCGCTCAGGGGGGGACGGCTCCACCAGCCGAGACGTGGGCGGAAGGGTGGGGACCAGGTGACGCCTAGGTCCCCCGCCAATAGTGATAACCGCGGGCTAAAGAAAAAGTTGGTGGCTTGCGCAACGAGCCGGATTGCCGACCTGCGCCCGGTCAGGCGCCGCGGCTGCCTCGCAGCTCGCGGTCGAGATCGATGGCCCGGATCTCGTGCTCCCCTGGCAGTTTGTCCAGGACCGCCGCCACGACCTGCTTGACGTCGTGCTGCTCGCGGCCGAGATCGTCGTAGAGCGACTTCAGCGCGGTGTGGACGATCTTGAGCTGGGCCGCGGTCAGCTCGAGCCGGAAGGCGGTTTCGCCGGGTTGGATCAGACCGTCGCTCATCTTCAGTCCTCCGAGCGCTTGCGTGGTTGCCGGGCACCCCGCTCGCGCTTGGCCCGCATGTCGGCGGCCGGGCCGCGCTTGGCCCGCTGGCGGGTGGAGGGGACGATCGGCGATTGGCCGCCGTTGCTGGCCCGCGCGGAGCCGGGCTTGCGCGGCGAGCGGGCCGGGGGCGTCTCCCCCCGGGCCCGGCCGAGCAGCTCCTGCAGCGAGTCCTCGATACCGGCGGCGATCAGCTCGATGTCGGGCAGCGCGTCGAAGTCGCCGAGCAGGCCGAAGTCGATGCCGCCGTTGTAGGACATGATCGCGATCGCCAGCGCGTGGTGCTCGGGGAGGAACGCCACCGGCAGCAGATCCTCGAGTTTGCGACCGAGCACGTAGAGCGGGAACTGGGGACCGGGAATGTTGGTCACGATCAGGTTGAACAGGCGGGTGGAGAAGTTCAGGCGAGAGGCCTGCGCGAGGATCGTCGGAGGGGCGAGGTTGTTGACCGCGGTCAGCGTGGCCGCCCCGACCGCCTGCTTTGACTCCTTCAGGCCATCCATCGCCTCGCGGACGATGCCCAGGCGGGTGACCGCGTCGGGGATGTACACCGGGAGCGGCCCGCGCATCGCGGTCAGCTGGTTGCCGAGCTGGTGGCGCTGGTCCTTGGTCCGAACCGAGACCGGAACCAGCGCGCGCATCTCGAGTCCCTCGGTACGGATCCCGCGTGAATGCAGCCAGCCCGCCAGCGCGCCCGAGACCACGGTCAGTACCACGTCGTTGACGGTGCCGCCGAAGGCGTTCTTGATCTCCTTGTAGTCGTCGAGCTGCTGGCGCACGATCGAGAACCGGCGATGGGGTCCGATCTCCACGTTCAGCGGCGTCTCGGGAGCGGGATTGAGACCGGCCCAGACGATCTCGCCGAGCCCCTCGGCCGCGTCGCGCAGGATCCCGAAGGAGGTCGCCGGGCGCGTGGCCGCCGACACGGCTCGCGCCACGATCTCCGCCGTGGTGGTGACGGCACCGCGGAGTCCGCCCAGGGCCAGCTCCACCGCGGACGGCTCAGGGCGAGGACGCCACGGCGCGAGGTCGGTGGCCGCGGGCGCCGGCTCGCGGCTCAGGTCCAGCAGGACGGTGGCCAGGTCGACCCCGGAGACGCCGTCGACCAGCGAGTGGTGCGTCTTGAAGATCAGCGCGAAGCGCTCCTCGGCGTCCTCGCGGTCGGGCGCCAGGCCCTCGACCAGCCAGCTCTCCCACAGCGGTTTCGTCCGGTCGAGTTGCTGAGAGGCGATCCGGGCCGCGAGCTGGAGCAGCTGGTCCTCGGTTCCCGGCGCGGGCAGTGCGGCATGGCGGACGTGGTATTCGAGGTTGAAGCTGGGGTCATCGACCCAAAGTGGCCGCCCGGTCTCGAGCGGAGGGGTCGCCAGCTTGTGCCGGTAGCGGGGGACGAGATGCAGCCGCCCACGCACGTGATCCAGGTAATCGGTGAACTCGGGGGGCGGCCCCTCGAACACGAGCACGGCGCCGATGTGCATGTGCGACGCGTCGCCCTCGGAATGCAGGAACGCGGCGTCGACCGAGGTGAGCCGATCGAGGTGCTGCTGGGGCATGGCGTCTCCTGGGCTGGGCGGACGAGCACCAAGAATATCTACACGGGCGATCGCGGTAGGCTGCGCGGGTGGCCTGGGATTTTCAGACCGACCCCGAGTTTGAGCTCAGCCTCGACTGGATGAGCTCGTTTGTGCGCGAGGAGATCTGGCCGCTGGAGACGGTGCTCGACGAGCTCGGCTGGGACGGCCTGACCCGCGCCATGGCGCCGCTGCAGGAAGCGGTCAAGGCCAAGGGCCTGTGGGCCGCCCACCTCGATCCGGAGCTCGGCGGCCAGGGCTTCGGCCAGGTCAAGCTCGGGCTCATGCACGAGGTGCTCGGCACCACGCCGATCGCTCCGCTGGCCTTCGGCAACGCGGCGCCCGACTCGGGCAACTCGGAGATCATCGCGATGGCCGGTACGCCAGAGCAGAAGGAGCGCTACCTGCATCCGTTGCTGGCCGGCGACCTGAAGTCCGCCTTCAGCATGACCGAGCCCGACACCGCCGGCTCGGACCCGACGCTGCTGCACACCTCGGCGGTCCGCGACGGCGATCACTGGGTGATCAACGGTCACAAATGGTTCTCCTCCAACGGGTCGATCGCGGACTTCCTGATCGTGATGGCGGTCACCGACCCGGAAGCCCGCTCCCACCAGCGCGCGTCGATGTTCCTGGTCGACGTCGACACCCCGGGGGTCAACATCGTCCGCGATGTGGCCACGATGGAGCATCCCTATGAGAGCTTCGGGCGCTACGGCAACCACGCCGAGATCCGCTACGAGGACGTCCGGATCCCCGCCGATGCCCTGCTCGGCATGCAGGGGGCTGGATTCCTGATCGCCCAGCAGCGGCTGTACCCGGGTCGAATCCACCACTGCATGCGCTGGCTCGGCGTGGCCCGCCGGGCCTTCGACATGCTCTGCGAGCGCTCGCTGTACCGCCATGCGCACGGCAGCACCCTGTCCAAGCACCAGAGCGTCCAGAACTGGATCGCCGACTCGGCCGCCGAGATGCAGGCGGCGCGGCTGATGACGCTCCACGCGGCCTGGAAGATGGACAACGAGGGGGTGGCCGCGGCCCGCCGGGAGATCGCGATGATCAAGTTCTTCGGCGCCAAGGTCCTGCATGACGTGATCGACCGTGCGGTTCAGGCCCACGGGGCCCTCGGGTACTCGACCGACCTGCCGCTGGAGGCGATGTACCGCTACGCGCGGGCCGCTCGGATCTACGACGGGCCCGACGAGGTCCACCGCTCCTCGGTCGCCCGCCAGGTGCTGCGCGGGTACGAGCCGCCGGCCGACGAAGTCCCCACCGAGCACGTGCCGACCCGGCGTGAGGCGGCCCGGCGCAAGTTCGCCGATCTGCTCGAGTCGGTCACCGCCAACGATTAGCTCGCGGTCGCCCCACGGGCGCTCCCACCTACACTGGTCCAGATGACAGCCGTGCCCGACAAGATCCTGCTGGCCGCCCCGCGTGGGTATTGCGCGGGGGTTGACCGCGCCGTGCAGACGGTCGAGCGGGCGCTCGAGCTCCATGGGGCGCCGGTCTACGTGCGCAAGGAGATCGTCCACAACAAGCACGTGGTCGAGCAGCTCCGCGAGCGCGGCGCAGTGTTCGTTGATTCCGAGACCGAGGTGCCCGAGGGGGCGACCGTGGTGTTCTCTGCCCACGGGGTGGCCCCCAGCGTCCACGCCAACGCGCTGGACCGAGCGCTCAACACGATCGATGCCACCTGCCCGCTGGTCACCAAGGTCCATGTCGAGGCGAAGAAGTTCGCCGCCGAGGGGTACACGATCGTCCTGGTCGGGCATGCCGGCCACGAGGAGGTCGAAGGGACGATGGGCGAGGCCCCGGACCACATCGTGCTGATCGAGAACGAGCAGGACGTCGAACGCCTCGAGGTGGAGGATCCCAGCAAGGTCGCCTACATCTCGCAGACCACGCTGTCGGTCGATGAGACGCGCACCATCATCAACCGGCTGCGCGAGCGGTTTCCCAGCATTGTCGGTCCCAGGACTGATGACATCTGCTACGCGACCACCAATCGTCAGGCGGCGGTCAAGCAGCTCGCCCGGCAATGCGACCTGGTGCTGGTGATCGGCTCGCGCAACTCCTCGAACTCCAACCGGCTGGTCGAGGTCGCGCGCGAGCATGGCGCCGACTCCCACCTGATCGACAACGAGGGCCAGGTACGCGAAGAGTGGCTCACCGGAAAATCGGTCGTCGGCATCACCTCGGGGGCGAGCGCGCCCGAGGAGCTGGTGCAGCGGCTCGTCGCGTTCTTCCGGTCCCGTGGCACCGAGGACATCGAGGAGCTCGAAGTCGTGCAGGAGGACGTCCGCTTCATGCTCCCCAAGGTCATCCGCCAGGCAATGGCGGCGGCCTCCGCTTAGTCCTGCGCACGCTGGTCCTCTCCGACCTGCATCTCGGCCTGCGCAGCGGGCACGACCTGCTGCGCGGTACCGAACGGCGCGCCCGCCTGCTCGGCTCGCTGAGGGACGTCGACCGCCTGATCCTGCTCGGCGACGTGCTCGAGCTTCGCCAGGGGCCGGTGCGCGACGCGCTGGCCGCAGCGACCCCGGTGCTGGCCGAGATCGGCGACGCCCTCGGCCCCGGCCGGCAGGTGCTGATCGTGCCGGGCAACCACGACCATCATCTGCTCGATGCCTGGCTGGAGCGCGGCGCCCGCCGGGGGCCGCGTCCGCCGCTCGGGCTCGAGTCCGCAGTCGACTGGCGCGCCGGAGAGCCGTTGGCCACCGTGGCCCGCGCGCTGGGGCCGGTCGACGTCGAGGCCCGCTATCCCGGGGTCTGGCTGCGCGAGGACGTATATGCGCTCCACGGGCACTACGCCGACCGCCACACCACGATCCCGATGTTCGAGCGACTCGGGGCAGGGGCGATGGCCCGGCTGCTCGGCCGCCCCGCCGCCGAGGCCCGGACCGCCGAGGACTACGAGGCCGTGCTGGGTCCGATCTACGCCTGGCTGCACGCGGTCGCGCAGGGGGGTGGTCCGGCGCGCGGCGGCGATGGCGGGAGCGGCGAGTCGGCCGGGGCCTCGGCCCGCGTCTGGCGAGAGATGAGCCGCGGGCCGCGGCAGGGCGGTTGGCGACGGCGGGCGCTGATGCTGGGGTTCCCGGTGGGGATCGCGACGCTCAACCGCGCGGGCCTCGGTCCGCTGACCCGGGACATCCACGGCGCCGCGCTGCGCCGCGCGCCGCTGCTGGCGCTCGGAGAAGTCCTGCGGTGTCTGGGGATCGACGCCGAGCAGGTGATCTTCGGGCACACGCACCGCGCGGGGCCACTGCCGGCCGACGACCCCGGCGAGTGGGTCTCGCCCACCGGCGCGCGGCTTCTCAACACCGGTTCGTGGACCCACGAGCCCGTGTTTCTCGGCCGGGACCCGGGCTCGAGCCCGTACCGTCCCGGATTTGCGGTCAGCGTCCCCGACGCCGGCGCTCCGGAGCTGGTCAACCTGCTGGACGAGACCTAGGCCAGGCCGGGGGTGAAGCAGGTGGCGTGGCAGATCACGCCGTCGCCGAGCTCGAGCTCCAGCTCGCCGGCCTCGCTGCGCTCGTGGGAGACCAGCTGGTAGGCACCGGGTGCGCTCACGGTCAGTTCGCGCCCGCCGCACCGGACCGAGCCGCTTCCGGCGAAGACGGCCCACACCCCACCCGCCTCGTATGGGCCGCTGTAGGCCCCGGGCACGTCGTCGCTCTGGAGCGTCAGCAGGACCCCCGGCTCGTCCTCCGGCCGGATCGGCGCCAGCGTCTCCCGCTCGATCCCCAACAGCTCCTGGATCGCCAGCTCGGTCTCCGCGTAGGCGCCCTCGCCGTAGTGGTAATCGAACAGCAGGCCCTGCTGGTTGAACAGATACCGCGCCGGCCAGCCGAGGTTTCCGTACTCATCCCAGATCTCGAGCTGTTCGTCGACCACCACCGGGTAGGGCACCTCCAGGCGAGCCACGGCGGCGCGCACCGCCTCCGGATCGGCGGAGGGGGGAAAGCCGGACGAGTGGACTCCGATCACGCGCAATCCGGCGTCCTCGTAGCGTTCGTGCCAGGCCCGCAGGTACGGGAGCGTCCGGATCGAGTTCGGGCGGCAGAAGTCCCAGAACTCGATCAGCACCGGGCGGCCGATCTGCTGGTCCATCCGCAGCGCAGAGACGTTGACCCAGGTCAGCTTGGAGGGGAACGCGGGGGCGTAGATCGGCTCAGCGGGCGCGCGCACGGCGCTGGCGATGGTAGTGGGACGGCGCGCCGGGCTGTCCGCCTAGGCCTCGACCAGGCCCCGGCGGATCGCGTAGCGCACCAGCTCGACGCGGTCGCGCATCCCGAGCTTGCGCAGCACGTTGGCCCGGTGCGACTCGATCGTCTTCTCCGACAGGTGGAGGACCTCGGCGATCTGGGCGTTGGTGTGGGCCTCGGCGATCAGCTTCACCACCTCCTCCTCGCGCGGGGTCAGCGGGTCGGTGGGCCCCTGGGAACCGTCGTTGATCCACTGCCGGATGATCGAACGCTGCGCGGCATTGGTGAGGAAGGCCTCACCGCGGATCACCGCGCGCACGGCCCCGACCAGGTCCTGATCGGCCGCGTGCTTCAGCACGTAGCCCGCTGCTCCGGCCTTGAGGGCGTCGAACAGGTAGTGCTCGTCGTCGTGCATTGAGAGCATCAGGACGCGCGTTTCCGGCAGGTGCGAGCGGATCTCGCGGGCGGCCTGGAGCCCGGTCATCCGCGGCATGCTGACGTCCAGGATGCAGAGGCTGGGGCGCGTCAGCAGGGCCTGCTCGATCGCCTCGATGCCGTCGCCGGCCTCGGCGACGACGTCGAGGTCGGGCTGGCGCTCGAGCAGCAGCCGGATGCCGGCCCGGACGATGCCGTGATCGTCGGCGACCAGGATGCGGGCAGCGGGACTCACGTGATCGTCAGCTCCACCCGGGTCCCCTTGCCTTCGCCGGACCAGATCGAGAGTTGCCCGCCGGCGAGCAGCGCGCGCTCGCGCATGCCGGACAGTCCGAGCCCGCCCTCGCGCCCCGCGGCGAAGCCGCAGCCGTCATCGCTGACCCGGAGGATCGTCCGGCCGATGAAGGACAGCTCGACCTCGACGCGGTGGGCCTGCGCGTGTTGCGCGATGTTCGACAGGCTCTCCTGGGTGACCCGGTAGATCACCAGCTGCTGCTCCGGGGTCAGCCGGGGCGGCGCGCCTCTGGAATTGAAAACGGCGTCGATCCGGGCCTGGTCGGCGAAGTCGCGCACCTGACTGTGCAGGGCCGGAATCAGTCCGTGATCGTCGAGTACCGCTGGCCGAAGCTGGCGGGCAAGGGTCAAAAGCTCCTCCATGGCTTGGCCGGACAGCCGCTTGGTCTCGGTGAGCTCGCGGCGCAACTCGGGGGGCGCCTGTTCAATCGACGCCTGGAGACGCAGGGACACCGCGGTCAGCGCCTGGTTGACCTCGTCGTGCAGATCCTGGGCGATCCTGCGACGCTCGCGTTCCTGCGCCTCGATCGCCGCCCGGCCGGCCTGCCGCCGCTCGGCCTCGAGCCGGGCGATCATGCGCTGAAAGGCCACGTCGAGGCGATGGACCTCCGAGCTCTCCGAGTTCGGCTGGCCAGGGGGAGGCGAGTCGGGATCGGCGAGATCGAGCCGCTCCATCGCCGTGATCATCCGTTCGAGCGGGTCGAAGCGGCGGCGCAGCAGCACCCAGTTGCCGAGCAGGGTGGCGATTATCGCCAGGCCGAAGACGAAAAGCTCGCGTCCCCGCGTGACGTTGTTCGTGTGCGCGTCGATGGCGACGGAGGCCACCACCACCGTAGTGGCGACCAGCAGGAGGTTGACGGCGAGGACTTGGGCGAGGAGCGAGCGAGGCTTCATCTGGGTTCACGGTGATGTGCATCGGGCCTGGAATGAGCATCGGTTGCTCACGATCGCCCGATATGGGGTCTTCACCCCATATCGGCCAACTTCGGCGGCGCCGATACCCCTGGTGCAAGCCCAATACAACTTCCCCGAACGACAGCACGGGCGACGGGTCTTGCGGACTACGATTGGGTCTCATTTTGTGGGGCATCTTCTCGCTCGAGGAGGTGCCCCACAGTCGTTCGCGCTCGGTGACGATGGCGCTACACTCTTTGAAGTATTGAATCCCGAGTGCCTTTAAGGAGTTTTCAGCGATGAGTCCGTCCGGAGCCGAAGTTCTCCGCCAGATCAAGAGCCGGATCGATGAAGTGGATCCGGCCGTCGTGCGCGAGCAGGTCTCCAACGGGGCGGTCGTCGTGGACGTGCGGGAGCCGGAGGAGTGGTCGGCCGGTCACATCCCGGGGGCCAAGCACGTGCCCAAGAGCCATCTCGAGTCCCGGATCGAGGGCGCCGCGCCCGACCGGAACCAGCACGTGATCCTGTACTGCGCCTCGGGTAATCGCTCGGCTTGGGCCGCGCGCACGCTGATCGACGACCTCGGATATGCGGAGGTCGAATCGATGACCGGCGGCTTCACGCTGTGGAAGGACCGCGGCTACGAGGTCGAGACCCCCCGCACGATGACCGCCGAGCAGCGCGAGCGTTACTCGCGCCACCTGCTGCTCCCGGAGGTCGGAATCGAGGGTCAGCAGAAGCTGCTCGACGCCAAGGTGCTGCTGCTCGGCGCCGGCGGCCTCGGCTCGCCGACGGCGCTCTACCTCGCCGCGGCCGGCGTCGGCACGCTGGGCATCGTCGACAACGACGTGGTCGACCTGTCGAACCTGCAGCGCCAGGTGATCCACTCGAGCGAGCGGATCGGCGTGTCCAAGGTCGACTCGGCCGAGCAGACGATCACCGCGCTCAACCCCGACGTCAAGGTCGAGAAGTATCCGGTGCGGCTGGGTCCCGACAACATCGTGGAGATCATCGAGGGGTACGACATCATCGTCGATGGCCTCGACAACTTCCCCACCCGCTATCTGCTCAACGACGCTTCGGTGCGGTTGCGGATTCCGGTGGTCTCGGCGGCGATCCTCGGCTTCGAGGGGCAGCTGTCGGTGTTCCAGCCCTACGACGGCCCCTGCTACCGCTGCCTGTTCCCGGTCCCGCCGCCCGCCGAGTTGGCCCCGTCCTGCGGCGCCAACGGCGTGCTCGGGGTGCTCCCCGGCACGATGGGGCTGCTGCAGGCCACCGAGGTGATCAAGCTGATCCTGGGCGAAGGCGAGCCGCTGATCGGACGCCTGCTGATGTACGACGCGCTGGCCGCGCGGGTGACCGAGGTCAAGGTCCGCCGGGATCCGGAGTGCCCGATCTGCTCGCGCGAGCCCGACGAGATCTCCGACGACGAGCTCGGCGTGTTCCCGGACTACGAGGCGTTCTGCGCCGGCGCCCACTAGGGTTCGCCGCATGGCCACCATTCGCATTCCCCCCGTTCTGCGCCCGTCCGTCGGCGGCGAGAAGGAGCTGACCGCCGATGGCGGCTCGGTCGGCGAGATCCTGCGCTCCGTCGCCGACAGCCACCCCGACACGCAGTCCCAGCTGTTCGCCCCGGACGGAGGGCTCAACCGGTACGTCAACGTGTACCTGAACGACGAGGACGTGCGCGTGCTGGACGGGCTCGAGACCTCGGTCGGCGAGAGCGACACGCTGGTGATCCTGCCGGCGATGGCCGGAGGCGCCCGCTAGTCCCGAGGGGTTCCCACGGTCGGCCGGGAAGGATCCCGGGTTGGTGGAGTCCTCCAAGGAGTGACCACCAGCGAAGGGAGCCTCATGCCAGATCCAAAGTTGCCCGCTGCCCGCACCTCGGCGGCGCGCCTGAGCCGGCGGGCGATCGTGGGGCTGGCCGCGGCGGTGGCGGGGTTCGGTCTGGCCGCGCTGGCCGGGATGGCGATCGCCAAGACGTTCACTCTCAAGGTCGTGGCCAACGCCAAGGTGTCGAACATCACGGACCCGAGCGTCGCCGTCAAGCATGAGGCCGTCACCGCGAACTCGCATGGCGTCGCGCTCTACACGCTGACCCACGACACGATCGCCCACCCCGGCTGCACGAAGGCAAACAGCTGCTTCAAGTTCTGGTTCCCGGCGACGGTGCCGTCGAAGAACACGAAGCTCACCAAGCCATCGGGGGTCAAGGGCACGCTTCGCACCTTCCACCGCAACGGTTTCTTCCAGCTGACCTTGAACAACCATCCGCTGTACACGTTCAAGTTCGACAACAAGAAGCAGGGCGGGGCGGTCGGAGAAGGGGTCAAGAGCTTCGGCGGGGTGTGGCATGTCGTGAAGGCGTCGGGCTCCAGTAAGCCGACGGCGACGACGCCCACGATGACCAGACGACCACCATGACGACGCCGAACTGCCTGTATCCGCCGTGCTAGTAGCCTCCATCTGAAGCGATCTGGGCCCACGCCGAGGCGTGGGTCTAAGGTCCATGCGGGCCGCGAGTCATCGCTATACTTCGTGAAGCAATGGCGGCCGAGCGCCTTCAAAACAGACCGTGCGGGGGACGGTACGGCGACCTGATCCAGGCCATCGGGCATACCCCGCTGGTTGAGCTCAAGCGTCTCAGCCCCAAGCCTGGCGTGCGAGTCTGGGCCAAGCTGGAGTCACGCAACCCGACCGGTTCGGTCAAGGACCGCGTCGCGCGGGCGTTGATCGAGGACGCCGAGGACAAGGGCCTGATCAGGCCGGGGCAGACGATTCTGGAGCCGACCTCGGGCAATACCGGGATCTCGCTGGCGATGATCTGCGGCCGCAAGGGCTATCGGCTGAAGGTCGTGATGCCCGACAACGTCACCCAGGAGCGCACTCAGCTGCTGCAGATGTACGGTGCCGAGATCGTTTATTCGGAGGGCTCGAAGGGATCCAACGGCGCGGTCGAGCTGGCGCTCGACATGGCCGGGCGCGACGCCTCGTACTACATGCCCTACCAGTACGGGAATCAGGCGAACCCCGACGCTCACTACCACGGAACGGCGCTGGAGATCCTCGAGGAGCTCGACGAGATCTCGGCCTTCGTGGCCGGACTCGGAACCGGCGGCACGCTGATGGGCAACGGTCGGCGGCTCAAGGAGGAGCTGGGCGATCAGGTCAGGATCGTCGCCGCAGAGCCGATGCAAGGCGAGCCAGTCCAGGGGCTGCGCTCGCTCGAGGATGGCTTCATACCGCCGATCATCGATCTCTCGCTGCTGGACCGCAAGATCTTTGTCACCAACAGCGATGCGATCCTGTTCACCCGCAAGCTGCTCGACGAGGAGCGCCTGTTCGCCGGAGTCTCGACCGGCGCGATCGCCCGCGTGGCCGTACGGATCGCCGGCGAGCTGGACGAGGGCAACGTCGTGTTCATCGTGGCCGACGACGGATGGAAATACCTCTCTTCCGGGATCTACACACGACCGATCGACGAGATCGAGAACCTGGACAGCACCGTCTGGTGGTGAGCGCGGCGCGGAGCGCCGCCCCGGTATCTCGGCGGGCCTTGCTCCAGACCACAGGCGCGGGTCTGGCCGCCGGCGCCGCCGCCGTGATGGCTGCCGGCTGCGGCGGCGGGCAATCGCCCATCACCCGCACCATCTCGCCGACCGCCCGCAGCGCCAACGTCGAGATCCTCAATCGAGCCCTCGACCTCAAGCACAAGGCGATCGCCGCCTACACCGCTGGGATCCCGCTGCTGACCGGGTCCGCGCAGAAGTCCGCTCAGCAGTTCCTCAGGCAGGAGCTCCAGCATGCGGACGAGCTGTCCAGCCTGATCCGGCACCAGGATGGGCAACCGAATAAACCCCAACCGACCTACAACCTGGGGCACCCGCAATCGCGCAAAGCCGTGCTGCAGTTGTTGCACCAGGCCGAGCGGGCTCAGGTGCGCGCCTATCTCACCTCGATTCCCGAGGTGACCCCGGGGACTTACAAGTCCGCGCTCGGGGCGATTCTCGGTAGCGATGCCCAACACGTCGCCCTGCTGCGAGGCGCGATGGGAGCCGCGCCGTTGGCGGGGGCATTCGTGACGGGGAGCGAGTAGGCACCCGTGCTGCGCGCGGCCGATCTGACCCGTCGAGAGCTGGTGAGCCAGGCGGCAGCGTTGGGCGCCGCCACGATCGCCGCCGGCTCGTTCGCGCAGGGGGCGGCGGCCGAGAGCACCACGTCGAGCGCTGCAGACGGCACTCCGCCGCCCACCGATGCCGTGATCATCGGCGGACTGGTGTCGGTCGAGTTGCTGATCGAGTACGTCTACCTGCGGGCCCTGCGGTCGGGGAGCCTCTCGCGACGTCCGCAGCGGCTGGCCCAGCAGATCGCCGCCCACGAGCTCGCGCACGCCCAGGCGCTGTCGGCCGAGCTGCCGAGGTTGGGAGCCACGGCTCCGAACGGGCCGGGCGATGACGCAGCCGCCGAGGCGGCGCTGTCGAAGCATCACGTCCAGGTCCAGTTCGACAAGGTCCGAACCGAACGCGATTGGCTGCGGCTGATGCTCAGCGTCGAGGACGTGCTCGAGCGCAACTACCACCAGGCGCTGTTCCAGCTGCGACGGTCCCGGCTGTTGCGGCTGTGCGCCGAGATCTACGCCAGCGAGGCGCAGCACTCGGCCGTGCTCGGCGTGATGCGCCACCCGGGGGACATCAAGAAGGCCGTCCCCGCCGCCTTCGTGAACGGGACGTAAGGGACCGCAATTTCCAGATAGCGGGGGCGGCTAGTGCAGCGCTCGGCGCAGGCCCGGCGAACCGGCCAGGCGAAACGAGCGCGCGCCCGGATCATGCCGGAACGATCGAGCCGAATGTGATCCGCGGAGAGCGTTGTAGAACGGGCTCTCGGGAACGGTGAGACGGACGACCGCGCGCGCGACGATGGCATTCGCCACGGCAAGCTCATCGACCACGTACATCCCGTCGACCATCAGCTGCCTGAGCAATCTGTGTCGTGACCTCATGGCCGCTATATCGGCAACGGGCGGTGGGAGGTTAAGTCTTCGGCTGCGTTTCTCGACACGGTTAGCGCCCCTCGGTCGGCGGAGCCGGACCGGTCGGCTGGTAGCCTCGCCAACCATGCGGATCGCCCGGAAGTTGTTCGACGAGATGGTCGCCCACGCACGCGAGGACGCTCCGAACGAGTGCTGCGGAATGGTGGCCACACGGGACGGCGAGGCGGTCAAGGTGTACCGCGCGATCAACGCCGCCGCGAGCCCGCTGCGCTACGAGATCGACGGAGCCGAGCAGTACCGGATCCAGATGGAGATCGACGACCAGGACCTGGAGCTCGGGGCCATCTACCACTCGCACACCCGTAGCGAGCCGGTGCCTTCCCAGACGGACATCAACCTCGCCTTCTATCCGGACGCGGTCTATGTGATCGTCGGTCTGTCGGGCGGCGACGCCGATGTGCGGGCGTTCACGATTCGCGACGGACAGGTGACAGAGGCCGACTTGGAAGTGGACTGATGGCGAAGCACGGCGCCGTCTCCGAGCCGCTGGTCTGTCCGAGCTGCGGTACGGCCCACGGTCCGCAGGAGCGCTTCTGCCGGTCCTGCCACATCCCCCTCGTTCACGACTCGGCCCACGTGCCGCCCGAGGCGATCGACGAGCGCCACGAGCGCGCGCGCAAGATCAAGCCGCAGCTCGCGGAGGGATCGCTCGTGCGGGTGGCCGGGGCGCGCAACCAGGCCGAGGCCGAATTCATCCAGGGCATGCTGCTCGAGGAGGGAATTCCCAGCCTGCTCAAGCGGAGCGCCGGCTTCGACGTTCCGGACTTCCTCGCCGCCGGTCCCCGCGATGTGCTGGTGCCCCAGACCGGCCTGCTCGCCGCCCGCGAGGTTCTGCTCCAGGCGGAGATCATCGACGACGCCCCGCCGGTCGCGGTGGTGACACCGGGGCGGCTGATGATCGGGCTGCTGGCCGCGCTGGTCCTCGGCGCCCTGGTCGTCTGGCTGTTCACGGTGATCGTGCACAACTGATGCTCCGGCCCTAGGATGTGCCTCGTGAACCTCTGGGGTCGCATCTTCGCCCGGTTCTATGACCGCTGCATGGCGTCGACCGAGGACGCCGGCCTGGCCGACCGCCGTCGGGTGCTCCTGAGCGGCGCGTCTGGCTCGGTGATCGAGATCGGGGCCGGGACGGGGGCCAACCTGGCGCAGTATCCGGCCGGGCTGACCGAGGTCGTGCTGGTCGAACCCGAGCAGCCGATGGCCGAGCGGCTCCGGCAGCACCTGGGGCGGATCGCCTCGCCGGTGCGGATCGTGCAAGCTCCGGCGGAATCGATCCCGGTGCCCGATGACAGCTTCGACTTCGCGGTGGCCACGCTCGTGCTGTGCACGGTCAGCGACCCGTCGCTGGCGCTGTCCGAGCTGCGCCGCGTGCTCAAGCCCGGGGGCCGGCTGTTGTTCCTCGAGCACGTCCGGGCCGAGGACCCGAGCCTGGCGAAATGGCAGGACCGCTTCCAGCCGCTGTGGCTCCGGATCGGGCACGGTTGCCACTGCAACCGCTCGACGCTCGAGCAGATCCGGTCCAGCGGCTTCGTCGTCGAGTCGGTCGAGCACGGACGCTTGCCCAAGGCGGCGCCGATCGTCAAGCCGATGATCGCCGGCGTGGCGAGCGCGCCGGCTTGATCGCGGAGCGCTACACCGCCCAGCTCCTGAGCGGACCGCCGGCGACCGACCCGGTCGCCGTGGCCGAGCGTCTGCTCGCCGTCCAGGGCCAGGATGGCCGAGGGGTCCGGCTGGCGGTCCGGGCGCGGACCCGGGGGCTGACCGTGGCCGCTTTCGATCGCGCGCTGACCGAGGAGCGGTCGCTGCTGATCACCTGGTGCAACCGCGGCACGCTGCACCTGATCCGCCGCGAGGATTACCCGCTGCTGGCCCAGTTGACGATGCCCCCGGTGTTCACGGCGAACGCGCGCCGGCTGGAGCAGGAGGGGGTCACGCCGGCGAAGGCCAAGCGAGCGGTGGCGGTGATCGAGCGCGCCCTCGGCGAAGAGGGACCCCTGACTCGAGCGCAGCTCGGGGAGCGCATCGCAGCGGCCGGGGTACGAACGGAGGGTCAGGCGCTGGTGCACCTGCTGATACAGGCCTGCCTACTCGGTGTCGCCATCCGCGGGCCGATGATCGGGCGCCACCACGCCTACGCGCTCGTGCACGACTGGTTGGGGCCCCAGCCTGCCGCCGGCGAACGCGACCGGGCGCTGGCCGAGCTGGCCCGGCGCTACCTGCGTGGACACGCTCCCGCCGATGACCGGGACCTGGCCAAGTGGGCCGGGCTGCCGTTGCGCGACGCGCGCGCGGGGCTGGCGGCGATCGCCTCCGAGCTGCACGAGCGAGACGACGGCCTGCTCGAGCTGGCCGGTGCTCCTGGCCGGCACTCCGAGTCGATGCCGGCGCCGCGACTGCTGGGGGCGTTCGACCCGATCCTCCTGGGCTGGCGCTCCCGCGAGTTCATCGTCGGTCGCCACGCGCCGGTGATCATGATCGGGGGGATGTTCGTGGCCTTCGCCCTGGTCGACGGCCGCGCCGCGGGGCTGTGGCGCCTGGACCGGGGCAAGGTGTCGATCGAGCCGTTCGGCCGCCTCGCGGCGCGCGATCGCCGCGCCCTCGAGGCCGACGGCGACGACGTGATTCGCTACCTCGGCCTCTAGGTAAGCCGCGCCCAACCGGACGGAGCTACTAGTTACTGAGGCGCTCGCGGACCGTGGGGCGCTAACGCGTCGGCGCGCCGGCCAGGCGGGCCAGGTGCGAGCGCCAGGCACCCTCGGTGTGAACGAGCGAGCGCCCGCGGAACGCCTTGGCCAGGGCCCCGCGCGGACCCTGCGGGTGCAGGCGGCAGGCGAACTGCGCGGCGGCCAGCTCGCCCTCCTCGCGGGCGAGCAGATCGATCACCGTCCCGCCCAGCAGCGCCGCGTCGCGCAGGCCCGGCGGAAAGCTCGGTCGCCTGCCCTCGCGCAGCCGGCGGGCGATCGCCGGCCTGGCATGGGCCGTCTGGCCGGAGAACCATCGCGCCGAGCCGTCGAGCAGCCAGGCCCAGCGCAACTCGACGCCGAGCCGGGCCGGGTTCATCCGCCGGGGCAGCTCGTGATGGTTCTCGATGATCACCCGCCGGGTGTAGAGCGCGGCGGCGCTCAGGGCCAGCATCTCCCGGGAGCCTGCGACGTTCGAGGCCCGAGCCATCAGCGCGTTCGTGGTTAGCACGTGCAGCTCCTCCCGGCCCGCCCAGCCGGCGACGTACCGCCGCGCAGAGGGCGCCGTGGTGATCCACCGGATCGGGAGCAACGGGTTCGCCATGGTCAGCGAGGCGACGCTGCGATGGAGCACGACGGTCAGGTCGCCCGAGGTCCGAGGAAACACCTCGGAGAGCCGCTCGCGCGTGCGCTCGAGCGAGTCGAGCACCTGCGCAGCGTCTTCTAGATGGGCCGAATCATGTCTCGCCCGGAACGACGGCGAGACCGATTCGACCCACGGCACTCAGACCAGGACGGGCTGACGGTCGGAGGCGATCCCGGCGATCTCCTCCGAGGCGCGCTCGAACTCGTCGTCGGAGAGAACCGGCGTGCCCTCGAATGGGAGGTCGCGCGTCAGCTCCAGCCACGAGCGGCATCCGCCGTACTCGTCGCGTACCTTGACGGTTACCGGGCGCGGGATCCGGTAGGTCCGCAGCAGGATCACGTGGAGCGGGTGCCGGCGCTTCCAGGCCAGGCGCTTCTCCGCGTAGTCGGGGGTCCAGACGTAGAACGGCGATAGCGCGTCAACGGCACGACGGTCGGTCACCGTGAAGTGCGCGGCCACCTCAGCCCAGGCGCGAATCCGCACCCGATCGGGCTGCGAGATCTCGCCTTCGCGGAGCATCGCCTGCGGCGGCGGCTCGCCGTCGCTCCAGACGCCCTCTTCCAACGCCCGCGAAAGCTCGGGGCGGTGGGACTCACGGACGAGATCCGCCCGCTGATGGTCGAACGTCGGGTACAGGAAGAAGCGCTCGTATTCGAGTTTGAAGTGTTTGTCGGGCTCGCGAATACCGCCCTTGCGAAGGGTCAGGAGCTGCTCGCCTTCGGCGAGAGCCCGCACGGTCACGGCCCATTCTTTGAAAGCAATCGGCATGTAGTCAGGGTGAGGGGGAGACGAAAGGAATAGGTTAAGTCGACCCGGCAGCGCGCAAAGGAGCGGCGGCGCCATCGGGCGACAGTCATTCTAATCGAGAACGCCGAAAATCCCAAATGTCCCTGTAAATCGAGCGGTATTTGGTGTTTTGGGGGTGTTGGCCCGGGCCGAATTCCCGGGATTCTGAAACGCCCTGGAAACGCCCGCTTACAGCTGGGTGCCGGCCGCTGCCTGGAGCGCCTCGATCAACGCCGCAAAGTCCGCCTCGCCAAAACCCATGCCGTTGGCGGTGCTCAAAATCTCCCGGGTCAGCGCGGCGAATGGGAAGGGGGCGCCGGCGGCTTCGCCCTGCTCCAGGCAGAGGCGCACGTCCTTGAGCATGTGCTCGAGCTTGAACAGCGTCGTGTAATCGTGGTTGCGCATCGGCCCGGCCTTCAGCTCGAGCATTGCCGAGCCGCCCGAGCCGGCCGCCATCACCTGGGTCAGGGCGCCGAGGTCGACGCCCGAGCGCGCGCCGACCAGCAGAGCCTGGCCCACCGTGGCGGCGTTGACGGCCGCCACCGCGTTGTTGATCAGCTTCACCACCTGGCCGTGGCCGAGCGGTCCCGCGTGCACTACCAGCTTGCCCATGGCCCGCAGCAGCGGCTCGGCCCGCCGGAAGTCCTCGGCCTCGCCGCCGGCCATGATCGTCAGGGTCCCGTCCTGCGCCCGCGGCGATGACCCGGTCACCGGCGCGTCGAGCAGCTTCAGGCCGTGCTCGGCCAGCTCCGCCCCGATCGAGAGGGTGAAAGCCGGCCCGATCGTCGAGCAGTCGACGCATAGCGTGCCCTGTTGGGCGCCGTGGACGACGCCGGCCTCGCCCAGCAGCACCTGCTGCACCTGCGGGCCATCGACGACCATCGTGATCACCACGTCGACGCCGGCGGCCGCCTCGGCCGGCGTGTCCGCCAGCTTCGCGCCGTGGTCGGCGGCGAACTGCTCAGCGGTGGCCTTCGTCCGATTCCATACGGTCAGATCAAAGCCCACCCGGGCCAGGTTGGCGGCCATCCGGGATCCCATGATCCCCAGTCCGAGGAATGCGACAGGAGCGCTCACTCCTAGATCATCCCGCTTCCCCGAATCCCCCGCCCCCCGGGGTTTCGATCCGCAGCCGCTGGCCCGGCTCGAGCGAGCCGATCGCCTTCGGCTCGAGCTCCTCGCCGTCGAGCAGGTTGCGTCCCCGGGCACCCGGCTCGCCGCCGTCGGCACCGGGCGGCGCGTGGCGCCGGCGCTCGGTTATCAGCGAGTAGCGCAGCGGGGCGAGCGCCTCGATCTCGCGGATCACGCCGTCGCCACCCCGGTGCGCGCCGTCGCCGCCGGAGTCGCGGCGCAGGGCATACGTGATCATCCTCATCGGGAACTCGAGCTCGAGCGCCTCGATCGGCGTGTTCAGGGTGTTGCTCATCGCCACGTGAACCCCACTCGGACCGTCCGCGTCCTCGCAGGCCCCCTGGCCGCCTCCGATCGTCTCGTAGTAGAGAACGTCGTCGCTGCCCAGAGTCAGGTTGTTCATGGTGCCCTGGCCGAGCGCCTGGCCGAATGCCGCGAGCACGACATCGGCGATCCGCGAGGAGGTCTCGACGTTGCCGCCGACCACGGCCGCCGGACTGCGGGCGTTGAGCAGGCAGCCCTCGGGGGCGATCACCTTGACCGGACGGTAGGCGCCCGCCGTCGGCGGGATGTCCGGATCGGTGAGGACGCGGATCGCGAAGTAACAGGCCGAGCGGGTCACGGCGAGCGGACAGTTGAGGTTCCCGTCGTGCTGGTCGGCGGTGCCGGTGAAGTCGAGGGTCAGCTCCTCGCCCTCGACGGTCGCCCTCAGCACGATCTCCAGGTCGCCCTCGCGCGCCTCCAGCAGGTCCCGCGCGGTGCGCTCGCCGTCCGGTAGCTCCTTGAGGCAGGCCCGGGTGCGGCGCTCGGAGTAGTCGAGCACCTCCGCAAAGGCCTCCTTGACGGTGTCGGCCCCGGCTCGCTCGCGCAGCTCGAGCAGGCGCCGCACGGCCACGGCGCCCGCCGCCAGCTGGGCGCGTAGGTCGGCGCGGCGCTGGTCGGGCCGGCGCATCTGGCCGCTCAGCCTGTCGATCGCCTCCTCGTCGAGCACTTGCGGCTCGATCACCACGCCCTCGTCCTCGAGCGTCCGGCTGTCGGCCGGCATCGACCCCGGCGTCGGTCCGCCGACGTCGGCGTGATGCGCGCGGCTCGCGCCGAACGCGATCAGCTCATCTCCGTCGAAGACCGGCGTGATCACGGTGATGTCGGGCAGATGGGTGCCGCCGCGGTACGGATCGTTGAGGATCCACGAGCGCTCGGGGGCGTGATCTTCGTCGAGCACGGCGGCCACGGCGGCCGGCATCGCCCCGAGGTGCACCGGGATATGCTCGGCCTGCATCACCATCTCGCCGCGAGGGTCGAACAGAGCGGTCGAGGCATCCCGGCGCTCCTTGATGTTGGCCGAGTACGCGGAGCGGATCAGGACCGCGCCCATCTCCTCGCAGATCGCCCGCAGCGCTCCGGTCAGCACCTGCAGCTCAACCGGATCAATCATCGCTGTGATCCCGCTGGATCCGGATGGTGCCGGTGGCGTCGACCTCGCCGGCCCAGCCAGGGGCCACCAGCAACGTGGCCTCGGGGAGCTGCACCAGCGCGGGACCGGTGATCTCGGTGCCCGGGGACGGCAGGCCGGCCAGCACCTCGAAGTCCATCTCCTCGCCGTGAAGGGTGGCCTTCCGGCCGCCGTGCCGGAGGTCGTCGTCGTCCCGTCCGCCGGCCAGCTCGACGTCAATTCCGGGCACCATCGCGGTGATTCGGATGGTGACCAGCTCGAGCTCCTGCTCGGAGTCGCGGTAGCCGTAGCGGCGCTCGTGCTCGGCTTCGAAGTCCTCTCTCAGCTGGTCGATCTCGGGCTCAGGCTCGCCCTCGATCGGCAGCTCGAACGCCTGGCCGCGGTAGCGGAGCTCGTACGTGGCCGTCAGCTCCGGCTCGCGCCCGCCGCCCGCTCGGCGACCACGGGCTCCGCCCGCGGTGCCCGCCTCGCCAGATTGGGCGGCGCGCGAGTCATCCGGCGATTCGTCCAGCTCCTTCCGGGCCTGCTCGCCGAGCTCGGCGCCGACCTCGGCGATCGCCTCCGCGGTCAGCGCCTCGCCGCTCAACAGGACGGTGCGCTGCACGTCCCGCCGGCGCGGGGAGACGACCAGGCCGAGGGCGGCCAGCACCCCCGACGCGCGCGGACAGACGATCTCCCCGATCCCGAGCTCGTCGGCGATCGCCGCCGCGTGAAGTCCGCCTGCGCCGCCGAAGGCCATCAGCGCGTAGCGTCGCGGGTCGATCCCGCGCTCGACGGTCACCACCCGCAGCGCCCTGACCATCTCGGCGTTGGCCACCCGCAGGATCCCCTCGGCGCAAGCGACCGGCTCGAGCCCGAGTCGGTCGGCAAGCTCACCGATCGCCGTCCCGGCCGCCTCGAGGTCGAGCGAGACCCCGCCGGCCAGCGGCTGATCGGGGTCCAGGTAGCCGAGCAGCAGGTTGGCGTCGGTGACCGTCGGCTCGGTGCCACCGCGGCCGTAGCAGGCCGGACCGGGGTCGGCCCCGGCCGAGCGCGGCCCCACCCGTAGCGCGCCGCCGGGATCCGCCCAGGCGACCGAACCGCCACCCGCGCCGACCGTGTGGATCGCCAGCATCGGGAGGGCCAGCGGCCGATCGGCCAGCACGCCGGCACTCTGCTCCTGCACCGCGCCGTCGTCGACCACGCAGACGTCGCACGAAGTCCCGCCCATGTCGAAGCAGAGCGCGTCGGGGACGCCGGCGGCGCGAGCCACGAACGCCGCCCCGGCGGCGCCGCCGGCCGGGCCGGAGAGCACCGTCCAGGCGGCATGTCCGGCGGCGGCGTCGAGGTCGATCAGGCCACCGTTGGACTGCATGATCGCCGGCTCGGGGATTCCCTCCTGATCGCAGCGGTCGCGCAGCCGTTCGAGGTAGCCGGCCAGCAGCGGCGAGAGCGCCGCGTCGATCTCGGTGGTGGCGGCGCGCTCGTACTCGCGAAAGGTCCCCACCACCTCGTGGGAGAGCGACACATGCACGTCCGGCAGCGCCTTCCGCAGCGCGCGCGCGACGGCGTGCTCGTGCTCGGGATGGCGGTAGGCGTGCAGCAACACCACCGCCACCGATTCGGGCTCTGACTCGGCGACGCGCTCGGCCAGCTCGTCCGCGGCGGCGTCATCGAGCTCGCGCTGCGGGCCGTCCGGCCCCATCCGCTCCGGGGCGCCGAAGCGGCGCTCCGGGGGCACCAGGGGCTCCGGGCGCGCGGCGCACAGCCTGTAAAGCTCGGCGCGGTTCTGGCGCCCGAGCGCGATCAGGTCGGTGAAGCCTTCGGTGGCGACCAGGGCGGTCCTGGCGCCGCGACCTTCGAGCAGCGCGTTGGTGGCGACGGTCATCCCGTGAGCGAACCCCTCGATGTGCGCCGCCTCACGACCGGCGCGCTCCAGCGCAGCCTCGATCGCCGCGATCACGCCCTCCGATTGGTCGCCCGGCGTCGTCGGCGCCTTGGCCGTGACCACCCCACCGTCGAAGGCCAGCACGGCATCCGTGAACGTGCCACCGACATCCACGCCGAGGAGCATCACGGGAACTTATCTACCCCGCGGAACCGACCTTCCCCCCGAGAATTCGCGCCAGCGGCGAAGCCGCCCTAAGCGGCGATCGAGGTCTCGATCTCCTCGGTCTCGGCGAGGTGCTGGTGCGACGGGCAGTAGCCGTTGTGGGGCAACGGCATTCGCTGGCACGGGGCGCCCTTGCGGGTGCTCGCCCGGCACTGCAGCGGGTTCCCGTAGACGTCGTAGCCGTTTTGCGGCCTGGTTCGCAGAAACTCATCCGCGAAGCCCAGATAGCGCTCGATCACGTGGAGTACCCGGCACTGCGCGTTCATCGGGAAGTACGCCCGGATGTCGCAGAACAGCGTTCGCGACGGCCGGGCAAAGTAATGCCGGTCGGTCGCCAGTCGCTCGATCGCCGACTCACAGGCGCGTAGTACGCGCTCATGATTCGCGTGCGGCTCGCAGCTATGCGGGTCTTCGAGGATGTCTCGAGAGATCTCTCGGTAGATCGCTCGGCTGAACCTGTACATGCAGACCGCTCCTTTCGGCTCCCTGCCGGGGCCATCCCTTGCGCTGCCGAGTATTCCCCCTGCTTGTGAAGCCACACCCGAACGGATTGTTAACCGGACGTTAAGTGGTGCATTGCGTCTGCTTCGCTCCGGCCGCCGTTTTCGTCCCCGGATCGGGCAGCTTCAGTGCCACTCCGAGAGCTGCGTCTCGCCCTCGGCCGCGATCGTCACGTGGTGGTGATCGAGGCGCGCGTCGCGCTCGGGGAAGTCCCGGCGGATGTGGGCGCCCCGGGTCTCCTCGCGGGCCAGCGCGCAACGCGCGATCAGCCGGACGGCCGGACTGGGGTCCTCGAGCAGGATGCGCAACCCGTCCCCGTCGCGCTCGAGCCCGGCATGGCGCCAGAGGGCTTCGCGGCTGCGCGGACTCAGCGGTGGCGGTGGTCCGTCTGTGGGGGATTCGGGCTCGCCGGCGTGCGCGGGCTGCTGCGGCTCGTGCTGCTGCGGCTCGTGCTGCGGCTCGTCGGTCGCCGCGCGCGCGGCGCGGGCCCCGAACACGAAGCACTCGGTGAGCGAGTTCGAGGCCAGGCGGTTGGCCCCGTGCAGCCCCGTGCACGAGCATTCGCCGACCGCGTACAGACCTGGCAGGGTGGCCCGACCGTCGAGATCGGTGGCGATCCCGCCCATCATGTAGTGCGCCGCCGGAGCGACGGGGACGAGCTGGCGCTCCGGGTCGATTCCGGCCCGTTTCAGGGCACCGACCACGTTCGGGAACAGCGCCGGGTCGACCTCGCGCATGTCCAGACCGACCGAGTCCGCGCCCGTGGTCACCAGCTGGCGCTGGATCGCGCGGGCGACCTCGTCGCGCGGGGCGAGCTCGTCGACGAAGCGCTCGCCGGCCGAGTCGAGCAGGCGCGCGCCCTCGCCGCGGACGGCCTCGGTGACCAGAAAGCCGTCGGCGCCGTTCGGCGCGGCGACCGCCGTGGGGTGAAATTGCATCAGCTCCAGGTCCGCCAGCGTGGCCCCGGCTCGGAACGCCAGCAGCAACCCGCCGCCGATCGCTCCAACCGGGTTGGTCGTGCGCGACCACAGCGCGGCCGCGCCGCCGGTGGCCAGGACGGTGGCCGGCGTGGCGAACTCCTGGCCGTCGTCCAGCCGTACGCCGATGCAGCGTCCGCCGACCGTCCGCAAAGCGATCACGCGACGACCCTCCAGCACGTCGATCCGCGGGTCCTCGGCGACCAGCGCGCTGAGCTGCCGGATCACCCGGCGACCGGTGGCGGCACCGCCAGCGTGCACGACCCGACGCGCGCGGTGACCCCCCTCCAGCCCAAGCGACAGCCGGCCATGGCGGTCGGCGTCGAAGCGCACGCCGAGCCGCTCGAGATCCTCGACCGCCCCGGGGGCCTCGTCGCACAGCACCTGGGCCGCGGAGTCCCTGACGCAATTCCGGCCCGCGGCGATCGTGTCCTGCAGATGGAGCTCAGGGCTGTCCTGATCGGAGACGGCCGCGGCCAGGCCGCCCTGGGCCCAATAGCTCGAGGACTCGGCCAGCGGCGTGGCGGAAACCAGGACCACGCTGGCGCCCTGTCGGGAGGCGCACAACGCCGTGTACAGACCGGCGGCGCCCGCGCCGACCACGGCGACCTGGATGCCTGTGTGCGGCTGCAAGGCCAGGTACGGTACTGCGATGGAGCGAGTCGACCGGCCGCGGCCGGTGTTCCTCTCACATCCCTCGTCCCTGGAGCACGACACGGGGGCTCACCCCGAGCAACCGGCTCGGATCACCGCGATCCACAACGAGCTCGGCCGGCACGACTATTTCGGCTTTGACCGGTTGTCCTCGCCCCCGGTGTCGCGGGCTGTGCTCGAGCGCGTTCATCCCGCGGCGTACGTCGAAATGCTCGAGCGGGCGTCGGCGCGCGGTGGGGGTCACCTCGACCTGGACACCGTCATCAGCGCGGGGTCGTTCGAGGCGGCCCTGCACGCGGCCGGGGGCGCGGTGAAACTGGCCGAGCTGCTGCTGTCGGGCGAGGCGTCGTGCGGGTTCAGTGCTCATCGGCCGCCGGGCCACCACGCCCCCGAGGCCCGGGCCATGGGCTTCTGCCTGTTCAACAACGTGGCAATCGCTGCCCGCCACGCGCTCGACTCGCTCGGGTGCTCGCGCGTGCTGATCCTCGACTGGGACGTTCACCACGGCAACGGGACCAACGACATCTTTCACGCCAGCCCGGAGGTCCTGTTCGTCTCGATCCACCAATGGCCGCTGTACCCGGGGACCGGCCCGGCCTCCGACGTCGGGTCGGGTGCCGGGACCGGCTTCACGGTCAACCTGCCGGTGGGACGCGGGTCGGGCGATGACGTTTTCTTGCCGCTGGTTTCCGACGTCGTGGTCCCGCTCGCCCTGGCCTACGACCCGCAGTTGATCCTGGTCTCGGCGGGGTACGACGCCCATCGTGAGGACCCGCTGGGCGAGTGCGAGGTGACCAACGAGGGCTTCGCCGAGATGACCCGGTCGGTCCGGGACTTGGCCGCGCAGCTCGGGGTGCCGGTCGGCTGCGTGCTGGAGGGCGGGTACGGGCTCGCCGCGCTGGGGCGTTCGGTCGGGGCGACGCTCGGTGCGCTGGTCTCGGATGCCGGCCGGGGGGTGCGGGCGGCGAGCGCGGGTGGGGTCGGGGCGGCGAGCGCGGCTGGGGTGGGGGCGGCGAGCGCGGTTGCGCTCGAGGCGCGTCAGCGGCTGGCCCGCTGGTGGCCGACCCTGAGCTGACGCCTGGCCCCGAGCTGACGCCTGACCCGAGCTGACGCCTGACCCCGAGCTGACGCCCGACCCCGAGCTCACCCCTTCGCCGGAGGCCTTTGCGGGACGAAGTCAACTGCAGCGATGAAGGGAGCGGGCTCCGCTGCCCGAACCTGCGAGCCGAGCCCTACGTTGTCAATTAGTGATAACGGATTACGGGGCGAATGGCGCTGAACCGGCGGGTGGACTGGGTTTGGTCAACGAGGGTTGGGATGGAAGTATCACTATTTGCTACTTTCATCCCAAGCCCCAGGCAGTGTTTCGCCGCTGCCGAGGCGGGAACGGTCTGATTCGGGTCCCGGCGCCCAATTTCGTTGTCACTTTATGACAACGCGGCCGACTTATGCGCTGCTACTGCCCGGCCGTTGGGGCGACCCGGCGCGCGCGGGCACTGTGGCCCTGCGCGCGGAGTTGCTGGGCGGCCGCGGTGGCCTGCGCGCGATCGGAATAGTGCCCGGTGAAGACGAGCCAGCCGCCCGGCTTCAGGCTCGGGTGAAGGGTCGAGTTCAGGACGCCGACGGGTAGCCCTTCGGCTTTGACCCGTAGCGCTGTGGCGTTCGCGGTGGCCTGGTCCGGATAGCGCGCGAGCACCACCGTCCACTGGCTGAGCGCGAGCGGCCAGGTCGCGATTCCAGGAGGAGTGGGGGCGGCGGGCGTCGTCGCCGTGGTGGCGGTGCCGGTTGGCGTTGTCGTCGTCGGCGTGGTCTTGCCCGCGGTCGTAGCGCCGGTCGTCCTGCGCGTGCTGCGGGGCTTCGCGGTGCGCGGCGCCTGCGCGACCACGGTCCTGGTAATGACGCTGTGATCGGCGCTACTGGAGAGGTTGATCAGCACGACCGCGAGCGCGACCGCCGCGACGATCACGACGGTTCCGATCACCGCGACCGGAACTCGCCAGTCAGGCGGACGGTGGATCAGCGTCCGGGCGGCTCCGCACTCGAGACACCACTCCTGGTCCTCGAGCATCGGGGTGCCGCAGTGGACGCACGCGTCGGGGTCGGGTTGCGCCTCGGGCGTCCGAGCTTCCGGCTCGGTGGTCGGTTCGGTGAAGCTCATGTCGAGCCGTCGGCGCCCGGCTCCGCCGCGTCGTCGGGCGCGTAGAGCTCCGCCTCCAGCGGCTCGCCGCATGACGCGCAGTAGCGATCCTCGCTGCCGTGGACCGCTCCGCAGTTGCCGCAGGCCCCGCCGATCCCGGCCTCGCGCAGCTCGCGGATCGATGAGCTGTCGCCGAGCAGACGATGGAGCGCCCGGAGTTCGATGTCGGTGCGCTGCGCCCCCTCGACCTTCGCCAGCACGAGGTCCGGGCGCTCACGGCCGAACCGGTGGAGCTCGACCACGAAGCCGCCGATGTCCCGCAGCTGCACCTCCCGCAGGGCCCGCAGGTAGCGGGCGCGGCGACGGATCGATCCACGCTCGACGAACCCTGGCTCGGACTCGATGTCCGGCTCAGACGCCGCATCGACCTCGGGGGCCGCGTCGGTCTCGGCTTCGGGGGCGACCTCGGCCTGCGGAACGGCATCGGGAGCGAGAGTCTCGAGTTCGGGCGGACGGGCTCGCGAGGCGCGGGGCCAGCGCGGAAGCCGGCGCCGTCTCTCCGAGTCACCGTCGAGCTGCTCCGGCTCCGGCTCTGTATCGATCTCCGGTTCGGGCGTCGCGGTCAGTGGTTCCAGCGAAGCCGTCGCGTAGGTCCAACTCTGGTTTTCCTCGGGTTTCGGCGTCGGATCGGCGGTCCAAGGGATCGCCGGAATCGGCTCCGGCTCCGTGCGGAGGTCCTCGAGACCCGGATCGAAACTCCGGAGCGGGACGTACTTGCGCTCTGGCTCGGGCTGGGGCTCGGGCTCGGGCTCGTGCGCAACCTCGGGCTCGGGCTCGGGCACAACCTCGGGCTCGGGCTCGCGCGCAACCTCGGGCTCGGGCTCGGGCACAACCTCGGGCTCGGGCTCGTGCGCAACCTCGGGCACAACCTCGGGCTCGGGCGGAGCCGGCGGTTCCACCCGGGGGGCCGGCCGGCGCGGGCTCCAGACGATCGTCTCTCCCCGGTCGCGTAGCGGCACGTCCACCGGCGCGGACCCATTCGGCGCCGGCTCGATCTCGGGCTCGATCGCGGGCTCGGCGACGAGCTCGACCGCCTGGGCCACCGGCGAGACCTCGATGATCGCTCCGGCCCCGTTCGACGGAGCGGTCGTCTCAGGTCCGGCCGGGGGCGGCGGCGGGGCCGGGACGGGCTCGGGCGCGGCGTTGGCCAACGGCGCCGGGGGGCTGCCGTTCGGGGTGGGCACGCCGGCCCCGTAGGCGCCAGGAAGCTGACCGGGAGGGCCGAGCCGCCTGCTCGCCGACGCGCGGCGACGACGGACGATTTGTTCTATCAGGCTGCTCATGATGGGTCAGGCTGGGCCGAGTATAGGTCGCGGCAAACCGGGAAGAAGCTCGGCGCCGATGGCGTCGGCGAGCTCATCGGATTCGCCGCCTGCGTCCTCATTCCGGACCATCGGCGCGGCCGCCGCGGGCGGCCAGCGCGCGCCAGCTGGCCAGCACGCGCTCGGCCATGGCATCGGTCGAATACGCCTCGGCGCGGGTCCGGCCGTCGACCCGCGGATCCGCCGCCGCCAGCAGCGGCGCGAGCGCGTTCTGCCACGCCGCGAGCTCGAACGGCCCGCAGAAGGCGCCGGTCACTCCCGCGAGGACCTCTGGGGCGATGCCGCAGGGGGTGGCGAGGACCGGGACCTGGCAGGCCAGCGCCTCGAGCACCGCCAGCCCGAACCCCTCACGCTCCGACGGCACGAGCACCGCATTGGCCGCGTTGACGAACAGCGGCACCCGCTCGGGCTCGATCCCCCCGAGCGTCAGCAGGCGGACGCCGCCGGCGAGCTCGAGCGCGCGGTCATAGCGCTTCTCAGGGCGGGCCGGGTTGGCCGGGAACAGCAGGTACGGGCCGTCCGGGGACAGGCCGAGATCGGCGCGCGCCTGGGACCTGGGTATCGGCCGGAAGCGCTCCAGGTCAACGCCGGTCGGGAGTACGGCGACATCGCCCCGGGCCGCCCAGCGCGGGACCCGGCGCGCGAGCTCATCGGAGACGGCCGCCGTGAGGTCGAGCAGGGGCAGCGCGGCCAGCGTGATCGGACGCGAGCGAGGATGGGCGAGGTCGGTGCCGTGCAACGTCACGACGTGCGCATCGCCGCGGGCCGCCAGGGCGGGCCAGGCGGTCAGCCCGAAGTGCGCGTGGACCACGTCGAAGTGGCGACCCCGGAAGCGGCGGCGCAGATCGCGGGCCGCGCGCAGATAGCTCGCGGCACCGCCCGGCGGGAAGTCGAACATCTCGACCTCGACGCCGGCGATACGCCGCAGCGCGGCCACCTGATCACGCACGAAGCTGCCCAGCTCGGGCCGGTCCGCGGTTGGGTACATGTTGGTGACGATCAACGCGTGCACGAGCGGAACTCTGCCGCTCGGGTGCGGATCGCGCTTACCGGTCGGCCGCGAGGCCCGCGGCAGGTCGGTCGCGAGGCCCGCGGCAGGCCAAACCGGGGACGGGCCAACCGGGCCAGAGAACACGGCCGTCCCACCCCTCTGACACCATCGGCGAGATGACTGCCAGACCAGATCAGGCCGTGGCCGTGTTCGACTCAGGCGTCGGCGGCCTGACCGTTCTGCACGAACTGCTGGTGTCTCTGCCATCGGAGGACTACCTGTATCTCGGCGATACCGCCCGGTTCCCGTACGGCAACCGCACGCAGGCGGAGCTCCGGGGCTTCGCGGTCCAGATCGCCGACCACCTGCTCGGCACCGGGGCCAAGCTGCTCGTCGTCGCGTGCAACGCGGCCAGCTCGGCGGCGCTCGACACGCTCGAGCAGCACCTGGCCGCGCGAGGCCGGGAGATCGACGTGATCGGCGTGATCGCGCCGGCCACCCAGCTCGCGGTCGCCGGCAGCCGCACCGGACGGATCGGGTTGTTGGCCACACCGGCCACGGTGGCCAGCGGGGCATACGAGCAGGCGGTTCTGGCCGCCGATCCGCACGTGCATCTCGAGAGCGTCGCCTGCCCGGATCTCGCCCCCATCATCCAGGCCGGGTTTCCGTTCGACGCCGAGGTCGTCGCCACGGTGCGCGAGTACTGCGCTCCGCTGCGCCGGGCCGAGGTCGACACGGTGATCCTCGGCTGTACGCATTACCCCCTCGTCGCGCCGATGCTCCAGCGCTCGCTCGGGCGGGGCGTGACGCTGGTCAGCTCCGGCACCGGCGTCGCCCGCAGCGTCGAGCGGGCGCTCACCTCCCGCGGGCTGTTGAACCCGCGCGCCGACGAAGGCAGCTACCGGTTCCGCTGCACCGGCGACGCCGAGTCGTTCCGGGCGCTGGGCACGCGTTTTCTGCAGATGCCGCTCGATCAGGTCGCTCGGGTCGAGTTGACCCCCGCCACGGAGGCGGTGGCGCGATGAGCGCGGCCCCCCGGCGCAGCTACGGCCGCCCGCACGACCAGCTCAGGCCGCTCTCCGTCGAGCCCGGGTTCGTGCGTCCCGCCGCGGGATCGGCGCTGATCTCGATGGGCGAGACCCGCGTGATCTGCACCGCCTCGGTCCAGGAAAGCGTGCCCCGCTGGATGGCCGGCTCCGGACGCGGTTGGGTCACCGCGGAGTACGGCATGCTTCCCGCGTCGACCGGCGAGCGCAAGGCGCGGGACGTCACCAAGGGGCGAGCCGACGGTCGCACCGTGGAGATCCAGCGGCTGATCGGCCGCTCGCTGCGCGGAGTGGTCGACTTCAAGGCGCTCGGCGAACGCACGATCTACATCGACTGCGACGTGCTCCAGGCCGACGGTGGTACCCGCTGCGCCTCGATCACCGGCGGGATGGTGGCCCTGCGCCTGGCCCTGGACAAGCTGGTGGCCGAGGGCAAGCTCGAGCGCGTGCCGCTGACTGGAACCGTGGCCGCGGTTTCCTGCGGAATCGTCGCTGGAGTGCCGCTACTGGATCTCGACTACTCCGAAGACTCGACCGCCGAGGTCGACGCGAACGTGGTCATGACCGGCGAGGGCGGGTTGATCGAGGTTCAGGCCACGGCCGAGCGCACGCCGCTCTCGCGGGCCCACCTGGATGAGCTGCTGGCCCTCGCCGCCGGCGGGATCGAATCGCTGCGGGCCGTCCAGGACGGGGTCGTGGCGCGCGTGAGCTGACGACGTGATGGCGGACGATCCGCGGGCGCAGCTCGTGCTGGCCACCCGTAACGCGCACAAGCTCGAGGAGGTGCGGCGGTTGCTGGCGCCGGCCGGGATCGCCGTCAGCCCGTTGCCCGAGGACGTGGTCCTCCCGCCCGAGGTCGGCGAGACGTATGCCGAGAACGCGCTGCCGAAGGCGCAGGCGGCGGCGCAGGCGCTCGGAGTCCCGGCGATCGCCGACGATTCGGGGATCGAGGCCGAGGCCCTGGGAGGAGCGCCTGGGGTGCGGTCGGCTCGCTTCGCGGGGGAGCACGCCACCGACGAGGAGAATCTGGCCAAGCTGATGCGCGATGCGCCCGTCGGCAGCGCCCTGCGCTACGTCTGCGCGCTGGCGTACGTCGATCCGCGTAGCGGCGAGGGGCAGATCTTCTTCGGCGACTGCCAGGGGCGCCTGGCCGGTGAGCGACGCGGCTCGCGCGGCTTCGGCTACGACCCGGCGTTTCTCCCGCTCCAGGACGGCAGCGGTCGTTCGATGGCCGAGCTCTCCGAGTCCGAGAAGGATCGGATCAGCCACCGGGGGCACGCGGTCCGAGCCTTCGCCGACTGGCTCCTCAGAACAGGTTGATCGCCGCCGAGATCGCCACGGCCAGGGTCGCCCCGAAGTAGCCGTAGTACCCCTTGACGAACAGGATCAGATCCGTGACCGCCAGCACGAGCACGGTGATCAGCCAGCCCAGGCGGCTCAAGTCGACCCGCTGTCGTTCGCTCTCCATGGGCTGATTCTCGCCGCCCGCGGGGACGTTGGGGCCCTCGGCGCTGGCGAGAATTCGCTGGGGCGAACTCTCGGGGACGTTGGAGGTCACGTGCTCGGGGACGTTGGAGGTCACGTGCTCGGGGGTGGGGCGGCCATCAGCTCGACGAGGTTGCCGGCCGGATCCCGGACGTAGCCGCGGGCGGCGCCCCAATGCCGGCGCCGCGGCTCCACCTCATGGCCCGCTGCCTGCAGGCGAGCGACGGCGGCGTCGTAGGCATCGGCCACGATCGCGACGTGGCCCGACTCGGGGGTTGCGTCCGCGATCAGCATCAGATGCAGCTGCGTCGGGCCGAGCTGCAGCCAGACCGCTCGCCCGGCGATGCCCGGCGGAGGGTCGACGGACACGAACCCCAGCAGGCCATAGAACTTGACGCACGCGTCAAGTTTCGCCGGCGGGATCTGCCGGGTGACGTGGTGGATCATCACAAGCGCTCCACGGGAGACAGTAGATCGCATCGAAGCTCCGATCGGCCACGTGTCCGCGAGTCGTGTTAGCGTCGGACAACCAAAATCTCGAAGGAGGAGCAAGTGACAAAGTCCGAGTTCATCGACCAGGTCGCGGATCGCGCCGGGTTGAGCAAGAAGGATGCCGCAGACGCCGTCGACGCGGTCCTCGAGACCATTGAGGGCGCGCTCAAGCGTGGCAGCGACGTCGTCTTCTCGGGTTTCGGCAAGTTCAGCGTGTCGGCCCGCAGCGCGCGCGAGGGCCGCAACCCGGCTACGGGCGAGAAGATCCAGATCAAGGCCTCCAACGTGCCGAAGTTCACGGCAGGCGCCGCGCTCAAGAAGTCAGTTAACTAGCCTGCGGTCGACCGACGTGAGCGCGGTCGCGCACGATTCGGCCGAGCGCACGACAAACGGCGGTTCCGTGGCGAGCTTCGGCGACCGACTCTCAAAGCTGGTCGCCGAGCGCAGCTCGCAGCTGGTGCTGGGACTCGATCCCGATCCGGCCCGTCTGTGGCCGCGCGCGATCGAGTTGGCGGGCGGGGCAGGCGATCCGCCCGCCCCGCCGCAGGCGCGCGCCGCGCTCGCGGTGGCGATCCATTGCTCCCTGGCGATCGAGGCCGCCGGGGCGCATTGCCTCGCGGTCAAGCTCCAGGTCGCCTGCTTCGAGCGGCTTGGCGCGCCCGGCTGGGCGGTGCTGCGCGACGTCACCGATCGGGCGCGCGAGCACGGGCTGCTGGTGATCGCCGACGCCAAGCGGGGTGACATCGACGTGTCCGCTGCCGCCTACGCGCAGGCGTTTTTCGGCCAGACGCCGACGGCGTTCGGGCCGGTCGAGGGCCTGGGCGTCGACGCGCTGACCGTCAATCCGCTGCTGGGCGCCGACTCGGTTGCCCCGCTGGCCGCGGGCGCCCGGGAGCGGGGAGCCGGCCTGTTCGTGCTCGTGCGAACGTCAAACCCCGGAGCCGCCGACCTTCAGGAGCTGGCCCTGGCCAGCGGCGAGTCGGTGAGCGAGCGGCTGGCCGGGATCGTGGCCGCCCTCGGCGCGTCGGGAACCGCGCAGGGGCCGCTCGACGACATCGGCGCGGTCGTCGGCGCCACCGCGCCCGAGCGGCTGGAGCGTCTGCGCGAGCTGATGCCGCGGACTCCCTTCCTACTGCCCGGCGTCGGTGCCCAGGGCGGCCAGGTCGCGGACCTGAAAGCCGCGTTCGCCCCGGGCCCGGCCGGCGGACTGATCTCCGCCTCGCGCGGGATCGTCAACGCCTACGAGCGCGACGGCGGGGATCCCGAGACGTCGGCGCGGCGCGAGGCGGCACGCCTCCAGGAGCAGGCGTGGAGCCTGGCGACTTGACCCGAGGGCGGCGTCTCCGCTATGACGGCGTGCGTTTGGGCGCCCGATGCGCCTGTATGATCGACCGGCAATGCCGGATCGGAGCGGAAGGCGTTGGCATCCAGCGCGCTTCCTCGCGCCGATCGCACTGGTCGCGGTGATCGCGGGGACATACGTGATCGTCGAGCACGGCTTGGCTTCCAAGAAGAAGCCGAGCGCACCGGTCCATTCGATCGCGCACCTGACTCACTCACAGCGCAAGTACGTGAGAAAGAAGTTCTACTTCGTGCAGGCGGGCGACAATTTGACCAGGGTCGCCACGAGGACCGGGGTGGCGGTCGGGACGATCGAGGCGCTCAATCCGAACGTCGATCCCAACTCCCTGCAACCCGGGCAGCGGCTACGCCTGCACCGGTGAGACTCGCCGCTCGAGCCTGCGCCGCCCTGGCCGCGCTATGCCTGCTGACAGGGCTCGCGGCGACACCCGCACTGGCGGCGACCCGGCCGGCTCTCAGCGTCACCGGCGCGTGCCTGGTCGAGGAGAGCACCAACACGGCGCTCTACGGCCTGAACCCCAACCGCCAGTTGCCGATCGCCAGCACGACCAAGCTGATGACCGCCCTGTTGACGCTCGAGCACGAGAAGCGGCTGAGCAAGATCTTCACCCAGAACAACTACGTCGCCGCCAGCGTCGACTCGCAGATCGGACTGGTTCCCGGCGAGCACATGAGCGTGCACGATCTGCTGCTGGCGATGATGATCCCGAGTGCCGACGATGCTGCCGAGGACCTGGCCTACAACGTCGGCCGCGGCTCGATCGCCCGCTTCGTGGGCATGATGAACGCTCGTGCGCACGAGCTGGGACTGACCCACACTCACTACTCGACGCCGATCGGACTCGACACCCCGGGTAACTACTCGAGCGCCTGCGACCTGGTCAGGCTGGCCCGCTTCCTGCTCCAGCACCAGCCGTTCTTCCGCCGCCTGGTGGCGCTGCCCGGCGCCACCCTTCACACGGGCAGGTTCGTCAGGCACGTGGTCAATCGCAACGACCTGATCGGCCGCGTGCCGTGGATCAACGGCGTCAAGACCGGACACACGAGCGGCGCCGGCTACGTGCTCGTCGGCGCGGGTACCAGAAGGGGCATGACGCTGATCAGTGCAGTGCTGGGCACCGCCAGCGAGACGGCGCGTGACGACAACACGCTGGCTCTGCTCGGCTACGGATTCGCCGATTTCCGTCCCGTCGAGCCAGTCGTCGCCGGCCACGTGATCGCCCGCCCGCCCGTGCGCGACCGGCCGGGCTTCCACGCCGCCGTGATCGCCGCGAGCTCGTTCACGCGGGTGGTCGCCCGCACCCCCAAGCTGACGACCCGGGTCATCCTGCCGCGACAGCTCGTCGGGCCGCTGGCCCGGCACGAGGTCGTCGGGCGGGTGCAGGTACTCGTCGGCGGGCGGGTGATCGGCACGGTGCCGCTGCTGCTGACCCGGCGGCTGCCGGCGGTCTCGCCGCTGACCGTCGCCGCTCGCTTCCTGACCAGAACGACTACGCTTCTGGTGCTGCTGGGAGCGGTGATCGGTGCCCTGGTCGGGCTGGCCGTTGTACGGCGCGATCGGATCGGGAGCGCAGAGGCCACTCCCGAGCAGTCCGCATGATCATCACCGTCACGCTCAACGCCGCTCTCGACAAGTCGCTCGAGGTGCCAAACTTCACCCCCGGGCGTCGTCATCGAACGGTCGACCAGCAGACGATGCCGGGCGGCAAAGGCGTCAACATCGCCCGGGCGATCAAGCGCCTGGGTCAGCCGGTGATCGCCACCGGGCTGGCCGGCGGGGCGACCGGCAACCGGATCGTCGAGGCGCTCAACGACGAGTCGATCCTCAACGCGTTCGTGCGGATCCGCGAGGAGTCGCGCACCAACATCGCGGTGCTCGATCCGACCACGGGACAGCACACCGAGATCAACGAGCGGGGCCCGTCGGTCTCGGCCCGGGAGCTCGAGTTGTTCCGCGAGAAACTGCTCTACCTGGCCAAGGGCGCGAGCATCTGCGTGTTCGCCGGGAGCCTGCCCCGCGGCGTCGAGCCCGACGTCTACGCCGGGCTGATCCGAGACGTTCGCAAGCTCGGCGTGACGACGATGCTGGATACGGAGGGCGAGCCGCTGCGACTCGCGGTCAGGGCCGAGCCCAATGTCGTCTCGCCGAACGAGATCGAGGCGGAGGAATTGGTCGGCCACGAGTTCAACGGCGTCGACGACCGCGCCCAGGCGGTGGTGGAGATCGCCCGCCTCGGCGCCGCCGAGGCGATCATGACCGTGTCCGACGGTTGCTACGCGCAGGTCCTCGAGGGCGGCGTCCCGGCGCTCTACCGGGTGACCGTCGAGGAGCAGGAGGCGCGCTCGCGGATCGGCTCCGGCGACGCCTTCCTGGCCGGCTACGTGGCCTCCCACTACGCCGGGCGCTCGGCGGTGGACTGCCTGCGCTTCGGCGTGGCCTGCGGGGCGGAGTCCACGCAGCACATCGGGGCGGGGATCGTCGAGCCGGCCAAGGTCGAGCGCCTGCTCGACGAGGTCCGGGCCGAGCGCGTGCAGATCCCGGCGCCGTTCGGGCGCTAGCGACAACGGCGGCTTCGCCGCTAGCGAGATCTCGCTGGCGCGAATTCTCGGGCGCGTCGCGTATTTCCTCAGGAAACTCCGGAGTCGCGGCAGCTCGCCCGGAGGGCGCCGGTGGGGCCGCTGCTAGCATCGCTGACCGATGGTTGCCGCCGTCATTGCGCTCCGCGCACCCCTCATTTCCACCCCAACCGTCCTGTCCGCGGGGCGTTCTAGGATGCTCTAATGGAAGTCGAAATTGGACGAGGAAAGAAGGCCCGCCGGGCCTACGGGTTCGACGATATCGCCATCGTCCCTTCCCGCCGTACGCGCGATCCCGATGATGTCGACATCTCGTGGACGCTGGGTCCGTACCGGTTCGATCTGCCGCTGGTCGCGGCGGCTCTCGACGGCGTCGTCTCGCCCGAGACCGCCGGCCTGATCGGCAAGCTCGGCGGTCTCGCCGTGCTCAACATGGAGGGCATCTTCTGCCGCTATGAGGACGCGGAGTCGGAGCTCGAACGGATCGCCACCTTCTCGCCCGACATCGCCACGCGGGAAATGCAGGACATGTATCGCGAGCCGGTCAAGCCGGAGTTGATCAAGCAGCGGATCGAGGAGATCAAGTCCCACGGCGTCGTGGCCGCGGCTTCGCTCACTCCGCAGAAGGTCCGCAAGTACTGCGACGTCGCCCTCGACGCCGGGCTGGACATCCTGGTGATCCAGGGCACGGTCGTCTCGGCCGAGCACGTCTCGCGCGATGAGAGCCGCCCGCCGCTGAACCTGAAGGAGTTCATCCGTGAGCTCGCCCCGATTCCGGTGATCGTCGGCGGCTGCGCGTCCTACCACACCGGCCTGCACCTGATGCGCACCGGCGCAGCCGGCGTGCTGGTGGGCGTCGGGCCGGGTGCGATCTGCACCACCCGCGGCGTGCTCGGGATCGGCGTTCCCCAGGCCACGGCCATCGCCGATGTGGCCGCCGCCCGCTCGCAGCACATGCTCGAGACCGGCGACTACGTCAAGGTGATCGCCGACGGCGGGATGCGCAACGGCGGTGACATCGCCAAGGCGATCGCCTGCGGCGCCGACGCGGTGATGCTGGGATCCGCGCTCGCGCGGGCCTACGAGTCCCCCGGCCACGGTTACAACTGGGGGATGGCCACGTTCCATCCGACCCTACCCCGCGGCACTCGCGTCGCGACGAAGCAGAACGGAACGCTCGAGGAGATCATCCGCGGCCCCGCCCGCGAGAACGACGGCACGTTCAACCTGATGGGCGGCCTGCGCACCTCGATGGCCACCTGTGGCTACCGGGACATCGCCGAGTTCAACCGAGCCGAGCTTATGGTCGCCCCCGCCCTCCAAACGGAAGGCAAGCAGCTCCAGCGTGAGCAGGGAGTTGGCATGGGCGCGGGCGGCAGGGGCGCGGCGGTCGGTGTCGCTGACTGAGCCCATCACCGCCGAGCCGGACGCCGCGCTGACCGGCGCGGAGTCGGACGCTGCCGTGATCGACGCCGAGCCGGACGCCGTGCTGGGCGCGGAGCCGCCCGACTCCGAGCCCCGGATGGCGCCGGTGCCCGCGCCCGAGGAGTTGGCGCCCGGAGCGATCGTGCCGCGCGCCACCGAAGAGGTGGTCGTGCTCGACTACGGTGGCCAGTATTCGCAGCTGATCGCCCGCCGCGTGCGGGAATGCGGAGTGTTCTCCGAGTTGCTGCCCCATAACGTCGGTCCGGCCGAGGTGGCCCGACGCCGCCCCAAGGGCGTGATCCTCTCCGGCGGCCCGGCGTCCGTGTACGCCGATGGCGCGCCGCCGCTGGACCCGGCTCTGCTCGAGCTGGGCGTTCCCGTGCTCGGGATCTGTTACGGCATGCAGCTGCTGGCCCGGGAGCTCGGCGGCCGGGTGCAGGGCGCCGAGGTGGGGGAGTTCGGGCGTTCGCAGCTCAGCGTGAAGTCGGCCGGCCGGTTGCTGGCCGGCACGCCGGAGCAGCAGACGTGCTGGATGTCGCACCGTGACACCGTGTTCGAGCCGCCCCCCGGATTCACCGCCCTGGCCTCCTCTACCGCCTCGCCCGTGGCGGCGTTCGAATCGCGCGAGCGCGGCGTGTACGGCATCCAGTTCCACCCGGAGGTCGTGCACACCCCGTACGGGCAGCAGGTGCTGACGAACTTCCTGGAGGATGTCTGCGGGTGCGAGCGCACCTGGAGCGCGAGCTCGGTGATCGAGGACCAGATCGAGCGGATCCGGGCCCAGGTCGGCGATGGCCGGGCGATCTGCGGACTCTCCGGCGGAGTCGACTCGAGCGTCGCGGCGCTGCTCGTCCACCGCGCGATCGGCGATCGACTGACCTGCGTGTTCGTCGACCACGGATTGATGCGCAAGAACGAGGGCGCGCAGGTGGTGGCGGCGTTCCGGGACCACTTCCGGGTTCCGCTGGTGGCCGTCGACGCGGCCGATCGGTTCCTGGAGCGGCTGCGCGGCGTGACCGACCCCGAGCAGAAGCGCAAGACGATCGGCGCCGAGTTCATCCGGGTGTTCGAGGAGGAGGCGCTGAAACTCGACGACGTCGGCTTCCTCGTCCAGGGCACCCTGTACTCCGATGTGATCGAGTCGGGCGGCGGCACCGGTGCCGCCACGATCAAGTCCCATCACAACGTCGGAGGCCTACCCGACGATCTCGAGTTCGAGCTGGTCGAGCCACTGCGCGCCCTGTTCAAGGACGAGGTGCGCGCCGTCGGCGCCGAGCTCGGGTTGCCCAAGCGCCTGGTCTGGCGCCAGCCGTTCCCCGGGCCCGGTCTGGCCATCCGCATCGTCGGGGGCGAGGCCACCTTCGAGCGCCTGGAGATCCTCCGCGAGGCGGACGCGATCCTCCAGGACGAGATCCGCAAGGCCGGGCTCTACAGCGAGCTGTGGCAATCCTTCTGCGTGCTCCCGGACATCCGCACCGTCGGGGTCCAGGGCGACGTGCGCACCTATGGCAACGTGATCGTGATCCGCGCCGTCACCAGCGACGACGCGATGACGGCCGACTGGGCCCGCCTGCCCTACGACCTGCTCGAGCAGATCGCCTCGCGGATGATCAACGAGATCCGGCCCGTCGGCCGGGTCGTGCTCGACATCACCAGCAAGCCGCCCGGCACGATCGAGTGGGAGTAGCCGCCGCGGCAGTACCCACGGCGTCAGGCTGACGCCGTGACAAGCCGCGGCTGTTCGGGCGAAAGTCAACGGCATCGATGAGGGGGAGGCAGGCCGGAGCGCCGGCGGCTGCTCGGGCCATCGGCGGGAGGCCTCGGGACGTTGGTAATCCCATTTGCGACTTTCTTACCGACACCCCGTCTGCCCAGGGTCGCGGGAGGGGTCGGGACGCTATGAACCTCATGCGTAAGTTTCTTACCGAGACCCCCCGCCCGAGGGCGCGGAAACGTGACGAAGCGGACTCCACCCTCTCCTCATCGATGTAGTCCGACCAAGACCAACCCACCATCCTCATCCCGTCCCGCACCCAACCGCCCTGCCACGCCTGAGCGGGCGCACAAAGCGTCCCGGGATGGCCGGCGGCCTAGGAGTCCGCGTCGACCAGGGCGAGGATCGGCTCTACGAACGGACCGAGGTCGCGCGGGAGGGCCTGGGGGTCGAACCAGTCCGACGCGGCGAGCTCGCCGAGATCGATGGTGATCGTGCCGAGACCGAGCTCCGCTTGAAAGCAATGGAGCACGTCGCGCTTGCAGAACGCGGTGACCCGGAGCTCGCCGAGTGCCTGCCAGTCCTCGATCGTCACGCCCAGCTCTTCGCCCATCTCCCGGCGGGCCGTGGCGATCGGCGGCTCGCCGCGGCGCATCGTGCCTCCTGGCAGGTCCCACACTCGGGGTCCGTAGGTGTGCCTGACCAGCAGCACGCGGTCGTGGTCGACCACGACGCACTTGACGCCGTGGAGCTCGGGCCGGCGGATGAACCAGTACGTGCGCAGGCCCCAGTAGGCCGTGCGATAGGCGGCCCGGCGAACGGGCACGGGGAGCTTCATTGACGCAGCGTACGCGGGACTGGCCGGGGCGGATCTCCCGACCCGATCGCGATTCCCTATCATTGCCGCGAGCCGCGCCATCGATGCGCGGCTCCACGCGTGCCATGAAGACCTACGTAGCCAAACCCACAGACCGCGAGCGCAACTGGCTGCTCGTCGACGCCTCCGGCCAGACGCTGGGGCGCCTCTCGACGCAGATCGCCGACGTGCTGCGGGGCAAGCGCAAGCCGACCTACACCCCGCACATCGACACCGGGGACTTCGTGATCGTCGTCAACGCCGAGAAGATCGCGGTGACCGGCAACAAGCGCAACGACAAGCGCTACTACCGGCACTCCGGCTATCCCGGGGGCCTGAAGTCGCGGACGCTGGCCGAGATGCTCGAGCGCCGTCCGGAAGAGGTCATTCGGATCGCGGTGAAGGGCATGCTGCCCCGGAACCGCTTGGCGCGCAGGCAAATCACCAAGTTGAAGATTTACGCTGGTCCCGAGCATCCGCACGCAGCCCAGCAGCCGACACCGATGGAGATCTAGCAGTGAGCGAAGCCGAGCACCCCGAGGAAGAGCAACGCGGCGAAGACGCCGTGCCCGAGACGCCCGACGCCGAGGAAACGGCACCGGAGGCGACCGGGGAGCCCGAGGCCACGCCGTCGGAGCCGGCTCCGGAAGCGCCCGTGCCCGCCGTCGCGGCCGAAACGGAACAGGCTCCGGAGGCCGAGTCCACCGAGACTCCCGCCCCCGCAGCCGCCGAGGCTCCGCAGGCCGAGGCTCCGCAGGCCGAGGCACCGCAGGCCGAGGCCCCGGCCGTCCCCGCCGCCGCCCAGTCGGAGGATGACGACGAAGACGAGGACGTCGCTCCGCGCCAGAAGCCGGAGATCCCCGGCGCCGATCTGATCCCCGACATCGTCACCGAGGGCCAGGAGTTTCTCGACGCCGAGACGCTGGCCGCCGCGGAGGCCGAAGCGGAGGCCGCCGCCGCCCGCGATGAGGAGCCCGAGGACGACGCCAAGCCGATCGCCGACGCCGCGATCGACCTCGCCGCCGGGGCTCGCTACACCGCCACGGGCAAGCGCAAGACCGCCGTCGCCCGAGTGATCCTCAAGCCGGGAACCGGCACCTACTCGATCAACGGCAAGTCGCTCGAGGCGTTCTTCCCTCGCGAGACCCTCCAGCGGATGATCCGTCAGCCGCTCGAGACCGTCGGCTACGAGTCGCGGATGGATGTCGTGGCCCGGATGCATGGCGGCGGCGTGGCCGCTCAGGGTGGCGCGCTGCGGCACGGCATCTCTCGCGCCCTGCTCGAGGCGGACCCCAATCTCCGCGGCGAGCTCAAGCGCCGCGGGTTCCTGACCCGCGATCCGCGCGTCAAGGAACGCAAGAAGGCCGGTCTGAAGAAGGCCCGCAAGCGGCCGCAGTTCTCCAAGCGCTAGCCCGGGGTCGGTCCACCGGTGGCGCGCCAGCTGTTTGGCACGGACGGCGTCCGCGGCCGCGCCGGCGACTTCCTGACCGCGGAGCTCGCGCTTTCGCTGGCCCGGGCCGCGGTGGCGCGCGGTCAGACCGAGCGGCCACAGGTGGTGATCGTCCGCGACACGCGCGAATCGGGCGAGATGCTCGAGTCGGCGATCGCTGCCGGCGTGACGGCCGCCGGCGGCGATGCGCTGCTGGCTGGGGTGTTGCCCACCCCGGCCGCGCCGCTGCTCGTGCGCCGTCACGGCCTGCAGCTGGCGGCGGTGATCTCCGCCTCGCACAATCCCTACGAGGACAACGGGATCAAGCTGTTCGCGGCTGACGGCTTCAAGCTCGACGACGACACGGAGATGGCGATCGAGGCGGAGCTCGAGCGGTCCCCGACCCCTCCGGACCGGATCGGCCGGGTCCGGCGCCTGCACGGCGCGCTGGAGGACTACCTGCGCGAGCTGCACACGCGGTTCGCCGGGCTGGACCTGAGCGGTCGCCGCGTGCTGCTCGACTGCGCCCACGGCGCCACCTTCCGCGCCGGCCCCGAGATCTTCCGCCGGCTCGGAGCGCAGGTCGAGGTGATCGCCGACCAGCCCAACGGCCGCAACATCAACGACGGCTGTGGTTCCACTCATGTGGAGGGGATGGTCGCCGCGATGCGGAGCGGTGACTACGACATCGGGTTCGCCTTCGACGGCGATGGCGACCGCCTGCTGGCCGCCGACCGCAACGGCATGCTCCTGGACGGCGATGAGCTGATCGCCCTCGCCGCGATCCATCTGCGCGAACGCGGGCTGCTGACCGGCGACGGGGTAGCGGTCACCGTGATGACGAACTTCGGGTTCCATACCGCGATGGCCGCGGCCGGCGTCGAGGTGGCGACCACCGCGGTCGGCGACCGGTACGTGCTCGACGAGCTGCGCCGGCGCGGCTGGTCGCTGGGCGGCGAGCAGTCGGGCCACATCATCGACCTCGGCTTCGCCCCCTCGGGCGACGGGATCGCCGGCGCCCTGCTCACGCTCGAGGCGCTGGGCGACGGGGACCTCAGTGAGCGCCGCTCGATGGTGAAGCTCCCGCAGAAGCTGGTCAACATCCGCGCCCGGGACCGAGGCGAGCAGATCCGCACGATGGACGACGCGGCCGTGGGCGCGGCGATCGAGCGCGAGAACGCGGCGCTGAACGGCCGCGGGCGGGTCCTGGTGCGGGCCTCGGGGACCGAGCCACTGATCCGGGTGATGGTCGAGGCGCCCACCCGCGAGGAGACGGACCTGGTCTGCGAGCGGCTGCAGCGGGTCGTCGAGCAGGGGATGGGGGTCTGACCCAGGTATGCCCGGCGATCGCGGTATGAGCCTTCCGCGGTGGCTCGAGCCGCTCCCGGACGCCGCGGAGCAGCGCGCGCTCGACCAGTGGGCGATCGAGCAGCGTGGCCTCCCGGGACTCGAGCTGATGGAGCGAGCGGGCGCGGGCCTGGCCCGGGTGATCGACGAGGCCGCGCCCTCCGGGCGGGTCGTGGTCGTCTGCGGCAAGGGCAACAACGGCGGTGACGGCTACGTCGCGGCGCGGCTGCTGCGGCGACGTAGCCGAGATGTGCGCGTCCTGACGCTGGTCTCGCCCGACGAACTGCGGGGCGACGCCCGGACGAGCTTCGAGGCGCTGCCCGGAGACCCGCCGGAGCCATTCACCCTCGAGGCGATGGCCGGCGCCAGCGCAATCGTCGACGCGATCCTCGGCACCGGATTCTCGGGCGAACCCCGCGATCCCGCGGCGGAGGCGATCGCGGCGATCAACGCGACCGACCACGCCGTGGTCGTCGCCTGTGACGTCCCCAGCGGAGTCGACGGGTCGACCGGCGAGGTGGCCTCCCTCGCGGTAGAAGCGGACATCACGGCCACCTTCCACGCCGGCAAGCCGGGGCTGTGGATCGCGCCCGGGAAGGCCCATGCCGGCCAGGTCAGGGTGATCGACATCGGGATCCCTGACGGCGGCCCGGCCGAGCCGTCGATCGGCCTGCTCTCGGCGGCGGTCACCGATGGCGTTCCCCGCCGCGGAGCGGATTCGACCAAGTTCGCCGCCGGAAGCGTGCTCGTCTGCGGCGGCTCGACGGGGCTGACCGGAGCGCCGACGCTCGCCTCGCACGCCGCGATGAGGGCGGGCGCGGGCTACGTCACGGCCTGCGTGGCGGAGTCGCTGAACCCGATCTTCGAGATCAAGCTGCTCGAGGTCATGACCGTGCCGGTTCCCGACCGGGCGGGGGCGATCACGGCCGAGGCCGTCGGGCCGGTGCTGGAGCGCGCCGAGCGGGTGCAGTCGATCGTGCTCGGCCCGGGTCTGGGCCGCGACCCGCACAGCGCCGAGTTCGCCCGTGAGCTGGCGCTGGCCGTGGGCGTCCCGCTGGTGCTCGACGCCGACGGCCTGAACGCCCACGGCGACGCGCTCGGGCGCTTGGCCGGCCGCCCCGCAGCGACGGTTCTCACGCCGCACGCCGGCGAGCTTGGGCGCCTGCTGGGGCGTCCCAGCGCGCAGATCTCTGCCCATCGGCTGTCCTGCGCGCGGGAGGCCGCTGCCGCCGCCCAGGCGATCGTGGTGCTGAAGGGCGATGACACGCTGGTGGCCGAGCCCGGGGGGCGGGTCGCGGTCAGCCCGGGCGGGGCCCCGGCACTGGCCAGCGCCGGGACCGGCGACGTCCTGTCCGGGGTGATCGGGGCGTACCTGGCCAAGCGCATGGACCCCTTCCACGCGGCCTGCGCCGGGGTCTGGGTGCATCTGGTCGCGGGGCGCCTGGCGGCCCGCGAGATCGGCCTCGAGGGCGTGATCGCGGGCGACGTGATCGAGCTGCTGCCGCGGGCGCTGCGATCGGGCGAGGACTAGCGGATGCCGCTGCGGGCTCAGGCCAGCGTCAACCTCGCCGCGGTGCAGCGCAACGTGGCCCGGCTGAAATCGGAGCTGAAACCGACCGGAGCGATGTGCGCCGTGGTCAAGGCCAACGGCTACGGACACGGGGCCGTCGAGGTCGCCCGCGCTGCCCTGGCCGGCGGCGCCACGTGGCTGGCGGTGGTCAGCGCCGAGGAGGCGGCCGAGCTGCGGCGCGGTGGCCTCGACGGCCCGATCCTCGTGCTCGGGGCGATCAGCGCCCAGGAGCTGCCGGTCGCCCTCGCCGCCGGGGCCGATCTGGTGGCCTGGACGGAGCGGTTCGCGGCCGACGTCGCGGCATCGGCCGCAGCAGTCGGCCGGCCGGTGCGGATGCACGTCAAGCTGGACAGCGGGATGGGGCGGCTTGGCACCCGCGATCTCGTGGAGGCACGGGCCACGGCGCAGGCGGTGCTGGCGGCGGGCCCGGCGCTCGAGCTGGCCGGGGCGATGACGCATTTCGCCACCGCGGACGGGGATCTGGAGTTCGCGGCGCGGCAGCTGGCGGCGTTCGCGCCGTTCGCGGAGGAGCTGCGGCGGCTGGCCCCGGGACTGCTCGTGCACGCCGCCAACAGCGCCGCGACGCTACGCCTGCCCGAGAGCCATTTCGACCTGGTCCGCTGCGGGATCGCGATCTACGGACTGGACCCGATGAACCAGGACGCGGCGGCGTGCGGGCTCGAGCCCGCGCTCGAGCTGAGCTCATACGTGGCGGCGGTCAAGCCGGCCCGCCCGGGCGACAGCGTCGGATACGGCCGGGAGTTCATCGCGGAGCGCGAGACCTGGATCGGGACTCTGCCGATCGGGTACGCGGACGGAGTGGTGCGAGGCCTGTCGAACAACTGCGACGTGATCATCGGCGGCCGCCGCTATCCGGTGGTGGGGAGGATCAGCATGGACAACCTCACGGTCGACCTCGGACCCGAGCCGACGGTCGCGCCGGGTGCGCTCGCCCGGATCATCGGTCGCGACGGCGCCGAGTCTCAGACCGCCGAGGAGCTCGCGCACCGCCTCGGCACGATCACCCACGAGATCGTCTGCTGGATCTCCCGCCGGGTACCCCGCGTCTATCACCGCGACGGAGAGCCGGCATGAGCGATCCCCTCAGCGCGCTGACCGAGATCGGGGGTGAGGCGTGGCTGGTCGGCGGAGCCGTTCGCGACCGGCTGCTCGGCCGCGAGACCACCGATTTCGACGTGGCCGTGGCCGGCGACGCCCGCGCGCTGGCCAGCCGGCTCGCCCGCGGCACGGACGCCCATCGATTCGCGCTCTCCGACGACTTCGGCGCCTGGCGCGTGCTCGCCCGTGACCGCAGCTGGCAGGTGGATCTGTTGCCGCTGATGGGCGAGACGATCGACGCCGATCTGGCGCGCCGCGACCTCACGATCAACGCCATCGCCGAGCCCCTCCACGGCGGCGCCTGTGTCGATCCGTTCGCCGGGCGGGAAGACCTGCGGGCGCGGCGACTGCGAATGGTCGGCGAGCTGGCCTTCACCGACGATCCGCTGCGCTCTCTGCGACTGGCCCGGCTGGCCTGCGAGCTCGGGTTCGAGGTCGAGGCGCACACCCGTTCGGCGGCGCGGGCCGCCGCCCCGGGACTGGGCAACGTCGCGGCGGAAAGGGTGTTCGCCGAGTTGAAGCGGATCGTGATCGCCGATCGCGCCCTGGACGGGCTGGCGGAGATGGACGCCGTAGGGGCGACCGCCGTCGTGCTGCCCGAGCTCTCCGCGCTGCGTGGCGTGGAGCAGAGCGGCTATCACCACCTCGACGTCCACGACCACACGATGCAGGTGCTGGCCGAGACGATCGCGCTGCAAGCCGATCCGGGTGGAGTCCTGGGCGAGCACGGCGACGCGGTGGCCCAGCTGCTGGCCGAGCCTCTGGCCAACGAGCTCAGTCGCGGGCAGGCGCTCCGATTCGGCGCGCTGTTTCACGATGTGGCCAAGCCGACGACGCGGGAGGTGGCGGCGGGAGGCCGGATCACCTTCATGGGCCATGACGCCGCCGGCGCGGAGATGGCGCGGGCGGCACTGGGGCGGCTGCGGACCAGTGAGCGACTTGCCGATCACGTCGCGTCGCTCACCCGCAACCACCTGCGTCTGGGCTTCCTGGTCCATCACGTCCCGCTGTCCCGGCGGGCGGTCTACCGTTACATGCGCGCGTGTGAGCCGGTCGAGGTCGACGTTTCGCTGCTGAGCGTCGCCGATCGCCTGGCCACGCGCGGGAAGAACTCCGAGATCGCCATAGCCCGCCACCTCGAGCTCGCCCGGGAGCTGGTGGGGGAGGGGCTGGCCTGGCGTAGCGAGCCGCCGCGGCCGCCGCTGCGCGGCGATCAGCTGGCGCGGGCGGTCGGGCTGCGCCCCGGCCCGGAGCTAGGGCGGATTCTGCGCGAGCTGGAGGAGGCCAGCTTCGCCGGCGAGATCGCCTCCGCCGACGAGGCGATCGAGTGTGCCCGCACGCTGCTGGCCGGGGGAGGCACCGGAGTCACGGATCGATAGTCTGCGGCGTCGTGAGCGATCCCAACTGCATCTTCTGCAAGATCGTGGCCGGCGAGCTGCCGGGTCAGATCGTGGCGCAGGACGAGCGCACGATCTCGTTCATGGACATCAGCCCGGCGACTCGGGGGCATGCGCTGGTGATCCCCCGGCGTCACGCCCGCGACCTGCTGGAGATCGAGCCCGAGGACCTCGCCGCCACCGTGCTGGCGGCGCAGCGGCTGGCCCGGCTGGCCCCTGAGCGCTTGGGGGCCGACGGCGTCAACCTGCTGAACTCGTGCGGCGCTCCGGCCTGGCAGACCGTCTTCCATTTTCACCTCCACGTGATCCCGCGCTACGCGGACGACCCGCTGCGCCTTCCCTGGATCCCCTCCTCGGGGGACCCAGATGAGATCGCCGCCGTGGCGGACTTGCTGCGATGAGCGGGTCGGGTCCGGTCCGGCTCGAGCGCGAAGACGGGCTCGCGGTGGTCTCGTTCGACCATCCTCCGGTGAACCTGTTCGACGCGGAGCTGGACGAATCGCTGCGCGCCGCGCTGGCGGAGCTCGAGCGTCAACCGCCGCGCGCGGTGCTGTTCCGGGCCGACGGCCGCGTCGTAAGCGGTGGCGTCGACGTATCGCTGTTCGCGGCGCAATCCGGGCCTGAGGAGGCGACGGAGACATTTGCGGCGCTGGTCGATCTCGGCCGGCGGATCGACGCGCTCCCCTGCCCGACCGTGTTCGCCGCGCACGCCCTGTGCCTGACGTGGGCGTTCGAGCTGGCGCTGGCCTGTGACCTGATCATCGCCGCGGAGTCCGCGAGCTTCGGGCTGGTGGAGAAGGTGGTCGGGCTGACTCCGGCGATGGGCGGCACGCAGCGACTCGCCGAACGGGCAGGAACCGGCAGGGCCCGCGAGTTCGTGATGCGCGGCAAGCCGTATCCGGCCAGCACGCTCGAGCGCTGGAACGTGGTCAACATGGTCCTTCCCGACGACGGTTTCGATGCCGCGGCACGCGAGCTGGCGGCCGAGCTGGCCGCCGGCCCGACGCGCGCCCACGCGGCGACCAAGCGGGTGATCGCCGACTACCTGGAGGGCGGTGTGGAGCTGGCCAACGACCGCGTGGCGGGCGTGGCGGGAGCGCTGTTCGCCACCGAGGACCTCCAGAATGCGGTGCGCTCGTTTCTCGAGGCGGGCCCGGGAAAGGCGACCTTCACCGGCCGCTGAACCCGTGCCGTGCATCAGGAGCCGTCGGCGGCCTTGCGCTCCTGATATTTTTGCGCCGTTCTGTCGGGGCCGTCCGGCTAACCGACGTGGTCGACGCAGTAGTACCGAAGGGGAGTCATGGCTACGGGCACCGTCAAGTGGTTCAGCGACGAGAAGGGGTTCGGCTTCATCACGCCCGATGACGGCGGGCGCGACCTGTTCGTCCATTTCACCGGGATCAGCGGCGACGGCTACCGGTCGTTGCCGGAAGGCTCAAAAGTCTCCTATGAGGAGGAGGCCGGACCCAAGGGTCCGAAGGCGGTGAACGTCAGCAAGCTCTAGGGCCGCATCGGGCTCCCCGGAGCCCGAGCCCTCCCGCGCGCCCGTGCTGCGGCCGGGCGACGACGCGGCCTGCCACGCAACTGCTGCCGCGGGTTCGTGTTCAATGTCAGCATGAAACTTTCCCTGTTGGCCACCGCCGCAACGGCCGGTCTTGCCGCGGCTTTCGCCCCAGCCGCCTCCGCCCAGGTGATCGAGCTCGGCGCGACCAAGTCGCCGTTGATCGCCCCGGTCTGCCCGACCACGGTCTCGGCCGCGAACTGCACGATCGTCCTGACTCAGGTGACCGGGCTCGAGACCATCCGTGACGGCGTCACCTACCCGACCACGGTCAAGAAAGCCGGGGCGATCGTGGCCTTCACGCTCGGGCTCTCGCGCTTGGACCCGAACGCCGCAAAGGCGAAGTCGGACATCTCGTTCCTCGATCACACCTACGGCGGTACGACACAGGCCGCGATCACCGTGCTCAAGCCGATCGGCAAGAAGAATCAGCGCCGCTGGCAGGTGACGGCCGAGAGTCCGATCTACCACCTCCAGCCGTATCTGGGCACCGTGGCGCAGTTCCCGCTGTCCGCCGGGCTGGGAGCGCCAGGCGCCCCGCCGATGGCCGCGCCGCTGCCGGTGGCCAAGGGCGATGTGATCGCCCTGACGGTCCCGACCTGGGCACCGGTGCTCACCTTCGGCCTCAGCACGAGCAAGTTCGCCTACCGGCAGAGCCGCCGGGCCAACTGCCTGAAGCCGGCGAGTACCGAGCAAGCTCAGCTGACCGTCGGGATCACCACCGGCTACGTGTGCGACTACACCGGCACGCGGATCGAATACTCGGCGACCGAGGTCACCACCCCGGTGCCGCCGACCACGCAGATCCACGCTCCGGACATCCCCACCGCGACCAAGTCCAACATCACGGCGCAGTAGGGCGTCGCGTCAGCCGAGCCGTCCTTGGCAGGATCGGCCCCGGTCGTCGCTTGGGCAGGATCGGCCCTGGTCGTCGCTCAGCAGGCGCCGGGATTCTGCTGACAGAACGCCGACCCGAGCCCGGCCCCACCGGTGGTCGAGGTCCCGCCTCCATTCGCCGGAGTCGTGGCGGTCCCGCCGCCGGTGCCGGCGCCGCCCGTCGTGGAGGTCCCCGGCGTGCCGGCGCCCGTGCCCGCGGGAGTGCCAGCGGATCCGGTCGACGTTCCCGCCGACGTGCCGGACGAGCCGGCAGAGGTGCCGGCCGAGGTGCTGGTCGATGTCGTGGCGGTGGTCGAGGTCGTCGATGTGGCCGTCGTGGGGGTCACCACGGCGCTGGCGGAGCCGCTCGTGGGGACGGTGAGCGGTGGCGCGCCGCTGGTATCCGTCGAGGTCGATCCGCCGCCGCAGGCGCTCAGGCCGACGGGCAGCGAGGCGCAGACGACGACAAGGGCTAGAGCGCGCTGGCGTGCGGCCACGACAGCCGCCTCAGGAGCCGAGGGGTTCCATCCGCCTGCCGCAGTGCGGGCAGTCGTTCAGATCCTTCTGGGCCAGCTGATCGCACCAGTTGCAGAACCTCAGGTTCTCAACCGCCCACGGGAGCTCCGACGGCGTGGGGGCGAGCGGGAGCAGTTCCGCGACCACCTCGAGCGGCTCACCGGTCTCGCGGTCCTGGTACTCCTTCCCGGGCTCCGCCTCGATGATCACCTCGCGGCCAGTCGAGGGCGTCCGCATACGGTACCTCTGGCGCGTCCTCATTCCGGGCCATGCTACCAGCGGCATCGGCTCGATGTGCCCGGGCAAAGGGCCGTGCCGACGGCGCCGCGCTGCCTTGCGTCGCCACGCCGCGTTGCCTGGCGTCGCCACGCCGCTTGCTTGGATAGAGTGCCGCCCGCAGCGAAATGGTGAAAGCCCGTGGTCGCACAAGCCGCAGCCTCATCGCGCTCGTCTCGAGCGGGTTGCTGCTCGTCGCGCTGGCCGGGTGCGACGTCAAGCACCCGACCGCCAATCTCGTCACCGGCAAGCAGCTGTTCGTGCAGAAGTGCGGCTCCTGCCACACGCTGGCCCACGCGGCCAGCAGCGGGGTGGTGGGGCCGAACCTCGACGACGCCTTCCGCCAGGACCGGGCGGACGGAGTCAAGGGCACGTCGATCGAGGGCCTCGTCGCGTTCTGGATCAAGTACCCGAACTCCGAGGGCGTGATGCCGGCCGGTCTGTTCGCGGGCCAGAGGGCGCAGGACGTCGCGGCCTACGTCGGGCGGGTGGCGGCGATCCCCGGCCAGGACACGGGCGCGCTGGCCTCCGCGGTCCAGTCGGTCAACCAGAAGGCGGCCGTCGAGAAGAACGGCACGCTCGAGATCGACGCCGATCCGACCGGCCAGCTCAAGTTCCTGGCCTCCAGCGCCACCGCGACCCCGGGATCGGTCACGCTGCGGATGGCGAATAAGTCATCGGTCTCCCACGACATCGCGATCGAGGGTGCCGGCGTCAATCAGGTGGGCAAGATCGTGGCCAACGGAGGCGTCTCCACGGTCACGGCCAGCCTCAAGCCCGGCAAGTACACGTTCTACTGCTCGGTTCCCGGCCATCGCCAGGCCGGAATGGTCGGCACCCTCACCGTCAAGTAGCGCGCCCTCAGCGTGGCCGCTGCAGTGGCCCTGAGGCGGTCCCAGAGCTCCTGAGAGCGGCCGGCGGCGACCGCGCGGGCGGCGCGACTCTCGTCGAGCTCGACGCCCTGAGCGGCGGCGAAGTCCATCAGGCGCTGACGCTCCTCGTTCTCGTTTGCGACCTTCAGGAACAGCCAGCAGAACAAGCCGATGGTCAGCAGGCTCTCCTCGACCATCATCACGCCCGCCGCGGTGATCTGGTCGGCCATCTGGCTGATGTGCCAGTGAGCGTCCCCGGATCGGTAGAACGGGTAGAAGACGGTCCCGGAGAAGATCATCACGTTCGCCAGCACGGTCCCGATCAGCCGGACCGCGACGATGTAGATCAGCCGCGCGCCGTTGCCGAACCACTGCGGCTTCGGCAGCGGCCCGAGCAGGCCCATCCACATCGCGATCCCGAAGGCGAGGAACAGAGCATGCTGCAGCGCGTGGATGGGATCGTGACGGAGGGCGGCCTGATAGAGCACCGGCAGGTGCCAGACGTAGAAGTTGACGCCCCAGACCACGACCGCAACGACCGGGTGGGTCAACACGCGCAGCCGGCTGATCCAGTGGATCCGCAGCAGCGGCGCCAGCACCGGGCCGGTGAGGCCGAGCACGATCAGCAGCGCGGCGATGTCGCCGATCAGCAGATGCTCGGCCATGTGGGCGACTAGGAGCTGGTCGGCCAGCTTGTCGACCGGCGGGCTCAGGGCGATCGCCAGCACCGCGAGTCCGCTCCCGTAGCACCACTGGCGCCATCGGGGAACCGGGCGGCCCTGGTCTCGCAGCGTCCGCGTCCGGGCCGCGTAGGGGATCCAGTACAGGAGCGCGAGGACGGGAAGGAAGATCGTGCCCGTCGGGCCCGTCGCCGCGAACGGCATGGCGTTCATCACCATGCCCTAATGGTGACGCCTGCGCCCGGCTGGCGCTACAGGGCGCGGGCGACCAGCACGATCACCAAGATCACCGCTGCTGTGGCGGCCACGTAGAGCAGCACGCGGAACGCACCATCCTCGGACCGGAGCGGGTTGAGCACGGCGACGCAGCTAGAGCACGTAAACGGTCATGTAGACGATGATCCACATGATGTCGACGAAGTGCCAGTAAATGCCTGGCACTTCCATGCCCCGATGGCTCTCGGGTGAATAGTGTCCCCGGAACGATCGGATCGTGACCATCAGCAGGATGCAGAGGCCGATGAACACGTGCGCGCCGTGCAGGCCGGTGAGCGAGTAGAAGATCGTCGCCTGAGCCGAGTCGTGACCGGCAAAGCCGAGGTGCACGTACTCGTTGATCTGCACGAACAGGAAGGTGAGCCCGAGCAGGAAGGTCGAGAGCATGCCCGCCTTGAGCCCGAAGCGGTTGCCGTTCTTGACCGACACCGTCGCCCAGTGGATGGTCAGCGACGAGGACAGCAGGATCGCCGTGTTGATGCCGGCCACTGCCTCGGGAAGCTTCGTGCCGGCCGCCGGCCACGGGTCATGGGTGACCTGACGGATGAAGAAGTAGGCGGTGAAGAAGGCGCCGAAGATCATCACCTCGGAGATGATGAAGAGCAGCATCCCGAGCGTGGGGGCGTTGACGCGCGAGGACTGATGAGCCTCGGGCGGCCCGTGGTGCTCGTGGGGGATCGCGGCGGCTTCCATCGATTCCCTCCTAGGCGGCGGCGGTCTCGGACTCGGGCTGGATCACGTGCTCGACGGGCTTGCCGGTGGCGCGTCGCACTCGCTCGATCAGGTCGGAGCGCATCCATCCGGACTTGGTCGCGGCGAACGTCGAGATCACGATGTCGTCGACGCGGAAGAACTGAATCGTGTTGGTGATCGCCGTGTATGGATCGGGGTCTCCGATCATCCCTGAGGCGAACAGTCCGGCCTCGCGCATCCGGTCGAGCACCAGCTTCAAGCGGGTGCGGGCACGCCGGGTGGCGTGACCGTCGCCGCCCTCCTGGGGCACCACCACGATGAACACGTGGGTCTCACTGTCCTGCTCGCCGTCGAGCTTGGCCCTGAGCACCTTCAGGAGCTCATCGCTGCTCGCGGTCCGGTTGGCCACCACGAGCGTGACCTTGAACGGCAGCCCCTCGGCGTCGATGTCGGCCACGATGTGGGTCACCGGCAGCCGCGAAGCCGAGCCGATGCGTTCGATCAGATCGCTGCGCAGCCATCCGGAGCGGGTCTCCGGGTAGGTCGAGATGATGATCTCGGTCGGCTGATATTCATGGACGGCATCCATCGTCGCGCTGTAGGGATCGGAATCGCCCACCTCGCCGATCGCGTCGATGCCCTCGGCTCGCATGACCCGGAGCGCCAGATCGACGCGGGTCTGGGCGGCCTCGAAGACGGCGTCGTCGTAGATCACGTACCCGGCCCGCGGCCGGGTCTGCGGGACGCAGAGGACGAACCGGGTGTCGCCCTTGGCCGCGCGCTCACGTATCGAGTCGAGCAGCGCGCGCCCGCCCAGCGTCTCGTTCGCGACTACCAGGATGGTGTCCATCAGTGCCCTCCGTGCCCTGAGCCCGAGGAGGAGCCGGCGGCGACGGCACCCGCCTCGACGGGCGGTTTGAAGATCCCGTGGACCGCCCCTGGCACGCCGTACTCATAAGGCCCGCCGACCACCGTGGGGATCGCGTCGAAATTGAAGATCGGCGGGGGCGAGGAGACCTGCCACTCGAGCGTCAGCGCCCGCCACGGATTACCCGCGGCTCGCGGCCCGGAGCGCCAGCTGGCCACCATGTTGTAGAGGAAGATCAGCGTGCTGAGGCCGAGGATGAAGGCCGAGATCGAGATGAACAGGTTCCAGGCGGCGAACTTCTGCGCGTACTCGGCCACCCGTCGCGGCATGCCCTGGATGCCGATCAGGTGCATCGGGGCGAACGTGAGGTTGAAGAAGATGAAGGTCATCCAGAAGTGCCACTTGCCGAGGCGGTCGTCGAACATCCGCCCGGTCATCTTCGGGAACCAGTAGTAGACGCCGGCGAAGATCGTGAACAGCGAGCCGCCGAACAGCACGTAATGGATGTGGGCGACGATGAAATAGGTCTGGCTGACGTGGATGTCGAACGGGATCATCGCCAGCATCACGCCGCTGATCCCGCCCAGCGTGAACATGGTCAGGAACCCCAGGGCGAACAGCATCGGCGTGTCGAGATGGAGCACGCCACGCCATAGCGTCGCCAGCCACGAGAAGATCTTGATCCCGGTGGGGATCGCGATGATCGCCGTGGTGATCATCATCGGAATCCGGATCCACGAGGCCATCCCGGAGACGAACATGTGGTGCGCCCAGACGGTGAAGCCGAGCACGACGATGGCCAGCAGCGAGAAGGCCATCATCCGGTAGCCGAAGATCGGTTTTCGCGACTTGACCGCCAGGATCTCGGAGATGATCCCGAACCCGGGCAGCATCATGATGTAGACCGCCGGGTGCGAGTAGAACCAGAAGACGTGCTGGTACATGATCACGTTGCCGTTCTTGCCTGCCCCGACGAACGCGTCGAAGAAGTGGAAGCCCAGCGCCCGGTCGAGCAGCACGAAGAACTGGGAGGCGGCGATGAACGGGGTGGCGATCACCACGAGCAGCGAGGTCGAGAAGTTTGCCCAGACCAGCAGCGGCATCCGGAAGAAGCTCATTCCGGGCGCACGCATGGTGATGATCGTCACCAGGAAGTTGAGCGCGGTGGCGATCGACGAAGCCCCGGCGAACTGCACGGCGAGCGTGAAGAACAGCTGGCCCAGCGGCATCGTCGTCGACAGCGGCGCGTAGGCCGTCCAGCCTGAGGCGAACGAGCCTCCCGGGGCGAGGAAGCTCATCAACATCATGATTCCGGCCAGCGGCAGCATCCAGTAGGACAGCGCGTTCAGGCGCGGGAAGGCCATGTCCGGGGCGCCGATCATCAACGGGAGCACGAAGTTCGCCAGGCCGGCGAACACCGGGATCACGAACAGGAAGATCAAGATCGTCGCGTGGACCGAGAACACGCCGTTGTACTGCTCCGGCGTGAGGAACTGCATGCCCGGCTTGGCCAGCTGGGCCCGGATCAGCATCGCCAGCAGGCCGCCGACCAGGAGGAAGAAGAACGAGGTGACCACGTACTGGATCCCGATCACCTTGTGGTCGGTGTTGACCCGGAAGTAGTCGCGCCAGGTGTGGGCGCCGTGGGCCGAGTGGTCCTCGGGCCGCGTCGGCCGGCCGGCCGCCCAATAGAACCAGTAATCCATCGTGCCGATGCCGACCAGGAAGAAGAGCGGGACCGCGATCATCGCGACGATCGTGACCGCGCGGCCGTCGATCACCGGGTGGTAATGCATCAGCCAGCGGATCAGCACGGTCAGACCGAAGGCGAAGGCCAGACCAAGGACGCTGGTCAACGCGGCGCGATACCAGCCGGGCGCGCGGAGCTTTGCCGGTAGAACCATCATCGGATCTCCTTAACCTCGCGTATCAGCGTCAAGAATGCATCCCCGGGTTGTCCTGCTGACGAGCCCGATCTCACTTTGTCACGCTCGCCAGGAAATTGACCAGCGCCTGGATCTGCGCCGGCGACAGGGTCTTGGCGAAGGTCGCCGGCATGATTCCGGCCGCGTAGCCGCCGGGCAGGTAGGCGTAGGGCTTGGTGATCGCGGTGGTGATGCACTGCTGCACGGTCGCGCCGCGGACCTTCTTCGAGGCCGGGTTCGCGCAGTCGGATTGCAGCCGCTGATCGAGGTTCGGGCCGACCGTGCCGGTGGCGCCGGCGGCGGCGAGCGTGTGGCATTGGGAGCATCCGGCGGAGGTGCTGGTGAAGACCGCCTTGCCCGGGGCGGTGCTCGCCGCCGAGCCGGTGCTCGCGCTGGTGGTGGTCTGAGTCGTGGCGGTGCTCGTGCTCGTGCTCGGAGCGGCGGCGCTGCTCGAGCTGGTGCTGGTGGCGCCTGCGGAACCCGAGGAGGATCCCCCGGGCACGTCGGGCACCGGGACGTACGAAGGCGGCGTGCCGACCGGCGGTGGGGCGCCGGGCTTCTGGGCGGCGAGCCAGGTCTGGAAGGCGCTCGGTGTCACCACGTGGACCGGGGCCCGCATCAGCGAATGCCCGGCCCCGCACAGCTCCGTGCACTCCGCCGGGTACGTGCCGACCCGGGTCGGGGTGACCCGCAAGGTCGTGTCGATCCCGGGGACCGCGTCGATCTTCTCGGAGAACTCGGGCACGAAGAAGCTGTGGATCACATCGAGCGAGGTGATCTTGAACACCACCGGCTGCCCCTTGGCCATGTAGAGCTCCGGGGAGACGATCGTCTTCCCGTTTCGGTTCCAGGAGAACTCGAAGGCGAACTGCCGCTCGGTCACATGCACGGTGATCTCGTTCTGCTTCGAGTCCTCGTTGGAGCGCAGGACCGTGTAGGCATAGGTGCAGAGGGCGATGATCAGCAGGGCCGGCGCCGCGGTCCAGATGATCTCCAGGCGGGTGTTGCCGTGGATCGGAGGGCCGTCCTTCTCCTCCTCGCCCGGCTTCATCCGGAACTTCCAGACCGAGTAGAGCACGACCGTCTCGACCAGCACGAACACCGGCACCGACGCGATCAGCAGCACGTCGTAGAGCGTGTGGATGTTGTGGGCCTGGCGCGACGCGTCGGTCGGGAACCAGGGGATCACCAGGGCGATCGGGATCAGGATCGCGCAGCCGATCACTCCGGCCAGGAGCATCTGCGTAATCGGGCGTTTAGGCACGCCGTTCTCCGGAGCAAAGACCCTCGAGCATCACTCGGTCGGCATCCTATGGGTTCTCGGCGACGAACGACTCGGTCGCCGAAACCATGCCGTCGCCTTCGACTATGATTGCGACAATCGTTGCAAGTGAGGAGGCGGAGCGCAATGCAGGTAAGCGATGGGATGTCCGATGTCGTGCTGACGGTCGGACCCGGTCACACCCTCAGGGAGGCCGCCGCCTCGATGTGCCGCCGGCACGTGGGCGCAGCCGTCGTGCTCGATCCTGACGCCCAGGGGCCCGGGGTGATCACCGAGCGCGACATCCTCCGGTCGGTCGCCGCGGGCGAGGACCCCGACACCGAGACGGTCGCCGCCCACCTGACCTCCAAGCTGACCTTCGCCGCCCCCGACTGGTCACTCGAGCAGGCGGCCGCCGCGATGGTCCGGGGCCGGTTTCGCCACCTGATCGTGGTCGACGGCGCCGATCTCGTCGGCATCCTCTCGATGCGCGACATCGTCCGCTGCTGGACCGACGACGGCGCCAGCTGCGAAGTGCCCGAGACCGCCGCCAGCGCCTGACGCCGGCGGGGCAGGGCTAGTGGCCGTGCTCCTCGGGGAGCGCGGCGACGTCGCGGCGGGTGTCGCGGATCCACATCGCCACGGTGATGATGAAGATCACCGCGCCGATCGCGGAGAAGATCCAGTCGATCGTGGTGCCGATCACGATCAGCGTGATGCCGACCGCGCATACGAACGGGATCAGCGTCGGTCCGGGGAGATGGATCTCCTCGCCGACGGGCGGCGTCTCGTACTCGACTTCGCTCATGCGTGGACGTAGATGGCGGCGGCCACGAAGGTGATGCCGAACATGAAGAGGCAGGCGGCGCCGGCGATCAGTCCGGAGCGGATGTTCTTGCGGGCGAGCTTTCTGTCCATTTCGCGAATCCTAGTTGGTTGTCAGAGCTTTACGTCCGCCACCATCGCGCCGAACAGCAGGGCGAGGTAGAGCAGGGAGTACAGGTAGAGGCGCAGGGCCGCCTTTCGGTCGGCGCGGCGGTACAGATTCAGCGAGCCTCCGATGAACCCGACGCCCAGCACCATCGAGGCGATCAGGTAGGTCCCGCCAAATTCTCCCGCGCAGAACGGCAGCTGCGTGATCGCGTAGAGCAACAGCGTGTAGAGCAGGATCTGCCGGCGGGTCTCGCGCTCACCGCGCACGACCGGCATCATCGGGATTCCGACCTTGGCGTACTCGTCCTTCATCAGCAGGCTGAGCGCCCAGAAGTGCGGCGGCGTCCAGTAGAAGACGATCGCGAACAGGTAGACCGCCGTCCAGGACAGCGAGCCGCGCTCCGCCGCCCAGCCGACCAGCGGCGGCATCGCGCCGGCGGCGCCCCCGATCACGATGTTCTGCGGCGTGCGCCGCTTGAGCAGCATCGTGTACACGCCGACGTAGCCGACGAACCCGCCGAGCGCCAGCGAGGCCGCCAGTAGGTTCAGCGTGAGGGACATCAGGGCGAACGAGAGGGCAGCCAGGACGATCCCGTAGATCAGCGCGGCGCGTGGCGACACGCGACCTGACGGGACCGGACGCGAGGCGGTACGAGCCATCTGCGCGTCGATGTCGCGGTCGTAATAGTGGTTGACGGCGCCGGCCCCTCCGGCGGAGAGGTAGCCGCCGAGGCAGGTCAGGCCGATCTTCCCCACCGACGGGTCTCCGGCGACCTCCATCGCGGTCACGGTCGTGAACAGCAGCAGCGTCTGGACCTTGGGCTTGGTCAGCTCGAAGTAGTCGGCCGCCAGTTGCCGGACGCCGGCCGCCGCCGAGGGCGGATGGACGGCGCTGGCGGTAGACGCGCTCACTGGCTCACACGCACCCTGGCTCAGACCCGGACGAAGCGCTCGCTGCCGCCCGTTTTCTGGGTGACACCGGTCTGGCGCTCGACCTGTCGGCGGATGTCGCGCATCGGCTCGACGGAACGCACGCGCGGGATTGAGTCGAAGTTGTTGGCCGGCGGCGGCGAGGGGGTGAACCACTCGAGCGTGTTCCCCTTCCACGGGTCCGGGCCGGCGAGCTGGCCGTGGGTGAGGCTGCGGAAGACGTTGGCGACCGTCAGCAGGACCCCGGCGCCGAGGATGAACGAGCCGATCGTCGAGATCAGGTTGTAGGTCGACCACCCGAGTCCCGGTTGGTAGGTGTAGATCCGCCGCGGCATCCCGGAGAGGCCGAGCGCGTGCTGCACGAAGAAGGTGGCATTGAAGCCGATGAACATGAACCAGAACGAGAGCCTGCCCAGCGACTCGTTCAGCATCCGCCCGGTCATCTTCGGGAACCAGTAGTAGAGCCCGGAGAAGATCGTGAAGACCGACCCGCCCATCAGCACGTAATGGAAGTGCGCGACCACGAAGTAGGTGTCGTTGAGCTGCCAGTCGACCGGGAAGACGGCCAGGAAGATCCCCGTGATGCCGCCGATGATGAAGATCGCGATGAAGCCCACGGCGAAATACAGCGAGGTGGTCATCACGATCGATCCTCGCCACAGCGTTGCGATCCAGTTGAAGATCTTGACCCCGGTGGGGATGCCGATCAGGAACGAGCTGAGCATGAAGAACCCGAGCACGACGATCGGCACCGGCGAGGCGAACATGTGATGGGCCCACACGAGCGTGGCCAGGAAGGCGATCACCACGGTCGAGGCGGCGATCGCCTTGTAGCCGAAGATCGGCTTGCGGGAGAACACCGGGATGACCTCCGAGATGATCCCGAACCCGGGCAGGATCATGATGTAGACCTCGGGGTGGCCGAAGAACCAGAACAGGTGCTGCCAGAGGACCGGCGAGCCGTGCTGGGTGGGATCGAAGAAGTGGGTGCCGAAGTGCCGGTCGGTCAGCAGCATCGTCACCGCCGCCGCGACGACGGGCAGCGCCACGATCAGCAGCACGGCGTAGATCAGGATCGACCAGACGAACAGGGGCAGACGTCCCCAGCTCATGCCGGGCGCTCGCATGTTCACGATCGTCGCGTAGAAGTTGATCGCGCCGACCAGCGAGGATATGCCGGTGATATGGATCAGGAAGATCCAGGCGTCCTGGCCGCCGCTGGGCGAGAACTGGATGCTCGAGAGGGGCGGGTAGCTCCACCAGCCGGCCTCCGGCGGGTGGTAGAAGATCGACGCGTAGAAGACGATTCCGCCCAGCAGCAGCAGCCAGAAGGACAGCGCGTTGAGCCTCGGGAACGCCATGTCGCGCGCCCCGATCATCAGCGGCACGAAGTAGTTGCCGAACCCGGCCATCACGGGCACGACGAACAGGAAGATCATCGTCGTCCCGTGCAGCGTCAGCAGCTCGTTGTAGCGCTCACCGCTCAGCAGCGTGTTGTTCGGGACGCCCAGCTGAAGCCGCATCAGCAGCGCCTCGACCCCGCCGAGCATGAAGAACACGAACGTCAGGACCAGGTACATGATCCCGATCTTCTTGTGGTCGGTGGTGGTCAGCCAGTCGATCCACTTCTTCGTCTCGCGCGGCTTGTGGACCTTGTGCGCGATGACCTGCGGAACCGGTCGGAGGGCGTGTTCGGTGGTCGACATCGTGCTCCTAGAGGTTTCCGTTGTCGGTCAGGGCCTGGCGCAGCTGCGTCACCTGGGCGTTGGCGGCGGCGATCGACGCCGACTGCTGCTTCGCCCATTCCTGCCACGCCGCGGGCGTGAGGACGTTCACCAGGGCGGTCATCGCCGCGTGGTTGCGCCCGCAGAGCTGCGCGCATTGGCCGTGGTAGAGCTCATGGGCGTGAGGAACCTTGAACCACGTATAGGTGGTGTAGCCGGGCACCGCGTCCACCTTGCCGCCGAGCGAGGGGACCCACCACGAGTGGATCACGTCGGTCGACTGGATGTCGAGCACCACCGTGGTGTTGGCGGGGACGTACATCTCCTGGTAGGAGTAGGGGAGGAGCTTGGAGCCGAATGCGGCCTTGTCGCAGCCCGCCCCGTAGGTGAATCGCCAGATGTACTGGCGGCCGGTCACGCAGACCGTGAGCTTGTGGCCGTTGGGCGGGTTCGGCTCGTTCAGCGAGGCGCTGAGGACGAGTCCGTTGGCGTCGGAGTTCGGCGGGTTGATGATGCTCGGCAGCTTGATGAAGGTGATCACCGTCAGCACCACGAGGATCGCTGCCGCCGCCAGGGTCCAGCCGATCTCGAGGCGGGTGTTGCCGTGGATCTGGGCCGCCACCGCGCCCTTCTTGGCCCGGAACTTGTAGACCGAGTAGAACAGCGCGCCCTCGACGATCACGAAAACGACAGCCGCCAGGTACAGCACGATCTTGTAGAGGCCGGCGATGGAATTGGCGTTCGGAGACCCGCCCGACTTCAGGGTCAGGAAGTTCGCGAACGCGCTCGGCGCCAGCACCAGCGACGCCACGAGCGTGAGCGTCAACGCGGTTGCCGCGACCAATCGGGCGCGGCGCCGGCGGCGAATCTTGGCGGCGTGAGCGTCAGGTCGCAAGGCGGGCGGCATTCTATCCAGCCGAGGCCGGGTCAGGCTCCGCCGGGCGCGGCACCGAGTCGATCCGGCCGGTCGCTGGGCTCGCTCATATACTGGCCGCGTCTTGCGAGCTTCGAGGGGGATCCGACGGGCGGCGTGGGCCCTCGTCGTGGTGGGGGCCGCGGCGCCCGTGGTCCGGCGACGGGTGAAGCTCCCCCCCGCCGGGGTGCTGGGCAGCGCGGCGCTGGCGCCGATCGCGCTGTGCGTCGCGATGCCGCGCAACGGCAGGCGTGACGCCGCCGTCTGCGCATTGCAGATGTGGGCGTATCTGGCCGCCTACGAGTTGCCCCACGACGACCCGGTGCGGCTGACCGAGCGCGTCCGCGTCCGGTATCCGATCCGCGTCGACCGTGTGCTCGGACTGGGCGTCCCCCCGACGCTGCGCCTTCAGCGCGGCTTCTCGACCCCGGGCGAGATCAACCGCTTCGAGCGGGTGCTCGTGTGGTGCCACTGGATGTGGTTCATGGTTCCCCATGGGAGCGTGGGCTACGTGCTCCTGCGCCGCCGCGAAGAGTTCCCCGCCGCGGCCGCTCGAATGTACGCCGTGTTCGATCTGGGGGCCGCTTTCTACTGGGGGATCCCGACCGCGCCGCCGTGGTGGGCCGCCCGCCATGGTCAGCTTGATGACCATCATCCGGTCGAGGTGCGCCGGATGATGAACGAGTATGGGGAGCAGTTCTGGGGTGACCGCTGGGGCGCCCTCTACGATGTCCTCGGAGGAAATCCGCTCGCTGCGATGCCGTCGTTGCACTTCGCCACGTCTTTGATGGCCGCCCATCTGCTCTCGGGGGTCGATCCCGTCGCGGGCGCGCTCGGCTGGACCTACGCGCTCACGCTCGGTCTTGCCCTGGTGTATCTCGGCGAGCACTACGTCGCGGACCTGATCGGCGGGGCGGCGCTGGCCGAGGTCGTTCGTCGTGCCGCGCCGCGCGCGACGCCGGTGGCGATGGGCTTCTCGCGCGGGATCCAGTGGCTCGAGGCCCGGGCGGCGGCCCGGTAGAGGGCAAGGTGGCGGAAGACCCCAACGCGGTGGCGCCCGACTCCCGGGAGGAGATGCCGCGGGTCGTGTTCACGCCCCGGCGGCTGCTCGCCTCGGGCGTGTTCGTCGTCTCGACCGTCGCGTTCCTGTACTTCGTGCTCCCCAAGCTGCTAGGGCTGAGGCAGACCTGGGACCGGATCCAGCACGGGAACGTCTGGTGGCTCGCGCTGGCCCTGGTGTTCGAGCTGCTCTCCTTCCTCGGCTACATCGTGCTGTTCCGAGCGGTGTTCGTGCGGGGCGACTCGCGGATCGACTGGCGCGAGAGCTACGAGATCACGATGGCGGGACTGGCGGCCACCCGGCTGTTCGCGTCGGCCGGCGCCGGCGGCATCGCGCTGACCGCCTGGGCCCTGCGCCGCTCCGGGATGGAGGCTCGGATCGTGGCCTGCCGCATGATCGCGTTCATGGCCCTGCTCTACGGGGTCTACATGAGCACGCTGGTGATCGACGGGTTGGGGCTGTACCTCGGCGTGTTCCCCGGGCCCGCGCCGTTTGCGATCACGGTCATCCCGGCGATCTTCGGCGGGGGCGTGATCGTGCTGTTCCTGGCCGTCTCGCTCGTGCCCGGAGACTTCGATCGACTGGTGGCGCGCGGGACCACCGGTGGCAACTTCGTGGCGCGCCTGGCTCGCCGCCTGGCTGCGGCTCCCGCCGCCGCCGCCCAAGGCGTGCGTACGGCGATCTCGCTGGTGCGCTCGCGCGACCCGAACCTGCTCGGCGCGCTGGGCTGGTGGGCGTTCGATATCGCCGTGCTGTGGGCGTGCTTCCACGCGTTCGGCTCGGTGCCTCCGAAAGCGGTGATCGTGATGGCGTATTTCGTCGGGATGGTGGGGAACACGCTGCCGCTCCCCGGCGGGATCGGTGGCGTCGACGGCGGCATGATCGGCGCGTTCTCGGCGTTCGGGGTGCCGGTAGAGGTCTCGGTCGTCTCGGTGCTGGCCTATCGCGGGATCGCGTTCTGGCTGCCGACGCTCCCGGGAGCCTTCGCCTACCTGCAGCTGCGGCGCACCGTTCACCGTTGGCAAACCAGCGAAGCACCCAGCTATACTTAATGAAGTGACCGACCAGCGGATCGAGAACGTAGTCATCATCGGCAGCGGACCGGCGGGTTACACGTCCGCGCTGTACACCGCCCGCGCCAATCTCGAGCCCCTGGTGATCGAGGGCTTCGCCTGGGGCGGACTGCTCCAGCAGACCACCGACGTCGAGAACTACTCCGGCTTCCCCGAGGGGATCATGGGGCCCGAGCTGATGCAGCGCTTCCGCGATCAGGCCGAGCGTTTCGGCGCTCGCCTGGAGACCGATGACGTCACCAGCGTCGATTTGTCTCGGGACGGTGGGTTGCACAAGGTGTACGTCGGCGACGACGTCCACCTCGCGCGATCGGTGATCCTGGCGATGGGCGCCCAGCACCGCAAGCTGGATGTGCCCGGCGAGGCGTCGCTGGCCGGCCGCGGAGTCAGCTACTGCGCCACCTGCGATGCCGCGTTCTTCCGCGACGTTCCGACGCTCATCGTCGGCGGCGGAGACTCGGCGATGGAGGAGGCGATGTTCCTGTCGAAGTTCGCCAAGAAGGTGGCGATCGTCCACCGTCGCGACGAGTTCCGCGCCTCCAAGATCATGCTCGAGCGCGCACGGGCGATCCCGAACATCGAGTGGCTCACGCCGTACGGCATCGACGAGTTCGTCGCCGGGAACGAGGGTTCGCTGGCCGTCGCGCGTCTACGAAACACCGATGACGGCTCCACCCGTGACATCGAGATCGGCGGCGCGTTCATCGCGATCGGGCACGAGCCGCAATCACAGCTGGTGGAAGGCCAGGTCGAGATCGACGAGTCCGGGTACGTCGTGACCAAGGGCCGCTCGACCCTGACGAATCTGCCCGGGGTGTTCGCCGCCGGGGATCTCGTCGATCACACCTACCGCCAGGCCGTGACGGCCGCGGGCTCCGGCTGCCAGGCCGCGCTCGACGCGGAGTGGCACCTGCGCGACAACCCTTTTGACGACTCGGCGGCCGTGCTCGACCGAGCCGCCGGCGCGTCTTCCTAGCCGCCCCCCACCACTAAGGCGTCAGGACGATCTTCAGGGCCTCGCGCCGGTCGTAGATCGCGTAGGCCTCTGGAGCGTCGTCGAGGGACATGTGATGGGTGACCAGGGGCGAGGGGTCGAGGGTCCCGGCCGCCAGCATGCCGAGCACGCGGTCGACATGCCCGATCACGTTCGCGTGCCCGGTCTTGAGCGTGAGGGCCTTGATCCAGACCAGGCCCATGTGGACCTGACAGGGCTCGGCGTAGACGCCGGTGGCGACGACGGTGCCGGCCTTGCGGGTCAGGCGGATGGCCAGGTCGAGAGCGTCAGGATGGCCGACGGCGTCGATCGTCGCGTCCAGCCCGCGGCCCTCCGTCGCCGCCTTGACGACGTCGCGGGGACGCTCCTCGGTCAGGTGGATCGGGACCGCGCCGAGTGCCCGAGCCACCTCGAGGCGCGCCTCGACGCCGTCGATCGCGTACACCGGCGCGGCGCCGGCGGCCAGCGCCGCCTGGACGGCGCATAGCCCGACCGGACCGAGGCCCAGGACGGCGATGGTGTCGCCCGGCTGGACGCCGGCCTCGACCACCGAGTGGTAGCCGGTGCCGGCCACGTCCCCGGCGAACAGCGCGATCTCGTCGGGCACGCCTTCTGGCACCTTGCGCAATGTCAGATTGGCCATCGGCACCAGCGCCTGCTCGGCCTGGGTGCCCTGCAGCGACCCGAGCACCTCGCCGTGGCCAAAGGTCCGCGAGTGATCGCACTTGTGGTAGGCCCCGCGCATGCAGAAGAAGCAGGTGCCGCAGGCCGTCTGGTAGCAGCCGAGGACGCGATCCCCGACCGACACCCGGGTGACGCCATCCCCGGCGGCGATCACGGTGCCGACGTACTCGTGGCCGATCGTGAACCCGGGCGCGATCTTCACGCGGCCGTGGTAGATGTGCAGATCCGAGCCGCAGATACCGCTGGCGGTGATCGCCACCACGGCGTCGTCGCGGGCGAGCAACTCCGGCTCTGGCCGCTCGTCGACGGCGACGACGCCCGGCGCCTGGAAGGTCACGGCTCTCATCGGGTGCGGATCATGCCAGGACGGCGCCCGCTCACGTCTCGTAGGAAAAGAAGCCCTCGCCGGTGGGCCGCCCCAGGCGCCCGGACCAGACCAGTCGGGTCAGGGCCGGCGCGGGACGGTAGCGCTCCTCCCGCCGCTCGGCATAGAGCCCCTCCAGCACGCCGAGCACATAGTCGAGCCCGATCCGGTCGGCCCAGCCGAGCGCGCCGCGGGGGTGGTTCATCCCGTGCACGAGTCCGGCGTCGATGTCCTCGGCGCTGCCGACCCCCTCGCCGAGAGCGAAGGCGGCCTCGTTGATCACCTGACAGACGATCCGTCCCAGAACCAGGCCGGGAGCGTCGCCGACCCAGCACGTGTGCTTGCCCAGGGTGGCGAAGAACCGCTCGGCGGCGGTGGCGGCGGAGTCGGCGCTGTCGGGGCCACGGGTCAGCTCGACCAGGCGAGCATCCGCGAACGGCGGGAGCGCGTGGAATCCGACCGCGTTCCCGCCCTGATCGAGCGCGGCCAGCGATCCACTCGCGCAGCAGATCGCTCGCGGGCCGCCCTGCAGGGGCGCCTCGGGCGCGTCGTCGGCGTCGAAGTCAAGGATCAGGAAGGGTGGCTCCTGGTCGGCCGCCTCGGCGGCGTCGACGACCTCCCATCCGGCGGCCATGGCGGCCTGCTCGATCTCGACCGCCAGCACCCCGTCTCCGGCGATCACGATCACCCCGGCGCCGCCGCCCGATTCCGGCGGCTCGGGGTCGGCCGGCCGGTAGGACTTGACTCCGCCGCTGTAGTCGTAGAAGCCGACCCCGGATTTGCGCCCGGTTCTTCCGGCCGCCACCGTGCGGACGGTGATCGGCGAGGGTCGCCAGCGCGGCTCTCCGAAGCTCTGCTCGTAGAACGACCGCGAGACGTCGAGCCCGACATCGAGGCCGACGAGATCCATCAGCTCGAATGGGCCCATCGTGAACCCGCCCTGCATCCGGCAGATGCGATCGATCTCGGCCGCCGGCGCGACCCGCTCCTGTAAGAGCTTGAGGGCCTCGAGCCCGAACGGGCGGTTGCAGCGATTGACCAGGAAGCCCGGACCGTCGATCGCGTCGATCACGACCTTGCCCATCGCCTCGCCGGTGGCGCGCGCAAGGGCGAGCGCCTGCGGAGACGACTGCGCGCCTGCCACCACCTCGAGCAGCCGCATCACCGGCGGCGGGTTGAAGAAGTGCATACCGACCACGCGCTCCGGGTGGGTGGCCCCGCGGGCGATCGCCGTGACCAGCAGCGACGAGGTGTTCGTGGCCAGCACGCACTCGGGCGAGACGACGGTTTCACTGAGCTGGCCGAACAGGGCCTGCTTGAGCTCGAGCTTCTCCGGCGCCGCCTCGATCACCAGCTCGCATCTCGCCAGCTCGTCGATGCTGGCCGCCCGCCTCAGCGCGGCGGCGCCGGCGTCAGCCGTCGCCTGATCGATGCGCCCGCGCTCGACGCCGCGCGCGAGCTGACGCTCGATCGACTGCGCGCCGCGCTCGAGTGCCTCGCCGACCGGGTCGTGCAGCAGCGTCTCCGCGCCGGACAGGCAAGCGAGCTGCGCGATTCCGGCGCCCATCGTGCCGGCGCCGATGACGCCGATCACCTTCGGCGGGGCGCTCATCGCCTGGGCAGTGGCAGATTCACGGGACGGGACGCTATCTAAAGCGCGGAGTAGGCTGGGCCGCAGATGGCGCCCGAGACTCGATACGCCCGCAGTGGCGAGCTGTTCATCGCCTACCAGGTCGTCGGCGATGGCCCGATCGATCTGCTCTACGTCCCGAGTTGGATCTCGCAGGTCGAGCACTACTGGGCCGAGCCGGTTGTCGCGCGCTACTTCAACCGGCTGGCCACGTTCTCCCGCCTGATCATGTTCGACCGGCGGGGCTCGGGGCTCTCCGATCCGGTGCTCAACGCCCCCACGCTCGAGGAGCAGATCGATGATGTGGTCGCCGTGCTCGACGCGGCCGGATCCGAGCGAGCCGCGGTGTTCGCCCAGCTCGAGGGCGGGGCGCTGGGGGCGCTGTTCGCGGCAATGCATCCCGAGCGCGTCAGCGCACTGGTGCTCTACGAGGCGACTCCGCGGATGTCATGGGCGCCCGATTACGACTGGCCGATGCGCCAGGAGGACCGGGAGGCCTACCTCGAAGCGGGCGGGATCGAGACCTGGGGCGACGGGTCCCGGATCGACGGACTCGCGCCGACATCGGCGAAGAACCCGCGTCTGCGCGAGTGGTTCGCCCGCCTCGAGCGCCTGGCGGCCAGCCCCGGCACCGCCGCCAAGCTGATGTTGATGAACGGACTGGTCGATGTGCGAGCCGCGCTTCCCTCGATCTCGGTGCCGACGCTGGTGATGCACCGCGAGCATGACAAGTTCATCGATATCCGCCACTCGCGCTGGCTGGCCGAGCACATTCCCGGCGCGCGCCTGGTGCTGCTGCCCGGCTCCGAGGCGATCTCGTTCGGAACCGAGACCGCGCCGCTGCTGGAGGAGGTCGAGGAGTTCCTGACCGGGGCCCGCCACTCGGCCGAGTCCGAGCGCGTCCTGGCCACCGTCATGTTCTCCGACATCGTCGATTCGACCCGCATGGCCTCGGAGATGGGTGACCGCCGCTGGCGGGGGGTGCTCGAGGAGCTCGAGTCCGGGCTTGGCGGCGTGCTGATGCGACACCGGGGTCGGGCCGTGAAGTCGATGGGAGATGGCTTTCTGGCCACCTTCGACGGACCGGCGCGGGCGATTCGCTGCGCCGACGAGATCCGGCACCTCGCGCGGCGGGACTTCGGCCTGGAGATTCGCACGGGGCTGCACACCGGCGAGATCGAGTTGATCGGCAATGACGTCGGCGGGATCGCCGTGCACATCGGCGCCCGGGTCGGGGCGCGGGCCGTACCGGGAGAGGTGCTCGTGTCGAGCACGGTCAAAGACCTCGTCGTCGGCTCGGGGATCACCTTCGCCGAGCGAGGCGAGCACGAGCTCAAGGGCGTCCCGGGCCGCTGGCGACTGTGGGCGGTAACCGAGTCGGCAGCGGCCACCGGCCCCCGCCGCGAGGCGACGGGGACCGGGGCCGAGTTGCTGCGTTCGCCGGCCTAACCCCTCCGGCGGACGGGCTGACTCAGGTGGCGGGGGGCAGCGACGACACCGGGGCGACGCCACTGACCGTCACCGTGACCGGTGCCGAGGCGCCACCAACGTTGTCCGGTCCGCCGTAAATGCGGGTCCGGAACTGCTTCGCTCCCGCGTGCCCGAAGACACGAGTGAACTGGTACTTGGAGCTGGCGTTGATCACGCCGACGCCAACGATGTCCCAGTTCCCGGCTGGCGTCCTTGCGCTGCAGGTAGATCAGATGACCCGCCTTGTCGGGAGTGACATTGCCGGTGAACGTCACCGGCCCGCCGACCGTCGTGGTGCTCGGGATGGCGGTGAGCGTCACCACGTCCTGCACACCCTCGTAGAGCAGGGCGGTCGCGCGGTTCGGCGCGAGCGTCGTACGCACGCGGTAGACCTCGTTGTTCAGCGGGGTCTGGGTGAAGCTGTAGCTGCCGTCCGCGGCGGTCGCAGTGGTGGCGACCGCGTGGAAGGCGTGGACACCGAACGGGTGGGCGTAGAGCGTCACGCTGGTGCTCGGCTCGGGGGTGGTGCCACCCGGCCTGTCAAGCACGCCGGAGATCGTCACCGACTGACCGTCGGGGATGATCGGAGCCGACGTGTGGATGGTGAAGGCGGCGCGCTGCTTCTGCTCGACCGACACGGTGATCGTGTCGGACTCTCCGCGACTGTTACGCGCGTCGCCGGGGAACACGGCCTCCACGGTGTGCTGCCCTTCCAGCGCCCAGCGGTGGACGATGCTGAACCCCCCGACGCCGTTGGTGTGGGTGGTGCCGATCGTCCTGAACGTGTTGCCGTTCAGTCCGACCTGCTCGCGCAGAACCACCCGCTGGAAGCGGTGAATCGCGGGGCTGACCGTTCCGGCGAAGTGCACCGGAGTGCCGGTCGTGGTGTCCGTCGTGTCCGATGTCAGGCTGACCAGCGCGTGGACGGATTCGTGAATCGTCCGGCTGTGCGTCTTGTCCGGGCCGCGGACGAACCAGCTGCGGTTGGTCAGAACCACACCTTCCTCGCGGGTGAAGTCATAGAACCCGAACGAGTTGGTGGTGGTGTGTCCAATCAGGCTGAAGCCGGGGGTGCCGGCCAGGTGGTGGTACAGGTAGATTGTCTTGCCCGACGGGGCCGGACCCTTGAGCCGGCCGTAGATCAGTACTCCGTCACCCGAGTTGATCGGATTGGGAGTGGCGGCGATCGTCAGTCCGCGGTTGTGCACCGGATGGGCACTGGCGACTGTGGGAACTGCCACGGCGACGAGCGTGGTCAGCACTGACGCGAGCACAGCAAAGCGTGGGCGCATGAAGGCCCTCCTTTCCCTGCTAGGTAGTGTTGCCTCCCGCCGGGTCCGGCTCCCTCGGTGGTGGCTTGTGGAACGCCTCAGAAACACCTCGCCCGCCGCGAAAGTTTCGGCTGTTGGCCGAAAGTCGATCCGATCGGGCTGATCCTTACATTCCGCTGACAATTGACCATCACGGGCCGCAGGGGTTCGGCGACCGCGGCGGATGGGGATAGACTCAGCCGTCGTGGACCCGTTTGCGCTTGTCCTCATCGGCGGGTTGGTGGCGCTGATCATCTGGGTGGCTCTGCTCGGCAAATATTCGCCGGGCTCGGGGCTGGAGCAACTCGGTCTGAAGTCCGCCCGCGAGATCAGCGAGCGCCGAGCCGAGCTCGACGCCGAGGACCTCGACCAGATGCTCGAGGCGCACAACCGGCGGCGAGTCGCCCGGGGCGAGCCCTCCCTGAGCTCCAGCGACCTCGAGATGCAGGTGATGTCCGAGATCAACGCCCAGCGCCGGCGCGACCAGCAGGAGATCGCGGCTCGCCGCGACCAGACGATGGCCGACCGTGAGCTCGACCAGTTGCTGGAGGCGACCAACGCTCGCCGTCGGGCGCGCGGCCTCCCCGAGCGCACGCGTGACGAGGTTCGCCGGGAGTTCGGCGGCGGGCAGTAGCCGCCTGCCGGTCCCGCCGTCCGTGGCTCGCTGTCTGATCATCGGCTGTGGCTGCCGCGGGAGGCTGTTGGCCCGCGAGCTGCGAGAGCAGGGTCATGTGGTCCGCGGAACCACGCGCGACCCCGCCCGGGTGGCCGAGATCGAGGCCGCCGGAGCCGAGGCCGTGGTCGGCGACCCCGACCGAATCGCCACGATCGCCCGGGCCCTGGACCACGTCACGATCGCCTACGTGCTGCTCGGCAGCGCGACCGGTCCCGCCGAGCTCGTCCGCGCCCTGCACGAGACCCGGCTCGAGATGTTGCTATCGAAGATGCTGGACACCACGATCCACGCAGTCATCTACGAGGCCGCGGGAAGCGTGGCGCCCGATGTCCTGCGCTCAGGCAGCGCGCTGGTGCGCTCGGTGTGTCAGGGGTCCCGGATCCCCTTCCTGCTCCTGGAGGCCGATCCGGTCGATCACGCCGCCTGGGTGCGCGCGGCGGCCGACGCCGCCGATTCGGTGCTGCTCGGCCCCTAGCGGGGTGCCGGAGGACTAAACTGAAACCCGGTCGGCGTAGGTAGAACAGGCGACCGGAGGGAGCGCGAAGTGGCCGAGTACGCGAAGGATGTTCTGGTGACGCCGGCGTGGCTGGAGGAGCATCTGGACGATGACTCGATTCGGATCGTCGAGGTCGACGAGAACCCCGCCCTCTACCGCGAGGGCCATATTCCGGGCGCGATCGGATTCGACTGGAAGACCGATCTGCAGGATCCCGTCAGGCGCGGCTTTCTCAGCCCCGAGGCGTTCGGTCGGCTGTTCGGTTCAAACGGCGTCTCCAACGACCATCTGATCGTCCTCTACGGCGATCGCAACAACTGGTTCGCCGCCTACACCTACTGGTACCTGAGGTATTACGGCCACGACCGGCTGAGGCTCGTCAACGGCCCGCGCGAGCGGTGGATAGCCGAGGGCCGGCCGACCACCACGGAGCTTCCGAGCCATCCGGCCACCACTTTCACCGCGAAGCCCGGGGACGACTCGATCCGGGCCAGGCGCGATGACGTGCTGGCCGCGCTCGACGACGGCCACCGGCTGGTCGATGTTCGCTCGCCACAGGAATACTCGGGCGAGCTGGTGGCGATGCCGGGCTATGAGAACGAGGGCGCGCAGCGCTCCGGTCACATTCCGGGTGCGGTTTCGATCCCCTGGGCCCAGGCCCTCAAGGAGGACGGGACGTTCAAGTCCGCCGACGAGCTGGCGGATCTCTACGGCAGCCACGGCGTGCTCTCCGGCGATCCGATCATCTCCTATTGCCGGATCGGCGAGCGCTCGGCGCACTCGTGGTTCGTCCTGCACGAGCTGCTGGGCCGCGAGGACGTCAGGAACTACGATGGCTCCTGGACCGAGTGGGGCAATCTCGTAGACGTCCCGATCGAGCGGGGGTAATCGCTCAATTCGTCGTGAGGAGCGGGCCGATCCGGTCGAACAGGTCGGCCAGGATTCGAGCCGTCGCGCCCCAGATCAGGTGCTCGCCGACCAGGTAGGTGTCGGTCCGGATCGGCAGGCCGCGGCGCACCAGCCGGCGGCGCCCGTATCCGGCCAGGAGCGCGGAGACGGGAAGCTCGATCACCTCGGCGACCTCACGGGCGCTGAGCGTCCACTTCCGGCCGGCCTCGATCAATCCGACGAACGGATACACGGCATAGTCGGTGGCGATCGTCGGCGTCGGCTGCAGCGCGCCGACGACATCCACCGCGTCACGGGGAAGGCCGATCTCCTCCTGGGCCTCGCGCAGCGCCGTGGCGGTCAGATCCTCGTCGGAATCATCGTGGCGTCCGCCGGGGAACGAGATCTCGCCCGGGTGGCGGCGGAGGTCGTCGCGGCGGCGGGTGAACACCGCATGGAGCTCGCCGTCGCCAACGTAGAGGGGCACGAGCACAGCGGCGTTCGTCCGGCCGCGGACGTCGAGGGCGATGGCCTGAGCGGGTGTGAGCAGCACCGGCGGGAGCTGGTCGCGGATCGATCGGGCGAGCTGGGCCATCGAATGAATATATTGCCGTCGGGATGGACGCCCTGATCGTCGTCGACGTCCAGAACGACTTCTGTCCCGGCGGAGCGCTGGCGGTCACCGACGGCGACGCCGTGATCGAGCCGATCAATCGGCTGATCGGGCGGGCATCGTACGTCGTGGCCACGCGCGACTGGCACCCGCCGGACCACGCCTCGTTTGCCTCCGAGGGCGGCCGCTGGCCGGTGCACTGCGTGCGGGATACGCCGGGGGCGGCGCTCGAGGCGGGCCTCCGCGCGGACCGCTTCGATCTGGTGCTCGACAAGGGACAGACGCGCGAGCTGGAGGGCTACTCGGCGTTCGAGGGCACCGAGCTCGCGCGGGTGCTGCGCGAACGCGGGGCGCAGACCGTGCACGTCGCGGGCCTGGCGCTCGACTACTGCGTCAAAGCCACGGCGCTGGACGCCCGGAGCGCCGGCTTCGACGTGATCGTGCATCGGGATGCGACGCGAGCGGTCGAGGCGGAGCCCGGCGACGCGGAGCGAGCGCTCGCCGAGTTGACGGCCGCGGGGGTTCGCATCATCGGCGCGTGATCTTTTCTCGCCAGGAGCGTCTCAGTAGCGATTCCAACCAATGCGGCGCCGGTCGAATGGCGCCCCCAGGAGGTCAGTCCCATGAGACGTTTCACGCTTACCATCGCGACGAGCATCGCGGCCCTTGCGCTGCTGCCCGCCGCAGCGCTGGCCGGCAGCCACGCCCGGCATCACCAGCGCCGGCACCACCACGTCCACCACGCCATCGTGCGGCACGAGCGCTTCGGTGCGGTCACCAGCCCGACCGAGGCCGCGGGCACCGTCCAGTCGTTCGACGCCGGCGTGCTCACGCTGGCCCTGGCCAATGGCTCGACGGTCAGCGGGAGGGTCGACAACGGCACCGAGATCGAGTGCGAGATGGCCGACGTGAACGACATGAACGACATGCGCGCCGACGGCGATCGCGGCGGCGGTCATGGCAGCGGCGACAACAGTGGGCCCGGCGGGAGCGGGGACCAGGGTTCGCGCGGCGGTGACCATGGCGGTCGTGGCGACGACAACGGCGATCGCGGCGACGACAACGGCGATCGCGGTGACGACAACGGCGAGCGCGGCGGCGACGACCAGACCTGCACGGCGGCGGACCTCGTCGCCGGAGCGGTCGTTCGCTCGGCCGAGCTGCGGGTCGCCTCCGGCGGGGCGATCTGGGACAAGGTCGAGCTGATCGGCTGACCCGGATCGATTCTCGGCCGTGCGACTCACGGACCGGCGGCCTCTTGCGGGGCCGCCGGTCGATCAATTGGGGAAGGGATCGGTCTCCGCGGGAGTCCTATGGGCAGATGGACTTGCTCGTCCCATTCCGCCGAGGCACGGACGCCTCCCGATGAAGTCGCTCGGGCTGTCGATGTGTCTGCTCCAGAGCCAGCCCGACGGTCGGCTGATTGAACTGGCTCGGGGCGGGCACGAGCGGGCTTTCGAGGCCCTGGTGCAGCGACACCGTCGGGCTCTGATGGGATACGCCCGCCGCCTCAGCTCGTCGGACGCCGGCGCCGAGGACGCGGTTCAACAGGCCCTGCTGCACGCCTGGCTCGCGCTCAGCAAGCCGGGTACCGAGGTCCGCGACGCCCGGGCCTGGCTTCACCGGATCGTTCACAACGTCGCGGTCAGCAACATCCGGCGGCCGACGACGGTGCTGCACGAGGTGCAGAGCGCGGATGGGGCGACCGGAGCCGACAGCGAGTTCGAACGGCGTCTCGCTGCGAATGAGGCGCTGGCCAGCCTGGCTGCACTGCCCGACCTCCAGCGCCAGGTGATGCTCTGCACCGCGCTCGAGGGGCGCAGCCACGAGGAGATCGCGGAGACCTTCGGGCTCAGCCAGGGGGCCGTCCGCGGCCTGATCTACCGGGCTCGAGCCACGCTGCGGGCAGCCGCCGCCGCCTGGGTGCCGGGGCCGCTGGTCAACTGGGTGGCGCGCCAACCCCCCGCCGGCGGGAGCGCCTCAACCGGGCTCTACGAGGCGCTGGCCGGCGGTGGAACGGTGGGCCTGGCCGGCGTGCTGTTGAAGAGCGGGGCTGTCGTGCTCAGCATCGGTGCGATCGCGGGGGCGACCGGGCTGCCGGCGACGGGCCCTTCCGGCGGCTCGTCTCACGCGACCCGATCCTCTCGCCCGACGAACGTGGGTGCTCCGCGAGCCGCCGTCCCGGCGGTCTCGGCCGGGAGCACCGTGGCGGCCACGCACAGCGTCGCCGGCGGTTCGGCGCCGGTCATCTCGGTGCAGCGGGGCGGAAGCGGCTCGCGGTCTCACGGCGGCGGGCGCGGCGCCGGATCTGGCTCCGGGCCCTCGGGTGGCTCGGGCCGGCAATCCTCAGGCGGCTCCGGTGGGTCGGGCTCGAGCGGCGGTCCCGGTTCGAGCGGCGGTTCGGGTTCGAGCGGCGGTTCGGGCTTCGAGCGGTGGTTCGGGTTCGAGCGGTGGTCGGGCTCCTCGGGTCGAGCTCGGGTCGTCGGGTCGCGGCTCCGGAGGCTCGAGCGGTGGGTCGGGCTCCGAGCGGCGGGTCGGGTTCCACGAGCGGTGGGTCGGGCTCCACGAGCGGTGGATCGGGCTCCAGCAGCGGGCGGGGCTCGAGCGACGTTCAGACGTCGAGTGGGGCAGTGTCCGGCGGCCGCTCTCCAGGAAGCGGCTCGTCCGGCAGCGGCACGTCCGGAAGCGGCACGTCCGGTACCGGCTCGTCCGGAAGCGGCTCTTCAGGCAGTGGATCGTCCGGGAGCGGCTCGTCCGCCCAGACACCGATCTCCGGCAGCAACGGCTCCAGCGGCCGTCACGGTGGCTGACCTACAGCGTTGCCGCCTCTACCAGCTCGATCTTGTCCTCGAACATCACTTCGCCCTCGAGTGTCCGGTGCACCGGACACTTGGCCGCGATCACCTGAAGTCGCTCGACCTGCTCCTCGCTACAGCCGCTGGGGAACCGCAGCGCAAGCTTGAAACGGGTGGGGCACCCGCGCTCGGCGGGCGAATACTCGACCTGCACCTCGACCACTCCGATGTCCCAGCCCTTGTGCTTGGCGTACATCTCCATCGTGATCGCCGTACAGGAGGCAAGGCTGGCGGCGAGCAGCTCTTGCGGACTCGGACCCTCGTCATCCCCCGCTTGGTCCGCCGGCTCGTCCACGAGCAGCTGATGCGCGCGGATGTCGACCTTGTGTGTGAACGCAGTCCTTGTCGTTCTATGAGCTGTTGCCTTCAACATTGTTCCTCGTTCTTGACAGAAGCACCGACATACTGATCGTAGCGTCGACCGGACGGTTCCCGCAGCGGTTGATCGCTAATCCGACAGCGGGTTGAACAGCAGCCCGGTCGGAACCTTGGGAAAGAAGTACGTCGACTTTGGCGGCATGCTCTCGCCGGCCGCGGCGACCGCCTGGACTCGACTCACCGGCGTGGGTGACATGAAGAACGCGGCGTCGTATTCGGCGCTCTGCACGAGCTCGAGGGCCTGATCGTCGTCGCGGGCGTAGCCAAGCCCATCGAGGTGGTCGATGTCCTCGTCGGTCATCCCGAGGGCGCCCTTCAGGATCAGCGCCTCGAGCACGGCGGTATCGAGTCGGCGGTACGGCTCGGCGTGTCCCTGGAGCGCGGCGTCGGCGATCGCCGGATCCTTGAGGGTCAGCCTCCACGGTGTGCGGAAGTGCGAATCGATGTAGCCCAGGCGGACGCCATCGCCTTCCTCGGGGGGCAGCTCGGCGACGTTCCCCAGCGACTCGATCTCGAAGTCGCGCCGGATCGCCTCCGCGAGCGCCACCTGGCGGTCCGACCCGAGTCCGCGCACCAAGCGGTGGGTGGGGAACACCGTGAGCCCGGGATCCTCCAGCGCGACCAGGCACATCAGCACGTAACGGTGCGGCCCCTCTCCGCCGATCTCCTCAGCGTAGACGCGGGCGGTCTCATAGCGGTGGTGGCCGTCGGCGATCAGCAGCTCCGCATCGGCCAGGGCCTGCTTGACCTGGTCGATCGCCGACTCGTCCTGCACCCGCCAGAGCCGGTTGACGGTGCCGTCGTCATCGGTGCTCTCGCCCCAGACCGGCTGCGCGGTGAACGGCGCCAGCGCGCCCCAGGCCGCGCCGGATGGATCGGAGAACAGCGAGAAGATGGGGGAGAGGTTGGCCTTCGTCGCCCGGGTCAGCCGCAGCCGGTCCTCCTTGGGGCCCGGGTGCGTGCGCTCGTGTGGACGGATCCGCCCGGGGCCATAGTCCTCGACGCGTACGCGCGCGAGGAAGCCGCGGCGCGTCCTGGCCCTGCCATCGGGTCCGGTGTAATCCTGCTCGAGCGGCCAGAACGCCTCCTCCTGATCGCGCACCACCACGCCCTCGGCCCGCCACTGAGCGAGCAGATCCGCCGCATGCCGATACGGATCGCCGTCGGACCGGGGCAGGTCGATCCCGACCACGTTGAACGGAGACCGGGCTTCCAGATCGGCCCGCGCCTCGGCGTCGATCACGTCGTATGGGGGCGCGACGACGGGCTGCAGCCCTCCGGTCTTCCGGAGGTCGTAGTGCAGCGCGCGGAGTGGCTCGATGGCGGCCATGGCGGCGCCGGAGGCTACTTCACCGACGCCGTGACGCGCGTCGTCGCTCGGCGGTGCATTAGACTCCGCCGACAGCGCGGGGCGTAGCGCAGCCTGGTAGCGCGCCTCGTTTGGGGCGAGGAGGTCCCCGGTTCAAATCCGGGCGCCCCGATTGGTCTCACTTTTGGCATCCATGCCGTGACCGGGGACGTCGTCCGGACGGTTCAAATCCGGGCGCCCCGATTGACATCAGCGGTAGCGGCTGTGCCGTCCCGTGGGCAGCCCCTTGAGGAGCCGCGTGAACATTCCGCGCAGGGTGGCCTTGCCGTAGGCGTGGGACCCGTCGTACATAGTCAGCACGGCGATCGAGACTCGGGCGCAACCGCGTGTCAGCAGGATCACCTGATGATCCATCAGGCCGGTGCCGTAGCCCCACCCGCCCTTGAAGTAGAGCTTCCAGCCCTTCGGCGCCACCTCGCCGATCCCCCAGCGCTGCGATGGGGTGATGCTGGCGAGTAGTCGCATCGCGTAGGCCCGGTGGCGCGGCACGACGTAGCTGTCGATGTGCAGGAAGAACTTGGTCTGATCGCGCGGCGTGATCTGCGACTCGCCCCAGATCGGCTCGGCGGGGGCGAAATGGCTCATCCCCACGCGTGAGGCCAGCGCGTCCAGACCGCTGGCGCCGACGATCGTGTCCACCGTGTCGGCGGCGTTGTTGTCCGACTGCGTGATCATCGGGTAGAGCAGCGAGTTGTCGTAACCGGTCAGCGCCCGGCCGGCGACGGAGGAGCGATCCAGATAGGCGACCATCAGCATCGCCTTCAAGACGCTGGCCGACCATTCGGTGTGGTCCGGCCGATAGGCGTAGAAGGCCCCGTCGGTCCGCACCGCGAAGGCGATGTCGCCGGTGCGCTGGTGGGTGTAGCCGATCCCGGAAAGAATGTTCGGACGCCAGATCCGGTCCAGGGGCTTGCCGACGCCAGGCACCAGACACTTGGCGGCCGCGGTAGCTTGCGGCGCCGGCCCCGCGGCCGATCGCCGCGCGGTGAGCGCCGCCGCGCCCGCGAGCGCGCACACGGTGAGCAGCACTACGGCGACGACACGCCGCAACGGTCCCGTCCCGGCAGGCAGCGACGACCAGATCATCTCTACAGTCTTTCAGAAGGCCCCCGTAGCTCAGCTGGATAGAGCGACGGCCTTCTAAGCCGTGGGTCGCAGGTTCGAGTCCTGCCGGGGGTATGTGGGCGTATTCCTGGATCCGCGGGCCCCGCGTTCGCCCGATGAAGCGCGGAGGCCCACCCGTCGCGAGCAGCTCGGGGATCTAGCTCTGCGCGCGGCCCAGCGGCTCACCGGCCGCCATCCGATCCTCCTCGAGTACCCGCCGCCCGATCAGGCACGTCAGCGCTGGGGCTGGGGGTCTCCGCCGAACCTGGCTCTTCACGAGCTGCTGGCCGGCCACGCCGACCGCTACCGGGGCACGATCGAGCTGATCGAGCGCCACGGGCCGGATCTCGTGGGCATTCCGACCGCCGGCGCCGTCCGCGGCGAACCCCACTGGGGGCAGAACTACTTCACCGGAGTGGACGCCGCCGCCCTGTACTCATTGATCAGAGAGCGCCGACCGGCCCGCTATCACGAGGTGGGGTCCGGGAACTCGACGCTGTTCGCGGCGAGGGCGATCCGCGATGGCGGACTTCCGACGCGCATCCTGTCGGTCGACCCCCAGCCACGCGCCGATGTCGACCTCGTCTGCGACGAGGTCATCCGAACGCCGCTCGAGCAGGCCGACGCGCGTCAGGTGGCCGCGTTGGAACCGGGCGACGTGCTGCTCGTCGATTCCTCCCACTCCGCGCTGACCAACTCCGACGTGGTCACGTTCTTCCTGGATGTGCTTCCCGCACTTCCGCGCGGCGTGCTGGTCGGGATCCACGACGTCTTCCTGCCGGATGACTACCCGTGGTGGCTTTCGGGGCGTTGGTACTCCGAGCAATACCTCCTGGCGGCCTGGCTGCTCGGGGCCGGCGACCGCGCTCACGTGGTGTTCGCCAGCCACTTCTGCGCCACCGAGCCGGCGCTCCGAACGCAGCTCGACGCCGCCTGGGACCGAGCCGGCCTGCCCGGAATCGCCTACGGATCCTCGCTCTGGCTGGAGACCTGACCGGCCGAGCTCACGCTCGCGGTCGCCCCTGACCGGCACAATCGAGCACGCCGCCCGGTGCCGACGCCGATGCGCTGGTAGATTGGGATGTCTGCACGGTGGGCGTAGCTCAGCTGGTAGAGCTCCTGGTTGTGGTCCAGGCGGTCGGGGGTTCGAGTCCCCTCGCTCACCCTCCGAGAAGTCCCTGCTAATGAGCGGTTGATCCCCCGGCTTAATTCACGATCCGTTCTTCCAGGCGGACGGTCACCATATCGCCCTCCTGCTTGCCGATGGCCGTGCGCACGTCGGCCTTGATCGGGAGCTTGTGGTTACCGTCACCCAGAGCCATGAACGAGCTTCGGAGCGGATGCCCGTCGACCGTTCCGCGCACCTTGACCAGGCCACGGGTGCCGAAGAACTCGGCCGACTGGGGCCAGACCACGTACACCCATCCGCCCGCGTTCGGGCTGCGCTGCAGTTCGGCGGTGAACTCCTGATTCAACTTCGAGTTGACGGACTGCGTCACTGTCATGGTGATCCCTCGCTCGTGTTGCCGTGACGATTAACTCTGCTGAACGATCACCAGGCGATTGCCGTCGGGATCGCGGATCGCAAACATGGGTGGCACGAAGTCACCCATCCGCATGATCTCGGCGTCCACATCGACTCCCTGGGAGAGCAACGCTGCATGGTCGGACTCGGCGTCACTCGTGCTGAGGCGGATGCCGGTGTCGACGCCGATCGGGCTGCCCTGCTGCGCGGATACCAGCGCGATCGATGTCGCAGCGCCGTCGGGTGCGACCTCGAGCCAGCGGCCTGCGCCGAAGGGGGCATCCAGCCGCTTGTGGAAACCCAGCTTCCCGACGTAGAAGTCGAGCGATCGAGACTGGTCGCTCACTGGGATGCCAACCGTGTGGATGCCCGTGATCATTGTGTGGGCCATTGGGCGTACATCAGGGATCCGGGCGTGGTCAGCAGTTCGCCGGTCTCGAGCAGTGTCTTCAGCCCGGAGAGGATCATCGGCCAGCCGCCGTAGATCTGCTCGTTGGCATTCTCGGGCAGCTGATCGTGGGTTACCGTCAGCCGGCAGGAGTCGCCGACGGGTTCGATCTCCCAGGTGACCCGCGATGTGCCCTCGCGCCTGACGTCGTCGCCCCATAGCGCAGTGAAACTCTGCACCAGCTTGTGCGGGGGTTCGACCTCGAGATTCTCGCCCTGGCTGATCAGGCCCGGCGCGCTCGGATGCGCCGCTTCGTAACGGGAGCCGGGGGTCCAGTCCGATTTGACGCCCACACCGAAGTTGTATTTCTCACGCATCTCGCTGCTGGTGATCGCCTCCCAGAGTTGCTCCGGGGTGGTCTTGATGTAGATCTCAAAGACCTTCTCCATGCCGTCTGCCTCCATTTCGCTCTTTAGCTCACTCAGGGTCGCGACCCACGGTTCCGCGTACTTGCTGACCCACCGGTCGTGGACCAGGCGGATCGGGACCGGATTGAGGAAGTGCAGCTTCTCGCGGCCGCGCCGACGGGTCACGACCAGTCCCGCCTCCTCCAGCACCTTCAGGTGCTTCATCACGCCGAACCGCGTCATCGCGGGTCGTTGCTCCAATGCGCTGAGGGTCTGACCGTCCTGCTGGAACAGCACGTCGAGCAGACCCCGGCGGGTTGGGTCGGCGAGCGCCTTGAACACCACGTCCATGTCCATGGCCGCATAATAGGTGACCAGATGGTCACCTGTCAAGCCGAATCGGCTTGGATGGTCGCGTGCGGAGGAGCCGTGGTCATGTCGGCTCCTCGTAGACTGGCCGGCATGCCGACGCCGTCGACGCATCCACGCCTCGACCAGCTGCCGAAGAAGGCGCGCGGGCTCGCGGCGAGTCAGCTCGCCGACGGGGAGGACGTCATCACGATCTTCGCCGGCCGATCCAAGCAGGCGATGATCGTCACCGACCGGCAGCTGTTGATCGTCAAGCCCGGATTCATGGCCGGTGCTGCCCTAAACGCCAAGGCGGCATCGTTCCCGTTGGCGAACATCACCGCGATCAACGTGCACACCGGCCCGGGATTCGCGGCGCTCGAGCTCGTGCTTACGGGCCGCCCGGCCACGGCGAAGCCGGACCTGCGGGCGGCCTACCAGCTTCCGAACTGGCTACCTTGCTCCCCGTCGCTGGGCAAATCGCCCTTGATCGGCGAGCTGCGCGCCCATGTTCAGAGCGAAGGGCGAGCGCGATCCGCTCGCGCTGCCCTGGCCGCTCCGTAGCTCGCTCGATCCGATTCACGGCACTACTAGTGGGCTCAGTCAGTTGGGCCGATCGAACGGGACGGAGCTTGAGCCAGCGGTCCACTTGGAGTCAGTTTTCCCTAAATGATCGAGAAAAGTGACTCCAAGTCACTCTGCATCCACGCGCACCGATGAGGTTGGGGCCTTGGGTTGATAATTCAGCCCGAGGCCCCAACCCGTCCGAGTCAGCCCTCCCCGCATGCCGACCCGGGTGTCGGGCGCCGCAGGGGCTCACGCCTTGCGGACGCCGACCCGCGTCCTGACGCTCCCAAACCTACGAGGCGCTAGGCCTTGATCAGCGGTCCCGCCGCCTTCAGAACCTGCGCCTTGGTCAACGGCTTGTCGAAGCCGCCGTTCGGCGTCACCGGCTGGCTGGTGAGCACGCCGATCGCCGCGGCATGTCGAGCCTCGACCTGCACGATCGAACCGGCCGCCGCCAGGTACGCCTTGTTCTTGAGCGACGGACCGGCGCCGTTGTAGGCTCCGACGCCCGTGTTCTCCAGGACGTAGGCCAGCTTCAGGAAGCTGGCCTGATCGGTCACCGGAAACACGAACGTGGGCTTCTTGACCGGTGTGCCACCCGCAGCCTTGATCGCGGTGATCAGCGCATCGACGTGCTTCTGCTCATCGTGAGCAAACGATGCGGCGAGTGTCTTCGCTTCTCCGCTGAGTCCCACCGTGAGCGCCTTGTGCTTGTAGAAGTTGGTCTCGAGGTACTCGAGTGTCAGCGCGAAGTTGAGGATGTCGATGTCCCCACTGGCCGTGGTGGCGAGCGCGTTGCTCACATATGGTCCGACAGCGGCGGCGCCGAAGGCGGCGCCGGCGGTGAGGGCGCCGCGCAGGATGAAGCTGGCGCGGGTGACTCCGTGGACCTCGATGGCGGCCAACTCGGGGCTGGCCGGCTCAGGATGTTTCATGTGATTGCTTCCTCTCTAAGGGTGAGTGCTACGAACGGTGCACTAGGCGACGAACGGCTTGACGACACCGAGGACCTGATCCATGCTCATCGGCTTGGCGAAGGCGCCGTCAGGATTCGGCGACAGCTTCAGCACCAGGTTGAGCGTCGCGGCATGACGTGCCTCGACGGTGTGGATCGCCAGCGCCGCGGCCAGGATCTCCTTGCTCTGGATGTTCCCCGCTTGGCCCAGGTACGCCGCGGCGCCGAGGTTCTCGACCGCCGCCGCAAGCTTGACCACGGCAGATGCGCTGGTGAGGGGGAACTTACCCTTCGGCTTGGTCGCCGGGGTGCCCAGACTCATCGCGACCTTGTGTAGAGCGGCGACGTGTTCCTTCTCCTCGGCGCCGAATGTCTTCAACGTCGAGAGATACGGCGAGCCACTGAACAGGCCACTGGCGATCACCTTGCCGTAGAACTCGGCCTCGAGGTACTCGAGCGTGAGCGCGTAGTTGACGATCGCGAGGTCGCCCGAGGTACTTGTGGGCACGCCGGAGGCGGGGCCAGACGCGGCACCGGTCGAGCCCTCGGTGCTCGACGAGCTGGTCGAGCTGCCGCCACACGCGGCAATGAACGCCGCGAGTCCGGTGGCGGCGGCGCCCGCGCCCATCGTCCGACCGGCCATTCTCAGGAACTTCTTGCGCTCGACATCGTCACGGGCAAGCTCTCGGACTACGCCATCGACCGGCTGGCCGGCCTCTGGCTGCATGGAATCGCTCATGCGGCTCCTTCGGTTAGCCCGAGTCAAGTGCTCAGGTACACCCCGAATACGCATTCGATCCGCGGGCGGATCATGTGCACTTAACCAACCGAGGCACGAACCGAAGTCGGTGCGGCTTCCGCGCGGAGCAGGATCAGCAGGACGGGGATCGCAGCGAGTTCGGCGAGGATGGCAATCAAGATCGGGAGTCGCAGCGTCGGCTCCTGATAGCCGAGGAAGTTCCCATTCAGCGCGATGGCGATGGAGATGAGTGAGGCGGAGGCCAGCCCGAGCGAGCCGATGATTGCCACGGCTCGCAGCCCGCGCTCGCCGCTGAGCAGAGCGAAGGCCAGTCCGGCGCCGCCGGCGGCATTCAACAGGAAAAGCACTCCAACCGTCGGCACCTCGCTGATGAAGTCGACGTACTGTTGAAAATGCACGCCGGCGATGATCGCCACGAGTCCGGCTGCAAGCAGCCTCAGGGGTGGATTACCGCGTAGAGGTCTCATGTTCCCACCGTGATCGTGCCGGTCATGAACGCGTGGAACTGGCAGATGTACGTGTACGTGCCGGGTTTGGTCAGCGTGAAATGCGCCGACTGACCGGGTTTCAGGGTGCCGGAATCGAACCCGTGCGAGGCGGTCGCCGTGTGCGCGGTCTGATCATCGTTGGTAACGATGATCTTGGTGCCGGCCCTGACGGTCAGTGTGGCCGGGTCGAAGGCGTAATTGGCGATCCTGATGCGCGCCGATCTACCGCCCAGCACCACCACCGGGGCGACCGGTGCTGTGCCGCGGGAATGACCGAGGAGCAGGGCGCCCCCTCCCACGATGACCGCAGCCAGCGCCGGGAGGGCTAGGGAGTTGATGCGCATATGGGGGGATGCGGCTTTTGCACCCCTCCCGGATCATTATGGTGCCCCGGCCTAGGATTCGAGCGGGTTCTCGGGCGCGCCGATTCTGGGGCCCGGGCGCTCGAGCTCGAACCAGACGTGCGTCGTGCCCTCGTGCAGGCCCCACCGGCTGGCCTCGGTGTCGACGATGCGCAGTCCCCAGCCGCCGACCTTCTCAAAGTTCTGCTCGTCGACGACCCGCTCGAAGCCGGTGCCCTCATCGATCACCTCGACCAGCAGGCGGTCGTCCTCGAGCGCCGCTCTGAGCGTGATCACGCCCTCGCCGTGGAGCACAGCGTTCGTGACCAACTCGCTGGCCAGCAATTTCGCGGTGCCGAGCCGGGCGGCTTCCACCTCCGCGGCAAACCATTCCTCTAACTGCCGACGGGCACATCCCGGTGCCTCGGGGGCACGTGGCAGCTGCACTTCGAACACCGCACTCACGACGATCGACCGGTCCTCATCGTAGCTCAGCTAGCCGCACCTTCTCCAAGCACTCTACGGGATCGTCGCCGGCGCCCGGACGCCCCCTAGACTTCATCCCGTGACATTCGTTCGATACACGAGCGGCGCTCACGGGGGCGGCTGGGAGCCAGGGACGCGCGTCGGCAGCGCCCACGTAGAGGAGCGGCGAGCATCGCGCTCCAGCCGGCTGGCGGCCGGAACCCTGGCCTGTGGTCGCTGCGATGCGCCGGTCTCGATCGGCCCGGGGCCGTTGGCCCTGAGCGACCAGCTCATCTGCCCGTTCTGCCGGCACAGCGGCCCGGCGCGCGACTTCCTGTCGCTGGCTTCACCCACGCGACCGGCCCGAGTCGTGGTGCGGGTTCGCCTCCTCGCCGCCTCGCGCTAGCCCGACCGGCCACAGCCACGGTCCGGGCTGCCGGTGGCGCAAGAATCTGCCCGGATGCGGTGGCGCAGGGGGACTGCGGTTTACTGGCAGGGAAAGTGAACCCGCCCGATGCCAGCCGCTGAGACAGACTCCACAGTCCCGCCGCGATCGCCGTATGAGCACGGCTTTTTCCGGATCGCGGCGGCGGTCCCGCACGTTCGGGTCGGCGACCCCGCGTTCAATGCGGTCCGCACCGTGGAGCTGGCTCAGCGCGCCGCCCAGGCGGGCGCGGGATTGGTGATCTTCCCCGAGCTTGGGCTCGCGGCCTATTCGAGCGAGGACCTGTTCCACCAGAGTGCCCTGCTCGACGCGGCCGAGCAGGCGCTCGAGCGAGTGATGAGCGCCAGCGTGGACCTGGTCCCGGTCCTGGTCGTCGGTGTTCCCATCCGGGCCGAGGGAGGGCTTTACAACACGGCGGTGGTCCTGCACCGCGGCCGGATTCTCGGCGTCGTGCCGAAGAGCTACGTGCCGGAGTACCACGAGTACTACGAGAAGCGCCAGTTCCGCGCGGCACGCGACCTGCTCGGCGACGAGTTGCGCCTGCTCGGCCAGACGGTGCCGTTCGGAGCCGACGTGCTGTTCGCCAGTCGCGACCTGCCGGGATTCGTCCTCCAGGTGGAGATCTGCGAGGACCTGTGGACGCCGATTCCTCCGAGCACCTACGGAGCGCTGGCCGGCGCGACCGTACTGGCCAACCTGTCGGCCAGCAACATCACCATCGGCAAGGCGAGCTATCGGCGCTCACTGTGCGAGGCGCAGTCGGCTCGGACGATCTCCGCCTACGTGTACACCGCAGCCGGGCTCGGCGAGTCGACCACCGACCTCGCCTGGGACGGACAGGCCCTGATCTGTGAGAACGGTCAGGTGCTGGCGGAGGGCGAGCGCTTCTCTGACCAGGAGCAGCTGATCGTCACCGACATCGATCTCGACCGGCTGCTGTCTGACCGTATGACCACCAGCAGCTACGGCGATCAGGTCCACGACCTGGATCAGCGGCTGGCCAAGATGAGGCGAGTCGAGTTCGACCTCCGGCCGCCGACGGAAGCCGTCCCGCTGCGGCGGCGGGTCGAGCGCTTCCCCTATGTGCCGGCCGACCCCATCAGCCGCAATGAACGCTGTGAAGAGGTCTACAACATCCAGGTGCGCGGCCTCCAGACCCGCCTGCTGGCCACGGGGATCGAGAAGATCGTGATCGGCGTCTCGGGCGGTCTCGACAGCGCCCATGCGCTGATCGTCGCCGCCCGCGCGGTCGATCGTCTGGGTCTGCCGCGGGCCAACGTACTGGCCTACACACTGCCCGGCTTCGCCACCAGCGCGCTCACACTGCGCAACGCCAACGCGTTGATGAAGGCGCTGGGGGTGAGCGCAAGCGAGCTCGACATCCGACCCGCGGCGACGCAGATGCTGCGCGATCTCGGTCACCCCGCGGCCGAGGGCGAGCCCCAGTACGACGTCACCTACGAGAACGTGCAGGCCGGGGAGCGGACATCGCACCTGTTCCGCCTGGCCAACTACCACGGGGGGATCGTGCTCGGCACCGGGGATCTCAGCGAGCTCGCGCTGGGTTGGAGCACATACGGCGTCGGCGACCACATGTCGCACTACAGCGTCAACGCCTCGGTTCCCAAGACGCTGATCCAGTTTCTCCTGCGCTGGGCCATCGGGACCGATCAGTTCGGTCCGGAGGCCGGCAAGGTGCTGAGCTCCGTGCTCGAGACTGCGATCTCCCCCGAGTTGATCCCCGCCGGTGAGGACGCAGGCGACGGCCCGGGGCAGGACAGTGAGAGCGTCGTCGGTCCGTACGAGCTACAGGACTTCTTTCTCTACTACATCCTGCGGTTCGGCTACCGGCCGAGCAAGGTGGCCTTCCTGGCCGAGCAAGCCTGGGGCGACCGAGACCGCGGCGAGTGGCCCGACCTGATTCCCGTGGAGCGGCGCAACCAATACTCCCGGGGCGAGATCCACCGCTGGCTCGGGGTTTTCCTGCACCGCTTCTTTCAGACCAGTCAGTTCAAGCGCTCCGCGCTGCCCAACGCTCCGAAGGTGGGTTCCGGTGGGTCGCTCTCGCCCCGTTCCGACTGGCGCGCGCCCAGCGACGGACACGCGACGGCCTGGTTGCAGGAGCTGCAGGCCAACGCGCCCTCCGAGGATTAGCCCGATCCTCAGGCCTCGACCGACTCGTGTAACAGGGGGACGGCGGACTGCCACCCGGCGCGCAGGATCGCCAGCAACGACTCAGGGGTGATAACCAGCGTCCGCTGGCCGACGGGGCGCGGGCGTCGCGTCGTGTAGCCCGAGGGTGTCCAGCTCAGGAGCTCGGAGCCAAGCACCAACCAGGGACCGTTCTCGTGCACGATGAAGGCGCCGTCAGGTAACGCGTCGAGCGGCGCCTCGTGACAGGAGTGGGCGCGCGTCTGCGGATCCAATCGCTCGCGGTGGAGTTGGGCGTCGACTGCGTCGGCGCCGGCTTGCTCGGGGTGAAGCTCACGCCAGAGGGCGGTGAAGCGCTGGTAGTCCTGACGGCGGCACAGCGCGCAGGGGCGATGCCCGGCGGCGAGCGCGGTCGCTTCGTCGAGAAAGAACAGCTCGGTGAAGCGGCCGGGCTGCATCAGCGGGTGGCGGTGCCAGCCGCGGAACTGCAACCGGCAGGCGATCCAGCGCTTGCCGTTGTAGCGGCGGCAAATGCGTCCCTGCGCGTCGTGTAAGCAACCCCGGTTGCCGTAAACCAGACCACGCCCGGGATCGCTGATCAGTTTCCCCAGCGGCGTTACCCGGTTCTGCAACGGCATGTCACTCAGATTAGTCCCGTGCCGCTAGCATCGGTGCACACCCACGAGACAGGGAATCCAATTGATTGACCGTATTCGCAGTGAAATTCAGGAGCGCCTTGATCAGCTTCTAGCCGAAGCCGACAAGCTTCGCCACGCTCTCAGCGCGCTCGATCCGCGCGAGCACGCGCCGTCGACTCCGGCGCCGAGCCGTCCTCGCGCGCCGAGGGCTCGCACCCCCCGTACCTCGGCACCGGCCGCGGCCACCAAGACCAACCGCGCCGCGTCCGGCCGGACCGCACCGGGCGCCACCAAGCGCGCCGTCCTGGCCGCACTGAACAGCGACAAGGCGTTGACCGCTGGGGAAGTTGCCGCGGCCACCGGCCTGGCCCGTCCGACGGTCAGCACCACGTTGTCCAAGCTCGCCACCAGCGGCGAGATCCGCAAGGCCGAGCGTGGGTATCAACTGGCCGGCACCGGCAAGACCGCCGGGGCCAGCGCCGCCGCGGTCAAATAGCTCCACGCTGCTCGGCGCAGTCGGGGCAGAGACCGACGATCGGGAAGTGAGTGAAGCGGGCCTGATAGCCGAACAGAGCGGCGATCTGCTCCCGGATTGGATCCAGTTGACCAGTGGTGACGCTGCGGACTGCCCCGCAGCGCTCACACGAGAGGAACTCTCGCTCACCGCGGCCGACCAACACATACAAGCCCGGGCCATGCCCGAGGTGCACGTGTCGGGCCAGGCCGTTCTGCTCGAGGGTCTCGAGGTTGCGGTACACCGACGTGACGTCGAGCCCGAGGCTGTGTTCGAGTTGCTCCGCGGACACCGGGCCCTCGGCATCGAACAGCGCCTGGAGGACCAGCCGGCGGGGGGTGGTGAGCCGCAGGCCTCGCTCGCGTAGCGCCCCGACGGCCTCGGTGAGATCTCCGAAGGACAACCGCGGTGTGTCGGGAGAGTGAGTCATGGCCTCGCTGAGAACCCGCCGCGGATCCACGCGGCTTGTGTAACAGAGCGTTTACGGGCATCCTTCTTATCAGGGTGTTCGCGCGGGGACAAGAACCACGGAGGCGTCTGCGGATCTCCGATCGGGCGGCGGGTCGGCTGCTGTTCGGCTATCTCGCGCTGTGCATCGTGGCCGGGGTGATCATCGAGGCGATCACCGACTGGCCGATCGGCAGCATGGTCATCGTGATCGCGGTCTTTTACGTGCTGCTTGTATTCGTCGGCGCCGCGATCGTGCGCCCGATCGCCACCCTTACCATGGTGGTGTTCAGGTCGGTGCGACGCGAGAACCGCCGCGACACCGGTCGTGGGCGCCGCACGGACGACGACGGGTCACCGCCGCCATCGGACCCGGTCAGCTCGCCGGCACCGGGCGAGCCGACCCGATGATGGTCGGCCGCACGCTGGGGAACGCTCGCGGTTGCTCCCCGTGTTCGACCCGCTCGACCTGCAGCGGCGACGCCTTCAGCAGCGCCTCGGTGCGCCGGTTGGGATGGCAGCCCGCCGCGATGTAACGGTGGGGAAGCTCGATCAGGTCCTGGAAGCGCCCGAGCGCCGTCCCATCGCCCGCATGGACGTGCTCGAGGAACAGGTAACGGCCGCCGGGGGCCAGCACGCGAGCGATCTCGCGTAGGGCGGCCGCGGGATCGGGGACGGTGCACAGCACGTATGTCGCCACCACCGTGTCAAAGCTGTCCTCGGCGAACGGCAACTGTTCGACGCCGCATTGCACCAGCTCCCAGGTGCCGCTGCGGGGTGGAGCTGCCTCCAGCTCGGCGCGGAGCCTGGACAGCATCGGCGAGCTCGGCTCGGTGAGCGCGAGCTCGGTGACGCGCTCGGTGTAGTGCGGCACGTTGAGCCCGCTGCCGGCGCCGAGCTCGAGCGTGCGCCCCTGGGCCTGCGCGAGCAGGTCCCGCCGCGTCTCGCGCTGACCGGCGTTCTCGGCCAGTGCCACTAGGCGTGGGTAGTAGAGCGCGAACAGGCGCTGGTTCAGTCCGGCCACTCGGCGAACTTAGCGCAGCCCGGCTGGGGTCACGCCAGGCCGCGGGCCAGGCACAGCCGCTGCAGCCGCTCCATCGCGTCGGTGGCCCGCTCGGGCAGCGCGTCGAGGGCGGCGGCGGCGAGCTGCAGGTCCTCGATCGTAACCCCGCGCGCCTCCAGCGCGAACCGCCCGAGCCAGCGGACCGCGGCCCGCTCGTAGCGCTCCCGGTCGCCGCCGCGCAGGACAAGACAGATCCGCAGCGCGTCGTCCAGGGCGATCCGCGGGAGCTCGAGGGCCGCCGCGGTGACCAGTGCCGCATTCCCGGTCTCGAGCGCGCGGCGAAAGCGGGAGTAGGGGTTGCCCTCGCTGGTCACGAACATATGTTCGTATGCGTGTCAAGTCCGGCTACCGGCGGCCGCCGCCCGGCGACCCCGCGGTGCCCGCCGACGTCGCGGCGGGGAATCCGCCCGTGCCCGGGTATCCCGCGGCGCCCTGAGCGCCCGCGCCGGGTCCCCACGATGGTGTCGCCCCAGCTGGATCGCTCGCCGGGCGGTTCATCGAGTGCGGCTGGGACCCGGTGCTCGCACCGCCAGGGGCTGAGGCGACACCCAGGCGCTGATACCCGGGACTCCCCGCGGTGGCCGAGCCCGTTGCGCCGGACGAGCCGGCGGGGATGGGGCTCGAGAAGCCGGTATAGCTCGCTGGGGTGCCGGCGCTGGGGGAGCCGCTGGTGGAGCTCGGTTTGCCGCCCTTTCCGGTGCCGGTGATCGTCGCTGTCCACGCCGCTGACGCGGCCCGGGCGCCCGTTCTCGGGGCCTCGCCGGCTGCGGTCGCTACGAGGGATGAACCAGCGGCCAGGACCCGTGCGCCGGCGAGCCGCCCGTGGGTGCCGGTTGATACGCGAGCCGCGAGCGCGCGGCCCCTGGTGGCTGACCCCGTGGATCGCGAGGCAGGGTGACCGGTTCCGGCGCTGGCCGAGCCGGCGCGAGCGACCCGGGCGGGCGGCGGCCGGTGCGAGTGGGGGCCCGGATACAGCAGCACCACGCCCCCGACGGCGCAGGCCGAGACCGCGCAGGCTGCCGTCACCTGGGTCATCGCTCCGCCGAGGAGGGCGCCCTTGGCGGCGAGACCACCGAAGATCGCCCCGCCGCCGGCGACTCCGCCGGCCGGGAGCGGAATGATTCCGCGCAGCGCGCGGGCATCGGCGCGTAGGGCCTGCTTGTAGGCCCGGCAGGGCGCACAGCCGCGCACGTGCCGGCGCACCGTCTTGTCATGGCTGCCTTCGTTCAGCTCGGCGGCCAGCGTCGCCCGGGCTGAGGCGCAGGACAGCTCGCTCGCCTCGCGATGGGTGCGCAGGCTCATCCGCGCGCGGGCGATCAGGCCTCGGATCGCTTCCTCGTCGGTCTCGAGCAGCGTGGCAATCTCCATATAGGAATGGCCGGCGAGCTCGCGCATCAGCAGGGCCGTGCGCTGGCTCTCGGGCAGCTCGCGGATGCCGGCCATGACGTTCTCGAGCTCAGCCTTGGCCCCGGATGTGCCCGCCGGCACGTCCGGAACCTCGCCGTCGGTGGTGACCGTGCGCCGCCGCCGCCGCGCAACATCGACGGCGGCGTTGCGGGCAACCCGGGCGAGCCAGGGGCGCAACTCGCGCGGAGGATGGTCTCGCAGCGCGACAGCCAGCGAGGCAAACGAATCCTGCGCGGCGTCCTCGGCGTCGTGGTTGGAGCCGAGCACGCCCATGCAGACGGCGAGCACGCTGGCGCGATGACGCTCGTAGAGGACGGCGAACGCCGTCTCGTCGCCGGCGGCGAAACGCTCGGCCAGGACGGCGTCGGACCTCAGCCGCAGCAGCCGGCGGGGCACGGCCAGGGGAGGCTTCAGCCGGGCGGCTACCGCATCCATGAAGGTCCTGCCGCTGCCAGCGTGATCTCGAACCGACTCATCGTGTTCTCCCGGGGAATTGCGCCGCCTTTCCGCAGCCTCTGAAGTTACTGACGCGCTCGAGGGCCGAAAGTGCGCTCGAGAATGACCGGCGAGTGTCGGTTCCGTGTAAGAGCTTCCGCCGCGCGGAGTAGGCTGGCCAGGCGACAACGGCTACTGCGACTTAGGAGAGGCGGTGGCGAGATGGCGGTGAAGCCGGCGGAGCTCGAGGTGGAGCTGATCGACGCGGTCTGCGCCAGGGTGCAGGAGCGCTTGCCCTCGGAGCAGGCCAGTCCGTGCACCGAATTCGTTCGCCAGTATTACCACTGGGTGCCGCCCGCGGACCTGGCCGAGCGAACCGCGCTCGACCTCTACGGCGCGGCCATCGCGCACTGGAAGCTCGCTCAGCAGCGCGCGCCCGGGACCGACATGGTCCGCGTCTACAACCCGAACGTCGAGCAACACGGCTGGCAGTCCGCGCACACCGTCGTCGACCTCGTCACCGCCGACATGCCATTTCTGGTCGATTCGGTGACGATGGAGCTCGGTCACGGTGGGCATGCGATCAATCTGGTGATCCATCCGGTGATCCGCGTCCGCCGGAACGCCGAGGGGACCCTCCTCGAGGTGCTGCGTCCCGGTGCCCAGCACGAGGACGCACTGTCCGAGTCGATCCTCCACATCGAGGTCGAGCGCGAGACCGACCCCGCCGAGCTGGCGGATCTGCGTGCGCAGGTCGAGCGCGTACTCGGCGAGGTCCGAGCCGCCGTCGAGGACTGGACCGAGATGCGCGCCCGGACGCGATCGGTGGCCGAGGAGCTCGCGGCGCCGAACGCCAACCTCGAGGCGGCGGAAATCGAGGAGACCGTCGCCTTCCTGCGCTGGCTGGCCGACGACCACTTCACGTTTCTCGGCTACCGCGAGTACGACCTGGAGGTCCAGGATGGGAGCGCCGCGCTCCGCGTCGTCCCGTCCTCGGGGCTGGGGATCCTGCGCACGGCGGCGCGCCGCGAGGTGACGAAGCTGAAGCCGAAGGCGCTCGCGCTGGTCAGCAGCCCGGAGGCGCTGGTGCTGACCAAGGCCAATTCACGGGCCACGGTGCACCGGCCGTCCTATCTCGACTACATCGGCGTCAAGCGCTTCGGACCCGACGGCAAGGTGACCGGCGAGCGCCGGTTCCTGGGGCTCTACACCTCCGCTGCCTACAGGGTGAGCGCGCTGGAGATCCCGACGGTGCGCGGAAAGCTCCGTTACGTGCTGGAGCGCGCCGGCTTCCCGCCGTCCAGTCACGACGCCAAGGCGTTGACCGAGATCCTCGAGTCCTATCCCCGCGACTCGCTGTTCCAGATCGACCGAGAGGAGCTGTTCGGGGTGGCGATGGGGATTCTCGGCCTCGGTGAGCGCCAACGCGTCCGCCTGTTCGTCAGGCGTGACGCGCTCGATCGGTTCGTCGCCTGCCTGGTCTGCATCCCGCGCGATCGCTTCAACACCGAGACGCGCGAGCGCGTGGCGTCGATCCTGGTCGATGCGTTCGACGGCACGCACGTCGACTGGAGCCTGATGCTCTCCGAGTCGCTGGTCGCCCGGGTGCACTACATCGTCCACTGCGACGGGCTGCGGGACGATTACGACCTGACCGAGATCGAGGCGCGGGTGGTGCAGGCCACGCGGGCCTGGACCGACGACCTTCACGACGCGCTGATCGACGAGCTCGGTGAGGAACAGGGGAGCCGGCTACACAAGCGCTACGACCGAGCCTTCCCGCTGGCCTACCGCGATGACTGGCACGCCCGCTCGGCGGTCGCCGATATCGCCAGGATCGAAGAGCTGGCCGGCCGGCAGCAACCGATCATCCGTCTCTACCGGCCGGTGGAGGCCGACGAAGGCGTGATCCGCTGCAAGCTGTTCAGCAACACCGAGGTATTCCTGTCAGACGTACTCCCGACGTTCGAGCACATGGGCGCGCGGGTCGTCGATGAACGCCCCTACGAGGTCACGCCAGACGGTCGCGACCCGGTGTGGGTCTACGACTTCGGCTTGCGCTGCGTCAGCGACGAGCTGGAGTCGGTGCGCGAGCTGTTCCAGGAGACGTTCCTCGGGGTCTGGTCCGGGGAATTCGAGGACGACGGGTTGGGCGGCCTGGTCCTGCGGGCCAGGCTCACCGGACGGCAGGTGACGATCATCCGGGCGATCGCCAAGTACCTGCGTCAGGCCGGTACCGCATATTCGGATGCCTACATGGTCCGGACCCTGATCGGACACCCGGACCTGGCGGTGCTGCTGGTGCAGCTGTTCAACGCTCGACTTGATCCCGACACGCACAAAGCCGAGACGGCCGACCGCCTGGCGACGTCGATCGAGCACGCCATCGATGCCGTCCAGAGCCTCGACGAGGACCGGATCCTGCGCAACTTCCTGGCGGTGATCCGGGCGATCCTGCGGACCAACTATTTCTACCTGGATGCAGCGGGATCATCGCGGCCCTACCTGTCCTTCAAGCTCGACCCGGCGCTGATACCGGGCCTGCCGCTGCCACGCCCTCGCTTCGAGATCTTCGTCTACTCGCCCCGCGTCGAAGGCGTTCATCTGCGCGGCGGCCACGTCGCGCGCGGCGGTCTGCGCTGGTCGGACCGGCGCGAGGACTTCCGCACCGAGGTGCTCGGCTTGATGAAGGCGCAGATGGTCAAGAACGCCCTGATCGTTCCGGTCGGATCGAAGGGCGGGTTCGTGGTCAAGCAGCCTCCGGCCGGGGGCGGGCGCGAGGCGCTGCTCGCCGAGGGGGTCGCCTGCTACCGGACGTTCCTGTGCGGCCTGCTGGACATAACCGACAACATCGTCGCTAAGCAGATCGTGCCGCCGCCGCGCGTCGTCCGGTATGACGAGGACGATCCATATCTGGTGGTGGCCGCCGACAAGGGCACCGCGACGTTCTCCGACATCGCCAACGCGGTCTCCGCCGACTATGACTTTTGGCTCGGCGACGCGTTCGCCTCCGGAGGCTCGCGCGGCTACGACCACAAGCAGATGGGAATCACCGCCCGCGGTGCCTGGGAATCGGTGAAGCGGCACTTCCGCGAGCTCGGCACCGACATCCAGCGATCCGACTTCACCGTGGTCGGGATCGGCGACATGTCCGGCGACGTGTTCGGCAACGGGATGCTGCTCTCGCCGCATATCAAGCTGCTGGCCGCGTTCAACCACATGCACGTGTTTCTGGATCCCGACCCCGATCCCGCGATCAGCTTCGCGGAACGCGAGCGGCTGTTCGGTCTCGAGCGCTCGGCCTGGAGTGACTACAACCCCGTCCTGATCTCAGAGGGCGGTGGAGTGCATCCGCGCACAGCGAAGTCGATCACCATCACGCCCCAGGTGGCCGACGCGCTGGGAATCGAGGCGAAGGCGCTCTCGCCTACCGAGCTGATCCGGGAGATTCTCCGGGCGCCGGTCGACCTGCTGTGGAACGGCGGCATCGGCACCTACGTGAAGGGGTCGGATGAGACCCAGGGCGACGCCGGCGACAAGGCCAACGACGGCGTCCGGCGCAACGGAGCCGAGCTACGCTGCCGCGTCGTCGGCGAGGGGGGCAACCTCGGGTTCACGCAGCGGGGTCGGATCGAGTACGCGCTCGCCGGCGGCGCGATCTACACCGACGCGATCGACAATGCCGCCGGCGTCAACTGCTCCGACCACGAGGTCAACATCAAGATCCTGCTCGACGCGATCGTGGCCGCCGGCGACATGACCGAGAAGCAGCGCGACGCCCTGCTGGTCGAGATGACCGATGCCGTCGCCGAGCGGGTGCTGTACGGCAGCTATACGCAGACTCAGGCGATGGGCCTCGCCTCCGAGCAGGCGGCCGGGATGATCGACGTCCACGCCCGGCTGATCCGCCGGCTCGAGCAGGTCGCCGGATTGAACCGCGAGCTCGAGTTCCTACCGGACGAGGAGACCATCAACGAGCGCAAGAAGCAGCACCGGAGCCTGGTGGCCCCCGAGCTCGCGGTGGTGATGGCGTACTGCAAGATCGATCTCTACGCCGAGCTGCTCGACTCTGACCTGCCCGAGGACCCGTACCTCGCGCACGATCTCGAGCGGTATTTCCCCGCGCCTTTGCCAGAGCGCTTCGGTCAAGAGATGCGCGATCATCGGCTGCGCCGTGAGATCATCGCCACGGTCGTGGCCAATCAGCTCGTCGACCGAGCCGGCACGACCTTCATGTTCCGCCTGAGCGAGGAGACCGGCGCTCGGGCATCGGTCCTCGCCCGCGCCTACGCCGTGGCCCGCGAGGTGTTCGAGATGCGCGAGTTCTGGCGATGTGTCGAGCGGCTCGACAATCGGGTCGACGCGCAGCTGCAGCTCTCGATGCTGATCGATGGGCGACGGTTGGTCGAGCGTGCGACGCGTTGGCTGGTGCGTGCGGACCCAGGGGCGATCGACATCGCGCAGACCACGCGCTACGTCGAGCCCGGCGCCGCGATGCTCGCCTCGGCGCTGCCGGACGTGCTCGACGGAGTCGACCGCGAGGGTTTCGACGCCCGCGCGGCCGAGCTGATCGACGGCGGGGTTCCGCCGGCACTGGCCCGGCGGGTCGCCGCGATGCCGTCGATGCTGTCCGTGTTCGACATCGTCGAGGTGGCGGGTGCCGTCGAGCGCGATCCCGAGGTGGTGATGGCGACGTACTTCCGCCTCGGCTCGAAGCTGCGCCTCAACTGGCTGCGGGACCGGATCATCGAGCTTCCGCGCGACAACCGCTGGCAGGCGCTGGCCCGGTCGGCGCTGCGCGACGACCTCTACAGCCTGGCCCGGACCGTCACCGAGGAGGCGCTGGAGACGGGCGGGCCGTCGGCCGGAGCCGAGGAGGCGATCGAGGCGTGGTCCCGCCGGCATCAGGCGGCGCTCGAGCGCTGCCTGGGGATCCTCGCGGACATCAAGACCTCCCGGGTGTACGACACCACGACCCTGCCGGTCGCCCTGCGCGAGGTCCGCAACCTGGTCCACAGCGCCGGGTCATCGCGGGACTGGCGCCCTTAGACGCGCCGGTCGGCGGCCCGGTCAGCTGATCGTGACGGTGCGGCTGTAGTCGACCACGCCGGTCGGTGGATCGAGCCAGGCCAGCCGGACCCGGCCCCGGCCGGGGATGGCGACATGCGCGACCAGAAAGCCTTGGGGACTGGCGGTCTGAATCTCGCGCAGCGCCGTCCAGGTCTTGGAGCTGCCGGGCGCGTACTCGAGAACGGCGTACTGAAGGGCGGTGTGGGCGGCGGGCCGCAGCTGACCCCACACGGTCACGCGCCGGCCCGGCCGGGCGCTGGGGAGCCAGATCGGGATCATGAAGGCGTCGTAGCTCGGCTTGCGGGCGCCGTTGGCGTATTCGAGGCCGGTCTGGAACGTGCCCCAATACGCCCTGGAGCCGCGCTTGGTGTCCGCCCTCGGCCCGTCATCCACCAGCAGGAACTGCGCCAGCGCATGGACCCGCGGATCCTTCCAGGCCAGGTACTCGCCCTGGTTCAGGAAGGTCTCCTGCTGACCGAGGGAGGTGTGCACATAGGGATTCGGGGGGTCGGTCTTATAACCGAATTCGGTCAGGTACATGGGGAAGCCGGCCGGGCGGCCGTAGGCGCGGAAGATCAGATCGAGGTTCCGCTCAAAGGCGGACAGGGTGGCCAGGGTGACCAGCCCAGGGGTCGGCATCGGCTTGGCCGGCGACTGGTCGAACGAGTAGGGGTGGTGCGCGTAGCCGGCCGACTCGAACAGGCCGGGGTGAGCGGCGACAAAGCTGGCGGCGCTCCCCGATCTGGGACAGGAGACCTGTGCGGCGGCGTTGCCGCGCAGCGGGAGGTCGGTCGAGTTCACGCAGTAGAGGTTGCGGAGAAACGGCGTCGGCAGCGTCGTGCCGCCCGACGCCGTCTCCCCGATCAGGATCGTGTCGGCGGCGTGCCCGCTCGCCCTCAGCCCGGCGTAGCCACCGTCGACCAGGCCACGGTAGAGCGCGGGAGCCTCGCCGATCTGCACGCCGTGTGGGCCGCGCCGGTACTGCGGGTTCAGCCACGCCCCCTCATTGGGCTCGTTCCAGATCCCCCAGTAGCTGACCCGGGGGAGCGGATCGGGCGTGCCCGCCACCGGCGCCTGGCTGAGCGGCAGTGCCAGCGGCAGGCCGAGCACCGTCGGGGTCGGCTCGGTGCTGGGGACCGTCGTGACGAAGTCGCCGCTGTAGCGGCGGCCGACGGCCTCCGCAAACTGGCCGAACCATTGCGGGTTGGGCTTCTGCGACCAGCGGTAACCCTGCGTCGGCGTGGTGTGCGCCACCGCCCAGACGGGCGCGGGAGCGGTCAGCTGGAAGTACACGCCGAGGCCGAGTTGGCGGGCCAGACGGACGATCAGGTCGTAGCGATCCCAAGCTCCGGGCGGGTAGGCGTTCGGGTCCGTGGCATCGAAGGCGGGTCGCCTGGCCGAGCTTGCGTTGGGGGCGACGAGCGACCAGACGACGGACACCTTGACCCGGTTGATCCCGAGCGCGGCGATCTGCGAGAGAACCTGTGCGACGTGGCTGGGGGAGGCGTAGATCAGCTGGTCGTCGTCCATCAGGATCGACTCCTGCGTAGCCGACGCCAGCGCACGAGCCGGCATCAGGCCGATGATCGCGCAGAGCGCGACCACCAGGCCCAGCGCTCGGCCGCCGCGACGTCGAGCAACCTTCAACCACGTCATCGGGGCGGTCATGTGCGGCTCGATGGTAGACGGGCGCCGATCCCGGCGCCCCCGCTGATGCATCGGTGCCCCGGTGGCTCAGCGAGCGGCCCGGCGGCGACGGACCGCGTCCCGCAGCGCGACGCTCGTGAAGGCGAGAACATCGACGACCCCGGCCAGCAGAAACCCGGCCGGCCCCGTGAGAAGTGCAGCTGCAGCCCTTCGGAGCACGGTCCCAAGCTATCGTCTGCTGGCGATGGCATCAGTGAAGACAAACGTCACAGAGCTCCCAGAGTCGCGCGTCCGGGTCGACGCCGAGGTACCGGCGGACGAAGTCGAGCGTCGCGTTCAGCAGGCGGCCAAGGAGCTGGGACGCCAGATGCGGATCCCCGGATTCCGGAAGGGCAAGGTTCCTCCGCCGGTCGTGATCCGCCGGCTCGGACGCGAGGCGGTGCTCGACGAAGCGCTGCGCAGCTCGCTGGGGAGCTGGTACGTGGATGCGATCGACGGTGCCGGGATCGCGCCGGTGGGCGAGCCCGAGCTGGATGTGGGCGATCTCCCCACCGAGGGTCAGCCGCTCGCGTTCTCGATCGAGATCGGGGTCCGTCCGCGGGCCACGCTCGGCGAGTACAAGGGTCTCGAGGTCGGTCGGCGTGAGCCGCAGGTCGCGGACGCCGCGATCGATGCCGAGCTCGAGCGCCTGCGCGACCGTTTCGCCACGCTCGAGACCGTCGAGCGCGCGGCGGAGCCGGGCGACCACATCGTGATGGACTACCTCGGCAAGGTCGACGGTGTCCCGTTCGAGGGCGGGGAGGGTCGTGACCAGCTGCTCGAGCTCGGCTCGGGTCGGCTGATCCCCGGCTTCGAAGATCAGTTGACCGGCGCTTCCGCCGGCGAAGAGCGCGAGGTCTCGGTGACCTTCCCCGAGGATTACGCGGGTGACCTGGGCGGCAAGGACGCGACATTCGATGTCAAGGTCAGCGAGGTCAAGGCCAAGGTCCTGCCCGAGCTCGATGACGACTTCGCTTCGGACTCGACGGAATTCGACACGCTGGCCGAGCTCCGCGAGGATGTCGCCAAGCGTCTGCGCGAGGTCGAGGACCGCTCGATCGAGCGCGAGTTCGAGCAGGCCGTGCTGGAGGCGGCGGTCGGCGAGGCACAGATCGAGGTGCCGGACAAGCTGATTCACGCTCGTGCCCACGAACTGCTCTCCGACACGCTGTCGGCGCTCTCCCGTCAGGGGCTCTCCAAGGAGGCCTACCTGCGGATCGCCGGCAAGGAGGAGGAAGAGCTCGCCCACGAAGCCGAACCCGAGGCTGCCGCCGCCCTGCGCCGGGAGGCGGTGCTGGCGGCGATCGTCGAGGCGGAATCGATCGAACCCAGCGATGATGATCTCCGCGCGGCACTCGAGCCCGCGGCCCAGGGCGGCGACACCAGCGTCGAGAAGCTGATCGAGCAGTTGCGCTCCCGGGGCCGCCTCGAGCGCATGCGCGAGGACGTGGCCACCCGGCAGGCGCTCGAACTGATCGTGCGCGAAGCCAAGCCGATCAGCGTCGAGCAGGCTCAGGCCCGCGACAAGCTGTGGACTCCGGGCAAGGAAGACGCCGAGTCGGCCCCCGGGCAAATCTGGACTCCCGGAAGCTGATTCGGCCGCAACGGGCGGTTGCTACGCTCGGCAGGAATCCGGGCGCAACCGGCAAATGAAGCGAGGACCATGAGCCCTTTAGTACCGATGGTCGTCGAGCAGACCTCCCGCGGGGAGCGCGCGTTCGACATCTACAGCCGCCTTCTGAACGAGCGGATCATCTTCCTGGGCACGCCGGTTGACGATCAGATCGCGAATCTGATCGTCGCGCAGCTCCTGCATCTGGAGTCCGAGGATCCCGACAAGGACATCTCCCTGTACGTCAACTCGCCGGGCGGCTCGGTGTATGCCGGGCTGGCGATCTACGACACGATGCAGTTCATCAAGCCCGACGTATCGACGATCTGCGTCGGCATCGCGATGTCGATGGGCGCGCTGCTGCTCTCCGGCGGGGCGCACGGCAAGCGGATGGCCCTGCCCAACGCCAAGATCCTGATCCACCAGGTGTCCTCGAGCTTCCAGGGACAGGCGACCGATATCGAGATTCATGCCCGGGAGATCATCGACGTGCGCCGGCGTCTGGACGAGATCATCGCCAAGCACACCGGCAAGGAACTCGAGCAGGTTCGGCAGGACACCGAACGCGACTATTTCATGAGCTCCGAAGAGGCAAAGGAGTACGGAATCATCGACCGCGTGATCTCGCAGCACTGAGGCACTAGTCTTAGGGCACGAGATTGGCGATCGGGCCGAACTCTGGGGAGAGGATTGATGGCACGTCCCACCGACTCCAACGAACAACTTCTCTGCAGTTTCTGCGGGAAGTCTCAGCGTCAGGTCAAGAAGCTGATCGCGGGACCGGGCGTCTACATCTGCGACGAGTGCATCGATCTCTGCAACGAGATCATCGATGAGGAGCTCACCGCACCGCCCAGTTTTGACATCGAGAATCTGCCCAAGCCGCGGGAGATCTACGACGTCCTGAACGAGTACGTGGTTGGTCAGGAGCAGGCGAAGCGCTCGCTCTCCGTGGCGGTCTACAACCACTACAAGCGCGTGCAGATGATGCAGTCCGATGACAACGACATCGAGCTGCAGAAGTCGAACATCCTCCTGCTGGGCCCGACCGGCTGCGGTAAGACCCTGCTGGCCCAGACGCTGGCCAAGATCCTCAACGTTCCGTTCGCGATCGCCGACGCGACAGCGCTGACCGAGGCCGGCTACGTCGGCGAGGACGTCGAGAACATCCTGCTGAAGCTGATCCAGGCCGCCGACTACGACGTCAAGAAGGCCGAGACCGGGATCATCTACATCGACGAGGTCGACAAGATCGCCCGCAAGGCGGACAACCCGTCGATCACCCGCGACGTCTCCGGCGAGGGCGTCCAGCAGGCGCTGCTGAAGATCCTGGAGGGGACGACCGCTTCGGTTCCCCCACAGGGCGGCCGGAAGCACCCGCACCAGGAGTTCCTCTCGATCGACACCACCAACGTCCTGTTCATCTGCGGCGGGGCGTTCGCGAACCTCGACCGCGTGATCGAACGGCGGATCGGGCATCAGGGCGTCGGCTTCGGCGCCACGATCCAGTCCAAGGAGCAGCGCGACACCGGCGAGATCTTCGAGCACTGCCTGCCGGAGGATCTGATCCAGTACGGGCTGATCCCCGAGTTCATCGGGCGTCTACCGGTGATGTCGGCGATCCACCAGCTCTCGCGTAACGAGCTGATGAAGATCCTGACCGAGCCGCGCAACGCGCTGGCCAAGCAGTTCCAGCGCTTCTTCCAGTTCGACGGAATCGAGCTGGTATTCGCCGATGAGGCGCTGTCCTCGATCGCCGACAAGGCACTCGAGCGGGAGACCGGCGCTCGCGGCCTGCGTTCGATCATCGAGGAGGTTCTGCTCGAGGTGCAGTTCGAGCTGCCCTCACGCCGCGACGTCCGCAAGTGCGTAGTCACCCGCGACACGATCGACAAGGGCACCGCGCCCACCCTGGTCACCGTCGCCGCGCCCGAAGAAGAGGCCGCTTAGGTCGTAGGGCGGCAAGCGGGGCCCGGCGTAGGTCCCGGGCGAGTAGCTCCTAGACTGCGCGCCGATGTCGGACCTGGAATCCAAGCCCCGCTACGACCCCTCGGAGGTCGAGCCGCGAATCGTCCGCCGATGGCTCGACTCGGGCATCTATCACCCCGAGCCGGAGGGCACCGCGGCCGAGAACTACTCGATCGCGATCCCGCCGCCGAACGTGACCGGCGTGCTCCACATGGGCCACGCGCTCAACAACTCGGTGCAGGACTGTCTCACCCGCTACCACCGGATGCGCGGGATCCGCACGAAGTGGATCCTCGGCACCGATCACGCCGGTATCGCCACCCAGACGCAGGTGGAGCGCGCGCTCGAGCAGGAGGGCAGCAGCCGCGAGGCCCTCGGCCGCGACGCCTTCATCGAGCGAGTCTGGGAGTGGCGCCGCGAGTACGGCGGCGCGATCATCGAGCAGCTCAAGCGGCTGGGCGCCTCGTGCGACTTCGAGGAGGAGCGGTTCACGCTCGACGACGAGTACGCCCGGGCAGTCCTCCATGTGTTCGTGGCGCTCTATGAGAAGGGCTACATCTACCGGGACCGCTATATGGTCAACTGGGATCCGGGAAGCGCTTCCGCGATCTCGGATCTCGAGGTGGCCGATCGCGAGGTCACCGACACGCTCTACTACATCGACTACCCGCTGGCCTCGGGATCCGGCGCGATCACGGTCGCCACGGTCCGTCCCGAGACGATGCTCGCCGACACGGCGATCGCCGTGCATCCGGAGGACGAGCGCTACCGGCGGCTGATCGGTGAGACGGCGATCCTCCCGCTCGTCGGGCGCAAGCTGAAGATCATCGCCGACGACTACGTCAAGCCCGAGTTCGGCACCGGGGCGTTGAAGATCACCCCCGGCCACGACCCCAACGACTTCGAGATCGGACGCCGCCATGGGCTGGCGCAGATCTCGGTGATCGGCGAGGACGGCCGGATCTCGGACGAGGCGCCGGCGCGGTTCGTCGGGATGACCGTGATGGATGCGCGGGCCGCGGTCGTGGCGGAGCTGCGCGAGCTCGGCCTGGTCGCCCGGACCCAGGAGATCGTCCACGTCGTGCCCTACTCGCATCGCTCCGGCGAGCGGATCGAACCGCTGGTGTCGCTGCAGTGGTTCATGCGGATGGACGAGCTGGCCAGGCCGGCGATCGAGGCGGTGAGCAGCGGGCGACTTCGTTTCCACCCCGAGAACCACGCCCGCGTCTACCTGCGGTGGATGGAGAACATCCGGCCGTGGTGCATCTCGCGTCAGCTCTGGTGGGGTCATCGGCTGCCCGTCTACTACCGCGGTGAGGAGACCTATGTCGGCGTAACCGCGCCGGAAGGCCAGGGCTGGGAACGGGATCCCGACGTGCTCGACACCTGGTTCTCGAGCGCGCTGTGGCCGTTCGCCACGCTCGGGTGGCCCGCGCAGACGCCCGAGCTGCGGGCCTTCTACCCGACGGACGTGCTCTCGACCGGGCGCGACATCATCTTTCTGTGGGTCGCGCGGATGATCATGATGGGGATCGAGTTCACGGGCGCGATCCCGTTTGAGGACGTGTACGTCCATTCGATCGTCCAAGCCCCCGATGGGCGCCGGATGTCCAAGTCGCTCGGCACGGGAATCGACCCGATCGACCTGATCGACGGCGGGCCGCGGCCCCCGGTCTTCGCCGCCGGTTCCGAGGATCCAGGGGAATTTCCCGCCTACGGCGCGGACGCCGTGCGCTGGGGGCTGCTGGCCATGTCCTCCGGACAGGATGTGCGCTTCAGCGAGGACAAGGTGGTGCAGGGCCAGCAGCTCGCCAACAAGCTGTGGAACGCCTCGCGGCTGATCCTGCTGCGCGTCGATCCCGCCACCCGCGCGGCGCTGACGCCGGGCAGCGTCGAGGATCGCTGGATCCTCTCGCGGCTACACCGGGCTCGCCGGCAGCTCGACGAGCGAATCGCGGGCTACGACTTCTCGCGGGCGGCGCTGGAGCTGTACGACTTCGTCTACGGGGAGCTCTGCGACTGGTACCTCGAGCTGGTCAAACCGCGGCTCTACGACGGTGACCCAGGGACCGCGCAGACGCTCCTCTACGTACTCACGGAGACGCTTGCGCTCGCCCACCCGATGATTCCGTTCGTGACCGAGGAGATCTATTCCCACGTGCCCGGTGCGGCGGGGCTGCTGGCGGCGGGGTTGAGTTCGCCGGGGGAGCCGGAATCCGACGAGCAGGCCGAAGCCGCGCTCGAGCGACTCATCGAGGCCGTCACAGCCGTGCGGGCCTGGCGTGACTCCGCCGAGGTGAAGCCCGGCACGACGCTGCCGGCGCGACTGGCCGCCGAGGGCTACGAGGACACCGCGGACCACCTGGCCCGGCTCGGAAAACTGGCCTGGGCCGACGGCGAGCCGATCGTTTCGGTGCCGGTCCCCGGTGGCAGCGTCGAGATCCTGGCCAACCAGCACGTCGATCTCGGGGCGGCCGACAGCAAGCGTGCGATCGCTCGGGCCAAGCTCGAGGCGGAGATTCAGCGCTCGGAGCGCATGCTGGCCAATCGGGGGTTCGTCGCCAAGGCGCCGGCCGAGGTCGTCCAGGCCGAGCGCGACAAGCTCGCGCGGCTGCAGACGGAGCTGGCCGCACTATGACTCAGGAGCTGCGCGCGCCATGACCCCGGAGGACGCGGAGCGCTACCTGCTCTCGCTCGAGCTGTTCGGGATGCGCTTCGGGCTGGACCGGATGCGGCGGCTGATGACCACGCTCGGTCACCCGGAACGCCGCTTTCGCTCGATCCACGTGGTCGGCACCAACGGCAAGTCCTCGACGACGCGCATGATCGCGGCGATCCTCGCCCATCACGGCCTGACCGTCGGCTCCTATCTGTCTCCGCACCTGGTGTCGTTCTCCGAGCGGATCCGGATCGGCGACGAGGACATCGAGCCGGACGCGTTCGCCGACGCGGTCGCTCGCGCCGCCCGGGCCGCGGAACTGGTCAATCGATCGCTCGAGGCCGAGGATCGCGTGACGCAGTTCGAGGCGCTCACCGCAGCCGCCTACGTCGAGCTCGCGCGCCGTGGCGTGGAGGTGGCGGTGATCGAGGCGGGCTTGGGAGGGCGCTATGACGCGACCAACGTGATCCCGTCGAGCGTGCAGGTGCTGACCGGCATCGGGCTGGAGCACACGCGCTGGCTCGGTCCGACGATCACGGCGATCGCCGGCGAGAAGCTGGACGTCGTCCAGCCCGGCGGAACGCTGGTGCTGGGGGCCGGCCTGCATCCGGAGGCGGATGCGGTGGCGGTCCGGGTCGCGGCGGAGCGCGGCGCCACGATCATCCGGGCGGGCAGCGATCCCGGCGCGCCGGTGGGCGCCCTCGGCGCGTTCCAGCGGCGCAACTTCGCGCTCGCGCGCGCCGCCGCGGAGGCCTACCTGGGCAGGCTCGATGCCGACGCCGTCGCGGCCGCCGCGCTCGAGGTCCGCGTGCCCGGCCGCCTGCAGATCATCGGCGAGGATCCGCTGACGGTCATCGATGGCGCACACAATCCCGATGGAATCGCCGCGCTGGCCGAGTCGTTGCCGGAGCTTGCCGCCGGCCGGGACCGCGTCGTCGGGGTGGTTTCGATCCTGGACGACAAGGATGCCGCCGAGATGCTGGCGCGGCTGCTGCCGGCGCTCGACGCGCTCGTCCTCACCAGCAGTCAGAATCCTCGCGCCTTGCCGCCGCCGACACTCCAATCCCTGGTCCGTCAACTGCTGGAGGGCTCGCCCGACGGTCCCGCGGCCGAGGTCGTGCGTGAGCCGAGCGCCGCGCTCCAGCGTGCGCGCGAGCTGGCCGGGCCGTCCGGGCTGGTGCTGGCCACCGGCTCGATCTATCTGGTCGCCGACCTGGTCGCCGCGCTGGGTGGCGCCGGCGGGCGGCGGGCCTCGATGCTATGAACGGGGACAACGATCAACCCGGCTTTCTGACGATGGTCGGGCTGGTGGCCCTGATCGTCGCCGTGGTGATCCTGGTTTTCTTCGGGATCGGCTATCTGTTCGGGCGGGTGTTCCTCTAGCCGTTTTGCCTGGGCCCACCAGCAAGCCCGCGTTCATCGAGACAATCCGACCCCCCCTACCATTACACTCGCTCGCCACATGTTTCTCCCCGCGGCCTTTGGGATCAAGAACAGCACCGTAAGCCTCGTCGTCGAGCTGGTGATCCTGTTTCTGGTGGTGATCTGGCTCTCGTTGTTGTACTGGACCTACGCCGACGCCCGGCGCCGGATCGCCGACCCGATGCTGATCGGCTGCGCCACGGCCGCGTCACTGTTCCCGTATGTCGGGACCGTCGTGTACATGATCGTGCGGCCGCCGGAGTATCTCGATGACGTGCGCGAGCGAGACCTGGAAATGCAGGCGGCGGAGGCGCGATTGGCCGAGGTCGGGTACCACCTGTGTCCCCACTGCGACTACGAGGTCGAGAAGGAGTTCCTGCGCTGCCCCAACTGCATGCGCAAGCTCAAGGACCCGTGCGCCACCTGCGGACGGCCGCTCGACCCGTCCTGGAAGATCTGCCCGTTCTGCGAAGCGGAGATCGGCACCGCTCCGCCTACCGCCCGGCGAGTCCGCCGGCGACGCGATCCGGTGCCTGAGCAGGCGATCATCGGCCCGGCCGACGTCGGCGGCGGCGGCTCGGCCCAGCGCTCGTAGTACCTCAAGCCTAGAAGCCTCTAGATAAGACCCGAAGGGAGACCGCCAACATGGAGCGGACGCTGATCCTCGTCAAACCCGACGCCTTTGCTCGCAATCTCACCGGTGAGATCATCGCCCGGTTCGAGCGCAAGGGCCTCAGGCTGGCCGCGCTCAAGCTGATGACGATGACCCGCGAACTGGCCGCTCAGCACTACGCCGAGCACGACGGCAAGCCGTTCTTCGAGGAGCTGGTCGTGTTCATCACCTCCGGTCCGCTGGTGGCGATGGTGCTGGAGGGTGAGGCCGCCGTGAAGGCGGCCCGCCAGGTGATCGGCGCGACCAACCCGCTCGACGCCACCACCGGCTCGATCCGCGGCGACTACGCGACCGCGGTCGGGCAGAACATGGTCCACGGCTCCGATTCGGACGAGTCGGCGGCGCGCGAGGCCGGCCTGTTCTTCCCCGAGCTGTCCTGAACCTGATTCTGGCATCGGGCTCGCCCCAGCGACGGGCGATCCTCACGCAGCTCGGCGTCGAGTTCTCGGTGATCGTCTCCGAGGTCGAAGAGCTCACCGCCGGCCCTCCGCACGAGGTGGTGGCCGAGAACGCCTATCGGAAGGCGTCGAAGGTGGCGACCGGCCAGCCGGAGGCGGCGGTCCTCGGCGTCGACACGATCGTCTCGCTCGGCGCGCGGATCTACGGAAAGCCCGCCGACGTCGATGAAGCTCGGGCTACCCTGCAGGCGCTGGCCGATCGCCGGCACCTGGTGCTCAGCGGCGTCTGTCTGATCGAGAACGGCCGCGCTCGGACCGCGGTGGCGAGCACGCTGGTCGAGTTTCGGGCGCTCGACCCGCGGTTGCTCGCCTGGTATCTCGAGAGCGGCGAGTGGCGAGATCGGGCCGGCGCATATGCGATCCAGGGCCGCGGGGCCGCGCTGGTGGCCCGGATCGAGGGGGATTACCTCAATGTGGTCGGCCTGCCACTTCCGACACTTCTGGAGCTTGCGCCCGGTCTCCTCGGCGGCTGAGCCCATTTTCCAGGTTTTTTTCGTTTGGCCAGTCGTTGCGTGACGCTGCGGCGGCAGGGCGGTTCGGTACACTCGGTCGCGGACGGAGCTGGCAGTACGCCGCGGCCCTCCGAATCCCGCCGCGATGTCTGCCGATTTGCCGTACCGCTTTCCACCTATGGGTTTCTTCACGTACCTGACCGGTTTCGGTGGCCGCGACATGGCGGTCGATCTCGGCACGGCCAACACGCTCGTCTACGTCCGCGGGCGCGGGATCGTTCTGTCCGAGCCCAGCGTGGTGGCGGTCGACTCCAGAACCGGTGAGGTTCATGCCGTGGGGATCGAAGCCAAGCGGATGCTGGGGAGGACGCCCGGCACGATTTCTGCGATCCGGCCCCTGAAGGACGGGGTGATCGCCGACTTCGAGGTCACCGAGGAGATGCTGCGACATTTCATCCAGAAGGTCCACCAGAACCGCTGGGCGCACCCGCGCGTCGTCGTCTGTGTCCCCAGCGGGGTCACGGGAGTCGAGAAGCGCGCGGTCGAGGAGGCCTGCCTTTCGGCCGGCGCCCGCCAGGCCTACCTGATCGAGGAGCCGATGGCCGCCGCGATCGGTGCCGGCCTGCCCGTGGGGGAGCCGACCGGCTCGATGGTGGTCGACATCGGCGGTGGCACCAGCGAGGTGGCGGTGATCTCCCTCGGCGGGATCGTCGTCTCCCAGTCGATCCGGGTGGGCGGGGATGAGCTCGACGAGGCGATCATCAACTACGTCAAGCGGGAGTACAAGCTGCTGATCGGCCAGCAGACGGCCGAAGAGCTGAAGCTCGAGATCGGCTCCGCATATCCGATGGCCGAAGAGGTCCAGGCGGAGATCCGGGGACGCGACATGGTCTCCGGGCTGCCCAAGACGGTGGTGCTGACGAGCGAGGAGATCCGGGGCGCGCTCGAGGAGCCGGTCTCGCAGATCATCGATGCCGTCAAGGAGACACTTGACCGGACACCGCCGGAGCTCGCCTCCGACATCATGGATCGTGGCATCATGTTGGCGGGAGGCGGTTCACTGCTACAGGGGATCGAAGAGCGTTTGCGTCACGAGACGCAGATGCCCGCGCACCTCGCGGAGTCGCCGCTCACCTGTGTGGCCGTCGGCTCGGGGAGGTCGTTGGAGGAGTTTGAGGCGATCCACCGTTCCAGCAAGAATTCACGCAATCGACGCCGCCGCTACTAGGTTGGGCCTACTGGCAGCAGTGGTCGGGAGCAAACACTTGGAGACCTGCATCTCGTGCATGACAAGCAAGTCCGGCGGCGCCGCGCGGTACTCGCGCTGCTCGTCGGCACTTCCCTGATCCTGCTGACCGCCTACTTCGGCGAGTCGCCCAGCAGCCCGCTGCACTCCGTGCAGCGCGGCATAGTCGAGGTCCTCTCGCCGGTGCAAGAGGGGGCCAGCAAGGCCCTTGCCCCCGTCCGCGACGTCGCCGGCTGGTTCTCTGACACCTTCCGCGCGAAGTCGCAGGTCAACCGCCTGCGCAAGCAGGTGCAGCAGCTGACCGCGGCCAACGACCGGCTTCAGCAGTACGCGATCGAGAACGCGCAGCTGACCAACCAGGTCCACCTGGACAACAGCAACGGGATCGACGCCTACAGCCCGGTCGCGGCGCACGTCTATTCCCGGGATCCGACGCTCTGGTACGCCACGATCGGGGTGGACAAGGGATCCGACGACGGCATCCGGGTCAACGATCCGGTGATCGGCGACGGCGCGCTGGTCGGCAAGGTCACGACCGTCGATGCGAGCGTCTCGATCGTCACGCTGATCACCGACCATTCCTCCGCGGTGACCGCCGAGGTCCAGGACTCGGTCGGCGACACGGGCGAGCTGGTTCCGGCGGTCGGGGATCCGAACCAGCTGCTGCTCACCTTCCTGCCCAACCACGCGCCGATCGCCAACGGCCAGGCGGTGGTCACGGCCGGCTTCAAGTCGGGGCCGCTGGACTCGCTGTATCCGACCGGCATCCCGATCGGCCAGGTCTCGAACTTCAGCCAGAACGGGCTGATCAACAATGCCCAGGTTTCGGTGACCCCGGCGGCCGACCTGCGGCACCTCACCTCGGTGCAGATCCTCACGCGGGTCAAGGCCGGGTCCCAGCGCGCCCAGGTGCCCGGCCCGTGAGCGAATCGGTTCAGCTTCCGCTCCGGCTGCTGGCCCTCGGCTTCCTGGCGGTCATCGTCCAGGAGGCGGCGGTCTCCCAGATCTCGATCTTCGGCGTCAGCGCGGACCTGACGCCGCTGATCGTGATGTCGGTCGGGCTGCTGACCGGCTCGCTGGCCGGGGCGATCATGGGCTTCGGGGTCGGCTTGTTCGTCGACCTGGCGTTGGTTCAGACACTGGGCGTGACCTCGCTGCTGTACATCGTCATCGGCTACTGGTCCGGGCGCCTGCGTGAGCTGCGCGACCCCGCCCACGGCCTCGTCCCGCTCGCCCTCGGCGCCGCGGCGACCGCCGTCGCCGGCCTCGGGATGGCCGTGATCCAGTTCCTGCTCGGCGTCGACTCCCCGGTCAGCCTGTTGCTGCTGCAGCAGATCTTCGTGAGCGTGCTGGTCAACTCCTTGATCGCGCTGCCGGTGTACGCGCTGGTGCAGCGCCTGATCAAGCCCGTGCTTCCGGACGACCCCCGCCGTCGGCGCCGGCGCGCATACACCACCGGCGGCCTCAGCCCGCTCTCCCGGCCGTCCGAGCGCCTGGGCCCGATCCCCCGGTCCTCCGCCCGATGATCCAGCCCCAGGACGACCGCCGTGCTCCGTTGACGCCGCAGCTTGCCCTGCGGGTCGCCGTGCTGGGCGGCTTCGCGCTGGCGATGTTCGCCATCATCTTCTTCCGGCTCTGGTTCCTGCAGGTCCTGAACACGACCCAGTACATCCAGCAGGCCAGCACCAACCGCATCCGTCACATCGCGATTCCGGCGGCGCGCGGCGACATCCTCGACCGCAGCGGCACCGTCCTGGTCGACTCCAAGTCGGCTATCGACGTCCAGATCCAGCCGCCCGACCTGCCGGTGCCGGCCAATCTGAGCAATTTCGCCCACCCGCCCCGTCGGGACATGGCGGTGTACCGGCGCCTGGCCGGTGTGCTGGGGCTGTCGACCCGAGCTGGGCCGTGCAAGGTCACCGGCCTGGTCACGCCCGGCGTGGTCAGCACTGTGCGCCTGGCCCAGATTCCCTGCGACGTCGCGCAGCAGGAGTCGCTGCTGCCCTACGCCAACGTGACGGTCAAGCGCGACGTCAGCAAATACGTCCAGTACTACCTCGCCGAGCGCCAGAACCAGTTCCCCGGGGTGATCGTCGAAAGGGTCTACCTGCGCGCTTACCCGCTGAGACAGACCGCCGCGCAGCTGTTCGGCACGGTCGGACCGATCAGCCCGCAGGAGGTCAAGCTCCGTCGCTACCGGGGGTTGTCCCAGAACTCGATCATCGGCCAGTCGGGTCTCGAGTACTACTACGACAAGGATCTGCGCGGGACCGACGGCCAGGAGAACATTCAGGTCAACGCTCTCGGACAGCCGGTGGGCGATCTCAAGGGGGTCTCCCCGGTCACCGGAAACACGCTGAAGCTCTCGCTCGACCTGAAGCTCCAGCAGGCGGGCGAGCAGGCCCTCCAGCAGTCGATCGCCAGCAACCCCCCGGCCAACTCGGGGGCGTTCGTGGCGATGAACCCCCAGAACGGCGAGGTCTACGCGATGGGCTCGCTGCCCGAGGTGAGCCCGAGCATCTTCACCCACCCGCTGTCCACCGCCGCCTATAAGCAGATCAACAGCGCGGCCAGTAATTACCCCTTGATCAACCGGGCGATCCAGACCGCGGGCCCCGATGGCTCGACGTTCAAGCCGATCACCGCCACCGCGGCACTGGAAAGCCACGCCTGGAGCGTCAACGAGCCGTTCGACGACACCGGGCAGTTCTGCCAGGCGACGCTCTGCCGGCACAACTCCGGCAATGCCGCCTATGGCGTGATCACGCTGACCAAGGCGATCCAGGTGTCCTCCGACGTGTTCTTCTACAACCTGGGCGCGCAGACCAACGTGGACCCTGGCCCGCATCTGCAAAGTGGCCCGCTGCAGGACTGGGCGAGCAAGTACGGCATCGGCCGCAAGACCGGAATCGACCTCGGTGGCGAGATCGCCGGCAACCTGCCCTCGCCGAAATGGCGTGCCCACGTCGATGCGCTCGAGCACGAATGCGAGCTCGGGATCGGGCCGTACAAGAAGTACGGTAAGCGCGCATCCTGTGGGATCGCCGACGGGCGGCCCTGGTCCTCCGGCGATAACGTCAACCTCGCGGTCGGGCAGGGCGACGTCCAGGTCACCCCGCTGCAGCTCGCCGTCGCCTATTCGGCGATCGCCAACGGCGGCCCGAACGGGGCCACGATCGTCCGTCCGCACCTCGGGCTGCAGATCGATTCCTCCGACGGCACCGTGCTCTCGAACATCCAGCCGCCGCCGGCGCGCCACATCAACGTCAACCTGGCCTATCTCGAGGCGATCCGAGCCGGACTGCGGGCCGCCGCCTCCCAGCCCGGCGGGACCTCGGCCGACGTGTTCGGCAACTTCCCTGAGCCGGTCTACGGCAAGACCGGGACCGCCCAGTACAACGGTCAGGCCGATTACTCCTGGTACGCCTGCTTTGTGCCCGCGACGGCGACGAGCACGCCGATCACGATCGTCGTGACCGTGGAGCAGGGCGGGTTCGGCGCTGTCGCGGCGGCGCCGGTGGCGCGGCAGATGCTCTCGCAGTGGTTCTTCGGCAAGAAGGGCCAGTACGTGGCCGGGAAGTCGACGACGCTGTGAGTGTCACTCCGATCCGCATGAGTGACGAGGCTCCGGCGACGCCGAGGCCACGCATGCTGTTCGCGTTCGATCCGCTGCTGATGCTGGCGGCGTTCGGGCTGATCGCCTGCTCGCTGATCACCCTGAAGGGGGCGACCCGGACCACGATGCACGGTCAGCCGCTGTACTACGTCGAGCACCAGGGCCTGTATGCCGGCCTCGGGCTGCTCGTCGCGATCGTGCTGAGCCGGATCGACTACTCGCGGCTGCGGGAGTACAAGTACGGGCTCTACGGGGCGCTGATCGCGCTCAACCTCGTCGTGTACGGCATGCCGGCGATCCGCGGGGCGCGTCGGTGGATCCCGCTGCCGCTGCTCGAGTTCCAGTCCTCGGAGTTCGGCAAGGTGCTGCTGATCGCCGCACTCGCGGCGTTCGCCGTCGATCGGTCCCGGCGCCTGCACGAACGGCGCACCACCGCCCGGGTCATGCTGTTCGCGCTCGTCCCGGCGATGATCGTGATCCCCCAGCCGGACCTCGGCACCGGACTTGTCTACGTGGCGATCGCGTTCACGATCCTGTTCTTCGCCGGTACGTCGTGGAAGCAGCTGACCGCGCTGGCCGCGACCTTCGTGGTGGCGATCGTGGTGGTGCTGGCGGTCGCCCCGGCGCTCGGTGTCCACGTGCTGAAGCCCTACCAGGTGCAGCGTCTGACCGGGTTCCTGAACCCGTCCCACGACCCGGGCAACCAGACCTACAACATCACGCAGTCGCTGACGGCGATCGGCTCAGGCGGAAAGACGGGTCGTGGCCTGGCCGGGGCCAGTCAGACGAATCTGCACTTCCTGCCTGAGGACCAGACCGACTTCATCTTCGCGGTCGTGGGCGAAACCTACGGCTTCGTCGGCGCGGCGCTCGTGCTGTCGCTGTATGCCCTGCTGATCTGGCGCGCCCTGCGGATCCTCACGATGGCCAAGAATCTCTACGGCACGCTGATCGCCGGGGGGATCCTGGCGATGATGATGTTCCAGGTCTTCGTTAACGTAGGAATGACCATAGGCATAATGCCGATCACCGGGGTACCGCTGCCGTTGATGAGCTACGGCGGCTCGTCGGTGCTCGTGACCTTCATCGCCCTCGGACTGCTTCAGTCGATCTACATCCAGGCTCGGGTGTCCTCGGCGGGCAAGGCCAGGGTCCTAGTTTCGTAATGCCGGCGTTCGCTATTCGCCTGCCCGGCATCCATCTCCCGCCCGCGCCGGACCGTTGGCGCCGGGCCACATGCCACTCTGCCCGAGTGCCCCATCTGCGCGCCGGGCATCGATTTCGCAAAGGACTGATCTCAACTTGAAGAAGCAAGTGCTAGTCAGCGTCGACCGCGGGGAGACCCGGGTCGCGCTACTCGAGGCAACTGGAAACGTTGCCGCCCGCAAGCCCGCCGCTGCAGCGGGCACCGGGGCCGGAGGCCGTGGTCGTCGGCGCAAGCCGACGGGCAACCCGGCGGCCGGCTACTACGTGGCCGAGCTGTACCTCGAGCGGCGCGGAGCCCGCTCGATCGTCGGCAACATCTACAAGGGCCGCGTCGACAACGTGCTCGCCGGCCTCGAAGCCGCATTCGTCGATATCGGCCTGGAGAAGAACGGCTTTCTCCACGTCGACGAAATCGTGCTGCCTGGCGTCGAGGCGCCGCGCCGCGGCCGTGGCGGCAGCCGCGAGGGCCGCAACATCACCGACATGCTCAAGCCCGGCCAGGAGATCGTGGTCCAGGTGGTCAAGGATCCGCTCAAGACCAAGGGCGCACGCCTGTCGATGGACCTGACCATCGCCGGGCGCTACATGGTCTACGCCCCCTTCGGCGAGGGCGTCGGCGTCTCCCGGCGGCTCGAGGAGAAGGAGCGCGAGCGCCTGCGCAAGGAGGCGAGCAAGCTCGACCTCAAGGGTGCGGGAGCGATCATCCGGACGGCGGCTCAGGGCGCCAAGCGGGCCGACCTCGAGCGCGAGATGGTCTATCTGTTCAAGCTCGGCGAAGTGCTCCAGAAGCGCGTCGCCGAGTCCTCCGCGCCGGCCCTGGTCTTCCAGGAGGCCGACCTGTCGGTCCGCGTCGTGCGCGACATCTTCTCCGACGCCTTCGAGCGCGCGATAGTCGATGACGAAAAGCAGTACCGCCGCCTGGTGTCGTTCTTCTCCCGCACCGCTCCGGACCTGGTCGACCAGGTCGAGCTGTGGGAGGACGAGCGCCCCCTGTTCGAGGCCTTCGGCGTCGAGGAGGTGCTCGCCTCGACGCTCTCGCGCCGGGTCGATCTGCCCAGCGGCGGCTATCTGATGATCGATTACGCCGAGGCGCTGACGGTGATCGACGTCAACTCGGGCAGCTTCATCGGCCGCGGCAAGAGCGCCCGGCTCGAGGACACGATCACCAAGACGAACCTCGAGGCCGCCGACGAGGTGGTCAAGCAGCTGCGGCTGCGCGACATCGGCGGAATCATCGTGATCGACTTCATCGACATGGCCCGGGCCCGCAACCGGGACGCCGTCCTCAAGACGCTGCGCAAGGCGCTCGACGAGGACCGCACCAAGACCTTCGTGGTGGAGATCTCCCCGCTCGGGCTGGTCGAGATGACCCGCCAGAACGTGACCGAGGGCGTGCGCGAGATCATGACCCGGCCCTGCCCGACCTGCGACGGCGAGGGCGTGATCAAGTCCGAGGAGACGATCGCGATCGAATTCGAGCGTCGGATGCGCGAGCTCGCCACCGAGACCAAGGCCGAGGCGCTGCTCCTGCAGATGAACCCACGGGTGTCAGCCGAGTTCACCGGCAACGACGCCCGGGCTCTGCATGCGATCGAGGCGGAGACCGGCAAGTGGTTCCACTTCGAGGGGTCGGAGGGACTGCCACTCGATCACTTCGCCGTGCTGCTGGAGGGCGATCGCGAGCTGGTGCTCGAGCGCGCCCTGCCGTTCCGCGAGGGCGAGGAGGTCCACGTCGAGCTGATCGAGCCGCACATGTACAGCCCCGGAGATGCGGTGGCCAAGGTCGACGGCTACATCATCGCGGTCAAGGACGCCGACAGCCTGATCGGGACGAAGCGCCTGGTGCGGATCGAGGAGGTCGGCCGCACCGCGGCGGTGGCCAGGCTGGTCGACCTGCCCGCCTCCGACGGCGACCGGGACGAGCCGGGCGGCGCGGACGCTGACAATGGCGAGGATGGCGTAGAATCAGGTGCTCGGCGTCGTGGCCGCAGAGGCGGGCGACGCCGTTCCGGCGCCAGGACCGACACGGCCAACACAGCGTCAGCATCTTCCTCGGAGTAGTCATGTACGCAATCGTCAAAACAGGCGGCAAGCAGTATCGGGTTCAGGAGGGCCAGTCCCTGCTGATCGAGCGCCTGCCCGTGGAAGACGGCGCCGAGATCGCGCTCGTACCGCTGCTCTACGTCGATGGCGGCGACGTGATCGACGGCGCGGCGATCGGCGACGTTTCCGTGCAGGCCAAGGTGCTCGCCCACGAGCGGGGGCCGAAGCTGCGGATCGTCAAGTTCAAGCCCAAGCGCGGCTACAAGCGCCGTAACGGGCACCGTCAGGAGCTCACGCGGATCGAGGTCACCTCGATCTCGGCCAAGGGCGGCTCGGCGAAGGGCGGTTCGGCGAAGGGCGGTTCGGCGAAGGGCGGTTCGGCGAAGGGCGGTTCGGCGAAGAAGCCGGCCAAGGCCGCCAAGACGCCCTCGGCCGCTGCGGCGGCCCCGGCTCCGACTTCGGCCCCGGCGGCCGGCGAGTCGGCAGAAACTTCTACCCCGGAGGCAACCGATGGCGCATAAGAAAGGCCTCGGCTCTTCGCGCAACGGCCGTGACTCGAACGCCAAGCGCCTCGGCGTCAAGGTGTTCGCCGGTCAGACCGTGACCGGCGGCGAGATCATCGTCCGCCAGCGTGGAACCCGCTTTCATCCCGGCGACGGCGTCGGGATCGGCAAGGACGACACGATCTTCGTCCGCACGCCCGGGACCGTCCAGTTCACCCGCGGCCGTCGCGGCCGGGTGATCTCGATCGTTCCGGCCCAGGACGCCGCCGCTCCCTCAGCCGAGTAGCTCCTTCTCCGCGTCGACTGCCGGCGAGGGTCTCGACCTCGCCAGGTCCGTCTGCCGGCGAGGGGTCTCGACCCTCGCCGCGCGGATCGCCTGCCTCAGGTGATGAGCTGCGCCGTGCACTGCGGGCAGCGGCGCGCGGCCGCCGGAATCTCGCTGGTGCACTCGGGGCAGGCCTTGACCGTCGGATCGTCCGCGCCCGGCTTGCGCCTGGCTTCGAACGCGTTGTACGGCTTCACCACGAAGAAGAAGATCGCCGCCGCCGTGGTCACGAACGTGATCAGGTTGTTGATGAAATCGCCGTAGGCGAACTGACTCGAATTGATCGTGAACGTCAGGGCGCCGAAGTTCGGCTTGCCGAAGATCAACGCGATGATCGGGGTGATCAGGTCGGCGATGAACGCCTTGACCAGGGTGGCAAACACCGCCCCGATAACGAACGCGACCGCCAGTTCCACCAGGTTCCCGCGCAGCAGGAACTTCTTGAAGTCCGGGAGCAAATTGGCCACCAGTCCAACCTCCTGTTTGCATATGGCGGCTGCCAGCCCTGAGAGGCAGCACGGATTTGACGATCGCGAAGCCTATAGCCGTGCGCCCGTGCGTGGGAACGTAAATGCCGGCTGCAACAAAACCATCCTTATCGCGGGCCCCGTGTGCCGGGGGCGCGACCTCCGTTCGCTTTCGGCCGCGACCTCCGTTCGCTTTCGGCTCGATCTTGTTCGCTTTCGCCACGCTCTTGTTCGCTTTCGCCATGCTCTCGTTCGCTTTCGCCACGCTCTCGTCTTGTCCGGTCACACGATCCTCGCCAGAGTCGGGTCATGGCCGAACCTTGGCGCTCCAGCGCGCAGCGGGATGCATCTGACGCCAAACTTCGCGCTCGCAGGCTGGCGGACCGGCAGTTTGGGCGGGTGAGACGGAATCAGCTCGGCTCAGGTCGGAATCGATCGCGGTCAAATCGCTCACTGGCGCCAGGCAGGGCTACCTCGATCTCGTCCTTCCGGACGTGTTCGCAGCTCGGGCACCGCGCGCCTAGCGTCGAGGCCGATCTGACCGCTGCGCTCCTCTACGCCGGGCCTGGGGCGATGCTGAGTCACGCTACCGCCGCCTGGTGGCTCGGCCTGATCGACCACCGACCGACGTACATCGACGTGAGCACCCCGCGGCGCTGCAAGTCGCTGCCGGGCGTCCGCGTCCACGATCGCCGCCCGGCGGAGCGAATCTGGCACCGCAGCCTGCCGGTCACCCCGATCGCCCAGACCGCGCTCGACCTCGCCGCCGTGTTCGACGAGGACCGCCTGCGGCAGGCCTTGGCGGAGCTCGACTTCCGCCGGCTGCTCGACCTCAGGGCACTGCGGAGCGCGTGTGGGCAGGGTCGGCCGGGGAGCGCACGGCTGGAGCGGGCCATGAGGCGCCACGAGCCGCGGTTGGCCAGGACGCGCAGCAAGCTCGAGATCGACTTCGTGCTGTTCTGCGAGCGGTTCAAGCTACCGCTGCCCGAGATCAACGCCGAGATCCACGGCGTCACCGTCGACGCGCTGTACCGCCGTCAGGGCGTGGTCGTCGAGCTGGACGGCGGCGGCAACCACACGACATGGGCTCAGATCAAGCGCGATCGGCGGAACGAGCTGATCCTGCGCGGGCACGGTCTGCTCGTCGTCCGTTACACCTCGGACCAGGTCAACTTCGAGCCGAAGCTGGTCGACTCGGACCTCCGGGCCACGCTGGGCGAGCGGGAATGAGGCTCAGCCGCGCGTGGCCACGCTGAGGCTCAGCTGCGCTCGGCCACGCTGAGGCTCAGCTGCGCTCGGCCACGCTGAGGCTCAGCCGCGCTCGGCCACGCCGAGGCTCAGCCGCTCTGGGCCGTCGGCCGCAGGAGGATCTCGTTGACGTCGACGTGCGGAGGCTGTGAGACGGCGAACATCACGGCGCGGGCGACGTCGTCGGGCTGCAGCGCGTCCGATACCGGGTTGTCGAAGAACGGAGTGTCCACCATGCCCGGCTCGATCAGCGTGACCCGCACCCCGGTCCCGTCGAGCTCCTGCCGTGCCGCCTCGCCCATCGCTGTGACTGCCCACTTGGTGGCGGAGTAGAGCGAGCCGGCCAGCACCCTCCGGCCGGCCACTGAGCCGGTCAGCAGCAGGTGTCCCTTGGCCTGCTTCAGCGCCGGAAGCGTGGCGCGGATCGTCAGCGCCGCTCCGTAGACGTTGGTCAGCACCATCGAGCGCCAGTGCTCGGGTGACTCGTTGAGGAAGCCGCGGGCGGCGCCGAATCCCGCGTTGGCAAAGGCGACATCGAGCCGGCCGAATTGGTCCAGCGCGGTTCGCACCATGTCCTCCTGCTGCTCCCATTCCGTCACGTCGCAGTGGACCGCCAGCGCCCGGTCAGAACCGCCGAGCTCCTCAGCCAGGTCGGCGAGCCGGTCGGCCGAGCGGGCGGCGAGGACCAGCCTGTAGCCGGCTGCCCCCGCAGCTCGCGCCGTAGCGGCTCCAATGCCACTCGACGCACCGGTGATCAGGAAGACGGGATCGGACATGTCTGCGGAAGCGAACCATAATCCAACCGATGACAGTTCCAGCTCACATGCCGCTAGGACACGGTGATCACCGCCAATGAAGGACCGAGCCCGCATCCATGTCGAGGCCGGCGGCGGTGGCGACGGCTGCCTCAGCTTCCGCCGCGAGGCCCACGTGCCGAAGGGCGGACCCGACGGCGGCAACGGCGGCCGGGGGGAGACGTGGTGCTCGTCTGCGACGACTCGATGCGCGACCTCGAGCGGTTTCGCCGCACGGCTCATTTCTCGGCGCGGCGGGGTGGTCATGGTCAGGGCTCGCTGCGCCATGGCGCCGACGGCGGCACGCTGGAGATCCCGGTTCCCCCCGGCACCGAGGTGCTGGTCGAGGAGGACGGCACCCGGCACGACCTGGTCCGGCCGGGACAGCGCGCGGTGGTCGCCCGCGGAGGCCCCGGCGGCCGGGGCAACAAGCGCTTCGCCGGACCGACGCATCAGACGCCACGGTTCGCGGAGCGCGGGCTGGCCGGCGACGAGAGCTGGCTCACGCTGCAGCTGAAGCTGCTGGCCGACGCGGGCCTGGTCGGGCTTCCGAACGCCGGCAAGTCGTCGCTGCTGTCCCGTCTCACCCGGGCCCAGCCGAAGGTCGCCAACTACCCGTTCACGACGCTCGAGCCGAATCTCGGGACGATCGAGGGCGCGGACCGGCAGCTGGTGATCGCCGACATTCCGGGCCTGATCGAGGGGGCGAGCGACGGTGCGGGGCTGGGGCACGAGTTCCTGGCCCACGTGGAGCGCACCCGGTTGCTGGTGCACGTGCTGGACCTGCAGCCGTTGGACGGGTCCGATCCTGTGGCCAACCACGCCACGGTCGAGCGGGAGTTGGAGCTCCACGACCCGCGGCTGGCCGCGCTACCGCGTGTGCTGGCGCTGTCGAAGGCCGATCTCGTGACGGCCAAAGCCGCGGCGGCCGCGAAAGCCGACTGGGAGCGGCGCCTGGGTCCTGACGTGCCGGTGCTGGTGACCTCGTCGGCCACGCGCGCCGGACTCGATGAGCTGGCCACGCTCCTGATGCACCGAATCCCGGTCGACCCCGGAGGGAGTCGAGCCAGCGTCAACGCCGCCGGGGACCGCGCGACCCTGACCGCCGCGCCGGCCGCTGCCGCCGCCGGCGCCCCGGCCGCCGGCGCCCCGGCCGCCGGCGCCCCGGCCGCCGGCGTCTCCGCCGCGACCGGCCCTGCCGAGCAGGCCAGCGACTCCGAAGCCGCGCTCGTCGATCTCCCTGAGCATCGTGTCTTCCGCCCCGCCGCCGAGCGTTCCTACACGGTGCAGCGGGTCGATGACCACAGCTTCCGTGTGGTCGGCAAGGGGATCGAACGATTGGTGGCCCGCTATGACCTCGACAACGAGGACGCGCTGGCGCACCTCGAGCGCCGGCTGCGCGGGATCGGGGTGATCCGGGCCCTCGAGGCCGAGGGCTTCGAGCCCGGCAACGACGTCGAGATCGCGGGGGTCGCGTTCGAGCTGGATCCCGGTGTGTAGGATCCCGGGCGGCCGGACGCCAGGAGAGAGAGAGGAATTAATGAGTCGGTTCAGGGTCGTAGTGATCGCGACAATGCTCGCGGCAACCGTGGTACCAGCGGCCAGCGCCAGCGCCAAGGTGCTGCGGGTCGGTAGCTACAAGGGCATCAGCGGACAGTTCAAGACCATCCAGGCCGCGGTCAAGGCGGCCAAGCCCGACGACTGGATCCTGATCGGTCCGGGCGATTACAAGACCAGCTCGCCTCAGCGAGTGCCCGGACAGCCCACCCTCGCGGCCGGGGTGCTGGTCACCAAGGCCGGTCTGTACCTGCGCGGAATGAACCGCAACTCGGTGATCGTCGACGGCACCAAGCCCGGCTCGGCCAAGTGCAGCAGCAAGGCCGCGGCTCAGAACCTCGGCCCCAAGGGCAAGGGCGGACCGGTTGGCCTGAACGGCATCCTGGTCTGGCGCGCGAAAAACGTCTGGGTCCAGAACCTGACCGCCTGCAACTTCCTCGGCGGGACCGGCGAGTCCGGCAACCAGATCTGGTGGGACGCCAAACTGGGGACGATCGGGCACGGCTTCTTCGGCTCGTACCTGAACGCGACGAGCACTTACTTCAATCCGGCCCATCCCAACGCCGCCGCGACCTACGGAATCTTCTCCAGCCGCTGGAGCGGCGGGACCTGGGACCAGACCTACGCCAGCAACTTCAACGACTCCGGCTACTACATCGGCGCGTGCAAGCAGATCTGCGATCAGACCGTCAACCACGCTCACGGGCAGTTCAACGCGCTCGGCTACTCGGGGTCCAACTCGGGCGGAAGCCTGGTGGTGAAGAACTCGGAGTTCGACAACAACCAGGACGGCTTCGATACCAACAGCCAGAACGGTGACGAGCCCTCGCCACAGAACGGCGCCTGCCCGAACAACGGCATCAGCCCGATCACCCACACCCATTCGTGCTGGGTGTTCATGCACAACTACGTCCACGACAACAACAACCCGAACGTCCCGGCGCTCGGGTCGGCGGCGGCGGGCCCGGTCGGAACCGGGATGTCGCTCTCCGGTGCCCGCAACGACACGGTGATGAACAATCGCTTCGTCAACAACAAGGCGTGGGGCGCGATTGTGGTGACCTACCCCGACAGCGGGACACCATGCACCGGAGGCACGCTGAACTCGCCCCTCCTGGGCCAGGGAAGCTGCCTGTTCGACGACTGGGGCAATGCCCTCGTCCACAACACGTTCACCAACAACGGCGGATACAAGAATCCCACCAACGGCGACTTCGAACAGCTGAACTTCGAGAACAACCCGAGCAACTGCTTCAAGGGCAACGTCGACACATCGGGCACGCTTCAACCCCGAGGCTCGCGACAGCTGGAGAAGCAGTACCCGGTCTGCACCACGCAATGTCGGTCCCGCTGAACTTCAACGCCCCGTTCCTCAACGAGGTGTTGTGCGACTCCGCCGATCAGCGTTCCGCCGTTCGGGTGCCAGCCCGGCGACCACTACCCGAAGGCGACTCACATCGTCATGCACCCGCTGCCCAAGGGTCTCAAGACGATGCCCAACCCGTGTGTTGGCGTACCGGCCAACCCCTGGTGCCCCACGACCAAGAAGCAGGCGGCGCTCTACCCCAGGGCGAAGTCGTAAGGACGGCCAGTCGGCAGGCGTCGGCCACCCGGCCGGCGCCTACGTCCGGGCGCCAAGAACCGAAAGCGGGCGCACAGGACCGAAGTCCGGCCCTACCGCCTAACTGAAGTCCGGCCCTGCCGCCTAACCGAAGTCCGGCCCCACCGCCTAACCTCTCGCGGCGGTGGGTCCGCTCGTCATCAAGCTCGGTTCCAGCATCGTCGCCGACGAACGCGGTGACGTACGCGCCGACGTCCTGAGCCGCATCTGCGACGAGGTCAGCGAACTGCACCACGCCGGCCGCCAGGTGATCGTGGTGACCAGCGGCGCGATCGCCCGCGGCATGGGGGTGATGGCGATACCGCTGCGCCCCCGCGCCATGGACGAGCTGCAAGCGGCCAGTGCGGTCGGCCAGGGCAAGCTCTACCGGGTCTACGACGAGCTCCTGTATGCCCGCGGGGTGCCGACGGCGCAGGTGCTGTTGACGTTCTTCGATATGAGCGCGCGCACCCACTACCTGAATGCGCGTCAGACGCTGCGCAAGCTGCTCGAGTGGCGAGTCGTGCCGGTGATCAACGAGAACGACACCACCACCACGGACGAGATCTCGTTCGGCAACAACGACTTCCTGGCCGCGCAGGTCGCGATCCTGCTCGGCGCCGAGCTGCTGCTCCTGCTCACCGATGCCGGCGGTGTGTTCACGGCGGATCCCCGTCGCGACCTCAGCGCCGAGCTGGTCGGCGAGGTCACCGACTTCGATTCTCTGAAGGATCTCGACATCGGCCACGCCACCTCGCCGCTCGGCTCGGGTGGGATGCGCTCCAAGGTGGTCGCCGCCGAGATGGCCACCGCGGCGGGGATCCCGACGATGATCGGCAGCGGGCTGGAGGCGGGGGTGATCCCCGCCGCCGCGTCAGGTCAGCCGGTGGGCACGCGGTTCGCCGCCCAGGCGGTCCGGTACTCCAGCTTCAAGCTGTGGCTCAAGTACGCCAAGCCGGCGCGCGGCCGCGTGCTGGTCGACGCCGGGGCGGCCCGGGCCCTGCGCACAGGCGGGACCAGCCTGCTGCCGGTGGGGATCGTGGACGTGGCCGGCGATTTCGACGCCGGTGACGCGGTCGACATCGCGCACGCCGATCAGACCGTCGGGAAGGGGATCTGCAATTACTCTGCCACCGAGCTGCGCATGGTTCGTGGCCTCAAGTCCGCGGCAGTCCGAGAAGTCCTCCCCCGGGCCAGCGACGAGGCCGTGCACCGGGACTATTTCGTGCTGGCGTAACCTTTAGGACCGATGGCCACCACCACGACATCCGTAGCCGATATCTGCGCCGCCGCCAAGCGGGCGTCGCGGATCCTGGCCACGATCGACTCCAACACCAAGAACGCCGCGCTCGAGGCGATCGCCGAGGCGCTGGTCGAGCGCGCCCCGGAGATTCTGGAGGCCAACGAGCTCGACCTCGAGGCGGGTCGCGAGGCCGGCCTGACGGCGGCCCTGATGGACCGGCTGGAGCTCAATCCCGCTCGCCTGGCGCAGATCGCCGGTCAGGTGCGCGATATCGCCGCCCTGAAGGACCCGGTCGGCGAGGTGGTCGACGGCGGGCGGCTGGCCAACGGCCTGGACTTCCGCAAGGTGCGAGTGCCGCTCGGCGTGATCGCCGTCGTCTATGAGGCGCGGCCCAACGTGACGATCGACGCGTCCGCCCTGTGCCTGAAGTCCGGTAACGCGATCGTCCTGCGCGGATCCTCGACCGCCGCCCACTCCAACGCGATCCTGGCCTCGGTGGCAGCCGACGCGGCAACCGGAGCCGGACTCCCGGAGGGTGCGCTGGCCCTGGTCGCCGGTGGCGGACACGACGACCTCGAGCAGCTGGCCACCCAGTCCGGCGTGGTCGACCTGATCATCCCGCGGGGCGGCGAGGGCCTGAAGGCAGCGCTGAGCCGAGTCGCGACCGTCCCGGTGATCTACGCGGCGTCCGGCAACTGCCACGTCTACGTCGATGCCGCGGCCGACCTCGACGATGCGCTGGCGATCATCCTCAACGCGAAGACCCAGCGCCCGAGCGTTTGTAACGCCGCCGAGACGCTGCTCGTGCACACCGCGGTGGCCGGCGAATTCGTGCCGAGGGCGCTCCGAGCGCTGGCCGACGCCGGCGTCGAGCTGCGGGTCGACGGACGGGTGCGGACGCTGGCCGGTGACATCGCCGTGACGGAGGCCACCGAGGAGGACTGGGGGACGGAGTTCCACGCCCTGACGCTGGCCGTCGGGGTCGTCGACTCGGCCGGCGAGGCGATCGAGCACATCAACCGATATGGCTCCGGCCACTCCGACGCCATCGTCACCCGCGACACCGCTTCGGCGCGGGCCTTCCAGCTCGGGGTCGATTCGGCCTGCGTGTATGTCAACGCGTCGACGCGCTTCACCGACGGGGCGGAGTTCGGGATGGGCGCGGAGATCGGCAACTCGACCCAGAAGCTCCATGCCCGCGGTCCAATCGGCCTGCGGGAGCTCTGCGCGTTCAAGTATCTGGTCGAGGGCGCGGGCACCGTCCGCGCCTGATCTGGCCTTCCGCGAATCGGCTGTGCGCATCGGCATCCTCGGTGGGACGTTCAATCCGCCACATCTCGGTCACCTGATCTGTGCTCAGGAGGCGTACCTTCAGCTGTCGCTGGACCAGGTGATGCTGATTCCCGCGCGGATACCGCCCCACAAACCGGTCGAGCACGAGCCCGGCCCCGAGCACCGGCTCGAGCTTTGCCGGCTCGCGGTGAAGGGAGACGACCGCATGTGCGTGTCGGCGATCGAGATCGAGCGGGAGGGGCCGTCGTTCACTGTCGATACCCTTGCTGAACTGCACGCGCTCAAGCCCGATAGCGAGTTGTTCCTGATCGTCGGCGGCGACGTCGCGGCGGGACTCCCGCGCTGGCGAGAGCCCGACCGGGTCCTCTCGCTCGCTACGCTGGCTGTGGCCAAGCGTCGCGGGACGGCGCGAGCCGCCGTCGATGGCGCTCTCGCCGAGCTGCCGGGCGGGGAGCGGACCGAGTTCTTCCCGATGCCGAGGATTGGCGTGTCCTCGACGATGGTCCGGCGGCGGGTCGCCGCGCGACAGCCGATCAGGTACTTCGTGCCGGACCAGGTGGCCGGCTATATCCACGAACATCGACTTTATGGAGGTGGGACAGCGTGATGACACCCGAGGAGATCGCGCTGGCGATCGCCGAGTACGCCTCCGAGCCGAAGGCGCTCGACATCGTTCAACTCGACCTACGCGGGATCGTCGGATACGCCGACTACTTCGTGATCTGCACGGGTCGCACGGACCGCCAGGCCAAGGCGATCCACGACTCGATCCACATGGGAATGAAGTCCGACCACGAGATCCTGCCGCGCCGGGTCGAGGGCCTCACCCAGGCGAACTGGATCCTGATGGACTACCTCGATGTCGTCGTGCACGTCTTCACGCCGGACACGCGCGAGTACTACCGGCTCGAGCAGCTCTGGGGCGAAGCGCCCGCGCGCACGGTAGGCGTCGCCGCGCACTAGACCCCCTCGCCGGTCAGAGCGTGGCCAGGAGCTTGGGCGCGACTTCCTTCTTGCGGCTCATCACTCCCGGGAGCTCGATCGTGCTGTCGTCCGACTCGGCCCCGAAGGCCCGGGCGACGGCGCTCGTGTCGCCGGCGACGAGCAGGTCGGTCCCCTTCGACATCACGTCGGTGATCATGAGGGCGTAGAGCTGGAGCTCCTTGTTCTCGCGCTCGCGGTGCATGGCCTGAAGCAGCTCGTCCTTGCGCTCGAGCAGGCCCTTGCCGACCACCTCGATCTGGGCGATGCAGATCTCGCCCCCACCGCCGACCTGGTAGCGCTTGGCGTCCCGGGCGACGATCTCCTCCGCACTGACCTCCGAGACATCGGAGGTGGCCTCGAACATCTCGCGGCCGAACTCGCGCGCGTCGAGCGCCAGCACCCGTTCGAGATAGGAGACCACCGCATGGTCGCGCTCCGTCGTGGTGGGGGAATTGAGGATCACCGTGTCCGACAGCACGGCGCCGAGCAGCAGGACCGCGGTGGGGTGTCCGGGCTCCATTCCGTTCTGGCGAAATCGCTCCACCACCAGCGTCGCCGTGGACCCGACCGGGTCGAAGGTCGCGGTCACCGGCACTCGAGTCTCGATCGAGCCGATGTGGTGGTGGTCAAGGATTTCGACGATCTCAGCCTGCTCGACGCCCGGGACGCTCTGCGCCTGCTCGGCGTGGTCGACCAGCAGCACGCGCCGGCGCGGCGGTCCGACCAGGTCCGAGCGGGTGAGCAGCCCGACCGGGCGGCGTTGCGCATCGACGGCCACGGCGGCTCCGTAGTGGATCTCCTTGATCTGCTCGGAGACGTCGGCCACCAGGTACTCGGTCGTGACCGTCAGCGGATCCGGTTCCATGAACGCGTGGCAGGGCGCGGCCAAGGTGATCATCCGGCCCGAGACGTAGGTATCCAGCGGCGAGATGATCACCGCGGTGCCGCGCGCTCGGGCCAACTGCGCCACCTCCGGCGTCGGCTCAGCGCCGTTGGAGATCACGATCAGCGCGGCGCCGAGCTCGATCGCCAGGCGCTGGGCATCGGCACGGTTACCGATCACCACCACGTCACCCTCGGAGATCCCGCTGGGCGTGGCCACGTCCATCGAATGGACCCAAACCCGGCCGGAGAGCTGCTTGTCCTCGCCGGTGAGCAGCCTTCCCTCGAGCACGTCGACCACCGCCTGCACATAGGTCGGGGCCTCGCGCAGGGTGGAGGTGTGGCGCGATTCGCGCACGAAGCGCCGGGCCAGCGCCCGCTCGCTGACGATCCCGGTCAGCGCTCCATCGCCGTCCACCAGCGGAACGAGATCGAGGTTCGCCCGCGCCATCGCGATCCCGGCCTCGCGGATCGGCTCGTTCTGTCCGATGACCGGAAATTCGGTCCGCATCACATCGCTGGCCCGAAGCATCGCGTGGGGCAGGAACTCGGGCTCAGGGGCGCCACTTCGCTGCAGGACCCAACGGGTCTGGGTGTTGCACTTGCCGAGCCGGACCGGGATGTAGTCGTTGGCCAGGTCGAGGCGTCGCTTGAGCTCGGCATAGCCGATCGCCGACGCGATCGAATCGGTGTCCGGGTTGCGATGCCCGGTGACGTAGATCGTCGGCACGGCGGGGATTATCTCAGGGAGGCGGTCGCCTGAACCGCGTCGGCCACCGCCACGCCCAGCCGTCCGCATTCCTCGATCAGCGTCTCACGGGACATCTCGAGGCTACCGTCGAGCCAGCTCAGGATCGCCTCGGCAAGGCCGCCCATCAACACCAGCGTGGCGAGCCTGAGCGGCGCCGCGTAACGCTTTCCGGTCAAGTCCCGGAGCGCCCGCATCTGCTCGGCGAGCATCGTCGCGTGAGCGCTGACCGCCTCCGCCCGGCGGGCCGCCAGCGCCGGCGCGCCGACCGCCTCCACGTACAGGCGGGCCTTACGCCGGTCGTCGGTGAGCACGCCGATCATCGCGCCGGCAGCACCGCGGCAGCGCTCGAGCAGGTCTGGTGGGGACGCGGCCAGCGCGTCGAGCATCGCCTCGTCCATTTCCTGCAGGCAGGTTTCGAACAGCGCCTCGAGCAGGTCGTCCCGGGTGCGAAAGCTCTCGTAGAAGTAACGCTCCGTGAGCCCGGCGTGGGCGCATACCGCCGTCATCGTCAGCCCGTTCATGCCATCGGCGGCGACCACGTCGAGGGCCGCCTCGATCAGGGCCCCGCGCCGCCGCTCGCGGCGCGCTTCCGCGCTGACACCGCGGTACGGACGGACAACTCCCGGCATTGGCTCCATCTTCGCATGGCAGGCCACAGGACCGGGCAATCTTGACAGACGGCCCTGTCAAGATCTAGCATCCGCTCCGCATGCAGCCTCCAGAACCGGTGAGCCACCTCGGCTTCGGTCATGCGCTGACGGACATCTTCGAGGAGCTGACGCGCCCGGCGGCGTTGCCTCCGGGCGAGCTCAGCATCAGTCTCCGCCGGACCCAGCGGATCCAGCGCGAGACGTTGCAGATGCTGCTCTCCTACTACGAGCGCTTCGGGCCGGTGTTCGCCTTTCGCTCGCTCCACCGCCGGATCGTCGCGTTGATCGGCCCCGCGGCCAACCATTTCGTCACGGTGTCCGGCGCCGAGAACTTCAGCTGGCGCCAGGGCATGTTCGGCGAACAGCTGACTCCGTTGATCGGCGACGGTCTGATCACCACCGACGAGGAGTACCACGACCGCGCGCGGCGGATCATGATGCCCGCCTTTCATCGCCGGCGGTTGGACAGCGCCGTGGAGGTGATGTCCCAGGAGGCGGAGCGGGCGCTGGAGTCATGGACCCCGGGGACCAGGATCGACGTTTACGAGTGGATGCGGGAACTGGCGATGGATATCGCCATGCGGGCGCTGCTGGGGCTCGATCCACACGCCGGCGGGATCGGCCGGGAGGCGGCCAGGTTGTTCGAGCGGGGCCTCGCTTACTACGACGAAGACACCTGGAAGACCCTGCTGCGGGGACCCGGGACCCCGTGGTCCAGGATGCAGGCGGCGCGGCGCGGGCTCGACGCGATCATCTTTGACCAGATCGAGAGCCGCCGGGGTAGGCCCAGAGCGCGAGGCACGAGCGCCGATGACGTCTTCTCGATGCTGCTCGAGGCTCGAGATGAAGCCGGCGAGGGATTCACGGCGACCGAGCTGCGCGATCAGCTCATGCACCTCCTGTTCGGCGGCCACGACACGACCTCCTCGACCCTGTCCTTCCTGATGTATGAGCTCGCGCGCAATCCCCCGGTGCTCGAGCGCCTGACCGACGAGCTCGACAACGTGCTCGCCGGTCGCGCGCCGAGCACGGATGAGCTGATCGGCGAGCTCCCCTTCCTGTCGATGGTGGTCGACGAGACCCTGCGCCTCTACCCGCCGGTGTGGTTTGGTCCCCGGCTGACGGTCAAGCCGTTCGAGTTCTGCGGCTACCTGATCCCGGCCGGGATCCACGTGATCCATTCGTCTTGGGTCTCACACCGGCTGCCCGAGGTGTTCCCGAATCCCGAGGCGTTCATCCCCGAGCGCTTCTCGCCCGAAGCCCGGCGACATCTGCCCCCCGGGGCTTACATCCCGTTCGGCGGCGGCCAGCGGATCTGCATCGGCAAGCGATTCGGTCAGCTCGCGGTCAAGGCCGTGGCGGCCACCGTCCTGCAGCGATTCCGCTGCGAGCTCGCGCCCGGATTCGAGCTCCGCGTGGCCAAGGTGCCGACGTTGAGCCCGGAACACGGCCTGCCGATGACCGTCTTCGCCCGGCAAGCGGCACCGAGGCGCGCTAGCGTGCCTTCCTGAAATCGGGGGGCGGCGGGCGTACCATCGTCCGTGCCCAGACACGAAACGGAGAGAGGCCATGCCGTCCGCGCCAAAGATTCTCCCGACGCAGATCACCGAAGGCGCTGCGCCGGGCCTGAAGTATCGCCTCGAGGGTGAGCTCGTACCCGTTCTGCACATGGCGCTGGACGGACAGGTTCCCGTCTATTTCGAGCATCACGTGCTGCTCTGGAAGTACCCCAACCTGCAGATCGGCATGCATCCACTGAAGAAGGGGCTCAAGCGCCGCGTGTTCGGCGGGATGCCGTTGCTGATGCTCGAGGTGCAATCGGCTGGTGAGGTGGCCTTCAGCCGTGACGCGCCGGGTCACATCGCGGCGCTGCACCTGCCGGCGGGCGAGGGCATCATGGTGCGCGAGCATCAGTTCCTGGCCGCCACCGGAGGCGTCCAGTACGACTACAGCCGGATCAAGGGCTTCTCCAACATGATGTACGGCGGTGGCTTCTTCGTCGACCACTTCATGGCAGCCGACCACGAGGGCGTGGTCTGGGTCCACGGCTACGGGAACGTCTTCGAGAAGCAGCTCGAGCCGGGCGAGACAATCGACATCGAGCCGGGCGGATGGATCTACCGCGACCATTCGGTACAGATGACCCAGGAGGTCTACGGCTTCAAGACCGGCTTCCTCTCCGGCGGGGGCAACCTCGTGTTCAACCGCTTCACCGGTCCCGGTCGCGTCGGCCTGCAGAGCGCCTACTTCCATCCGCCCGTTTCGGAAGGCGCCGGCGGCAACGCCCAGCGCGAGGGCGGCGGCCTGCTCGGCGGGCTGGTGGGCGGCCTGCTGGACGGCTAGGGTCACGATGGCGTTCACCACCGGATACCTGGCCGAGCATCCGCTCCCGAGCGGCATCGTCGGCGCGCTCGGACTGGGGGGGTACCAGCTGCTGGTCGACATCGCCGGCGTCGGCGCAGGCCGGCTCGGCCCCCAGGCGTTTCTGCTGGTCGCCGCCGATCCCGATCCGACGCTGCCCGACGCCGGCACGCAGCTCTCGCTGCACCATCAGCGGCTGAGGGACGAATCCGAGCTGTCGGCGTTCACCCAGCTCGCGGCGCAGCTCGGGTACCTGCGGCTGTCTGGCTATCGCCTGGCCCTCGAGCGATCCGGGCTCCGCACCAAGATCAACGTGGTCAACCCGGCGACCGGCGGGATCGTCGCCGTGATCCCGGACAAGCACCCGGGACGGCTGTTCGGTGGGGGAGGGGGCGCGCCCCGGCTGCTGGCCGCCGCCCGCACGCTCCCGCCCGCGGGACCGCCGCCCGACACGACCAACCCGGAGCTGATGCAGCAGGTGCTGGTCGCGCTCGCGCTGCGTGACGAGTCGCTGGGCGGCGCCGAGGCGGCCGAGCTGGCCGACCGCGCCCTGGAGCTCGCCTCCGGCGACCGATCGCTCGACCCGCCGGCCGCCCTGGAGGCGGCCAAGAAGGCGCGCTGAGAAACGCGCTAGCTCTTCGGCGTCAACACCACTACGGGGATCACGCGCTCGGTCTTCTGCTCGTATTCGGCGAACTGCGGGGCCTGACTGGCCTGCGTCCGGAACAGGCGGTCGCGGTCTTCGCCGGTCGCCTCGTCGGCCACCACGTCGAACTTGTCGGTGCCGACTTCGATCGTGACGTCGGGGTGGGCCTTGAGGTTGTGATACCAGTCGGGATTCGTCGGGGCTCCGCCTTTCGAAGCGAACACCACGTAGCGATCTCCGTCCGCCAGGTACACCAGCGGGCTGATACGGCCGGCTCCGGACTTCGCGCCGGTGTGGTGCAACAGCAGCAGCGGCATGCCCTCAAAGATCCCGCCGACTCGACCTGCGTTGGCATGGAACTCTTCGATGACCTGCGAGTTGAAATCAGCCATTGACGTCGACAATCTTGCTCCTTGCGAATTGATACCGGCCAGAGTGGGTAGTAGCACGATCGAGGTATGTTCGAACTTGCGGCTGCTGTCACGGTTGGGCTGATAGGCATTCTCACGCTGGGGGCGTACCGCCGCCCAACTCACAGCCGGGGCGTTGGCCCGCTGAGGCGGTCCGTGCTGAAGCCATTGGCTCGCATTGAGCGACGGACCAAGGCCAAGCGGCCACCGCTGGTCTCGGTTCGGGACATGCCCACCGTCAGCGTGGTCATTCCCACTCTCAACGAGGCAGGAAGCCTGCCCTGGGTGCTCCGCCACCTGCCCCCCTGGGTGGCAGAGGTGGTCCTGGTCGATGGACTCTCGAGCGACGGCACGGAACGGCTGGCCCGCCGGTTGCGGCCGGACCTGGTGGTGGTTCACCAGCATCAACCGGGTAAGGGCGCCGCTTTGCGCGCCGGGTTCGTCGCGGCCAGCGGCGACCTGGTGGTAATGATCGATGCGGACGGGAGCACCGACCCTCGGGAGATGCACCGGTTCGTCTCGGCGCTCCGGCGCGGAGCCGATTTCGTCAAGGGTTCACGCCACATGGACGGCGGGGGCTCGGCCGATTTCACCCGGCTGCGGGCGGCCGGTAACCGGGCGTTCGTAATGATGGCCAATGTGCTGTTCCGGTCGCGCTTCACGGATCTCTGTTATGGCTATTGCGCCTTCTGGCGCCATCACCTCGACGCGTTGGCGCTCAGCGCCGACGGGTTCGAGATCGAGACCGAGTTGGTGTTGGGCGCCGTCAAGGCGGGTCTGACAATTCGCGAGGTGCCGAGCTTCGAACTCGAGCGCCGGGCCGGCACGTCGAACCTGAACGCCGTCCGGGACGGCCTCCGGGTGCTTCGAACGATGCTCGGCCAGCGACTCCGACGGCGCCCCGCGGTGGCGGACGGCTCGGCCACGTTCAGTCTGCGTGAGGTCCGGGTCGCGGCTCCGAACGCCGACGAGCTGCCGGCCGGGGTCGATCGCCGCCGCACCGAGCGGCGCCGGATCGGCGCTCCGGTCGTCGGCTACCTCGGCCCCGAACGCCGGGTCGCGGAGCGCCGGGGCGTCCACGACACCGTCGTCGTCCAGCGAGTGGTCTACGAACCGGACGCCGCCCTCGTGGCACAAAGCGCGGCTTGAGCTGACGCGCTCAGGCCGCTCCGACCGGGGCGACCGCGTCGGCCAGCGCCCGCGGAAGGACACTGGTCAAGGGTGCGGGACGGCCGAACAGATAGCCCTGCGCGAAGTCGACACCCCAGGTCTCTCAGCACTGTGGCTCGATCAGATCCATCCCATCTCGGTCGCCCGGAGCACGGCCTGAGCGCGGTCTACGACGCCCAGCTTGACGTAGACGTGCTGCAGATGGCTGCGGATCGTGCTCGCGGAGAGCCCCAGTTCGACGGCGATCATCTTGTAGACCTTGCCTTCGGCCAGTCGGGCCAGAACCTCGGTCTCGCGGCTCGACAGGGGCGATGGCTCGGCGCGTCGGCGTCGGCTTCCGCCACTATGGGGCAGATCGAACATCACGTCCCTCAGGGCCTTCGTGGACAGCGTGCAGGCATGGGCGGTGCTCAGCATGACGGTCCGGTCGATGACTTCGCCTTGGGCATGATGGGCCAGCATGTCAGCCAACCTCACGTACGTCGCGACCTCATCTCCGGCGCCGGAGGTATGGTGATTCTCGACTGCGCGGGCCAGCGAGCCAGGCAGCCCCCAGCGGCGTAGCAGCGTGCCACCGAGGCTGGCGTGGTCGACGCCGAGAGCTCGGCGTTCGTCCCGCACGCGATCCTCGGGGGTGCCGGTCGAGGGTGCGCCGGAATACTCGGCGCCGAGCCGGCTGAGCACCAGCTTGCCGACGTCGTGCAGGAGTGCAGCGGTGAGCAGGTCGTCGCTCTCCGCCAGCCCCAGCTCCCGCGCGATCCGACTCGCCGCGCGGGCCACGGCCTGCGCGTGGATCCGTGAGCGATGCAGGAGCAACTCGAGCGGCGTCGTGCGCCAGGGAAAGTCGACCTGCGGGAGGTCGCTGACAGCCGCCTGGATCTGCTCGCGGCTCAGGGCCTCGACGGCGGCGCTGACGCTGGCGATCCCGCGCCGGCCGGCCACGCCCTGGGCCTTCCGCAGGACGGCGATGGTCAGCCCGGTGTCGCCCTCTGTCGCCGCGATGATCGCGCCCGAGGTGCTCTGGCTGTCGGCGATCGCCGACAGCAGTTGGTCATACGCCGGGGCGAACACCGGCACGACATCGAAGTCCGTGAGCGCGGCGCCGAGGTCACCCCGCGGCGCATCGCCTGGGCCCCGAGAGTTGGTCCCCTGGCCGGTGGGGGGAGCGTCAACGACCGGCGCTGCCGGGCGTTCCTCAACCACCGCCTTGCCTCGGCGGATCCCCGCGAGCAGAGCCAGGAAGGTGTCGGTGACCTGCGGATCGAACTGCGTCCCGCGCTCGAGCCGGATCTGCTCCAAGGCGAGCTCCGTGCCCATGCCCCGGCGGTACGGCCGGTCGCTCGCCATCGCCACGAAGGCGTCGCAGATCGCGATCACCCGGCTGAGCAACGGGATGCTCTCGCCACGAAGGCCGTCCGGATAACCCTCGCCATCCCAGCGCTCATGGTGGGACCGGACGATCGGCGCGGCCGCGGCCACCGGGCCAAGATCGCCGAGGAGCTCCGCCCCGAGGATGGGGTGGCGGTTGAGTTGCTGCCAGTCCGCCGGCGTGAGGGCCTGGGTGGTGAGCACGAGCGTGTCGGGCAGAGCGATCATTCCGATCTCCCTAACCCGAATCGACTGCTCGAGCAGGCGCTGAGCCTCCTCATCGAGCTCCAGCTCCCGACCCAATCGAGCCGCGAGCTGCACCACCAGGGGCGTGGACGCATACAGCCCGGGCGCTCGGAGCTTCAGCACGGCTTCCAGCGCCGCGGTGATCCCTTCCGCTGAGCCGTCTTCGCCGGTTGAGATCGTGGTGTCGGATACCGTGGACAGCGGTGTCTCCCTGCTCAACACGCTCATCGCGGCATGAAGACCGGTAAGGCGCCCCTGGACATGAGCGCGGCCAAGACGATGTCGAGCACGGGGCTCACCGCAACCGCTAGCCGGCGACCGGCGCCTGCACGTCAGTCAGTTCGGCGAGGACCCCCAGGCAATAGTCGTAGCGGCCGATCGTGTCGCTCCGATGGCTGTCGGTGCTGAGCAGCAGCGGGACGCGGCGGCGGAGGAACGGGCGCAGGGTACGGGCGTCGGGGCACTTCCAGCGCTCTGAAACCTCGATCTGAGCGCCGGTCTGCGCCGTGACCGCGGCCAGGTGCTCCAGCAGCGCCGGTGGTACGTCGTCCTCGGTCAGGCCGAGCTTGGGCAGGATGCTGAACAGGTGCGCGATGACCACCGAGCGGTACCGCCGTAGCGCCGCCACCGTCGAGATCACGATGGCCTCCACCACGTCTTCAGCCTCGAGCGTCCCGTCGGCGATCAGGCCCTTGATCTCGCTCGGCGAGTGGGGCCCATCGCCCAGCGGGACCTGATGGTCGGCCGCGTAGATGGCATCGACGCCCTGAAGGTCTCCGGGCAGGTCGAGCTGTCCCATCGTGTTCATCAGCTTGGCCTCGACCGCGCACCGCAACAGCACCGGCGTGAAGACATCGACCCGCCTAACCGCCGCGACGTAGTCAGGCACCCAGTCAGTGGCCACCCGCACATGGTCGACGCAGGTGAGCTCGAGCAACCCGAGGCGCTCGGCCTCGGCCACGTTGGCCTCGATCGTGTCGCGCCCGTCCGAGAACGTCGAATGGACGTGCAGGTCTCCTCGTGGGCCGATCATGCTGCGATCAACTCGGCGACCTCGTCGCCCTCGGCGAACAGAATCCGAGGACCCGACGAGCTACGCGGATTCTCCATACCGGGACTATCGACCCGCTCGGCGCGGGACTTGAGGACGTGAACCCGTCCGGTCGACCCAGAAACGACGCTGACCCGCCGGGCTCAGCGCGTGCCCGTCAACACGCCGAGCCGGGCTCGGCAGGCCACGGTGATCTCGGCCAGGTCCCGTCGCTGGGCGACGGAGCGCTCCTCGCGGTCGAGCTCGAGCGTGCGCAGGACCTGCTCGTAGGCGCGCCGAGCCGGTGCCCGCTCGCCGAGGGCGTCGTGGGCCCGGGCGAGATGGAACGCGGCGAGGCTGGAGCTCGGGTCGGCGTAGAGCGCCCGGCGCAGAGAATCGACCGCGGCCTGGGGGGCCTCGTTCGCGAGCTCCGCCACGCCCTTGATGAAGTGGGCCTCGGCGTCGAGGGGGTCGTGAGCCAGCGCGTCGCGGGCGATCTCCAGCGCGGTATCGAGGTCGCCGCGGTCGGCCGCCTGCAGGGCCCGGGACAGACGCTCTCGCCGGGCGTCCCCGTTGGTCGCGGTGAGGGCGGGCGATGGCCCGGCGGCGGCGGCGGGCTCGGCGCGAGCAGGCCTCGCCGCCACGCGCGCCGGCCGGGAGCGCGCCAGCGGCACTGGCCGGTGGCGTCCGGAGAGGCGGTCCGCCGCTCCGAGTACGAGCCGCCCACCCGGCCAGAGCGCGCTTTGCAGCGATGCCACCACGCGATCGACCGTCTCCGGGTTGAAGTAGATCAGGACGTTGCGGCAGAGGATCAGATCGAACGGCGCGCAGCCCGAGGGCGGGCATGGCTCGCCACACAGGTTGTGGCGACGCACATCCACCAGACTCCGCAGCCGGTCGTTGACGCGAAGCGTCCCGTTGTGGGCGCTGAAATAACGCCGCCGCACGTCATCCTCGAGCGTTCGGACGGCCCGCGCCCCGTAGTGGCCGCCTCGGGTCTCGGCCAGTGCCGAGGGGGCGATGTCGGTGGCCAGGATGCGGACCGGGGGAGTGGCGGTGCCGAACGCCTCGCAGGCCAGAATCGCGATCGTGTAGGCCTCCTCACCCGACGCGCAGCCGGCGATCCAAACCCGGACGGCGTCCTCGCCGCGGGCCCGCGCCTTCTGGAGCGAAGCCGGCCAGTTGATCGCGTCGAGCTCGGTCCGGTGGCGGAAGAAGAACGTCTCCCGTACCGTGATCTCGTCGATCAGGCGCTCGAGCGTCTCGGCCGGTAACCGGGGCGCCAGGAGCCGCTCCGCCGTCATTCCTGGGGAGATCCGGGCGATGGCGGCTTCCAACGAGCCGAGCTGGGCGGGGCCGAGCACGATCCCGCTCTCTCGCTCCACCAGCGCGGCGACTGCGCCGATGACGTCAGTGGGCATGGTGCACGGCCCTCGCGCCCAGGGTGGCCAGCAGCGGGCCGATCGCGTCGAGGGGCAGGATCTTCTGCGCGCCACACTCGGCCGCGGCGCGCGGCATGCCGTAGATGGCTGAGCTCGCCTCGTCCTGGGCGATCGTCTGACCGCCGGCGGCGAGCACGTCAGCCAGACCGGCGGCGCCGTCACGCCCCATCCCGGTGAGCACGACCGCGACCGCGCGCCGTCCGGCCACCCGGGCCAGGCTGGAGAGCAGGACGTCGCCCGAGGGCCGATGGCTGCCGGCGTCCGTGGTGTGGTCGAGCTCGAGCCGGCCCACGGGTCCGAGCATCAGGTGCGCGCCCTCGGGCGCGAGACGGATCCCTGGGCCGAGCCGCTCGCCGGCCGTGGCGACCGCAACCGGCAGGGGAACCTCGCCGTCCAGCCACCCGGCGAGGCCGTCGATGAAGCCTCCGCCCATGTGCTGTACGACGAGCACGGGGAGCTCGAATTCGGCCGGCAGGTGGCACAGGACCTGGGCCAGCGCCCCGGGGCCGCCGGTCGAGGCGCAGATGCCCACGACCGAGGCGCCGCTGCCGCCGAATCGCGTCGTGGCCGCCGCGGGCGGCGCGAGGCCGGGCGCCGGTGTCCTGGGCGGACCGGGAGCCGGGCCCAGCCGGGCCCCGGCCAGGCGCCGGAAACGAAGGCGCAGCGCGTCGCCGACCGCGCTGCCGGGGGCATCAAGCGTCACCGCCGAGCGGGGAACAACGCCCACCGCCCCGGCGGCGAGCGCCGCGGCGGCCAGCGCTGAATTGCGGTCGTGGTGTGACACGATCACGACGATCCGCGTCGGGTGTGCATGCATGATCCGCTGCGTGGCCTCGACTCCGCCGGCACCCGCAAGGTCGAGCTCCAGCGCGACCATGTCCGGTCGCAGGCGTTCCGCGGCCTGCACGATCGCCGCCGTGTCATCGAAGACACCGACGACGGTCATCTCGCCGTCGCGTTCCAGGGCATCCGAGAGTCCACGGCCGAACGAGTGCGAGCTCGAGCCGATGAGAATCCGGGCAGTCATCGCCCGACCAGGCGGTCGACCGTCTCCAGCAGGGCTGTCTGGTCGAATTCATCCTTGACGATGTACGCGTCGGCTCCTGCCTCGGCGCCGCGCCTGCGGTCCTCCTCGCTCCCCTGCGAGGTGACGATCACCACCGGCAACATCGCGTGGGCAGGATCGGCGCGAATGGCGCTGAGCAACCCCAGGCCGTCGAGCTCGGGCATCTGGAGATCGGTCACCACGATGTCGAAGTCCCCGCCCTGGGTGATCGCGTCGAGTGCCTCACGGCCGTGACAGGCGGTCTGAACGCGATATCCGGCGGCGTCCAGGATGCTGCGCTCGAGCTCGCGCACGATGAACTGATCGTCGACGATCAGGACCCGCGGAGCCTGCTTCGCGGCCTGCGCCGACGCCGAGCCGTTCATCAGGATGGCGCCGGTCTGGCGAGAGGCGTTGCGCACTATGTGGGCGGGATCGAGGATCAGCACGATGGCGCCGTCGCCCAGGATCGCCGCGCCGAGATACCCGGGTAGCGCCGACACGATCGTGCCCAGCGACTTGACCACGACCTCCTCCTCGCCCAGGATTCGATCGCAGGCGATGGCCACCCGGCCACCGGACTCGCCCATCACGAGGGCCTGGGGCGCGCGCGGCAGGTGGCTCGCCTTCGCTCCGATGGCGTGCGCCAAATCCCCCAGCTGCAGCGACTCGCCGCGGACCTCGATCGACGGGCGGCCCAGCAGGGTCGCGGTTTCGCCGACGGCGACGACCTCGATGACGCTGGCGATCGGGATGCCGAAACGCTGGCCCCCGCGTTCCACGATCAGGGCATCGAACATGGCCAGCGTCACCGGGAGCAGGATCGTGGCGCGCATCCCCTGCCCCGGGGTGCTCTCCATCTCCAGCCGGCCACCCACTGACTCGCATTGACGCTGGACGGCGTCGAGCCCGACGCCGCGCCCGGCCAGCGTGCTGATCCGATCGGCGGTGGAGAATCCGGCTTCGGCCAGGACGCTGGTCAGCGAGCCGCGGCGCTGCGCCTCCTCGTGGAGCGCGGGCGAGACCCCGCGGCCATCGTCGGCCACCTCGATCGCCACCCGGTCACCGCGAGGCTCGGCGTGCAGGGTAAGGCGGGCCACGCGCGGCTTGCCGGCCTGCTCGCGCTCCTCGGGTGTTTCGATCCCGTGCGCGATCGAGTTGCGCAGAAGATGGGTGATGGCGTCCGTCAAGCCTTCCAGGAGCACGCGGTCCAGCTGCGTTTCGACGCCGCTGATGTTCAGCCGAACCTCTTTGCCTTCGGCCAGCGCGAGGTCCCGCACCGCCCGTGGGAAGCGGCCGGTGATCGAGCTCAGGGGCAGCGTCCGCATGTCGAGCACGGCATCCTGGAGCTCGTCGAGCAGGCGCTGCTCCCGATCGATCTCCTCCTCCAGCCGTTCATCCGCGTGGGTCTCGCGGGGGCCGAGGAGGTGTTCGACGCGGCGATGCTGGATGACCGCCTCGCCGACCGCATCGAGCATCCGGTCGACCTTCTCGGTCGCCACCCGCACCGAGGGTCCCAGGCGCGTCGGCGCCGGCGCGGGCGGCAGGGTTGGCTCGGCCTCGAGAACGGGCGCTGGCTCGGGGGCGAGGACGGGCGTTGGCTCCGGGGCGAGGGCGGGCGTTGGCTCGGGGGCGACGGCGGGCGTTGGCGTTGCAGCGGGCCCTGGCTCGCCGTTCACCGCGAGACGGAGCTCATCGGTGGCGTGCAGGAGCGAGTTGACCAGCTCAGGCGCCAGCCTGCCCTCGGCACGCGCCGGCTCGAGCACGTCCTCGATTCGGTGGGCAATTGCGCTGGCCTCGGCGAAGCCGACCATGCCCGCGCCACCCTTGAGCGAATGGGCGTGGCGGAACAGGAGGTCGACCGCGTGAGGGGGCGGATGCCCGGCCTCGACGGCCAGCAGGCAATCGGCGATCTGCCCGAGGCGCTCCTCCGCTTCTTCGCGGAAGACCGTCAGCAGCTGAGCGGGTACCGCGCTCACGACAACTCCGACGGAGACGGCGCGGCGACCGACTGCAGCACCGCCGGCACGTCTACGACGCCGACCAGCGTCCCGTCCACGAGGGCTCCGCCGAGCAGGAACGGAGAGCCGGTGGTCGCGGTCGCCTCGGGAAGCGCGGCCAGGTCGAACAGCTCATCGACGGCCAGGCCGGCGCGGTGCCTGTCGTCCGCGACCACCACCAGGTGACGGGGACCGTTGTCGCCGGCGATGCCCAGCACCGCGCCGAGGTCGACGGAGGCCAGGACCTCGCCGCGCAGGTTGTGCAGGCCGAGCAGCGCGGGTGAGGACCCGGGAACCGGGGTCAGCTCGCCGAGTTCCAGCACCTCGAGCACGTGCTCGAGGCCGAGCGCATAATGCTCGTCGCCGAGGCGGATCCGGAGGTGCATCGCTCCCACGGCCCGGCCTAGCCGGCGACCGGTACCGGATGAAGGCGCTCGGCACCGTTGGTCGAGGGGCCCCCATAACGCGCGAGCACGCTCTCGAGCGCGTGGACCAGCTCCTCGACGTGCTCGGCGGTGTCGGCCCTTTGCTGCTGCTCGGCGGCGAGCTGCTCGGCGGCCGCCCGGATCTCCACCATCGTCGTGGCGGCCTGTTCGGCGGCCTCCTTCTGATGGTCCGTCGCGGCCATGCTGTTCTCGGTCGCCAGAATCGTCGAGTTGCTCTTTTCCTGAATGCCAGTGGCGATCTCCCGGATCGATCCGGTGGATCGCATCGTTCGCTCGGCCAGCTTGCGGATCTCGCTGGCCACGACGGCAAAGCCGCGGCCGGCGTCCCCGGCGCGGGCGGCCTCGATCGCTGCGTTCAGCGCCAGCAGGTTGGTCTGCTCGGCGATCCCGTTGATCAGCTCGAGCACCTCGCCGATCTGCTGGCTGCGCTCACCCGTCTCCAGCGCCTCGGTGGCCGTCGTCTGCGCGTTCTCGGCGATTGCGGCGGAGCTCGCGCTCATCTCCGAGAGCGTCGCGGCGACCTCCGCGATCGCGGCTGACTGCTCAGTCGTCGCCGCCGACGCTTCGCGCATGGCGGCACGCATCTCGTTGGCGGCATCGGTGAGTTGCACCGAGGTCCCGCGCATACGCCCCAGGAGGCGGGCTACGAGCCGCACCACGTAAACGGCCAGGGCGAGGACCATCAGGATCGCCAACGCACCGGTCAATAGGCCGACCAGGCGGGCCGAGTTAGCGCTGTCCTCAGCGGCGCTCTCAGCGGCGATCGCCTCCTGCCGGTCGGCGGCGGCTACGGCGTCGAAGCGGGTGTCCATCGCGGCGAGCCCGAGCGCCAGCTGATTGGTTGCGGCGGCCCTGTCCGGCGTGCGGCGCGCTGCGGCGAGGGACCGGATCGCTGGATCGAGCGACGTGGCCGTCGCCGTGGCGGCCTTGATCGCGGAGCGTTCAGCTCCGGTGCGGGCGAGACCGGCGAGCTGACCGAGTCCGGAATCGAGCTCGGCGCGAGCGCTCGTCACTCCGGCGAGGGCGGTCGGTTGGCCCGTCTGGTCGTAGGTTCTGGTCGCGTTGAGAATGTCGTACAGCGAGGTCCGCGCCTCGCTCGTCTTGGCCGTCGCAGATTGCGTGGCCAGCGCCGACTCGTACTTGCTGGCGCTCGAGTCGAACCGCAGAACGACGACTCCGATCGACGCGGCGACGAGGACGACGATCAGCCCACTGGCGATCGCGATTCGTCGTGTCGGCCCCGCGAGTTGGCCGTTGATGAATGTCCGCATACCCAACCTGTCGGCAGATGGCGGGAAATGGTGAAGCTCACTCGATCCCATTTTTCTGCCGCCCGACCCGCCACGCGCCCGATTCCGGTCGTGATGCTCACGCGTCCCGTTCTGGCCCGTGGGGGCCTCCGCGAGGCGGGCTGGCGGTGGTTTGCTCGAGGTGGCGGAGCAATCGCCGCAGGGTCGCCTGCAGCGCCTCGAGGTCTTCCCCGGTGAGCGATTCGAGCAGGCGCCGCTCGTTCTCCATGTGCAACGGCGCGATGTGGTCGACCAGCTCGCGTCCTTCCTCGGTGAGGCGCACGAGCCGGCCGCGGCCGTCGCCGGGGTCGGGCGTGCGTTCGATCAAACCGGCCAGCTCGAGCCGGTGGAGCCGGTTGGTCATCGCGCCCGAGGTCCGCATCAGGCCGCGATATAGCTCCGTGGGCGAGAGCTCGTAGGGCGGGCCGGCGCGACGCAGGCTGGCCAGAACGTCCCACGAGCTGCGCGCCAGACCATGCTCGGACATGAGGGCGTTGGTCGACTGATCGAGATACGCGGCGGCGCGGCCGATCCGGGCGACGATATCGATCGGCGACGTATCGATCTCGGGACGGACCGCGCGCCACTGCGCCCGGACCCGGTCCACGTGGTCCTCCTCGGCCGTGCCGGGCGAACCCTCGATCATGGGCGCGGACGGGAGGGAATTATCTTCAGGTTGAGGCACTTGGTATGGTGTCTTCAGGTAAAGGTAACTGCTGGGAGGGAGGCTGTCCATGAATGTCGAGCGCCGATCGCCGAGCGAAGCGGAGCCGCGGCTGACCTCGATTCTGCGCCGGGCCCGGGAGCTCGAGGCCGCCGTGCTCAATGATGAGGGCGGGGTCCGGGACGAGCTGAGGCCCGCCGCGGAGCGCCTGAAGCGCTCGGTGATCAGGCCACTCGGCGACGCGCTGGCGCGCCTGCCCGGCGAGAGCGAGGGTGAGGGGCAGGGCGACGGTGAGGGGCAGGGAAGCCCGGCTGCAGATGCGCAGCCGATCGACGCCGCGCTCTGGCAGCTGGCCCTCGACACGACCCGGCTCCGAGTCGCCCCAGGGCTTCCGACCGAGCTCCAGGAGGCCACCGCGGCGCTCCAGGACCTCGCCTGCCGGCTCGCCCCCGACAGCGCTGAGCGCACCCGGAGGTTGGAAGAGCTGCGCGCGGTGTCGGCCGCGCTGCCGGCCGCGATTCAGGCCCAGACCGACGGTCCATATCTGGTCACGGGCGCCGAGGCCCTGACGAACTGGCTGGGTGAGGCGCTGCCGCTCACCCCGCAGATGGCGCTCTGCCGCTGCGGCAGGTCAGCCAACAAGCCGTTCTGCGATGGCACGCACGCCGAGATCGGGTTCAAGGGGGACAAGTCCCCAGAGCGGGTGCCGGATCGCCGCGACACCTACGTCGGCCAGCAGGTCACGGTCTTCGACAACCGGGGAATCTGCCAGCACTCCGGCTACTGCACGGACCGCTTGGCCTCCGCGTTTCGCGTCGGCGAGGAGCCGTTCGTGGCCCCGAGCGGCGGCCGGATGGACGAGATCATCCGCGCCGTGCGCGACTGCCCCTCCGGCGCCCTCAGCTACGCGATCGACGAGCGGGAGGCGCGCGAGCAGGTCGACCATGGCGGCCGGCGGGCCAAGGCGATCGAGGTCTCCAAGGACGGCCCTTACCGGGTCACCGGCGGGATCGACCTGCTCGATGGCCTCGGCGGGGACGAGCCGCGGGCCGAGGGGGCCTCCCGTGAGCACTACGCGCTGTGCCGGTGCGGGCAGTCGCAGAACAAGCCCTTCTGCAGCGGGATGCACTGGTACGTCGACTTCCACGACCCGACTCCGGATCCCGACGCGGAGGCCAGCATCTTCGAATGGGCGGGCGGCCTGCCAGCGCTGACGCGGATGACGCGCCGCTTCTACGAGAAGCATGTGCCCCAGGACCCGCTGCTGGCGCCGCTGTTCGCCAACATGTCGGCCGATCACCCCGAGCGCGTTGCGCGTTGGCTGGGCGAGGTGTTCTGCGGCCCCAAGGAGTACAGCGAGCGCTACGGCGGCTACCCGCGCATGCTCTCCCAGCACATCGGCAAGGGGCTGACCGAGGAGCGGCGCGCCCGCTGGGTGGAGCTGATCCTCAGGTCAGCTCAGGAGGCCGGGTTGCCGGCCGACCCCGAATTCCGCTCCGCATTCAGCTCGTATATCGAGTGGGGTTCACGACTGGCGCTGGAGAACTCACAGCCCGGTGCACGACCGCCGGAGCATATGCCCATGCCGCACTGGGATTGGAACACCTCGGCCGGCCCGCCGGGCGGCCGGATCTCGGCGCTCCAGCCCGCGACCGAGGATGAGCGGCCCGCGGTCCTGCCTCAAGCCGACGAGCCGGTCAGCTTCGAGAAGCACGTTGCGACGCTGTTCCGCCACCGCGACCGCCAATCGATGAGAGTTCGCCTTCGACCTGTGGGCCTACGATGACGTCAAGCAGAACGGGCATGCGATCCTCGAGCGTCTTCGCGATGGCTCGATGCCGTGCGACGGAGCCTGGCCGGCGGAGAAGGTGCAGGCATTCGAGCGCTGGGTGAGCACCGGAATGCGTCAGTAAGCGGTCCACTGCGGGCCTGAGCGCGCACGCGTAACAGTCCTGTCACAGCCTGTTTACAGGGAGGACACCCCGGCCCGGGGCGCATCGCGGAGAGTGCCCGGCACCGTGCGCGACAGCTGATCGCGACCGGTGCCCTGCAATCTGAAGGCAAGGAGACCCTTGATGTCGCGAATGCGCATCGCTGCGGTACCGCTGGCGGCGCTCGCCGTCGCGGGGGGAAGCGTGCTGGTGGCCGGGCCGGCGCTGGCCGGCTCGTCCCAGCGTCAACACCGGAGCGTAGTCAGAGAGTCGCCGGCCACGCCGATCAAGCACGTGGTGGTCATCTTCCAGGAGAACGTCTCCTTCGACCACTACTTCGGGACCTATCCCAACGCGGCCAACACCGACGGACAGACCTTCCATGCGGCGCCGGGCACGCCCGCGGCCGCCGGACTCCCGCCGGCCACGGCGAGCTCGCTGCCGAGCAGCCTGCGGCACGGCACGAACCTGCTCACCGAGAACCCCAACCTGGCCAACCCGCAGAGGCTCGACAGCAGCCCCACCGGGCTGTTGGGCAGCGCCGGCGGCCAGGTCACCTGCGACCAGGACCACAACTACAGCGACGAGCAGCAGGCGTTCAACAGCGGCAGGATGAACCAGTTCGTCCAGAGCGTCGGCACCAACACCGGCAATAGTCCGTTCGGCACCCCGTGCACCGGCAATCAGGTGATGGACTACTACGACGGCAACACGGTCACCGGGCTGTGGAACTACGCCCAGCGCTTCTCGATGAGCGACAACCAGTTCGGGACGACGTTCGGTCCGTCCTCACCGGGCGCGATCAACCTGGTCTCGGGCGACACCGGAAACGTCGATACCAATCACGAGGCCAACAGCCCGTCTATCTCAACCCCGACCGCACCGGACGCTGACCTCACCGCCGACGCACAGGGCGGCTACTCGCTGACCAGCGACGCGCAGCCCTACTACGACGACTGCTCGACTCGCGACGCCGTGGCGATGAGCGGGGCCAACATCGGCGATCGCCTGAACGCGGCCGGCCTCTCATGGGGCTGGTTCCAGGGTGGTTTCCGTCCCTCGGAGAGCTATGAAGCGGCGCTGGCCGCGACCGGTAACACGGGCCAGAAGACCAGCACGTTCACTCCCGATGAATTCAAGAACGCCGGATTCCAGAACAGCGTGACGCACTCCACCAACCAGGGACTGTGTGACTCGGTCCATCCCGTCGGCCCGAGTGTCGGCGGCACCGGCCAGTACGGCTACAAGGACGACTACATCCCGCACCACGAGCCGTTCCAGTACTACGCCACCACGGCCAACCCGCATCACCTCACCATCCCAGCCGAGGCCGGGGGCCAGGACACGCGGGCCGGGCTGCGGACGATCGGACACGACACCCAGTCCTACGTCGACGGCGTGCCCCAGTTCAACACCCCCAACCACCAGTACGACACCAGCGACTTCGGCCAGCTGGTGGCGGCGATCGGCAAGCATCAGCTCCCGGCCTCGGCCCTGCCGGCGGTCAGCTTCCTCAAGGCCCCGGGCTATCAGGACGGTCACGCCGGGTATTCGGATCCGGCCGACGAGCAGCAGTTCGTCACCAGCACCATCAACGGGCTGGAGAAGACGGCGGACTGGCGCAAGACGGTGGTGATCGTCGACTGGGACGACTCCGACGGCTGGTATGACCACGTCTACAGCGGGGTCACCAACCCGTCGGTCTCGGTGGCGGACAACCTGAGCGACACCGCGTCCACGCTGCCCACCTCCGGGCACTGCGGCCCCAAGGTGCAGACCACCGCTCCGCTGGCCGGCCAGCAGGGACGCTGCGGGTTCGGTCCGCGGATCCCGTTCTTGGTGATCTCGCCGTTCGCCAAGCGCAACCACGTCGATCATGCGCTGATCGATCAGGCCTCGATCATCAATTTCGTCGAGTACAACTGGCACCTGACCGGGATCCCCGGCTCGGCCGACCAGGTCCTGACGAAACGCGATCACGCCGCGGGGCTGCCGTTCGACCTCGCCGGGATGTTCAACTTCGACCGCCCGACGAATAAACGGCTGTTGCTCAACCCCACCACCGGGCAGCCGACCGGCTGACCCCGGGTCTCGCCGCTCAGTCGGAGGCCGGGCACGGACCGCCCGGCCTCCGACCCGCGGCCGACCGCGGCCGACCGCGGCCGAGCACTGGCGCGTGGCGCGAGAGCCGCGACCCGCGTAGGGTTGACAGCACCAAGCGAGCCGGAGGAGAAGAGCATGGCGATCACCGAGAACCGCACTGCGAGCACGGGCGATGAGCACGCGATAGCCGAGCTGGGGGAGATCGTCGCCCGCCAGCGCGCCTCCTTCCTGGCTGACCCCTTCCCCTCGCTGGAGGAACGCCAGGGACTGCTGGCGGCGCTGGCCGGGATGCTGATCAGCCACCGGAGCCAGATCCAGGAGGCGATGAGCAGCGACTTCGGAGTCCACCCGCGATTGGCCGCGGATCTGATCGAGGTGCTGGGCCCGGCGGGTCGCGCCGGCTACGCCGCCGAACGGCTCGGAGGTTGGATGGCGCGCGAGCCGCGAGAGGCGGATCCCGCCCTGTTCGGGACCGGACGAGCCTTCGTCCAGCCGCAGCCCAAGGGCGTCGTGGGGAACATCGTCCCCTGGAATTTTCCGTTCGATCTGTCGATCGGTCCGCTGGTCGAGATGCTGGCCGCGGGCAACCGGGTGGTGATCAAGCCTTCCGAGTACACGCCGGCCTGCGGAGAGCTCCTCCGGGAGATGGTTCGCACCACCTTCGACCGCGATCGCGTCGATGTGGTCGTCGGCGGCCTGGCACTGGCGCGGGCGTTCACCGGCGTCCGCTGGGATCACCTGCTCTACACGGGGAGCCCGGCGATCGGGCGGGAGATCGCCAAGGCCGCGGCCGAGCAGCTTGTCCCGGTCACCCTCGAGCTGGGCGGCAAGTGCCCGGCGATCCTCACCGAGGACAGCGTCGATGCCGAGACGATCAGGCAAGTGCTGGCGACCAAGGCATTGAAGAACGGGCAGATGTGCATCTCGGTCGACTATTGCCTGGTGCCGCGCGGACGGTTGGAGGAGTTCGCCGCTCTGGCGGCCGATTACGCGCGCGAGTCGATGCCCGGCTATTGCCGCTCGGACAGCTGCACGGGGATCATCTCGACCCGACATCTGGAGCGGATCCAGGGGTTGCTGCAGGACGCGCGCGACCGCGGCTGCGATGTGCGAGCCCTCGAGGAGGTCGAGGAAGTAGATCCGGCCGCCCGCCAGCTCCCGATCACGCTGGTCATCGATCCGCCGGACGATCTCGCCCTGATGCAGGAGGAGATCTTCGGCCCGATCCTGCCGATCAAGGCCTACGACGCGCTCGACGAGGCGATCGACCACGTGAACGCGGGCGAGCGTCCGTTGGCGCTCTACGTGTTCGCCAAGGACGAGGTGACGGCCGACGACGTACTGCGCCGCACCACCTCGGGTGGCGCCTGCGTGAACTCCGCGGCCGTCCACGGAGCACTGCCCTCGCTGCCGTTCGGCGGGGTCGGCCAGAGCGGCTCCGGCCGCCACCACGGGATCGAGGGCTTCCGGGAATTCTCCAATCTCCGCGGGGTGTTCGTCCGCGGCGAAGGCGACCTGATCGAGGCGTTCGCGCCGCCCTATGGCCCCACCGCCCAAGCGGTGGTGGACGCGGCGTTCGGCGCCGCCGGGTGATCCCCGCCGCTGCCTCCGCCGATTACGGGAGGTTCGAGTCGCCGGTGCTCGACACCAGCCGCCGCACCAACGCGCGCAGCACCTTGCGCTCGATGCTGGGATCGGTGTCCAGCACGCCTTTGAACGCCTGATCGCTGACCACGAAGAAGCGCAGCGGCGTGGCGGCGGTGACCGTAGCGGTCCGCGTGACCCGCTCGAGCAGCGCGATCTCGCCGAAGAAGTCGCCGCCCCCGACCGTGGCCACCGGTTTGCCACCGCGGGTAACAGTGGCTTCGCCGTCGATGATCACGAAGAACTCATGTCCCCGCTTGCCCTCCGCGCAGAGCACGGTGCCGGCCGGGACGTCGAGGTCATCGGTCAGCCGGGCGAGCTGCGCGAGTTGCTTGCGAGAGAGCCCCTCGAATAGAGGTGAGGCCTTGAGCGCAGAGATCTTGGTGTCCTGGCTGAAGCGCGCCATTCCGAAAACCTACATCGTCCGTACGTAGAATTCGCGTCAGTGTCAGAAATCTGGGACAGCGTCGCGCCGGGCTGGGAGGCAAATGCGCGCTTCGTCGACGAGCAGCTGGCCGTCGCGACCAGCGCGATGCTCGATCTGGCCGGCGTCGGTGAGGGCGACCGGGTGCTCGAGTTGGCAGCCGGCCCGGGGGGAGCAGGCCTGGCCGCCGCCGAGCGAGTCGGTGCCAGCGGCAGCGTCGTGCTCTCGGACGTTTCCGCGGAGATGGTCGCCGTCGCGGCTCGGCGACCGCACGGCGGCGCGAGCGTGACCACCGCGGTATTCGATCAGGTCGCCATCGGCTTTCCCGACGGTTCGTTCGATGTGCTGTGCTCCCGACACGGTCTGATGTTCGCCGAGGACCCGGTCGCCGCCGTCCGAGAGGCGGTGCGCGTCTTGCGCGCGGGTGGAAGGTTCGCGGCGATGACCTGGGATACCCGGGAGCGAAACCCGTGGCTCGGTTCGGTCCTCGACGCGGTCGGCGAGCAGTTCGGCGTTCCGTTCCCGCCTCCCAACATCCGAGGCCCGTTCTCGCTCGATGACGTCGACGTGCTCGGGTCGGTTCTGCGCGACGGTGGCCTGGACCAGGTAACCGTGCGCCAGATGTCGAGCCCGATGCGCGCGAAGTCGCTGACCGAATGGTGGGATCGCGTGCCCAAGCTGGCGGGCCCCCTGGCCATGGCGCTGGCCGGGATGGAGCCCGACGTGCGCGACGCGATCACCGAGCGAGCCCTTGACTACGGCGCGCGCGCGGCCACCCAGGAGGACGGGGCGATCGTGTTCGATGGCTCGGTCCTGATCGGGAGCGGCGTCAAGACTTCACCCGGCTGACCGGCGCCAAGGATTCTCCGGCGGGGATGTTGAGGCCGAACAGCTCGCGGAGCTGGGCCCGACCGTCGTCGGTGACCTCCAGCGCCCGACTGCCCGGTCGGCGCGTGAGCCACTGTCGCTCGAGCAGGTGATGCGCGATTCCGGCACCGAGTGCGCCGGCGAGGTGGGGCCGGCGCTCGGTCCAGTCCAGGCACGGGCGGGCGAAGGCGCGGCGCTGCCTGCGCAGCGCTTCGATGTCGAGGCCGACGGCTTCGAGGTGCCGGTGGCCCGCATCGGTCAGGAGGTAGGCGTCGTCAGTGGCCTCGATCAGATGCTGGTTGTGCAGGCTGTCGATCAGCCCGACGCCGAGGCTCCCCGCCAGGTGGTCGTAGCAGGTGCGGGCGTGCCGGATGGCCCGTCCGTGGTTGGATTCTCGCAGGCTCGAGGCGGCCCGGATGGGGGCGAGGGTGAGCATCGCCTCGATCACCTCTGCGACGTGTGGTTCGGCGATTCGGTAGTGGCGACGGCGCCCATTCTGCTCGACGGTCAGGAGGCCCCCGTCGAGCAGCCGGGACAGGTGGGAGCTGGCCAGCGATGGCGATATCCCGGCCCGGAGCGCGAGCTCACCGGCGCTCAGCGGGCGTCCGCCAAGGAGGGCGAGCAACATGCTGGCCCGGTGGGCCGTCATCAGCTCCGCGACGGCGGATAGGTCTGCGTCGGCGAGCATCGGCACAGCATAGATCCAGAACGGTTCAACTGGAGTTGAAATATCTGGCCTATAGGATCCGGGCCATGCCGACAAGCGCAGGTAACCGCTCCGACCGCGGCCAGGGCTGGACTCTGGTCGCCACCAGCCTGGGCTTCGCCGTGGTGCAGCTCGACGTAAGCGTGGTCAACGTGGCGATCAAACCGATCGGCGCGGCCCTGGGCGGCGGGGTGAGCGCGCTGCAGTGGATCGTCAGCGCCTACACGATCGCCTTCGCGGCGCTGATCCTCAGCGCAGGGGCCGTCGGGGACCGGGTCGGTGCCAAGCGGGTGTTCGTGTTCGGTTTCGCCGTGTTCACCGGGGCTTCGGCGGTGTGCGGTCTGGCCCCCGATCTGGGCTGGCTGATCGCGGCTCGAGCGGTGCAGGGCGGCGGCGCGGCGATCCTCGTGCCGTCGTCGCTGACGCTGCTGAGCCACACCTATCCGGAGCCGGCCGCACGCGCCCGCGCCGTCGGCCTGTGGGCCGCGGGGGCGAGCGCCGCCCTTTCGGCCGGGCCGCTGGTCGGTGGTGTGTTGACATCCACGCTCGGATGGCGAGCGATCTTCTTCATCAACGCCCCGCTCGGACTGGCCGGAATCGCCTTGACGCTCCGTTGGGCGAGCGAGACGTCGCGTTCCCCGGACCGGGGCGTCGACCTCTGGGGGCAGCTGGCGGCGATCGTGGCCCTGACGGCGCTGGCGGCGGCGACGATCGAGGGTGGATCCCACGGGTTCGCCAGTCTCCCCGTACTGGGGGGCTATGGCCTGGCGGCAGCAGCCGGGGCGACGTTTGTGGCGATCGAGCACGGCCGTGCGCGTCCGATGCTGCCGTTGGCGCTGTTTCGCTCCGGCACGTTCAGCTCCGCGGCGGCGATCGGCCTGCTGATCAACGTCGCGTTCTACGGCCTGATCTTCGTGTTCAGCCTCTTCTTTCAGCGCGCTCAGCACCTCTCGGCACTCCGGACCGGGCTGGCTTTCGCGCCCATGACCGTGGCGGTAATGGCCGCCAACGTTCTGACCGGCCGCCTGTCGGATGCCCTGGGGGCACGGCGGCTGATCGCCCTGGGAGCCCTGCTGATGGCCGCCGCCCTCGCCGCGCTGCTGGGCGTGGACGCCGGCAGCTCGTACGCGACGCTCGTGGGCCAGTACGTCGCCCTGGGGTTCGGGATCGGGCTGATCGTGCCGGCGATGACCGCGTCCCTGCTGGGCAGCGTCGAGCGCTCCCGGTCCGGGGTGGCGTCGGGAACCCTGAACACCGCACGCCAGAGCGGCAGCGTGATCGGCGTCGCGCTGTACGGATCGCTGATCGCCCACGGCAAGCTCGTCTCCGGCCTGCACGTGGCGCTGGTGATCTCGCTCGTCGCGGCCCTGGTCGTCGCCGTGATGACGATCGGCATCACTCCAGAAGTGGCGACCGGCGCTGCTCGCGACCATGCGTGAGCATCGCCAATCGCCGCCGCGGGGAAGTAAGCTGCTCTCCCCGGCGTCCTCGTGGTGACGGCCCAAAATCGAACAGCGTTCAACCCGGCGCTCCGCCGGCGCACAGCTACAGCTTGAGGACTAGCGCATGAAGAATCTGCGACATCGACACCAGTGCCTCGCCTCGGCGATGGGTGTGGCCGCGCTCGCGCTCGCGGTGGCGGGCTGCGGCGGCTCGTCGAGCACGACGACCACGAGCCACGCCGCAGCCGCGGTGGCCGCCACGACCGCAAGTACGCCGGCTCCGGTTCCGGCGCCGCGTCTGCGCATCGTTTCCCCGCGATCCGGTGCCCGAACCGGCCAGACCGTGACCGTTGACGTGGCGATCGTCGGCGCAAAGGCCGGATCCCGTTCGCTGCGCTACGTCCTCGACGGCCGCCATGCGAGTCTCGGGTCGTCCCGCCGCACACTGCGGGGCCTCGGGGCCGGGCGCCATCGGCTCGTGGTGATGCTCGCCGCCGACCACTCGGTGGCCACCAGCCGGACCTTTGTCGTGCGCGCTCCGCCACCGCCTCCGGTTACGTCCGTGGCACAACCCGTCCCGACTGTGTCGGTGCCCCAGCCGACAGTTCCGGCGCCCGCGCCGACGCCTGTGCCGACTCCTGCGCCTGCGCCGACGCCCACGCCAACCCCGGCACCGACCCCGCCGCCCACCAAGACCGGCGGGATTCCCCAAGGCAATGGTGGCGACGGGGACGTGGACAACCGCGGCGGGCCGAATGATGGCGATGGGCTTCTGTAGCCAAGCCTTAACCCATGACAATCGGAGGTATCGGTGATGAGAACGACGACGGCAACTAAGTCGAGTCGGCGGTTGTTGGGCGGAATGCTCGTGGTGATCGCTCTCGCCGTGGCGGGCTGCGGCGGCGGATCGTCGTCCTCGTCATCGTCCACGGCGAAGTCGCCGGCTCCGGCGACGTCCACGGGGACGTCCACGGGCACGAGCTCATCTGCCTCCAGCGCCGGCTCGATCCCGCAGGGGCCCACCGCCGGTGACCGTGATGCCGACAACCGGGGCGCCCCCAGCGACGGAGACGGCAATCTCTAGATCCGGACCCGGGGGTTCTCGGGACTTGTGCCCTAGGCGAATCTCCGGCTCACGACGCTAGCGCCAGCCGGCCAGCCAGGTGCGGTTGCACACGCCGGGCACGTTGGCGTCGCTCGTGAACACCGGGGCCATCACGCTACCCGGAGTGAGACTGTGCTTGTGGCCGAGCAGGTGTCCCATCTCGTGCACGACAGTCAGGCAGAACATCCCCCAGTCGCTCTCCATCGCGGTCCAGGACGGCCAATTCCAATGTGCCAGCGAGATCGTGCACTGCGTGTAGGTGGCCGCGGGTGCGGAGAGGTCGTCCGGCCCGAGCGATGAGTTGAACGTGACCCAGCCGTCCGTGCTGGGGTCGAGGCCGTGAACAAGCGGAAGGTTGGCGGCGATCTTGATCTGTCCGGCGCAGGGAACGGCACCCCAGTAGCCCTCGGCGATGGCCGCGGCGGTGGTGACCGGGCTGCGGCTGTCAACCGGGGCGCGCGTGTGGTGCGCGGTGCGGGCGACGTGAGCCTTTGCCTTCGGTTGGGCCGAGGCGGGTGCGGCCGTGAGCGTGAGGGTCGCCGCGAGCACGACGGTGGCCAGAGAGGTCAGGATCGGTAGGCGGTTCATGCCTTCAGGATGTGGCATGGCCGCGACGATTTCCTCCCCCCGACGTGCGATCTTCGGGGTAGCTTTCGGGGTAGGGGCGGGTGGGGTCGGCCTCACCCTTGGCGCTCGTTCTGCCGATGCAGAGGTGCGCGCCCCGGCGTGCCGATGTCATGCACGCCCTCAAGCCAATCACCGTCGTCGTCGCTCGCTTCGACGATCTCCTGGCCTGCGGCCTGCGTCAGGTGATCGAGAGTGACGCCCATCTCGAAATCGTCGCCGCCGACGTCGAGCACGATCGCTTGGGCGTGGTCCTCCGCGCTCATCGGCCGCGCGTGGCGATCCTCGACGTCGACGCTCTGTCAAGCCTGGCGGAGGTCCGCGAGCTGGGTGAGGCGCACCCGGATGTTCGGCTGGTACTGCTCGTTTCGCGCGCGACGACGGAGGGATACGCGCAGGCGGTCGGCTTCGGCGCCAGCGCATTGCTGGGCTGGAATACCCAGGCGCGCGACGTCCTGAGCGCGATTCATCTGGCCGCGCGCGGCCTTCAGCTGATTCCGATGGCCGCCCGCGGCCTGAGTCCTCCGAGCCAGATCGGACCTCGACTCCTGACGCGCCGCGAGGCCGAGGTGCTGCCGCTGCTTCAGCAGGGCAGCTCGAATATGCAGATCGCCGTCGAGTTGCAGGTGGGCGTCGAGACCGTGCGTTCCCACGCGCGCAACATCTACCGAAAGCTCGGGGTTTCCTCGCGGCGTGAACTGGCCGCGTTGCCATTGCCGGCCCCTGACAAAATCGACGAGATCGCCTCGTCGCGCCCGTCGCGGCGACGAGCCGGCGGGAACCGCGCACGCAGGCGCCGTCCTGGCACGGTGCACCAGTGAGATGCCGAGCCAGCGGAGATCTGTCTACGCCGGCTCGCTCGCTAAGCAAAAGCTGAGCCGGAGCCGATACCACGGGCAAGGTCATCGGAGGCGGGGATCCTTTCCCCACCCCAGCTCTGTTACTCCCCACTGGGTGTCTTCAGGCCGCTAGCAGGAGGACTCCCATGAGGAGCAGGAAGCGGGATCAGGCGACCCACGAGTCGAGCGGGAGTCGCTGCTCTCGACCGAGGATCAAGTCGGTCGGCACCGGGTTGGCGTCGGCGGCAGCAGCGAGCTTGTTACTCGCGGGTGGCGCGCATGCGGCGACCGCCCCAGTCGGACTGGGTTCGGCCGCCAGCTTTTCGGTCCTGGCCGGTTCTACGGTCACCAATACCGGTCCCACCACGATGTTCGGCGACCTGGGTCTCGATCCCGGTTCGTCGATAACCGGTGCTCCGCACGCGCTGGGATCGACCCACATCGACGACGGAGTGGCACTGAGCGCGAAGAACGCGCTGGTCGTGAGCTACACGGATGCCGCGGGCCGCCCGGCGACCAAACTGGCCAGCGCGGATCTGAGCGGGCAGAAGTTCACGCCCGGGGTTTACAGCGCGTCCTCGTCGCTGCTGTTCTCGGCGGGGAGCGTCACGTTGAACGCGCAGGGCAACCCCGCCGCCGTATTCATCTTTCAGGTGGGTAGCTCGCTGACCACCGGGTCGGCCACCACCGTGAACCTGATCAATGGCGCGCAGCCCTGCAACGTGTATTGGCAGATCGGGGCATCGGCAACGCTGGGAACAAACTCGGTGTTTGCCGGCACCGTGATGGCGCTGACCACGATCACCGCGAATACGGGCGCGACGCTCGACGGCAGGCTGCTGGCTCGTAACGGCGCGGTCAACCTCGACACCAACACGATCACCACCTCCACGTGCGCATCCGGCGGTGGCGGCGGCGGGCGGCACGACCGGTGGCGGCGGCGGCACGACCGGTGGCGGCGGCGGCACGACCGGTGGCGGCGGCGGCACGACCGGTGGCGGCGGCGGCACTACCAGTGGCGGCACCGGCACCCCGATCGGCTCCAAGAACACGGCGGCCAAAAAGAAGGCAGCCGCCAAGGCCAAGGCGAAGCGGGTGGCCAAGGCCAAGGCCAAGGCACGCGCCAAGCGGCTGGCCGCGGCTCGCGCCAAGCGCCGGCACGTTCATCCGCTGCCGCCCACCAGCTCGCGCTCCTTCACGGGCTGAGCGGGATACCGCGATGCTCACCGCGATCAAGCGTTCGACCAGGACCGGCGAGTTCCGCCGGTCCTGGAGCCCTCCCCATCGCCTCACCGCCGGCCTGCTCGCGCTGCTGTGCGCCGGCGCGGTCTTGGGCAACGCCGCCACGGCGTTTGCAGCCAAGCCGGCCCGGCCCTCGGCGCACGGCGGCTCGGGTCAGCAGCTAGCCGTTCTCGACTACGGACATCAGGCGTACCAGGCGCCGCGGACCACCGCCGGTTTGGATGCCTCGGTACCCGCGCAAAGGCCGATCACCGGCGCACGCACCACGCTGCCGGTGGTCGGGCACGCCACCACTCGCCAGGGACAGCACTGGCTCAAGGTAATGCTCCCCGGACGCCCGAACAGTTCGACCGGATGGATCAAGCGCGCGGGCACGGAGAAGATCTTCACCCACTGGAGCATCAGGATCAGCACTGGCTCGCGCCGGCTCTGGGTCTATTACGCCGGTCGCATCGCCAACACCTTCTCAGTCGTGGTCGGTAAGCCGTCCTCGCCGACACCGACCGGGACCTTCTTCGTCGAAGAGGCCGTGATCATGCCGGTCAGCGAACCGGGTGGCCCGTACGCCCTCGCGCTCAGCGCTCGCTCCAACGTCTTCTCAGAATTCGACGGCGGACCCGGGCAGATCGGGATTCACGGGCGAGACGGCCTCGGCGGCACGCTCGGGCAGGCCGAATCCCATGGTTGCATCCGGCTGGCTACGCCCGACATCGACTGGCTCGTCTCCCGCATCGGCCCTGGCACCCGGGTGACCATCAGCTAGCCCTGACCCGGCCGCCCGCGTTGATCGCGCGCTCGCCGCACCCGCCCTCCGGGCGGCACCCAGACCCGCGGGGTCTACACCGCGAACCTGAGGCAAACTACCGACGTCGCCGGGTGGGGGCAGGCCTAGTCTCGAATGAGACGCGGCGGCAGGCATTTCTCGCCTCACGGGCCGCGGCCGAACAGGTGAGCCGAGCCGACGGTGACGTCAGCTCGCCGCGCCGCTCGTTTGCCTACTCGAAGGAGACACCATGCCCGGAACCCTTACACCCGGACCCGTTGAAAACGGACGATGGGCTGACGATCCAACGCCTCCGCGACGTCCGACCGATCAGGAGAAGTTCGATGCCGAGGTCGCTCGCGAGGGTGGGATATTTCTCCACGTACTCGGAGCCGCCGGAATCCTGACGGCCATAGGCCTGTCGACTGTCGCCTTGGTGGTCGCGAGTCAGAATCACACCACCCCGATGGTGATGCCCGCGGCACCAGTTGCGGCCGTGACTCCCGTGCCGGCCGTGCCGGCCGCCCGGAGCGTCAGTCTCAGCGTCACGGGCGGGAACAAGAAGGGCCCAGACGGCAAGCTGCATGACTCGTTCTCCAAGACCAACTTCGCGGTCAAGGTGGGTCAGACGACTCGTCTCGTGATCGACAACACGGACTCGAGCCCGCACAGCATCGTCGCGGCCGGCACCGGTGTCAACATCACCGTGTACCCCGGAACTCACACCTACGCGATGGTCGCCACCAAGGCGGGGCGCTTCGAGTGGAAGTGCATGATCCCCTGTGACACCGACGCGCATGGCTGGGCCATGAACCATCCCGGCTACATGGCCGGATACATCACCGCCACCTGAGCCACGCCGTCGGTCGGGCCAGGGATGCCATCACCGCGACGTATGGAGCTAGTCGGGCTCGAACCGTCGGGATGGTGTCGTCGGTCGCGGCAGGGATGCCATCACCGCGACGTATGGAGCTAGTCGGGCTCGAACCGTCGGGATGGTGTCGTCGGTCGCGGCAGGGATGCCATCACCGCGACGTATGGAGCTAGTCGGGCTCGAACCGACGACCTCCTGCATGCCATGCAGGCGCTCTCCCAGCTGAGCTATAGCCCCGTGGGTCCGATGGTAAGGGTAGTGGATGTTGGCCCGCCGGCTTGCGCCGGCCGGCGAGATCAGCCGGGAGGGATGAACTCAGGGACCTCGATCACCTCGCCATCGGTGAGCGTTTCCGGCCTGAGCGAACGGTCTCGCGCCGGGTCGCGACGAGACTGGCCAGTGGCGCCGGCCCCGCCGTCGACGCGATCGATCTGGGCGACCATCCTGGAGTGGATCATCTGGACGTCGCGGAGGAGGCGCTCGGCGTTGGAACGAAGCGAGTCGCCCATCTGGCGCAGGTTCTCCACCAGCTCGAGCCCCTCGGTGCGCACGTCGCCGGCGGTGATTCGCGCCTCACGGAGGAGCTCGCGAGAGCGCGTCTCCGCCTCGGTCTTGGCCTTGGTGGCGGCGGCAGTGGCCTCCGCGAGGGTCGCCTCCGCGTTGTCCTGCGCCCGGGCGACGATCGCCAGTGCCTCGCTGGTGGCCTGGGTCTTGGCCTGCTCGGCCTCGGCGCGGATGATCTCGGCCTGGTCCTGGGCCCGGGCGACGACGGTCAGCGCCTCGCTGGTCGCCTCCGCCTTGGCCTGCGCGGCCTCCGAGGCGCCACTGTCGCGGAGCCGGGCGGCCTCCTCATGGGCCCACTTGACGATGTCGGCGGATTCCTCCTCGGCCGCCTGCACCCGGTTCTCGGCCGCCCGCTCGCCCTCGGCGATTCGATCGCGGACCGATTCTTCGGTCTGCACCCGCAGCCGCTCGGCGGCCGTCTCGGCCGCCTCGATGATCCCGCCGACGCGCTCATGCACGGGTTTCTGGTCATCGACCACGCGCCGATGGTAGACCCCCCATAGCCGTCGATCCGCAAGAAAATCACCGGCAAGTAACCTCAGGCAAAGATCATGTCCGACCCCCGTTACGACCCGCTGCGGATCGAACCCAAGTGGCAGCGCCTATGGGCGCAGGAGCGCACCTGGGAGGTCTCGAACCAGCCCTCGCAGAGCGGGGCGGATCGATTCCAGAAGTCCTACGTGCTGGAGATGCTCCCGTACCCCAGCGGGGAGCCTCACATCGGGCACCTGAAGAACTATTCGCTGGGCGACGCGATCGCGCACTTTCACCGTCGCACCGGCCACCGCGTCCTGCACCCGATGGGTTACGACGCGTTCGGGCTGCCGGCCGAGAACCACGCGATCAGGACCGGCGTGCACCCGCGGAAGTCGACCGACGAGTCGATCGCCGCCTTCCAGCGCGCGTTCCGCTCGTGGGGGATCTCGATCGACTGGTCGCGCGAGCTGGCCACCCACGAGCCGAGCTATTACCGCTGGACGCAGTGGATCTTCCTGAAGATGTTCGAGCGCGGCCTGGCCTACCGCAAGGAGGCAGCGGTCAAGTGGTGCCCCAACGACCAGACCGTGCTGGCCAACGAGCAGGTGATCAACGGACGCTGCGAGCGGTGCGGATGGGAGGTCGAGGTCCGCCAGCTGGAGCAGTGGTTCTTCCGGATCACCGACTACGCCGACCGGCTGCTCGACGACCTCGACACGATCAACTGGCCCGAGCACGTCAAGTCGATGCAGCGCAACTGGATCGGCCGCAGTGCCGGGGCGGAGGTCACGTTCCGTTGCGAGGATGTCGATCCCGCCCACCCGATCGACTACCCCGTGTTCACCACTCGGCCAGACACGCTGTTCGGCGCGACCTTCTTCGTGATGGCTCCCGAGCATCCGGATGTCTTCCGGCTCGCGGCCGGCACCGCGAACGAGCAGGAGGTCCACCAGTACGTGAACCACGCGCTGGCCGACAAGGTCGAGGACCGCGGCGACATCGACAAGCCGAAGACTGGGGTGGCGCTGGGGCGCACCGTCCGCAATCCGGTCAACGGCGAGCAGATCCCGATGTACGTCGCCGACTACGTGCTGATGGAGTACGGCACCGGCGCGATCATGGCCGTGCCCGCGCACGACGAGCGCGACTTCGCGTTCGCGCAGGCCTTTGACCTGCCGATCCGGCGCGTGATCGGCACCGACGAGGAGCTGCCGTTCACCGGCGACGGGCCGATGACGAATTCAGGCGAATTCGACGGCACGCACAACCGGGCGGCCTACGAGGCGATCGTGGCCTGGCTGGACCGAGAGGGCAAGGGTCACGAGTCGGTCAACTACCGCCTGCGCGACTGGCTGCTCTCCCGCCAGCGCTACTGGGGTTGCCCGATCCCGATCATCTATTGCCAGGCGTGCGGGATGGTCCCGGTGCCCGAGGACCAGCTGCCGGTCGAGCTCCCGGAGGTCGAGGACTACCAGCCGAAGGGACGCTCGCCCCTGGCCGCCGCCGAAGACTGGGTCAATACGCGGTGTCCGGACTGCGGTGGGCCGGCCCGGCGCGAGACCGACACGATGGACACCTTCGTCGACTCGAGTTGGTACTTCCTGCGCTACTGCGACGCCCGCAACGACGAGGCCGCCTGGGATCGCAAGGTCCTGGCCCAGTGGATGCCCGTTGACCAGTACATCGGGGGGGTCGAACACGCGATCCTGCACCTGCTCTACGCGCGGTTCTTCGTCAAGGCGCTGGCGGACATGGAGTTGCTCGACGTCCAGGAGCCGTTCATGGCGTTGTTCACGCAGGGGATGATCCTCGGCCCCGACGGCTCCAAGATGTCGAAATCGGCGGGGAACGTGATCAGCCCGTCGCCGATCGTCGAGAAGTTCGGCGCCGACGCCGCGCGCTGCTACGTGCTGTTCATCGGGCCGCCCGACCAGGACGCGGCCTGGAACGAGAACTCGCTCGAGGGCGTTTTCCGGTTCCTGGCCCGGCTATGGCGTCTCGGCTACGAGCTGGGCGCCGACGAGCCAGACGCCGACGGGCTCGGAGCCGAGGCGCCGATCGACCCGGAGGGCAGCGCGTTGACCATCGTCCGCAAGGCCAACTGGGCGATCGACAAGGTCACGGGCGACATGAGCGGCCGGTTCGCCTTCAACACCGCGATCGCCGCGATCATGGAGCTGGTCAACGAGCTCTACCGGCATGCGGACGCCGATCCGCAGGCCCGCCGCTTTGCCACCGCCACCGCGGCGTCACTGCTGTTTCCGTTCGCGCCGCACCTCGGGGCCGAGGTCTACGAGCGGCTGACCGGCCGCCGGGTGTGGGAGGAGCCGTGGCCGGCCCCCGATCCGGCGATGCTCCAAGCCGACACGTTCGAGCTCGTCTGCCAGGTCAATGGCAAGGTCCGGGACCGCGTCACCGCGCCAACCGGCGCCTCGCGCCAGGCGCTGGAGGCGCTCGCGCTGGCCTCCCGCGGCGTCATGGCCCACGTCGACGGCCAGCAGATCGTCAAGGTGATCGTGGTGCCCGACAAGCTGGTCAATGTCGTCGCCCGCTGAGCGACCGCTCGACCGCCCGCAGCCTCCGGCCGGCTCCGTAGAGTGAGTTCACGTTGCCCTCCTTCAAGCCCGCGTACCTGATTCACGGCGACGATCACGGCCGCATCTCCGAGCGTCGTTCGCGGCTGCGCGCGCTGGCCGAGACCGAGAGTGGCGCCCAGGGGGTCGAACTACTGGAGGGCGAGAACGCGGCTCCGGATCAGGTGGCGGCCGCACTCAACGCGATGACGTTCGCGATCGGGCGACGGTTCGTGATCGTGGATGGCGCCGAGCGCTGGAAGGACAAGGATCTCGTCCCGATCAAGGACGCCCTGGCCAACCTCCAGCCCGACACGACCGTGGCCTTCTTCGCTCGCGAGGACGGTCGCGCGAAGGCGGCCAAGGCCCTCCACGATGCGGTCACCAAGGCCGGCGGGCAGATCGATGCGGAGGACGGCGTGAAACCGTGGGAGCTCCCGAAATGGGTGATCGACCGGGCCCGCGAGATGCGACTGGAGCTCGAGCCCGACTCCGCTCGCGCCCTGATCCAGCACGTCGGCGATCGGCAGCAGCGGTTGTTGCGCGAGCTGGAGAAGCTCGCCCTCGGCGCCGGGCCCGGCGCGGCCATCGACGCCTCGGAGATCGAGGCCCTGACCGCGTCCTCGGCCGAGCGCAAGGCCTGGTCGCTGGCCGACGCGCTGCTGGCCGGCGACCGGACCGCGGCGACCCAGCTCTTCCTCTCGCTTCGTCAACAGGGCGAGCGCGTGCCGGGCATGCTCTACTGGATGGGGGCACGGATCCGGGTGGCCCATGACGTGGCGGTGGCGATCGAGGCGGGTCAAGCGGCCGCTGGAATCAAGCGGGGTCTGCGGATGCCCTCGCGCGCCGCCGACCGGCTGATCGCCGACGCCCGCCGGGCCGGGGCCGATCGCTTGCGCGCCGCGATCGAGCAGATCGCCGACCTCGAGCTCGCCTCACGCGGCGGAGCGCCCGGCGGCGCGGGCGAGGACACCGCGATGCTGCTGGCGATCCAGCGCATCGCCGCTTGATTGCAGAGCGGGTTAGCTGGGGCCGCGACGGACGCGGGCGGCGCGGGACTTCTTGCGAGCGCCGTTGTTGCTGTGAATCGCCCCGCGCTTGACTGCCTTGTCGATCGTCTGCACCAGGGTGCGGTGCTCGGTCTCGGCGGCGGCGTCATCGCCACCGGCGACGGCGGTCTCCAGGCGGCGGAAGTAAGTCTTGATCTTCGATGTGTAGCGACGGTTCTCGAGGCGCTCGCGCTCGGCGCGCTCGATTCGCTTCTTCTGTGAGTGAATGTTTGCCATGGCTCTGACCAGAGTAAGGCCGCGGACGATAAGCCGCGGCGCGCCCGTACTATAGCGCCCGAAGTGACTGACGAGAGCGCGCCTGAGTGACCGACGAGAGCACCGCCGAGGCCGTCCCGCCGCCGCGCCGCCGCCTCGGTATCAACACCGCGATCTTCGCCGTGGCCACGGGTTTCTCGCGGATTGCCGGGCTGGTCCGCGAGATCGTGGCCGCCAGCTACTTCGGCACCTCGGGGCAGGCATCGGCGTTCACGATCGCGTCGCAGATCCCCAATCTGGTCTCGAACCTGTTCGCCCAGGCTGCCCTGTCGGCGGCGTTCGTCCCGGTGTTCACCGACCTGCTCCAGCAGGGCAAGAAGCGCGAGGCGTTCAAGCTCGCCTCGACGCTGTTCTGGATCATCCTGATCGCGCTGGGCGCGCTGACGGTGCTGGGAATCCTCACCGCGGGCGTGTTCATGCCGCTGTTCACCGGCACCAAGTTCAGCGCGGCGGACAACCACCTGACCGCGGGCCTGGCCCAGGTCCTGTTTCCGGTCGTGCTGCTGCTCGGCCTGACCGGGCTGCTGGTGGGGGTGCTGCAGAGCTACGACGAGTTCTCGATCCCGGCGATCGCCCCGGCCATCTGGAACCTGGTGATCCTGGTCCTGCTGATCGGGCTGCACGACCAGTTCACCCAGGGCAAGCGCCTCTACGCGTACGCGATCGCCTGGCTGGTGGCGACAGTCGTGCAGATGCTGATGGTCGCCTCGGCGCTGGCGCGGATCGATTTCCGCCTGCGTTTCGAGATCGACTGGCACGACCCGCGGATCAAGCAGGTGTTCGTCCTGATGCTGCCGGTCACGATCGGGCTGGGGATCGTCAACCTCGACCAGTTGCTCAACTCGGTCTTCGGCTCGCTGGTGTCCGACCAGGCGCCGCGGGCGATCGACCAGGCGTTTCGCATCTACATGCTTCCGCAGGGGATGTTCAGCGTCGCCGTGGCCACCGTGCTGTTCCCGACGCTCAGCCGGCAGGCCTCGCGACGCGCCCCCGCCGAGATGCGACGCACCCTCGGCAACGGGATGCGCCAGATCAACCTGCTGCTGATCCCGGCGGCGGCCGCCCTGATGGTGCTGAGCACGCCGATCACGCGGCTGGTCTACCAGCACGGGAACTTCAACTCCAAGTCGACCCATCTGGTCTCGGTCGCGCTGTTCTGGTTCGCCTTCAGCCTGCCCTTCGGCGGGCTGAACCTGCTGCTGACCCGGACGTTCTTCGCCGTCAAGCGGCCTTGGATCCCGACCCGGCTGGCGGCGATGAACATGATCGTCGACGTGATCGTCAGCCTCGCGCTGTACAAGCCGCTGGGGATCGCGGGGCTGGTGATCGGCACCGCAGCGGCCAACGCGGTGATGACCGCCCTGCAGATCCACCGGCTGCGAATCGGCTTCAACGGGCGCCTGGAAGGTGACGAGACGCTGATGATCACCGCCCGGATCCTGCTCGCGTCGGCCGGGATGGCGGCCCTGGCCCTGGGGGTGTGGGCCGGGCTGGACGCGCTGCTCGGTCACTCGCTGCTGGCCGAGATCATCTCGGTCGGCGCGGCGCTGACCGTGGCGATCGCGTTCTACGCGAAGGCCGTGCTGGTGATGCGGATCCCCGAGGCGAGACAGATCGAGGCCCTGCTGCTGAGCCGGCTGCGGCGACGATCGGCGTGAGCGTTCGCGGCTCCTGGCCGCCGAGGTCCTAACCTTCGACGCATCGCCGACCAGGCCCACATCCGCAACTTCTCGATCATCGCCCACATCGACCACGGCAAGTCGACGCTGGCCGATCGCATCCTCGAGCTGACCCACACCGTCGACCCGCGCTCGATGCGCGCCCAGCTGCTCGACTCGATGGACCTCGAGCGCGAACGGGGGATCACCATCAAGGCGCAGGCCGTCCGCGTGTTCTACGAGGCCGGCGACGGCCAGACCTATCAGCTGCAGCTGATCGACACGCCCGGCCACGTCGACTTCACCTACGAGGTGTCCCGGTCGCTGGCCGCGTGCGAGGGCGCGCTGCTGGTGGTGGACGCGTCCCAGGGGGTCGAGGCCCAGACGGTGGCCAACACGTATCTGGCGATCGACGCCGGACTCGAGCTGATCCCGTGCCTGAACAAAGTCGATCTCCCCGGCGCGGAGCCCGAGCGGGTGGCGGAGGAGGTCGCCGAGCTGCTGGGCGAACCCGCCGACGAGGTGCGCCGGATCAGCGCCAAGACGGGGGAGGGGGTGACCGACGTGCTGGACGAGCTGATCGCTCGCGTGCCCCCACCCCAGGGAGATCCCGACGGCGCCCCGCGGGCGCTGATCTTCGACTCGGAGTTCGACCAGTACCGGGGCGTCGTCGCCTACATCCGCGTGGTCGACGGCACCTTCAAAAAGGGCGACGCGATCCGGGCGATGCAGGCGGGCACCGAAGCCGAGATCGACGACATCGGATTCTTCACGCCGCAGATGACGCCGGCGCAGACGCTGAGCGCCGGCGAGGTCGGCTACCTGATCACGGGCATCAAGGACGTCACCCGACTCCGAGTCGGCGACACGCTGACCACGCTGAGATCGTCGGCCACCGAGCCGTTGCCCGGCTACCGCGAGGTCAAGCCGATGGTGTTCTGCGGACTGTTCCCGATCGATTCGGACGCCTACCCGGAGCTCCGCGACGCCCTCGAGAAGCTGACCCTCAACGATGCCGCGCTGAGCTGGGAGCCGGAGACCAGCGACGCGCTCGGCTTCGGCTTCCGCTGCGGCTTCCTCGGCCTGCTGCACATGGACATCGTCCGCGAGCGGCTGGAGCGCGAGTACGACCTCGAGCTCCTGGCCACGATGCCCAGCGTCGAGTATGAGGTGACGCTGACCGACGGCAAGATCGTGCCGGTCCACAGCCCCAACGACATGCCCGAGCCGACCAAGGTCGCCGAGGTCCGCGAGCCGTACATCCGCGCCTCGATCCTCACCCCGAAGGAGTTCGTCGGGCAGATCATGGAGCTGTGCCAGGAACGCCGGGGCGAGCACGCGGGCATGCACTATTTATCAAGCGAGCGCCTGCAGATCACCTACGACCTGCCGCTGGCGGAGATCGTGCTGGACTTCTTCGATCAGCTCAAGTCGCGCACCCGCGGCTACGCCTCGCTCGACTACGACCTGATCGGTCTCCGTGAGTCGGACCTGGTCAAGCTCGACATCCTGCTCGCGGGGGACCCGGTGGACGCGCTGTCGATGCTGATCCACCGGAGCAAGGCCGAGGAGGTCGGACGGATGATGGCCGAGAAGCTCCGCAAGAAGATCCCGCGCCAGCAGTACGACGTCCCGATCCAGGCGGCGATAGGGTCGCGGATCGTCGCCCGCGAGACGATTAAGGCGTACCGTAAGGACGTGATCGCGAAGTGCTACGGGGGAGACATCTCGCGCAAGCGCAAGCTGCTCGAGCAGCAGAAGAAGGGTAAGCAGCGAATGAAGCAGGTAGGCCGGATCGAGGTGCCCCAGGAGGCGTTTCTGGCGGTCCTGGAGCTCGGCGAAAAGGCAAGTTGATTGGAGGCGTGGGAATGTCGCGTTATCGCATGAGCATGATCGCCGGCGGCGTCCTGGTGTTGGGGACCAGCGCCGGGGCGGCGCTCGTCCCGAGCATCGGCCTGGCCACGGCGACGCCCAAGGTGGTCAAGGTGATCAAGGTGGAGGACGACTTCTACTCGCCGAAGAAGCTCACGATCAAGCGCGGCACCGAGCTCAAGTACGTCTGGAACAAGCACAACTTCGACACCCACAACGTGAAGCTGGTCAGCGGACCCAAGGGCGCGGCGGGGTTCAAGTCAAAGGCGGCCACCAGCGGGGTCAAGTTCAACCACATCTTCACTCAGCCGGGCACCTATCACCTCGAGTGCACCCTCCACCCGACGGGCATGAAGATGACGGTGATCGTCAAAAAGTAGGGCGGTGCCGGTGTCCCTGGTGCTGGCCGTGAGGCCGGTGCCCGTGACGGCGCCGGCCCACGATCCACCAGCCGACGAGCATCCAGGTCATCCACACGGCGAACACGCCGGTCAACACGAACACCACGGTGGCGATCAGCACGATCGCCAGCGGGATGGCGATCGCCAGGGCCAGGACCGGGCGCGCCCAGTGGGCCATATCCGCGCGAGGCCGCAGAGCGACACGTCCGCCCGGCAGGTCGGCTACGACGGCGTCGAGCTCGCCATAGGTGCGCGCCCGCAGCGCCGCCGCGAGGCGCTCCTCGAGCTCGTGGGCGAACAGCCGGCCGTCCGCGCAGGCCCTGCGCAGGCGCTCGGCCACCTGTTCGCGGTCGCTGTCCGAGGCCTTCATGTCTCTGCGCGCTGCCATCTCGATGCTCCTGGAGTCTCCGCCGGCCCGAGGTTCCGGACCGGCGGCGACTAAAGCTAGCGCGGTGCGACGTCGGCAACAAGCGGTTCCGCCGAGCGATCCTGTCCGCGGGCCCAGCTGACCGCCAGCCGGCTCGCCTCGACGGCGCTGGCCCAGGCGATCTCCGACAGGCAGCCCGGGGCGGCGACCATATCCCCGGCCAGGAACACGCCGTCTCCGCGGTCGACCGCGGGGCGATCCCGCCAGGATTTCCCCGGCGGATCGAGCGCGCCGGTGCGGCCATCCATCACCTGTCGTCTGCGCCAGGTCTCGCGTTCCCGCCACCCGATGAAGGCGGCGTCGAGCAGCCGCTCGAGCCGGGTCGTGGCCGTGGTGGCCGATTCTCCCGGCCGGATTGGCATCTGCGCCTGGATCAGCTCCTCGCCGGCGGGGGCCAGCGAGGGGTCGGATGCGGTGTAGCGCTCTACCCAGCCCGTCTCCTGGAGGTCGACGACGACGAACGGGTCGCCCCGGCGGTGACGGAGCGCGAGATCGAGACACACCGAATTGCCGCTGAGCCAGGTCAGGCTCTGATCGGCCAGCAGCTCACGGGCGTCGGCCAGCTCGGTGGCGACGATCACCGGTGGGCTGGGCAGCTCCTTGACCCGGGTACCTGTCTCGATCGTCACGCCGAGCGCCAGCGCCCGGTCGCGCAGCCGCTGCACGATCGCGCTCCATCCGCCGATCGGGAAGCGCGCGCTGGGCGGCGCCGAGAGTAGCCCGCGCACGAGCGGCTCCCACACAAATGCCGCCGACAGCTCTCCGGGATCGTGGTGGTAGGTGAGGATTCCGGCGCTCCGTGAGAGCGCCTCGGCCGCCTCGGCGCCGACGTGTGAGCTCGCCCAGGTCCGGAAGTCGAGCTCGATCGGAGCCGTGCGTCCGCGCAAGCGCAGCGCAGCGACAGCGGCCCCGACCGCCGGCACACGGCGAATGTCGTCGCGCCAGCGGAAGCGGACGCCGGAGAGGGGTGGGCGCGCATGCGGGGGCAGCAGGTCGCGCTCGCCGAGCCAATGCCAGAACGGACTGCCTGACAACAGCGCGTGCGGGCCGAGATTCACCTTGTACGGGGCCGGGGTGCTCCGGGCCCGCCCGCCGAGGTCCTCGTGCGCCTCCAGTAGCGCAACGCGCGCGCCCTGCTCGGCGCTGGAGATAGCGGCGGTCAAGCCCGCGAGTCCGCCGCCAACGATCGTGATCTGGTCCATCGTGCCTCCAGTCGTAACGGGGTCGCCCTCGGGACGGTGCTCTGCCTCCGCGGCGGATCGCAACCTACGCCAAGACTGGCTCGCTGTTAAGGTCCAGTCATGGCGCTAGAGAGAGGGCCAGTTGCCGACTGGGAGCTCCTGCTCTCCCTCCACCGGAGCTCGGGGGCCACGTTGCACGAACAGGTCGAGCTCGGCTTGCGCGAACTCGTTCGGGAGGGCCGGCTCGCGCCCGGCATGCGATTGCCGTCCTCACGTGCCCTGGCCTCGACGCTCGGCGTGTCCCGTGGCGTCGTCTTCGAGGCTTACGCCCAGCTGGCGGCCGAGGGCTATCTGAGCGCATCGCAGGGCGCCCCGACCCGGGTGGCCAGCGCGCCCAGCGCCGAACGTCCTCCGATTCCGGCCAGCTCGGTCGAGCTGGGGACGGGTCAGCGCCTCGATCCGAGCCTGCCCGACCTCGTCTCGTTCCCGCGGGAGAGCTGGCTTCGATCGATGCGCGCGGCGCTGCGCGACGCGAGCTTCCAGGCCCTGGCCGACGCCGATCCACGCGGGCGCCCGGAGTTGCGCAACACGCTGATGGAATACCTGGTCCGCGCCCGCGGCGCCGCGCCCGAGCCCGAGCACACGTTGATCTGTGGCGGCTTCACCCAGGCCTTCGCCGTGCTCTGCCGGACGTTGCGCGAGCGCGGGCTGGAGCGAATCGCGGTCGAGTCGCCCGGCTGGCACAAACACGGACTGATCGCCGAGAGCGCTGGACTCGAGGCGATTCCGGTGCCAGTCGATCGGGACGGCGTCAGCCCCCAGGCGCTGGCGGACTCGGGTTGCGAGGCGGTGGTGGTGACCCCGGCCCACCAATACCCGACCGGGGTGGTGCTGGCGCCGGAGCGGCGGACGGCGCTGCTCGAATGGGCCGAGGACCAGGACGGCCTGATCGTGGAGGACGACTACGACTCGGAGCTCCGCTACGACCGGGTGGCGGTCGGAGCGCTGCAGGGGCTGGCGCCCGAGCGCGTCTGCCACATCGGCTCCGCCAGCAAGCGGCTGGCCCCGGGGGTGCGGATCGGCTGGATCCTCTCTCCGTCGTGGCTGACCGGCGCACTCGCCTACGAGCAGGCCGTCACCGGTGGCGGTGGCCCGGTCCTCGACCAGCTCGCATTGTCGGACTTCATCGCCCGCGGTGAGCTCGATCGGCATCTGCGGAGGATGCGGACGCGCTACCGCGAGCGGCGTGAGGCGCTCACCGCCGCGCTCGCCCGAGAGCTGCCGGATGCCCTCATCACCGGGGCGGCCGCCGGCTTGTTCGCGCCGGTGGCGATGCCCGGGGTGCCACCGGCAACTGTCGCCGCCGCTGCCGCGCTCGGCCTCGGCGAGCCGATCACGCCGCGCGGGGCCACGCCCGCGCTGGTGCTGGGTTTCGCCGGCTACAGCGAGCGGTCGATCGGCGATGCGGTGGCTGCCCTGGCCGACGCGCTCAGGGCACCCTGACGCGCCAAAGCCGCCACAATTCCAGGATGGATCTGGGAATCCGAGATCGCGCCTGCGTCGTCACCGGCGCCTCAGGCGGGATCGGTCGCTGGGTAGCCGTCACGCTGGGCTCCGAGGGCGCGGCGGTGCTTCTGGTCGGCCGGCGCGAGGATGCCCTCGCCGAGGCCGCCGAGGCATGTGCCCGCGCGGGCGGGCGTCCGCAGATCCTGACCCTCGACGTCACCGCTCCGGACGCGGGTGAGCGTGCGCTCGAGGCGTGCCTGGCCGCCTTCGAGCGCGTCGACGCGCTGGTCAACTGTGCCGGCACGTCCGCGGTTCGCTCACTCGAGCAGCTGACCGACGACGACTGGCAGGCGCAGTGGGAGCTCCACGTGATCGCCCCGATGCGGCTGATGCGCGCGCTGGCCCCCGCGATGGAGCGGCGTGGATGGGGCCGGATCGTCAACGTCTGCTCGTCCTCCGGGAAGCGGCCGTCGGGCACGAACATGGCCTACTCGGTGACCAAGGCCGCCCAGCTCTCGCTGTCGCGGGCTTTCGCCGACCTCTATGCCGGGCGGGGCGTGCTGGTCAACGCCGTGGCGCCCGGGCCGGTCGACGATTCGCTGTGGCTCGCGGATGGCGGGCTGGCCGACCAGACCGCCTCCGCCCGGGGGATCACGCGCGAGGAAGTGCTCGAGGCGGCCCGATCGCGCGTGCCTTTGGGTCGGTTCGGCCAGGCGGGCGAGATCGCCGCCGTGATCGCCTTCCTCTGCTCCGAGCACGCGTCGAACGTGGCCGGTGCCGCCTGGTCGGTCGACGGCGGCTCCGTCCCCGTAATCATCTGACGGAGGCATACAATCTCGGCGCGATGGCCGTGAACACCGCCGCAATCGGCAAGACCTACCCGGCCGTCACCTACGCCGTCGGGCGGGAGAAGATCCGTGAGTACGCGGCGGCGGTGGGGGAGACCGATCCGCTCTGCCACGACGTCGAGGCGGCCCGAGCCGCCGGTTATGACGATGTCCTGGCCCCGCCGATGTTCGCCGTCGTCTACGCCGGCCGGTCGGTCATTCCGGCGCTGTTCGACCCCGAGGTCGGGATCAACTTCGCGATGATGGTCCATGGCGCGCAGGAATTCCGTTGGGGGCCGGTCGTCGTCGCCGGCGATGAGATCAGCACCACGGCGAGGGTCGCGGATGTGTCCGAGCGTGGGGGCCTCGGCTTCTTCGTATTCGAGTCGGTCTCCGACAACCAGCGCGGAGAGACCGTCTGCACGGGCACGTGGACGAACATCGTCAGGGGGGTTTGATGAACGAGGGCGATTCGATCGAGCTGAGGGTCACCCCCGACCCGTACGTGACGGTGCGCTACGCCGGCGCCTCGGGCGACTTCAACCCGATCCACATCGACGAGCAGTTCGCCCAGCAGGTCGGGCTGCCCGGGCGGATCCTCCACGGTCTGTGGATGATGGCCCAGGTGGCCCGGGCCCACACCGAGGCGGGTGGTGGCCCGGAGAGCCTCAAATCGTTGTCGGTTCAGTTCCGGGGGATGGGACAGCTGGGCGAGGAGATCGTCGTTCACGGCACCGTCCGCGAGGTCGCCGGGGAGACCACGATCGTCGATTCCGAGGCCAAGCAGGCCGGCAAGCGGATCATCCGCAACGCCGTGGGCGAGCTCAAGCCCCGATCGGGGTAGGCCCCGGGGCGATCAGCCCCACTTCCTACAATCAGCGTCGTGCTGACGGACCGCCAGGAACTAGTGCTGCGCAAGGTGGTTGAGGAATACCTCGACGCCGGGGTCCCGATCGCCTCCAAGTCGCTCTCGGCGGATGTCGAGTGGGGTCCGTCGACGATCCGGCACGAGCTGGCCAACCTCGAGGAGCTGGGGCTGCTCGCCCACCCGCACACCTCGGCCGGACGCGTCCCCACCGAGGCGGGCTATCGCTACTTCGTCGATCGGCTGCTGCCCACGAACGACACCGGGCCGCGCCTGTCGCTGTCGCTGGTGCGCCGCGAGCTCGATGAGGCGATGCAGGTGACCACCGAGGCTCTCTCGCAGGTGAACAACCTGCTGGCGATCGTCACCGCGCCGCCGATCGACACCTCGACCGTCCGCCACGTCGAGGTACTGGTGCTGCAGCCGCAGGTCCTGATGGTGGTGGTGATCACCTCGACCGGCGGCGTCACCAAGCGACTGTTCACATTCGGCTCTCCGGTCGACCCCGGTCTCGCCGACTGGGCGGCCAGCTATTTCAACGAACGGCTCGTCGGGCTGGGGCTCGGCGCCCGGATGCTCCAGCAACGGCTCCACGACCCCTCGTTGTCGGCGACGGAGTCCGCCTTCATCGACGCGCTGGGGCCGGTGTTCACCGGGCTCGAGGACTCTGCTCCGGAAACGCTCTATGTCGAGGGGGCCTCGCGGTTGCTGCGCGTGGACCGCTTCGGCGACGTGTCGGACCTGAATGCCCTGATGGACATGCTCGAGCGGCGGGTCGAGCTACTCGGCGTGCTGCGCATCGCGCTGGGCGAGCGCGGGGTGCTGGTGCGGATCGGGACGGAGAACGCCGACCCGGCCATGCGCTCGCTGGCGCTGGTGGCCGCCGGCTACGGCCTCCCGCAGCGTAACCTCGGTTCGGTGTCGGTGATCGGGCCATTGCGAATGGACTACGCCCAGGCGATCCGCTCGGTCCGCGAGGCGGCCGCGCAGCTTTCCCGGTTCATGGTCGACGTCTACGACGAACGCTGAACGCCGCTCAGATGCCACGCGACTACTACGACATCCTCGAGATCAGCCGCGAGGCCGACGAGACCGAGATCAAGAAGGCGTTCCGGCGGCTGGCCCGTGAGCTCCACCCCGACGTGAACAGTCACGATCCGGAGGCCGAGAGCAAGTTCAAGGAGGCGGCCGAGGCCTACGAGGTGCTGTCGGATTCGACCCGCCGGGCGACCTACGACCGCTATGGCCACGAAGGGGTCCGCAGCGGTGGTTATGCGCCGAACTTCGAGGGATTCGGGTCGGTCGCGGACATCTTCGACGCGTTCTTCGGGGGCGGAGGAGGCGGCGGGGGTTTCGGTGGCCTGTTCGGTGGCGGCCGTACCGGCGGTCCGGCGCAGGGCGGCGACGTGGCAGCCAACGTGCAGATCGACCTGGCCCAGGCGGCGGCCGGCGCGACGGTCGAGGTGTCCTACGAGGTGGTCTCGACCTGCGAGCACTGCCGAGGGAACGGCGCCGAGCCGGGCACCCCGATCGAGACCTGTGAGCGCTGCGGCGGCAGCGGCCAGTTGCGGGCCGTCTCGCGCACGCCATTCGGACAGGTGGTGCGGGCGGCCCCGTGCGATGTCTGCCAGGGCGACGGCCGGGTGCCGAAGGAGCCGTGCAAGGTGTGTCGCGGCCGCGGGCGCAAGGTCGAGCGCGCGACCGTCTCGGTCGACGTCCCCGCCGGCATCGCCGATGGGCAGCGGATGCGGATCACCGGTCGCGGCCACGCGGGCGAGCGGGGCGGCCCCACCGGCGATCTCTACGTGCTGATCTCGGTGCGCGAGGACCCCCGGTTCCTGCGCGACGGCGACGATCTGGTCACCGCCGTCGACGTGGCCGCGCCCCTGGCCGCGCTCGGGACCACGGTGCAGGTGCCGACGGTGGAGGGCACGGTCGAGCTCGACATTCCCGCCGGCACCCAGCCGCACGAGACGCTGGTGATCCGCGGCCGCGGCATGCCCACGCTGCGTGGGCGGCGCACCGGCGACCTGCGGGTGGTCGTCAACGTGGTGATCCCGCGTCACCTCAAGCGCGAGCAGCGCGAGATGCTGCAGAAGCTGGCCGACTCGATGACCGCCGAGAACCTCCGCACCGACGACGGCGTGTTCGGCAAGCTCAAGCGGGCCTTCGGGGGCTGACGCCGCCACCCGCGCGTCGTCGGCCGCACGCGCTTGATCCGCCTCGCCGTTCGCGTCACCCGCGCCGACGCCGAGCTGGTGCTGGCCGAGCTGCTCGAGCTGGCCCCGAGCGGGGTCGAGGAGGTCTCGGTATCCGAGGAGATCGTCGAGTACGCGGTGTACGGAGCGCCGGGAGAGCTGCCCGCGCTGCCGGACGTCCGCGCGGCCGCGGGCGGAGCGCTGGTCGAGGTCAGCACCTCCGAGATCGCCGATGACTGGGCCGAGCGCTGGCGCGAGTTCCATCGGCCGCTGGTGCTGGACGGGAGGCTGACCGTCCGGCCCCCGTGGGAGCCGCCAGGGACCACGCCGATCGATCTGGTCATCGACCCCGGTCAGGCCTTCGGGACGGGCGCCCACGCCACCACCCGGCTGTGCCTGGAGTTCCTGCTCGAGCTGAGCCCGGATGGTCCGTTGCTGGATCTCGGGTGCGGGTCCGGCGTGCTCGCCATCGCCGCCGTGCGGCTCGGTTGGGCTCCGGTACTGGCGCTCGATTACGACCCCCTGAGCGTGACCGCCACCGCGGCGAACGCGCGGGTCAACGGCGCCGAGCTCGAGGTTCGCCGCCACGACCTCCGGGCCGAGCCGACGCCCGCGGCCGGGACGGTCTGCGCCAACCTGCTGGCGCCGCTGCTGATCGACTGGGTGGCGATGCTCGCCTTGAAACCGGCTTCCGAGCTGCCCGATCGGGTGATCGCCAGCGGCCTGCTCGCCGGCGAGTCCGATCACGTGGCCGCTGCATTCGCCGAGCTTGGCTTCGGCCTGGCCGAACGCCGGGTGCGCGGCGAATGGGCGGCTCTGCTGCTGGCACGCTGAGTGGATTCGACCCCCGATGGCGGACAGCGCCGGACCGACGACCGCTTGGACAGCGGTCAGGGTCGAATCCTGGACACCGGGCCGGTGACCGGAAGGGCGCCTTGCCCGATGCTTCCGTACAGCTTGTGACCCCGAAACCCTCAAGGAGGTGAAAACCAGTTGCTGAACCCGCTCGCGATCGGCGTGACCCTCGGTGGCCTGCTCCTCGATGTCATCGCGCCGCGGCCCAAGCCTCGAGCCGGCTTCGTGTCAGAGACATCTCTCCTCTCAAGGCGCGCCGCCTCGAGGACACCGGCGGAAGCGGTGACCGTCGCTGAGTACGACGGGACTCCGGTCGCGGGCGGCTTCGCTGCTAGCGAGAACTCGCTGGTGCGAATTTTCGGGTAGCCAGTTCGCTGGGGCGAAGGAACCGATGCCGCCGCCGGTCACTAGGTAGGGTGACCGGCGGTGACGTCGTTCGCGGTGAAGTTCCTCGGATGCAAGGTCTCTCAGGCCGACGCGATGCTCGCGCGGCGAGCGCTGCTGGCCGCCGGTCACACCGAGGCGCCCGAGGCGGAGGCCGATCTGCACGTGATCAACACGTGCTGCATCACCAACGAGGCGGAGGCCAAATCGCGTCAGTCGGTGCGCCGGTCGCTGAAACGCGCGCATGAGGTCTACGTGGCCGGCTGCGCGGTCAATCTCGACAGCGCTCAGTTCGGCGCGATCGACGCCCGGGTAAAGCCGTTCGTCGGCACGGCCGAGGACGTCGCCGGCCACATCGGGTCATGCGCCGACTTAGACCACGACATCCTCGCTCGCGAGGGCACCGCCCCGAGAAATCGCGCCGGCGAATTCTCGCCAGCGGCGAAGCCGCCATTCTCGCTAGCGGCGAAGCCGCCATTCTCGCCAGCGCCGCCGGCGCCAAGAACACGCGGGTTCGTGAAGGTGCAGGATGGCTGCGATTGCCACTGCGCCTACTGCATCATCCCCGCGGTCCGGGGTGGGGCGCGATCCCGGCCGGCCAGTGGCGTCCTGAGGGAGGTCAAGCGCCGAGTGGCCGAAGGCCAGCCGGAGATGGTCATGACCGGCATCAGCGTGGGCGACTACCGCGATCCGGAGCACGGCCTCGAGCTCGGCGAGCTGATGATCGAGGTCGCGCGGGTGCCCGGGGTCGAGCGCGTGCGCCTGTCCAGCGTCGAGGTGATCCACGTCAAGGACTCGCTGTTGCGGGCGCTGGCCACCGAGCCGAAGGTCTGCCCGCACCTGCACGTGCCGATGCAGTCGGGCGATGACGAAGTCCTGCGCGCGATGGGACGGCACTACAGCTCGGCCGAGTATCTCGAACACATCGCCCGGCTTCACGCCGCGGCGCCCCAGGTGAACGTGACCACCGACGTGATCGTGGGCTTCCCGACCGAGGATGCCGATGCGTTCGAGCGCACGCTGGCGGTGATCGACGCCGCCGGGATCTCCCGAGTTCACGCATTCTCGTACTCGCCCCGGCCCGGCACCGCCGCGGAGGGGTTCGGCGACCAGGTCCCGCCGGAGGAGAAGAAGCGGCGCTCCCGGGTGCTACGGGGGCATTCCGAGGCGCGCTCGCGGCGGCATCGCGCCGGCAAGCTCGGGGGACGCGAGCGCGTATTGATCGACAAGGTCGCGGAAACCCAGTGCTCGGGCTACACGGCCGATTACACGCGCTGCTACCTGCCGCCCGGCGCGGCCCGTGGCAGCCTGGTCGAGGTGGTCTGCGAGGAGCTTCAGGCGGACGGGATCAGCGTCCGCCCGGTGTGATTGTCAGAACGGGCGGCGGCCCGGGCCGGGACATCGCCGTGGCGGTCTATCCTTGATCTGAGTTGACGGTCACCGAACAGGTACGCGCGGATATGACGAGCGCGATGAAGGCGGGAGAGAAACAGCTCGCCGGCGCGCTGCGATTGGTCCTGTCCGAGCTCCAGAAGGCGGCGAAGGATGGCTCGGATGACGAGCTCTCCGTGCTCCGGCGGGAGCGCAAGCGCCGAATCGAGGCGGCCACCCAGTTCCGCGACGGGAATCGCCCCGAGCTCGCAGAGCAGGAGGAATCCGAGGCGCTGGTGATCGAGCGCTATCTGCCGGCCGGGCTCGATGATGCCGAGCTCGAGGCGATCGTCGCCGCGGCGATCACGGAGACGGGCGCGAGCACGCCGAAGGAGATGGGGTCCGTGATGAAGGCCGTGATGGCCAAAGCGGGTGGACGAGCGGATGGCAAGCGCGCTTCCGCCCTCGTCCGTGAGGCGCTGGTAAAGGCGGGCCAGAGTGCGTAAGCAGGTCGAACTCGACAACCCGGTCGCGGCCGAGCTGGCCGGCAGTGAGGACAAGGTGCTGCGTACGCTCGAGGAGCACCTCGACTGCCGCGTCTTCCTGCGCGGCAACGTGCTCACGCTCGACGGCCAGGCCGACGCGGTGGAGGCCGCGATCAGCGTGGTCCGGGAGCTCTCCGAGCTGATCGCCCAGGGCCACGAGATCGCCCCCGGGACGATCGAAGCGGTGACCCGCGCCCTTGACGAGCACGAATCGCCTGCGCAGATCCTCGAGGACGTGGTCTGGCGCCATCGGGCCACCAAGGTCGCGCCGAAGACGGTCAACCAGAAGCGCTACGTCGACTCGATCCGCAACAACACCATCACCTTCGGGATCGGGCCGGCGGGGACCGGCAAGACCTTTCTCGCGGTCGCGCTGGCCGCGGCCTCGCTGTCCAGGCGCGAGGTCAACCGCATCATCCTCACCCGCCCGGCCGTCGAGGCGGGCGAGCGCCTCGGCTTCCTGCCGGGCGACCTGATGGCCAAGGTCGACCCCTACCTGCGCCCGCTGTTCGATGCGCTGCACGACATGCTCGAGCCGGAGCGGGTCTCGGCTCATCTCGAGCGCGGCGTGATCGAGGTGGCACCGCTCGCCTTCATGCGCGGCCGCACGCTCAACGACAGCTTCATCATCCTCGACGAGGCGCAGAACACCAGCCCGGAGCAGATGAAGATGTTCCTGACCCGGTTGGGCTTCAACTCGAGGATGGTGGTCACCGGCGACGTCACCCAGATCGACCTCCCGCGCGAGGAGGACTCGGGACTGGTCGTGGTCTCCGACATCCTCGGTGGGGTCGAAGGGATCGAGTTCGTGCGCTTCGGCGAGGAGGATGTCGTCCGCCACAAGCTCGTGCGCAGGATCGTCGCCGCCTATACGGAGCACGGACAGCGGATGGCACCCGAGCTGCGCACCAGAAAGCGCGCGTAGGGTGCTGGAGATCGAGGTGATCGGGATCGAGGGCGCCCTCGATCGCCCGTCGGCCACGGAGATTCGCAAGCTGTGCGCGCTGGCGCTGGCCTCGGCCGGAATCGAGGAGGGGCACCTGGCCGTCCAGTTCGTCGACGCCGAACGGATCCGCGAGCTCAACCGCGACTACCGTCAGATCGACTCGGCGACCGACGTGCTCTCGTTCGGGATCGACGAGGATGGGGATCCGGCCGGTCCACGTGAGCTGGGCGACGTGTTCGTCTGCCCCGAGCACACCAGCGACCTGCGCGAGGCGGTGCTTCACGGCTCGCTCCATTTGACAGGCATGGATCACGAGACCGACGACGGCGAGATGCTCGCTCTCCAATCCGAGCTGATGCGCTGGGTCTCATGAGCGCTGGCGGCGATCCGCCGACGCGATCCGGCTTCATCGCGCTCGCGGGTCGTCCGAACGTCGGCAAGTCCACGTTGGCCAACGCGATCGTCGGCGCCAAGGTGGCGATCGTCTCCGACAAGCCGCAGACCACCCGCCGGGCGATCCGGGCGGTGGCCAACGGTCCCGGCTGGCAGCTGGTGCTGGTCGATCTGCCCGGCGTTCAGCGGCCCCGCGACGCGCTCACCGAGCGAATGCAGCGCCGGGTCGAGCGCGAGCTGAGCGAGGCCGACGGGTGCCTGTTCGTGATCAACGCCGAGCAATCGGTGGGTCCGGGCGACCGCTTCATCGCCGGCCTGCTTGCCTCTTCGCCGGTCCCGGTGGTGATCGCCGCCAACAAGGTGGACCGGATCGACCACCCCCGGACCGCGGCTGCGCTCCAGGCGGCGGACGAGCTGGGGCTCGACGCCGAGGTGTTCCCGGTCTCGGCTCGCACCGGCGCAGGCGTGGGCACGCTGGTCGACCACCTGGTCGGGCTGCTGGCCCCCGGGCCGTTCTATTTCGGGTCACAGCAGCAATCGGACCAACCGGAGTCGGTGATGCTGGGCGAGCTGGTCCGGGAGCAGATCCTGGCCCGGACCCGTGAGGAGGTCCCGCACGCCGTCGAGGTGGAGATCGAGTCGATCGGCCAGCCCCGCGAGGACCTGATCAGGGTCGAGGCCGTCGTCCTGGTCGAGACCGAGTCGCAAAAGGGGATCCTGATCGGCGCGCGGGGTCAGATGATCAAGTCGATCGGCATCGCGGCCCGACGGGCGATCGAGGTCCAGCTGGGCCAGCACGTACACCTGGCGCTGTCGGTCCGGGTACGGCGGCACTGGCGCGCGGACGAGCGCCTGCTCGACCGGCTCGGTATCGAGTAGCCGCTTCGAGTAGCGGTTGGTTGGGTTCGACCCGGCGTGGGCTCGGCCTGCGGCTTGTCCTGCTGCGGCCCCGTCTGTGTGGGTTTGCAACGAACTTCTTCGGTGAAAGGAGCGCCATCGGTCGATGTTTGGCGCGTTTTGGCGCGCCAGAAGCGCGTATCGCGCCAAGGTTCGCCCGCGACCGACCGTTCTCGCAGCCCGCCCAACCCGCCCAACCCGACTCAGCGCACTATGGGACCTTGATCGGGGGAAGTCCCCCGATGCTGATGCCGACGCCGACTCCGGCGGGCCCCTTTCCGGTGCCGACCGTCGCCGTGACGCCGGCTGAGGTCTGGCCGACGGTGGCCCCGGCGCTGACCGTGGCGGTGCCGGGAGACCCGCCACCGGACCCGCCGGTGACCTGAACGCCGGCGCTCGCGGAAACCGGACCGTGACCGGTGCCCGCCCCGACGTTGACGCTGCGGACGCCCAAGCCGCTGCCGACGCCGACGCCTACGCCGACCTTGGTCGCCCCCGAACGGGATCCGGCGCCAAGCGAGACGGTCGAGCCACCGGACGGCGAGCCCGACGAGCCAGCCCCGACTGAGCCGCTGGAACCGCCGGAGCCGGCGGACCCTGAAGCCGTCCCTGTCCCGGGGCCCGTGGTCGACGCTGTGAGGCCAGCGGGCGTCACGCCGGTCCCACGCCCGCGCGGCCCCCCGCGGCCCCCCGTGGTCGTGAACCGCAGCCCGTTTCCGGCGCCAGAGGCGACCGCACGGGCCGCGCCGGCCGCGCCGGAGCGCAGCGCCCGGGTCGCGAAGACGCCGGTCGGGGCGTGGCCTGAGGTGGACACGTGGTCACGGCTGAGAGTCAGACGGGAGGCGGGGACCCTGCCCGCGCGGTGCGCCAGCGAGGGAAGCACCACCACGCCACTGCCGACGGCCACCGTCCCGGCGGCGATCGCGGCCAGTCGGCTGCCGGTGCCGACGGCGTCGCCGGCCAGCCATACGAGCAGGCGCTCCACCAGGTCGGTGAAGGCGATCCAGGCGCCGAAAGGACGCCGGCCGAGGTAGGCGCTCAGGAACGCGTCAACCGCATCGGCGTCGAGGCGGGTTCCGGCCTCGGCCCGGAGGATGTCGAGGGCCTGCTTGTGCGGCCGGGCGGCCCGGTACGAGCGCGAGGAGGTGATCGCATCGAAAGTGTCGGCGACCGCCACGATCCGCGCGCCGAGCGATACCTCGCCGCCCCTGAGGCCGCCGGGGTATCCGGAGCCGTCGAGCCGCTCGTGGTGGCGGAGCACTGTCTCGGTGAGGGCGTCGTCCTCGAGGATCGCCACCATCTGCGCGCCGTCGGACGGATGGCGCTTGATCAGCTCGAATTCCGCGTCGGTGAGGCCGCCCGCCTTGCGCAGGACGTCGAGCGGCGTCTGCAGCTTGCCGATGTCGTGTACCGCGGCCGCGGTCCGGATCTGGGTGAGCTCTGCCTTCGGCACGCCCATCCGCTTGGCGATCAGGGCCGAGTACCTGGCCACGCGCCGAGAATGGCCGAGGGTGTAGGCGTCACGTGTCTCGAGGTCCGAGGCCAGCTGCTCGAGCAGCTGCACTCGCCGGGCCGGGCTGAGCTGCATCGGATCGCGACCGGCCGTGCCGCGCCCGACTCCGAGCAGCGCGGCAGCGTCGGCGATCCGTCGCTGCTGCACGGCGCGCCGGACCCAACCCCAGAGCATCAGGTCGCCGAACAGTACGTCGGCGGCGTCCGCCCGCCGCTGCCAGAAGCTCGCCGCGAGGTGGTAAACGGTCAGCGACAGCGCGGCGCCGAGCCCGGCGGCGAGCACCGGCGAGGTGAGCACGCCCAGCCTGCCCAGCCCCCAGACGGCCAGCAAAGGGAGCACGGCGACCAGCGCCGTAGCAGCGGAAACCTTCGGCAGGAGCCGAATCACACGGCTTAATCGGCAGACCCGAGCCGAACCTTTAGCCGTCTTGCCAGAAATCTGACCAGAACATTTGCCGAGTCCGATGACTAGAACATCTGCCGAATGCCGCGGCCGAAATTTCAGATCTTCGTCTGGACGATTCAAGTTCACCGACGGGACGCCGATAGTTCGGCAATGAGTCCCCACCTCGTGCGCCGTAGCCGCAGCCCGATCAGACGCCGCGACGTCGTGGCCGCCATGCTCGGAGCTTCGTTGTTCCTGCTGGCCGTGCTGACCGTGTTCGCGGTCGAGCTGTCCGCCAACCAGGCCAAGTCCAAGCGCGACATCGAAGCCCGTGTGCACGAGCGCTCCGTGCTGGCCGGTGCGCTGCTGGACAGCCTGTTCCAGACCAGCTCGCGGCCGACCGCGCAGGATGCCCGCAATTACGGTACGGCGAAGGTGTCGAACGCGGTAATGGACCGCAACCGGGCGCAGAACACCTATCTGCTTCTGCTCGACTCGACCGGCGGTGTGCTCGCCCACTCGCGTGGCTTCACCGCGCAGGCGCAGGCCGACCTCGCCGATTCGGCGACGCTCAAGCTGCTGCGCGGCGGGGCGCCGTGGGCGGTCGGCAACGTGCTCCCCTACGGAACCCGCGGGGTCATCGACTTCGGACGGGTGGTGCCCACCGCGTTCGGGAAGCGATTCCTGCTCTCCGGGTTCACCCCGACCGAGTTGGTCCAGTTCTTCCAGGGGGAGCTGAGCCAGATCCCCGGAGTGAAAGGCTCCTACAACTACCTGCTCGATGCCAACCAGAAGGTGCTCGCCTCGACCAACCCCGCCCACCCGGCCGGTTCGATCTTCGGCACACCGGCACAGCCCGGCGCGCTCAAGCGGAGCTCCGGGGACCTGGGCAGCGTTTATTACGACCAGGCGCACCTGGGCGGCACGACCTGGCGAATCCTGCTCACCGCCCCGGACGGCGCGCTGTTCGCCACCGTCTCCGGCTGGCGGCGCTGGGTGCCCTGGCTGATCTTGATCGCGTTCGCGCTGGTCGGGATCGCGGCCCTGGTGCTGGCCCGGCGCGGCCTGCGGTCGGCCGAGGAGGTGCGCGATGCCAATGCCCGCCTGGGCGACGCCAACGAACAGCTCGCCCACGCCAACCTGCGGCTCGAGCAGGTGAACGGCGAGCTGGCGCAGAGCAATAGCGCGCTGGCCGACAGCAATGACGCGCTCGAGCGTCGCGCCACCGAGCTGATGCGCTCCAACGCCGAGCTCGATCAGTTCGCCTCGATTGCCTCTCACGACCTCCAGGAGCCGCTGCGCAAGGTCCGCACGTTCACGCAGCGGGTATGGGAGACCGATTCCGCCGGCCTCTCCGAGCGAGCGCGCGAGGACCTGGAGCGCGCGAACGCGTCAGCCGAGCGGATGCAGCGGCTGATCGAGGATCTGCTCAGGTTCTCCCGGGTCTCCACCCAGGGACGGCCGTTCCTGCCGGTCGATCTCGGCCGGCTCACCGCCGAGGTGCTGGAGGACCTCGAAGAGTCCGTTAGGAGCGCGGGCGCGATCGTCCGCGTCGGACGGCTACCGACGATCGCGGCGGACGAGCCCCAGATGCGGCAGCTGATGCAGAACCTGCTCTCCAACGCGATCAAGTTCCGGCGAGACGGAGTCACGCCCGAGGTCGATGTCAGCGCGAGCCTGGAGGCGGATCGGCTGACGCTCGTCGTGCGCGACAACGGGATCGGCTTCGACCCGCAGTACAGCCGGCGGATCTTCCGCGTGTTCGAGCGTCTGAATGGCCGATCGGAGTATCCGGGCACGGGAATCGGTCTGGCGCTCTGCCGCAAGATTGCCGAGCGCCACGGCGGCGGAGTGCTCGCCGACAGCGTCCCTGGCCAGGGCTCGACCTTCACGGTCACGCTGATCTCCGGAGGGGACCCGTCCGGTCCAGCACCCGGGATCTCCACCGACGCGTCAGATCACGCTGAGACAACCCAGAAGGAGCCGTATGTCCCGGTCTGAGAACGGCAATCGTCCGTTCACGATCCTGCTCGCCGATGACGACGAGGAGGACCGCGAGCTCGCTCGCGACGCGCTCCAGGACGCCCATCTGGCCAACGAGATGAAGTTCGCCGTCGACGGGCAGGACCTGCTCGACTACCTCCGCCGCGAGGGACGCTGGGCCGACCCCTCGGTGGACGCACCCCGTCCCGGGATCATCCTGCTCGACCTGAACATGCCCAAGAAGGACGGGCGCGAGGCACTGGCCGAGATCAAGGCCGACGCGTCGCTGCGCCGGATTCCCGTCGTCGTGTTGACCACGTCAAACGACGAGGCCGACGTCCTGCGCACCTACGACCTCGGCGTCAGCTCGTTCATCACCAAGCCGGTGACGTTCGCCGGCCTGGTCGAGGTGATGCGCAGCTGGACCCAATACTGGTTCGAGATCGTTGAGCTGCCGAACGGCGAAGTCGGTGGCGCTCGCTCACGCTGACACGGTCAAGGTCCTGCTCGTCGAGGATGACGAGGACGATTATCTGATCACCCGCGACATGTTGGCCCGCCAGGAGCGGGTGCGGTTCTCGGTGGACTGGCGCTCGGACTACACCGAGGCTCTGAAGGCGATCCGCGAGCGGCGCCATGACGTCTACCTGATCGACTACAGGCTGGGCGCGAAGACCGGGCTCGAGCTGGTCAGCGAGGGCTTCGCCTCCCGCCCCTCGGCTCCGGTGATCATGCTCACCGGCCAGGCGGCCTATGAGATCGATCTCGAGGCGACCGCCCTCGGCGTGACCGACTTCCTGGTCAAGCAGGAGCTCGATCCCTCGGGGCTGGAGCGCTCGATCCGTTACGCGATCAGCCACCAGAAGGCGCTCACCGACTTATCCAAGAGCGAGGAGCGGTACGCCCTGGCGGTCCGGGCCGCCAATGATGGGATTTGGGACTGGGATCTGCTGGCCGACCGGATCTACTACTCACCCCGCTGGCACGCGATCCTCGGTCAACACGAGCCGACGGGCGAGAAGGACCCCGCCGCATGGTTCGGGCTGGTCCATCCGGACGACCTCGAGCGGCTGAAGAGCGGGATCGATGATCACCTGGCCGGCCTGACCCCCCATCTGCTCTCCGAGCACCGAATGCGCCACGCCGACGGCGACTGGCGCTGGGTCAGCACCCGCGGGCTGGCGATCCGCGCCACCGATGGGGTACCGACCCGGATGGCCGGCTCGCTGTCGGACATCACCGACCGCCGGACCGCGGAGCTGAGGCTGCAGCACGATGCCCTCCACGACACACTCACCGGGCTGCCGAACCGGACCCTGTTCGTCGACCGTCTCAACCAGATCCTCGGCCGCTCGACTCGGGAGGCGGCCAAGCGCTGCGCCGTGCTGTTCCTGGACATCGACCGCTTCAAGCTGGTCAACGACAGCCTCAGCCACGCGGTCGGCGACAAACTGCTGGTCGCTCTGGCCCACCGGGTCGCGACCACGCTGAGACCCGGTGACACGGTGGCGCGGCTCGGCGGCGACGAGTTCACCGTGCTGCTCGACGACGTGGTCGACGCCGACGAGGCCACGGCCGTCGCCGAGCGGATCCTGCGCTCGCTCGATCACGGATTCGACATCGACGCCAACCATCTGTTCGTCAGCGCCAGCTTCGGGATCGCCCTGAGCGCGCCCGGCCTGGCTTCGGCCGACCTGATGCGCAACGCCGACCTTGCCATGTACGACGCCAAGCGGCGCGGGCACGGGCGCAGCGCGGTGTTCGACGAGAGCATGCACCGCCGCGTCGTCAATCGCCTTGCCCACGAGAACGAGCTGCGCCAGGCCGTCGAGGGCTCGCTGCTCCGGGTCCACTATCAGCCGATCGTCGAGCTGGCCACCGGTCGCCTCTGCGGCCTGGAAGCCCTGGCGCGCTGGCCCGACACCTGGCCTCCGGTGCCCCCGGCGGAGTTCATCGCGATCGCCGAGGAGACCGGCCTGATCGGCGCGGTCGGACGCCACGTGATGCACACCGCGCTGATGACCTTGGCCAGCTGGCGGCGCGAGGGTCTGGTCGCCGACGATGTCTGCATGAGCGTCAACCTGTCCGGCCGCCAGCTCGACGACCCCGGACTGGCCGCCCAGGTCCGCGAGGCGATCGAGGCGGTGGGACTGCCGCCGCAGGCGCTGCGGCTCGAGATCACCGAGAGCACGCTGATGCAGGAGGTCGAGCGGACCCAGCGGGTCTTCTCCGAGGTCTGCGCCAGTGGCGTCGGGCTTCATCTGGACGACTTCGGGACCGGCTACGCCTCGCTGACCGCGCTGCATCGCTTCCCGGTCGATGCCCTCAAGATCGATCGCAGCTTCGTGGCGGCGATCTCCGAGAGCGGCGAGGAGAACGACAGCGACCTGATCGTGCGCTCGACCGTCGCGCTGGCGCACAGCCTCAGCCTTCCGGTGATCGCCGAGGGCATCGAGCGTCCGCATCAACTCCGGCGCCTGCGTTCGCTCGGCTGCGATTTCGGACAGGGATACCTGTTCTCGCGGCCGCTGAGCGAGCGGGACACCCGCGCGCTGCTGGAGCGCTGGATCTCGGTGAAGGTGGCCGAGCTCGGCGCCGCGGCGTAGAGCCCCTCCATAGAATCGTCCCGGTGGACGACACCGAAATCAGCTTCGACGAGCGCGGCCTGGTCCCCTGCATCGTCCAGGACTGGCGTACTGGAGAAGTGCTGACGCTCGCCTACATGAACGCCGAGGCGCTGCGCCGCACGCGTGAGACCGGGGAGACCCACTTCTTCAGCCGCTCTCGCCAGGAGCTCTGGCACAAGGGCGCCACGTCGGGCAACACCCAGGCGGTCAGGTCGATCCGGTACGACTGCGACGCGGACGCATTGCTGGCCCTCGTCGAACCCGCCGGGCCGGCCTGCCACACCGGCGAGCGGACCTGTTTTCACGCCGGCGCGCCGGCTCCGCTCGCGCCGCACGAGGTGCTTCCGACGCTCGAGCGCACGATCGCCGCCCGCGCCAAGGACCGCCCCGAGGGGTCCTACACCGCGGCGCTGCTGGCCGATCCGGCCAAGATCGGCGAGAAGGTCCAGGAGGAAGCCGAAGAGGTGGCCCGGGCCGCCCGCGAGGAGCCCGACGAGCGCGTGGCCGAGGAGGCAGCCGACGTCCTGTATCACCTCGCGGTTCTGCTCCGCGGACGCGGGCTCAGCTTGGCCGACGCGGAGCGGGTGCTCGATGGCCGTCGCCAGTAAGCCGTCGGCCGGAGCCACGCCGTCGCTCGAGGAGGTCCGCGGGCTGCTCCGCGAGTACGACCTGGTCCCGCTGCGCGAGACGTTCATCGATGATTGCCAGACGCCGGTCTCGGCGTTCCTGAAGCTGCGAGACGCCGATCCCACCCGCCCGGCGTTCCTGCTCGAGTCGGCTGACCACGGTCGCGTCGGGCGCTATTCGTTCATCGGCTTTCGCCCGCGCAAGGTGCTGCGCTGGTCGCTGGGCGACCCCGGCGATCCCTACGAGCTGGCCGCGGCCGAGCTGAGCGGCTCCCGGTCCGCGCCGGTCCCTGATCTGCCGCCGTTCGCCGGCGGCGCGGTCGGCGTGTTCGCCTACGACCTCGTCCGGGCCGTCGAGCCCTTGGGCGAGCCCAATCCCGATCCACTCGGAGTCCCCGATCTCGCCCTGATGCTGACCGACACGCTGGTGGTCTTCGATCATCTCAAGCACACCATCACGGTGCTGGCCAATGTGTACGCGGAGGACGATCTGGAGTCCGCCTACGCGCGGGCGACCGAGACGATCGCCGAGGTCCGCTGGCGGCTGGATGGACCGGTGCCGCGTCCGGCCCGGCCGCCGGCCCGCGATCGCGTCGCGCCGCACTTCGAGGCGAACATGCCGCGCAAGCAGTTCGAGGGGATGGTGGCCCGGATCATCGAGTACATCTACGCCGGTGACGCCTACCAGGTGGTGCCCTCGCAGCGCTGGTCGGCGCCGGTTCCGGTGGAGGCGTTCTCGATCTACCGGGGCCTCCGGGCCGTCAATCCGAGCCCTTACATGTACTTCCTGGACTTCGGAGACTTCGAGATCGCCGGCGCCAGCCCCGAGCCGCTGATCACCGTCAGCGGCCGCCACGTCTCGACCCGCCCGATCGCCGGCACCCGCCCGCGCGGCGCCACGCTCGAGGAGGATCGGCGGATGGCCGCCGAGCTGCTGGCGGATCCCAAGGAGCGCGCGGAGCACGTGATGCTGGTCGACCTCGGTCGCAACGACCTCGGACGGGTCTGCGACTACGGCACGGTCGAGGTCGAGGAGTTCATGGCGGTCGAGGACTACAGCCACGTGATGCACATCGTCTCGAGTGTCGTCGGGAGGCTGCGAGAGGGCGTGGGCGCGCTTCAGGCCCTCCGGTCGGTGCTTCCGGCGGGCACCCTGTCCGGCGCGCCCAAGGTGCGGGCGATGCAGATCATCGACGAGCTCGAGCCGGTCAAGCGGGGTGGCTACGGCGGAGCGATCGGCTACGTCAGCTACACCGGCGACCTCGATACCTGCATCCACATCCGCACGGTGGTGGTCAAGGACGGGGTCGCCCACATCCAGGCCGGCGGAGGAACCGTGGCCGACGCCGTACCCGAGTACGAGTTCCGCGAGTCCGAGGCCAAGGCGAGGGCGGTCCTGCAGGCGATCGAGCTGGCGGTGGCGCAGCCGGACTGGGCCTGAGGGCGGCGGCCACGTTAACGTTGCCGCGATGCGCGTGCTGGTCATCGACAACTACGACAGCTTCACCTACAACCTCGTCCAATATCTCGGGGAGCTCGGCGCCGAGCTCGAGGTGGTGCGCAACGACCACGCCACGGTCGAGGAGCTGCTGGTGCGCGGCTACGACCGGGTGATCGTCTCGCCGGGGCCGTGCACGCCGAACGAAGCGGGAATCTCACTCGAGGCGGTGCGGAGGTTCCCGCTGGCCCGGGTTCCGACCCTGGGCGTCTGCCTGGGCCACCAGGCGCTGGTGCAGGCCTGGGGCGGCAAGGTGATCCAGCACGCCCCGGTGCATGGCAAGACGACGAAGATCGAGCACGACGGCAAGACGATCTTCCGCGGGCTGGCGGCGCCGCTGGAGGTCGGGCGCTACCACTCGCTGGTCGCCGATCCTGAGCTGCCCGACGTGCTGCAACGCAGCGCGTTCGGGGGCGACGTGGTGATGGCGGTCCGCCATCGCGAGCTGCCGGCCGAGGGCGTCCAGTTCCACCCAGAATCTGTGCTGACCGACCAGGGCCGCGAGCTGCTGCGCAATTTCCTGGAGCAGACGACATGAGCGCCAGCGGGGATCTGCTCACGAGGTCGATCGAGCAGCTCGCGTCGGGTCACGACCTGGGCTTCGAGGACACCGCGGCCGTGCTCTCGGAGATCATGGCCGGCAACGCCTCCGAGGTGCAGATCGCCGGCTTTCTGATCGCGTTGCGGACGAAGGGGGAGACCGTCGCCGAGCTGGCCGGCCTGGCCCGGACGATGCGGGCGATGGCCACCCGGGTGCCGATCGAGCACGAGGACCTGCTCGACACGGCCGGCACCGGCGGCGGGCGCCGCACGTTCAACGTCTCGACGACGGCCGCGCTGATCGCCGCCGGCGCCGGCTGCATCGTGGCCAAGCACGGCAACCGCTCGGCGACGGGTCTGTCCGGGTCGGCCGACGTGCTCGAGGCCCTCGGGGCCCGGATCGACCTCGACCCGACGGCGGTCGCCCAGTGCATCAGGGATGCCGGCTTCGGGTTCATGTTCGCGCCCTCCCACCACCAGGCGACTCGCTTCGTGATTCCCGTCCGCCGGCAACTCGCGGTGCGTACGGCCTTCAACTTCCTCGGTCCCTTGACCAACCCGGCCGGCGCGAGCCGCCAGCTGATCGGGGTCTCGGACGCGGGGTATCTGGAGACGATGGCGGGTGCCCTGGCAATGCTCGGCACCCGGCACGCCCTGCTGGTTTGCAGCGACGACGGCCTCGACGAGCTCAGCATCTCGGCGCCGACGCGTGTGGTCGAGGTGATCGGCGGCGAGCTCCGCGACTACCGGGTCACACCGGAGGAGGTCTCGCTGCGCCGGTGGCCGGCTGAGGCGGTGCCCGGAGGCGATCCCCGGCAGAACGCCGAGACGACCCGGCGGATCCTGGCCGGCGAGCCCGGCGTGTCCCGCGACCTGGCGGTACTCAACGCCGGCGCCGCGATCTACGCCGGCGGGCGCGCCGACTCGCTGGGCGATGGCGTTGCCGCGGCCGAGGCGGCGATCGACGCCGGGCACGCCGCCGCCGCGCTCGAGCGCTTCGTGACCAGCACGCACGAGCTCGCCCCCAGAGCCGGATGAACCCGTTGGAGCGGATTCTGGTCAGCGCCCGCGACGAGGTGGCGCGGCGGCAGCGCGCGCGACCGCTGGCGCAGGTGCGAGCCGCCGGCGCGCAGCGGGCGGCGAGCGGAGATCGCCGGGACTTCCGCGCCGCGCTGAACCAGCCCGGGCTGTCGCTGATCGCCGAGCACAAGCGCCGCTCGCCCTCGGCGGGGGCGATCCGCGAGGAGCTGACGCTGCCCGAGGTGGTGAGCGCCTACGAGCGGGCCGGCGCCCGTGCGCTGTCGGTGCTCACCGAAGGTCCGAACTTCGGCGGCTCGCTGGATGACCTGAGCGCCGCGCGGGAGGCGGTCGCGCTGCCGATCCTCCGCAAGGACTTCGTCGTCGATCCCTACCAGGTCCACGAGGCGCTGGCCGCCGGCGCCGATGCGATTCTGCTGATCGTCGCCGCGCTCCCGGCGCCCGAGCTCGCCGCGCTGCACGCGCTGGCCACCGAGCTGGGACTCGATGTCCTGGTCGAGGTCCACGATCAGGCCGAGCTCGAGGTCGCGCTTGACCTCGGGGCTCCGGTGATCGGCGTCAACAACCGGGACCTGACCACCCTGGTGGTCGATACCCGGCTCACGGTGCGGCTGCGCTCGCTGATCCCGGCCGGCATCACCGTGGTGGCCGAATCCGGGTTCAGCCGCCGAGAAGAGCTCGATGAGCTCGTCGCCGAGCGGGTCGATGCCGTGCTGATCGGCGAGTCGCTGATGCGCTCGCGCGACATCGAGGCGGCCTGCCGAGCCCTGACCTCCCCGCGACCCGAATCGGCGATTTAGCTCAACTTCACCACCAGCGCGACACTTGATTCGTGGCATGAGAGCCTTGCTGCGATCACAATTCGCTGCTTCGGTGCTTGGAGGGATCGTCGTCGCCGGCAGCTTCCTCGCCCTCGGCATCACCGGTCGTCGCACGACGCGGACGGTGGTCGATCAGTCGCCGATCGCGGTGCAAACCGCATCGGAATCAACCACGCTCACGCCGCACGCGATCTACGAGCGGGACGCGCCTGGCGTGGTGTTCGTCAAGGCGGTGGTGATCCAGCAGGTCGAGGACCCGTTCGACCTGTTTCCCCACCGGGAGCAGAGCACCTCCACGGGCTCGGGCTTTCTGATCAGCTCCGCCGGCTACATCCTCACCAATCTCCACGTGATCGACGGCGCCGATCCGCGGGTCGGCGTGAGCGTCGAGTTCCAGGGCAACATCTCGCGCCACGCCACCGTCGTCGGCGAGGATCAGAACAACGACCTGGCGCTGCTGAAGGTCGATCTGTACGGGGTGCCGGCGGTGAGGCCGCTGGCCCTGGGCGACTCGACCTCGGTGCGGGTCGGCGACCCGACGCTGGCCATCGGCAATCCGTTCGGCTATGACCGCACGCTCACCAGCGGGATCGTGTCGGCGCTCCAGCGTCAGATCCAGGCGCCCGACGGGTTCGCCATCAACAACGTGATCCAGACCGACGCCCCAATCAACCCCGGCAACTCAGGGGGTCCGCTGCTCGATGCCGCGGGGCGGGTGATCGGGATCAACTCGCAGATCGCCACCGGTGGGGACGGCAGCAACGGCAACATCGGGATCGGCTTCGCGGTGCCGATCAACACCGCCAAGCAGTTGCTGCCGAGCCTCGAGCGCGGGAGCCGGGTCAAGCTCGCCAGCCGCTGAAGTCCGCGCCGGCCACCCGATGAAGTCCGCGCCGGCCACCCGCTGACTCCCAGCCCCCGGGCGCCTGACTCCGCGCCGCTTCTACGATGTGCGGGTGGACTTCCATCTCCCCAAGATCAAGTTCTGCGGCATCACCCGCATGTCGGACGCCGAACGCGCCGTATCCGCCGGCGCGTGGGCCGTCGGGCTGATCCTGTGGCCGGAGTCACCGCGCGCGTGCCGGCCCGAGGTCGCGATCGAGATCGCGGCGGCGCTGAAACGACGTGCCGAGGTGGTCGGCGTGTTCGTCAACCCGACGCTCGCCGAGGTGGCGGGCGCCGCCGACGCGATCGGCCTGACCATGATCCAGCTCCACGGCGACGAGGGGCCGGTGTTCTGCGGAGAGGTCGCCCGGCGCACCGGCTGCAAGGTGATCAAGGCCGGGCGGGTGCGCAGCGGTGCCGACATCCAGGCGCTGGCCAGCTTCCACACCGACTTTCACCTGCTCGACAGCTACCGTCGGGGCGTGCCCGGCGGGACCGGCGAGACGTTCGCCTGGGGGCTGGCTCGCAGTCGTCGCTCGAAGGTGCCGCTGATCCTCAGCGGCGGCCTGACCCCCGAGAACGTCGCCGCGGCGATCGCCCAGGTCCGACCGTTCGCGGTCGACGTGGCCAGCGGGGTGGAGGCTTCGCCGGGACGCAAGGACCCGGAGAAGCTGGAAGCTTTTGCCGACGCGGTCGCCTCGACGGCAGCGCCCGCCCTGGGTCTGTCGTGAGCGCGATCGAGCACCGCTTCGGCCCGTACGGCGGCCAGTACGTCCCCGAGACGCTGATGCCGGCCCTGTCCGAGCTCGAGTCGGCCTGGGTCGCGGCCCGCGACGATCCCGCCTTCAAGGCCGAGCTCGACGGACTGTTGCGCGACTACGTCGGCCGCCCGAGCCCGCTGTATCTGGCCTCGCGCCTCAGCGAGCGGGCCGGCCACCCGATCTACCTCAAGCGCGAGGACCTCAACCACACCGGCGCGCACAAGATCAACAACGCGCTCGGCCAGGCCCTGCTGGCCAAGCGGATGGGCAAGCGGCGGATCATCGCCGAGACCGGCGCGGGTCAGCACGGCGTCGCCTCGGCCACCGCCTGCGCGCTGCTCGACCTGCAGTGCGTCGTCTACATGGGCACCGAGGACATCCGCCGCCAGCACCCCAACGTCGAGCGGATGGGTCTGCTCGGCGCTGTCGTGGAGCCCGTGGAGGCCGGGGCGCGCACCCTCAAGGAGGCGGTCTCGGCCGCGATCCGCGATTGGGTGGCGAACGTCGACTCGACCCACTACATCATCGGGTCGTGCGTGGGCCCGGCGCCATACCCGGCGCTGGTCCGCGACCTCCAGCGCGTGATCGGCGACGAGGCGCGGGCTCAGGTGCTCGAGCGCGTCGGGCGCCTGCCCGAGCGAGTGATCGCCTGTGTCGGCGGTGGCTCCAACTCGATCGGGATGTTCATCCCATTCGCCGACGACCGGCAGGTCGCGCTGATCGGCGTCGAGGCGGCCGGAGACGGGATCGAGACGGGCCGGCACGGTGCGCCGCTGACCGAGGCCGGGCTGCCGGGAGTCCTGCACGGCGCCTACTCCGCGCTGATGCAGGACGAGGACGGCCAGATCCTGGAGGCGCATTCGATTTCGGCCGGCCTCGACTACCCGGGCAGCGGACCCGAGCATGCCTGGCTCCGCGACTCCGGCCGCGCGCGCTACGTGGCGGTGACCGACGCCGACGCGCTGGAGGCCTTCGCGCTGACCGCACGGCTCGAGGGGATCATCCCCGCCCTGGAGAGCGCCCATGCGCTGGCCTGGGCGATGTCCGCCGGCCCGAGCGAGCTCGACCTCGTCTGCCTCTCGGGCCGGGGCGACAAGGATCTCGCCGAGGCGGTGGCCGCTGGCGCGGCCATTGGGGGTTTTGCTGGCGCAAAACCCCCGGGCAGCACTAAGTGACTGGGATCGAGCGGATCGCTGAGGCGTTCGCCTCGGCCCGGGCGAGCGGACGGGCGGCGGCGCTGATGCCGTACCTGATGGGCGGATTCCCGACGCTCGAGGCGTCGGTGGAGATCGGGCTCGCCTACGCGGACGGGGGCGCTGATCTGGTCGAGCTGGGGATTCCGTTCTCCGATCCGCTCGCCGACGGCCCGGTGATCCACGCCGCCGGGGTCGCCGCGCTGCGGGCCGGAGCCACCGTGCACGCGGTGCTCGAGGTCGGGCGGACGATCGCCGAGCGGATCCCGGTGGTGGTCATGTGTTACTCGAATCAGATCCTCGCCCGTGGGCTCGATCGGTTCCTCGATGCGCTGCGCGAAGCCGGAGTGAGCGGGCTGATCGTCCCGGACCTGCCCCTCGAGGAGGCTCCCGAGGCGTTGGCCGCCTGTGACGAGCGCGGAATCGCGCTGGTGCCGCTGGTGGCGCCGACCACCCCGCAGGAGCGGCTGGAGCGGATTGGCGCCCGGGCCCGCGGCTTCCTCTACACGGTCTCGGTCACCGGGACGACGGGCGAGCGGGTGAGCCTCGACGGCGCGCTGAGCGCGATCGTCGCCCGCGCCGGGGCGAGCACCGACGTGCCCGTGGCCGTCGGCTTCGGGATCGGAACGCCCGAGCAGGTGGCCGCGGCCGCCGCCGCCGGCGCTCAGGGCGTGATTATCGGAACCCGGTTGGTGCGAGCCGCCGCGGAAGCCGATCGGCCGGCTCAAGCGGTGCGGGATCTCGTCGCCGAGTTCTCGGCGGCCCTGTCGAACCAGGCTCTCGGCTAGGATCCTGGCCGATGGGATTGATCATCACCGCCACCGCTGGGCTCTGCCTGTGGCTGATCCTCTGGTCGCTGAACATCTCCGGATTTGACGCCATCATGATCGCTGTCGTGATGGTGCTCGTGGCCATCGGCGTGCGGAACCTGATGCCGTACCTGCCCGGCAAGCGGGACTAGTGTTTTCCGCAATGCGCAGCCGCGTGCTCGCACGGTGCCGGGGCCGAGCCCGCGCAAGGGCGCTGGGCGCGGCGGCGCTCGCCCTCAGCTCGGCGCTGATCGCCGGCTGTGGCGCGGCCAGCAGCGGAAACTCGAGTGTCACCGTCAGCGGCAAGACGCTGTCGGTTTACCTGAGCGTTCCCGCCGGTGCCTCGTCCGATCCTCAGATCCAGGACGTCCTCGACGCGGAACGGCTGGCCTGGTCGCAGCATGCCCGGGAGGTCACGGCGTTCACGCTCCAGCTCAAGCCGATCGCCGCGACCAAGCTCTCCGATAACGGGCGTACGGCGATCAGTGACACGAAGGCGATCGCCTACCTGGGTGAGATCGCCCCGGGCGACTCGGCCGACTCCGCCGGGATCACCAACGCGCAGGATCTGCTGACCGTCTCGCCGACCGACACGGCCTTGGAGCTGACGCAGGGAACGCGCGCCATCCCGGGCGCCCCGAACGCCTACTACGAGTCGCTGAGCACGTACGGCAAGACGTTCGCCCGGGTGGTGCCGAGTAGCGCGATGGAGGCCACGGCCCAGGCGCAGGAGATGCAGAAGCTGGGGGTCACGCAGCTGTACGTCGGCAACGACGGCAGCGACTACGGCAAGGCGATCGCCCGCGCGGTCACGACCGCCGCGGCCGCGTCGGGGATCAAGGCGACCTCCACCCAGAGCGGTGCCGATGGGTTCTTCTATGGCTCGGACTCGCCTGCCGCTGCAGGCCACGCGTTCGCCAGCGCCGCCACGAGCAATCCGAGCCTCAAGCTGTTCGGCCCCTCGGCGCTCGACAGCTCGAGCTTGGTGGCCGGACTGGGCTCGGCGAAGAACGTCTACATCTCCTCGCCCGGCTACCTGCCCGCGGACCTGACGCCCGCCGGCCAGCAGTTCGTCGCCGCCTTCAAGTCGACTTACCACCATGCGCCGGTGCCCGGAGCGATCTTCGGCTATGAGGCGATGTCGGCGGTGCTCGGCGTGATCCACGAGGCCGGCGCCGGCGCCAACAACCGGCAGAACGTGGTCAAGGACTTCTTCGCGCTGAGAAATCCACCCTCGTCGGTGCTCGGGGCGTACGCGATCAACGCCAACGGCGACACCAGCATCGCGCCGTTCGTGTTCAGCCGACTCAAGGCGGGGGCCCTCGTCCCGTTCGCATTCGTGCAGCCGGCCGGGTGAGTTCGCCAGCCACCGGGTTCGGGCAGCGCAGGCGCGTCGGGTGGCACCTGGCGATCGTGCCGGTGGTGGCATCGATTTTCCTTGCTGGTTGCGGCTCGGCCGCCAAGCCGGTCAACCGGATCGCCGGAACCACCCTGACCGTCTACGCCAGCGCGCCGCTTCACGGCGCCTCCAGCGTCAATGGCCGCGCGGTGCTCGACGGGGCCACACTGGCCCTCGCCCAGGCGCACGACCGGATCGGCCGTTACCACGTGATCATGCGCTCGCTCGACGATTCCACCGCTCAGCGACGGGAGTGGGATCCGGGCCAAACCACGGTGAACGCTCATCTGGCGACGGCCGACACGACCACGATCGGCTACATCGGCGAGTTCAACTCCGGCGCCAGCGCGATCTCGATCCCGCTGCTCAACCGGGCGGGCATCGCGCAGATCAGCCCGGCCAGCACCGCCGTGGGTCTGACTTCCGCCGCCGGTGGCGCCGACCCCGGCGAGCCGCAGAAGTACTACCCGACGATGATCCGCACCTTCGCCCGCGTCGTGCCCTCGGACACGGTCGAGGCCGCGGCACAGGTGCAGATCCAGAAGGGCCTCGGCTGCACGAAGACCTTCGTGCTCGACGACGACGAGGTCGACGGGACGGATTCGGCATCGAGCTTCTCGTTCGCCGCGCACGCCGCCGGTCTCCACGTGGCCGCCGTCCAGGCCTACGACCCGGACGCCACCGACTACACCTCGCTGGCCCGTAGCGTCGCCGCCAGCGGCGCCAACTGCGTCTTGATCAGCGCGATCACGGAGAGCCACGCGCCGCTCCTGACCCGGGAGCTGGCCGTGGCCATGCCGAAGGCGCGGTTCTTCGGTACCGCCGGAGTGGCCGAGAGCACCTACACCGACCCCGTCCAGGGCGGGATCCCGCTGAGCCTGGACGGGCGCGTCTTGATCACCGTGGCCACTCTCCCGCAAGCCGAATATCCACCGGCCGGTCAGGCGTTCTACGCCGCCTACACCCGGCGCTACGGGCCACCCGAGCCGTATGCGATCTTCGGCTACGAGGCGATGGGCCTCCTGCTCGACGCGATCCGGCGCGGCACCCGCGACGGCCGCGCCCCGGCTGTCCGATCCAGCGTCGTCTCCGCGCTCTTCGCCACCCGTGCGCACCAGGGCGCGGTCGGCACGTACGGCGTCGATCGCGACGGCGACACGACCCTGCGACGCTACGGCGTCTACCGGATCGTCGATGGGCACCTGAGCTTCTGGCGGGCGATCAGCACCTAGTGGACCCACCGATTTCGTGCCGATCGTCACGGACTCGACGCTCTGTGCGTTGGTTAGGGAGCGATGAAGCCGTCGATCTTCATCCACAGGGCGCTTGCTGCAGTCCGGGGTCCTCACTAGGCTGCGCGGATCGGATATCAAACCCGAGGGGCCTTGCAACACAACCAAGGAGGAGCATGCGTTTCTTCGGACGAGCTGTGACCGGCTGCGTGCTGGCCGCCAGCGCGCTGGTAATCGGCGCCTGCGGCAGCAGTAGCAGCAGCAGTAGCAGCAGCAGCAGCGGGGGGGCATCGAGCGGTAGCGCGAGCAGCGGCTCGAACGTGGTCGATTTCTACTCGAGCCTTCCCATGCAGGGAGCGTCCACCGCGCAGACGGACCCGCTGGTCAACGGGATGAAGCTGGCGCTTTCCCAGGCCGGCGGCAAAGCGGGGCAGTTCACCGTCAACTACCAGACGCTCGACGATTCCACGGCCCAGGCCGGCAAGTGGGATCCGACCCAGACGGCGGCTGACGCCCGCAAGGTCGCCACCGACCCGAAGGCGGTCTTCTACATGGGCGAGTTCAACTCGGGCGCGAGCGAGGTCTCGATCCCGATCTTGAACGCGGCCGGAGTCCCACAGGTCAGCCCGGCGAACACCTACGTCGGACTGACCACGAACGAGCCTGGCAGCGCTCCCGGCGAGCCACAGAAGTACTACCCGACCGGCAAGCGCACGTACCTGCGGATCGTGCCCCGCGACACGATCCAGGCGGCGGCGGGCCTGGAGACGATGAAGCACGACGGCTGCACCAAGGTCGCCGTGGCCAACGACAAGGAGGCCTATGGAGCCGGGCTGGCCGCCCTGCTCGAGCTGGAGAAGGCCAAGTACGGCGTCAACGTGGTCAGCAACACCGGCATCGACCCGACCTCGCCTAACTTCCGTTCCTACGCGCAGACGATCAAGGGCCAGGGAGCAGATTGCTTCTACTTCGCCGGGATCGTCTCCAACGGCGCCGTCCAGATCACCAAGGACGTCAACGCCGCGCTGCCGAACGCGAAGATCTACGGCGGTGACGGGATCTGCACCGGGTCGTACACCAACCCGGCGATGCACGGCGTGCCGGCGGCCGTCGATCCGCGCCTTCAGTGCACGGTGGCGACGCAGGACCTCGCCGCCTACCCGGGCGGGAAGGCGTTCCTGGCCGCATACAAGGCGAAGTACGGAACCTCGAGCCCGGATCCGTACGCGATCTACGGCTACGAGATCATGAAGCTGGGCCTCGAAACGGTGGCCGGGCTCGGGCCGAAGGGCAACGACAAGGCCGCCGTACTGGCTGCCCTGTTCGCGACCAAGGCCCGCCAGTCGGTGCTCGGAACCTACGGGTTCGATGCCAACGGCGACACGACGCTGAAGTCCTACGGCCTCTACAAGGTCGGCGCGGACGGCAATCCGTCGTTTGAGAGGACCGTAACCCCCTCATAGGCGATTGAGTAGGTGGAGCGGGCCGCGTGGCCCGCTCCACCGCTCGTCTCCAATCCCATCCGTGGAAGCCAACTCGCTCGCCCCTCCACCGTCGCGCCTGGGGGCCCTCGGGCCGGTGCTGAACGCCGTCCGGCGCTCGGTCGGTCGCTGGGGCCTGATCGCAGCCCTGGCCGCGCTGCCGATCATCTACGCGATCCACGACCTGGTCTCGGGCTACCCGGGATTCCAGCATGGCCATGGGATCGTCTCGCACGATCTCACCTACATCGCCGGGAACATGGTTCAGGGCGTCTCCAATGGGGCGATCTGGGCGCTGATCGCGATCGGCTACACGCTGGTCTACGGGATCATCGAGTTGATCAACTTCGCCCACGGCGACGTGTTCATGATCGGCTCGTTCACCGGCGCCGGCTTCTTCGCCACGATCGGCCTGGGCCTGGCCACGGGCCCGCTCGGGGTGGTGCTCGGTCTCCTGCTGACGCTGATCGTCTCGATGCTGGTGTGCGGCAGTCTCAACGTCCTGATCGAGCGTGTGGCCTACCGGCCGCTGCGCAATGCACCCAAGCTCGCACCGCTGATCACCGCGGTCGGATTCTCGTTCATCCTGCAGAACGTCGGGCTGTTGTGGCTCGGCGGCTCGCCCGCCGGAATCTCGGATCTGATCCACGAGAACCAGACCGTCTTCCGCATCTCGGCCGTGGTGATCCGCCGCGCCGACGTGTTCGCGATCGGCGTGACGATTCCGCTCGTGCTGCTGCTGGGCTGGTTCATCTCCCGCACGCGGGCCGGCAAGGCGATGCGGGCCACCGCGCAGGACCCCGAGGCGGCGCGGCTGATGGGGATCAACGTCGACACCACGATCTCGCTCACCTTCCTCCTGGGCGGGATGCTGGCCGGCGCCGCCGGGCTGGTCTACGCCCTGTATGAGACGACGATCTGGTACTTCCAGGGCTTCGAGGCGGGCCTGATCGCCTTCACGGCCGCGGTCATGGGCGGGATCGGCAACGTCCGCGGGGCGGTGCTGGGCGGCTTCATCATCGGCTGCATCCAGCAGCTGTCGGATGCCCGGTTCGGGCCCCAATGGACGCCCGTGGTGGTGTTCGGCTACCTGATCATGATCATGGTCCTGCGCCCGCGGGGGCTGCTCGGCGAGGAAACGCGAGAAGCCGGGTGAGCGAGCTTCTCGCACAGCTCCGGGAGTGGCGCGCCGCGCTGCAGGCTCGCCAGAGCGCGATTCAGTCGCGGCTGCCGCCGTGGTCACAGCGGGCATTCGTGGGCGTGCTGATCGTCCTCGGCGTCGTGTTCCCGTTCTTCTTCACGCAGGCCAGCGGCTTCCTGAGCGCCACGATCACCGCGCTGGCCTACGCCGTGATGGCGCTCGGGTTGAACGTCGTGGTGGGCTTCGCCGGCCTGCTCGACCTCGGGTACGTCGCCTTCTACGCGCTCGGTGCCTACTCGGCCGGATGGTTCGGCTCGGAGTTCTTCTTCAACGAGCACATCCACATCCTGTCCTCGCCCGCCGCCGGCAAGCTGATCGGGGTCCATCTCAACTTCTTCATCATCATCCTGCTCGCGATCGGGATCACCGCCGTGTTCGGGATCATGATCGGACTGCCGACGCTGCGATTGCGCGGTGACTACATCGCGATCGTCACGCTGGCCTTCGGCGAGATCATCGATCGCGTCGCGGTCAACGGCCAGAGCGTGCACGTCGGCGGCGGCCAGACCCTGACCGGCGGCAGCATCGGAATCAGCTCGATCGATCCGTTCTACTTCCCGGGCCTGGGCACGTTCAACGAGCTCCAGCTGAGACCGTGGTACTGGCTCGTCTTCGTGCTGCTGATGTTCGTGCTGTTCGTCAACGTGCGCCTCCGCGATTCGCGCCTCGGGCGGGCCTGGATCGCCCTGCGCGAGGACGAAGTCGCGGCCGTGTCGATGGGAATCCCGCTGGTCAAGACGAAGCTGTTCGCCTACGCGATCGGCGCCGCGTTCGGAGGCATGTCCGGGGTCTTCCTGGCCACCTACGTCCCGGACGTCTCCTCCGATCAGTTCCGGTTCTCCTTCTCGATCTTCATCCTCTCGATGGTCATCGTCGGCGGCCTCGGTTCGATCTGGGGCGTGCTGCTCGGGGCGCTGCTGCTGTCGTACATCAACCAGTACCTGATCCCGGATGTGCTCAACGGCCTGCCCGGCGATTTCGGCCTCAACTTCAACCTCACCGACATCGGCCTGGGGATCTACGGCTTCCTGCTGGTCCTGGTGATGATCCTGCGACCGCAGGGCCTGCTCCCCGAGCGAAGACGCAAGCTCGAGCTGACGGAGGGCATCGGCGCCGGCGAGACGATCGGCGCCGCCGAGACCCCTGAGGTCGAGGGAGCGGTATGACCACGGGCGGCCCGGAAACGGATCGGCCGGGGGCGAGCGCCGTCGCGACGTCAAGCGACTCGGCGACCGGGCTGCTGGCGGCTGACCACGTGTCCAAGGAGTTCGGCGGCCTGGTCGCGGTCAACGACGTGTCGTTCGTGATCGAGCCACGCTCGATCGTCTCGATCATCGGCCCCAACGGCGCGGGCAAGACGACCTTCTTCAACATGCTGACCGGGCTGTACAAGCCGACGAGCGGCCGGATCATGTTCGACGGGCGCGACATCACGAGGGCCCGTCCCGACACGATCACCGGCGCCGGGGTGGCCCGCACCTTCCAGAACATCCGCTTGTTCGGCGCGATGAGCACGCTCGAGAACGTGATGATCGGCCGGCATGCGCGCACCCGCGCCGGCTTGTTCGGCGCGATCGTGAGGACGCCGCGGGTGCGGCGCGAGGAGGAGGAGATCCGTACGAAGGCGCGCGAGCTGCTCGCCTACGTCGGCCTGCGGCCGGCGGCCTTCGATCAGGTCGCCGCTCAGCTGTCCTACGGCGACCAGCGCCGGGTCGAGATCGCGCGCGCCCTGGCCAGCGAGCCCAAGCTGCTGCTCCTCGATGAGCCGACCGCGGGCATGAACCCCCAGGAGTCCGCGGAACTGACCGATTTCATGCGCAAGATGCGCGCGGACTACCAGCTGACGATCCTGCTGATCGAGCACGACATGCGGGTGGTGATGGGGGTCTCGGAGCGGGTCACCGTCCTCGATCACGGCGAGAAGATCGCCGAGGGGCCGCCGGCCGAGGTGCGAGCCGATCCGCGGGTGATCGAGGCGTACCTGGGGAAGCAGGACTGAATGCCCCTGCTCGAGGTCACAGATATGCATTCGCACTACGGCGCGATCGAGGCCCTGAGAGGGATCTCGCTGACCGTCGACGAGGGCGAGGTCGTCACCCTGATCGGCTCCAACGGGGCCGGCAAATCGACCACGCTGCGATCGATCTCGGGTCTCACCCCCGCCAGCTCGGGCTCGATCACCTTCGCCGGCGAGGACATCACCCGGGTGCCCGCCCACGAGGTCGTCCAGCGGGGGATCGCGCTCTCGCCCGAGGGCCGGCACTGCTTCTCCCGGATGTCGGTGCGCGAGAACCTCGACCTCGGCGCCTACCGCCGGCGCGGAGCCGAGATCGCCGACGACATGGAGCGCGTGTTCGAGCTGTTTCCCCGGCTCAAGGAGCGCGAGAACCAGAAGGCGGGGACGATGTCCGGCGGCGAGCAGCAGATGCTGGCCATCGGCCGCGCGCTGATGGCCCGGCCGCGGCTGCTGCTGCTCGACGAGCCGTCGATGGGGATCGCCCCGATCCTGGTCCAGCGGATCTACGAGACGATCGGCGAGATCAATCGCACCGGGGTGGCGATCCTGCTGGTCGAGCAGAACGCCAACTACGCCCTCGACATCTCCAGCCGCGGCTACGTGCTCGAGACCGGCCGCGTCGTGCTGGCCAACGAGTCCGCCAAGCTCCGCACCGATCCGGAGGTGATGAGGGCCTACCTCGGCGCATGATCGCCTTCGCCACCACGATCGGGGCCACCGGCCTCTACCTCCTGTTCATCTGGCTGATGTCCGCGGCCGCCGGATCATGGCTGTCCGACCGCAAGGGCTACGGGGAGAAGGTCGGGCTGACCTTCGGTCTGCTGCTGTCGGCCGTCGGGCTGCTGATCGTGCTGCTGCTCCCCGGCCGCCCCGGTTCGCGCTGGAAGGTCGACGGCCCGATCCCCAAGTTCAAGCGGCAGTAGGTCAGCCGCCGATGATGCGGGCTTCCTCGATGGCGGCGAACCCGACCTCGGAGCCGGCCACGGCGGTGCCGCTCTCGCGGGCCTCGTCGGCCACCGCGGCGGCCACGGCGAGCGCGACCTCGCGGTTGAACACCGAGGGGATGATGTAGTCCTCGCGCAACTCGTCGCCGGCCACGATGTCGGCGATCGCCCGCGCGGCGGCGGTCTTCATCGCCTCGGTGATCTGGGTGGCACGGACGTCCAGGGCGCCGCGGAAGATCCCCGGGAAGCAGAGCACGTTGTTGATCTGATTCGGGTAGTCGGAGCGGCCGGTGGCCAGAATCCGGGCGTACCGGCCGGCCTCCTCCGGCGAGACCTCGGGGTCGGGGTTGGCCATCGCGAAGACGATCGGGTTGGGGTTCATCTTGACCAGGGCTTCGGCGGGCATCACCCGCGCGCCGCTGACCCCGATGAACAGGTCCATGCCCTCGATCACGTCGGCCGGACCGCCCGAGCGGTGCTCGGGATTCGTGGTCTCGGCCAGCGCGCGCTTGCTCGGGTGCATGCTGCCGTCGAGGTAGTCGCTGCGCCCGGTGTGGAGGGCGCCCCGCGAGTCGCAGCCGACGATGTTGCGCGCGCCGGCCGCGATCAGGATCTTGGCCACGGCCACCCCGGCGGCGCCGAGGCCGACGATCAGGATGTTGATGTCCCCGATCCGCTGGCCGGTCAGGGTGAGCGCGTTCAGCAGCGCCGCCAGCACCACGACCGCCGTGCCGTGCTGGTCGTCGTGGAACACCGGAATGTCCAGCTCGGCCTTGAGCCGATCCTCGATCTCGAAGCAGCGCGGGGCCGAGATGTCCTCGAGGTTGATGCCGCCGAACGTCGGCGCGATCGCCTTGACCACGGCGACGATCTCGTCCGGGTCCTTGGTGTCCAGGCAGATCGGGAAGGCGTCGACCCCGGCGAACTCCTTGAACAGCATCGCCTTGCCCTCCATCACCGGCATCGCGGCGCGCGGCCCGATGTCGCCGAGGCCGAGCACGGCGCTGCCGTCGGACACGATCGCCACGCTGTTGCGCTTGATCGTGTACTGGAAGGCCTTGTCGGGATCGTCGTAGATCGCGCTGCAGACCCGGGCCACGCCGGGCGTGTAGGCCATCGAGAGGTCGGCGCGGGTCTTCAGCGGACTCTTGTTGTGAATCTCGATCTTGCCGCCGGCGTGCAGCATGAAGGTGCGATCGGTGGTGTCGAGCACGCGCGCCCCCGGCACGGCGTTGACGGCATCGGTCAGACGCGGCCAGTCCGCCGCATCGCTGGTCTCGACCGTGATGTCCCGGATCGTGCGCTCGCCGCCCTCGACCGAGACCAGATCGACGGCGCCGATCGTCGCGCCCGCCCCGCCGATCGCGCTGGCCACCTTGCCCAGCATCCCGGGCAGATGGTCGATCTCGACCCGGAGCGTGAGGCTGTACTGGGCGCTGGGAGTGCTGGACATCGGAGCGAGCGGCATCTTAGTGGTCGTGCGGAGCCCTACTGGCTGGACCGCTGGTTAACCTGAACAAGAATGCCTGACGAGCTCTTTCTGATTGACGGCAACAGCCTGGCCTACCGGGCGTTCTTCGCGCTGCCTGAGTCGATCGCCACCTCGACCGGGGTGACCACCAACGCGATCTTCGGCTTCGCGTCGATGCTGGTGAAGATCCTCACCGACTACGGGCCGAAGGCCACCGTGGTGGTCTGGGACGCCGGTTCCTCGGGTCGCAAGGAGGTCTACCCCGACTACAAGGCGCAGCGCTCGACCCGCCCGGATCTGCTCAAGGAGCAGTGGCCGCATCTGGAGCCGCTGGTTGACGCGTTCGGCTACCGCAACCTCTCGGTCAAGGGCTACGAGGCCGACGACGTGATCGCCTCGATCGTCGAGCGCGCCCGCCACGCCGACCCCGCGATTCCGGTGATGGTGGTGACCGGGGACCGCGACGCCTACCAGCTCGTCGACGACGGGATCCGGATCATGACCACCTCCCGGGGGATCACCGACACGCGGGTCTACGACCGTCAGGGCGTGATCGACCGCTACGGGATCCCGCCCGAGCTCGTCCCGGACTTCATCGGGCTCAAGGGGGATACCAGCGACAACATCCCCGGGGTGCCCGGCATCGGCGACAAGACCGCGGCCGAGCTGCTGCAGCGGTTCGGCTCGCTCGAGAACGTGCTGGACAGCGTGGATCAGATCAGCGGCGCCAAGCGCAAGCAGAACCTGACCGAGCACGCCGATGCGGCGCGCATCTCCAAGCAGCTGGCCACGGCCCAGCGGGAGATACCGCTGGACATCGACCTGGGCGAGTTCATCTCGGCCGAGCCCGACCGCTCCCGGCTGCGCGACGTGTTTCGGGAGTTCGAGCTGCGCGAGCCGTTGCGGAGGCTCGAGGAGGCCCTTGGCTCGGCCGAGGCCGCGGCGCCCGCTCCGGCCGCCGAGCAGGCGCTCACCGCCCGCCTGCGCCGGGCGACGGTCGCGGACGTGGCGCGCATGCCGCATACCGAGGTCGCGGTGGCGGTGCGCCCCCCGCAGACGCCGGAGGGCGCGCTGTTCGCCGACGACGCTGCCTGGCATTTCGGCGTGTTCGCCGATGGCGCCAAGGAGGTGCTGGTCGGCGAGTCCGCCTCTCCGGAGGCGGTCGTGCAGGCGATCGGGACGCGACCGGTGATCGCCCACGACGCCAAGGCCCTGGGCCTCGTGCCCGAGGTGCTGGCCCACGACACCGAGGTCGCCGCCTACCTGCTCGAGCCCGCGCGCCGGGCCTATCCGTTCCGCGAGCTGTGCGAGGAGCGCGGGCTGGGCGCCGAGGTGGACGACGAGTCCGGCCGCGACGCCGTGCTCGCGCACGCCCTGGCCGGGTGGCAGCGCGAGGAGATCCGTGGCCGCGGGCTGACCGACCTGCTGAACGACGTCGAACTGCCGCTGGTGCGCGTGCTGCGCAAGATGGAGATGGCCGGTCTGAAGCTGGACACGGCCAGGCTGGCCGAGATCTCCGGGCGGGTAAAGCTGGAGGCCGACGCGCTGGAGCTGGAGATCTTCGAGCTGGCCGGCGAGGAATTCACGCTCGGCTCGCCCAAGCAGCTGGAGGAGGTCCTGTTCGGCAAGCTCGGGCTCTCTCGCAAGCGGCGCGGAAAGACCGGCTACTCGACCGATGCCCGCGTCCTGCAGGCGATTCGGAGCGAGCATGAGGTCATCCCCAAGATCGAGCGTTGGCGCGAGCTGACCAAGCTGGCCCAGACCTACCTCGACGCGCTGCCGCTGCTGATCGCCGCCGACGGCCGGCTCCACACCACCTTCAATCAGACCGCGGCCGCTACCGGCCGGTTGTCGTCGAACAACCCCAACCTCCAGAACATCCCGATTCGCACCCCGCTGGGACGCGAGATCCGAGCCTGCTTCATCGCGGAGCCGGGCAACCTGCTCGTCTCGATCGACTACTCGCAGGTCGAGCTGCGGCTGCTGGCGCATATCGCCGGCGAGGACGCGCTCAAGGAGATCTTCCGGCGCGGCGAGGATGTGCACACCGCTACGGCCTGTCGCGTGTTTGGGGTTACGCCGGACCAGATCGATCCGGGCATGCGATCGAAGGCCAAGATGATCAACTACGGCATCGTCTACGGGCTCTCGGCCTACGGGATGGCCGACCGGCTCGACATCCCCCAGTCCGAAGCCGACGAGTTCATCAAGCGCTACATGGACGGGTTCCCGGCCGTGCGCCGGTTCATCGAGGAGACGATCGAGCAGGGCACCGAGCACGGTTACGTCTCGACGCTGTTCGGTCGGCGGCGTCAGGTTCCCGAACTTCGGGCGCGCCGCTGGGACCTGCGCAAGCAGGGCGAGCGCTTCGCCGTGAACATGGTGATCCAGGGCAGCGCGGCGGACATCATGAAGGTGGCCATGGTGGACAGCGACCGCGCGCTGCGGGAGTCCGGATTGCGTTCGCGGCTGGTGCTGCAGATCCACGACGAGCTGCTGTTCGAGGGACCCGCCGAGGAGGCCGAAGCGGTGGAGGCGTTGGCGCGCGAGCAGATGGTCAACGCGTTCGACATGGATCCGCCGCTCGCGGTCGAGGGCGGGCACGGGCCCGACTGGCTCTCGGCCAAATGATCGGGCTCCGGCGCCCGTGCCTGAGGCTGGCGGCCTGTCTGCTGCTGGCCGGGGCGGTCGGGGCCGCCGGATCGGCCGGCGCCGCCGGATCGGCCGGCGTCGCCGGATCGGCCGGCGCCGCCGGGGCCCAGGCCAAGCGGCTCGGGGGGCTCGTGCCGGACATCCCCACGGGTGCGGCCGTGCCGAGCTGGTCGGTGGTGCACGGCGCGCCTTTGGCCCACATCGCCAACCTCCCCTACCTCGGGGGCCCGGTGCTGCACAGCAATCGCACCCACGTGATCTTCTGGCTGCCAAGCGGGACCAGTGCCAGCCTCCTCTCCTATCCGCCCGGCTATCAGGGGCTGGTCGAGCAGTTCCTGGCCAACGTCGCGGCCGACAGCCACAAGCCGACGAACGTCTACAGCCTCAGCGGCCAGTACACCGATTCGAGCGGTCCCGCGGCCTACGCGTCCACCTACGGCGGCGCGGTCGTCGCCACCGATCCGCTCCCGGCCCGGGCCTGCTCCGAGCCGCTGCTCACCGGTCCCGGTTGGGCGCAGTGCGTGGACGATGCCCAGATCCAGACCGAGGTCGAGCACGTGATCGGGACCGACAACCTCCCGGCCGGCGACCGCGACATCTACTTCCTGGTGATGCCCGACGGTCTCGGCACCTGCGTGGACGCCGGACCCGACTATTGCTCGCTTGGCGGCACCGCGACCGGGAGCTTCTGCGGCTACCACTCGGCAACCCCTAACGACGGGATCGTGTACGCGGTGATCCCGTTCAACGGGGTCAGCGGCCACTGCCAATCAGGCAACCCGCGCCCGAATTCGAGCACCGCCGATCCCACGATCTCGACGATCAGCCACGAGCACAACGAGACGGTCACCGATCCGTACGACACTGCCTGGATCGACCCCGGATTCAACGAGGATGGGGATCTCTGCATCTCGCAATACAGCGCGGACCTCGGCGGCAGTGGCGCGGGCGCGTGGAACCAGGTCATCGGTGGCGAGCACTACTACCTCCAGGCCGAGTGGAGCAACTGGGATCACGCCTGCGCCGGGCGCACGGCGCCGGATACCGCCTCCTTCGCGGCGCCGGCCCGCCCGCGGGCGGGTGAGGCACTGAGGTTCACCGCGCGCGCGCACGCCGCGCACGGCAAGATCACCGCCGACAACTGGTACTTCGGGGACCGCGGGACCGGCCGGCATCGAAGCACGACACACACCTACCGCCTCCGCGGGAGCTACCGGGCGGTGCTGCGCACCACCGACAGCGCCGGGCTGTGGGCGTACTTCGCCCGCACGATCAAGGTGGCGAAACCGGCGGCCAAGGCCCCCCACGCCCGCGCCAAGCGCGCCTGATCGGGCCGAGGTCCCTTCGTGCGCCCGCGAGGCGGCCGGGCGGCAGCCCGGATCGAGGGTCGGCGCCGTTCGCCGGCGACTCGGATGCCTTTTCCCAGACTATGTGTGGGAAAAGGCATCCGAGTCGGAGGACGGGCCTAGACCGCGGCGGACAGGACCGTGCCGACCGGGGCCGGCCCGGTCGCGCGCGCGTAGTCCGGGTGCGCGATGTTGAGGTAGTGCCCGAACGACCAGTCGACGAACCGCTTGGTGCCGATCGCCCGGAGTCCCGGCGCCAGCACGCGCGGTGGGACACGCGGGACGAGCCGCTGGATGCGAAGCAGCCACTCGAACTTCGAGGTGTGTGCGGCGCTGAAGGCTCCATAGTTGGCCAGCGCCGCGGGGCGGGTTCGCTGGCCGGCGTGGACGGCGCGCAGCTCCCGTCCGCAGGCGATGCCGAAGTACAGCGCGGTGCGGATCCCCTCGGCGGTGAGGGGCAGACAGTGACCGGCGGAGTCGCCGACGAAGAAGATTCCGTCCTCGGTCGCCTCACGGATCTTGTGCGGGATCCAGTTTCCCTGGTAGCGGACCGGATCGCGGCTCAGGTCCTCGGCCAGTCGCACCGTCGGCTCCTTGACGTGAAAGCGCGGATCGAACGAGCCGACGCCCACGCGGATCTCGCCCTCGGCGGGAAAGCTCCAGCCGTATCCCGCGGGCACGTAGGAGCGGTCGATCCACACCTCGAGGTCGTCCCCCGCGCCGTGTGGATGGACCTCGAGACCCCGGGACAAGTAGGCGTCCGGGGGCTGGATCGCCTCGCCTGCGCCCAGCACGCGGCGCCAGCCCAGCGCGTCGACGATCAGCGGGGCGCGAATGTCCCCCCGGTCGGTGTGCACCACATCACCGCTGCGGCCGTCCACCTTGGCCGTCTCGAACTCGAAATCGCCCTGCTGCGCGAGCAGGCTGCACAGCGTCCGGTAGTCGAACGTGGAGAAAGTCCACGGCAGGTCGTATCGCACGCTGAGGTGCGGCGTGTGGATGACCAGCTCGCCGAAGGTCTGCTGGAGCGATTCCTGCAGGCCGAGCGCCTCCAGCCAGCCGGTCGGTATTCCGCACGCCGAGGTCTGCCGCTCGCCGATCTCATAGCGATCGATCATCAGCACGTCGGCGCCGCTTCCCGCGAGCTCGCGCGCGATCGCCAGGCCGGCGAAACTCGCGCCGCAGATCAGCACGTCGCAGTCTCGATTCAGCGGCGTTCGCTGCTCGCCGCGCTTGGTCGCTCGCCGTGGCATCGGGTCGCTGATGATACGGAGCGGCCAACGAAGCATCGCGGCATTGGCGCCTGCTCGACATCCGGTCTCGCCAGTCGGCGCCCGCCGCATCGTCCTGCTGGCTATCCTCACAAGAACTCATGTCTTCAACTGCAACCCTGAATCCGCCCACCGATCAATCGAACGCCAAGGTCGTAGAAGGCTCCAACGGCCTGCTGCTCGAGATCGATGGTCAGATCGTCCCCAACTACGACGCCACGATTCACCCGTTCGCCGAGGGTGACGTCGTCACCGGCCACGTCGTCCGGATCGACAACGACGAAGTCCTGGTTGACATCGGCTACAAGTCCGAGGGCGTCATCCCGGCCAGCGAGCTTTCGATTCGCAAGTCGGTCGACCCCGGCGACGAGGTCTCGCTCGGCGAGGAGGTCGACGCGCTGGTCCTCACCAAGGAGGACCAGGACGGCCGCCTGATCCTCTCCAAGAAGCGGGCCCGCTTCGAGAAGGCCTGGCGCAAGATCGAGGCCGCCGCCGAATCCGGCGAGCCCGTCGAGGGCGCCGTGATCGAGGTCGTCAAGGGTGGACTGATCATCGACCTCGGGGTGCGCGGCTTCCTGCCCGCCTCGCTCGTCGACATCCGCCGGGTCCCGAACCTCGACGAGTACATGGGCCAGGCGATCGAGTGCAAGGTGATCGAGCTCAACCGCTCGCGCAACAACGTCGTCCTGTCCCGCCGCGCGGTGCTCGAGGAGCAGCGCAAGGAGGACCGCGAGCGGATCCTCGACCGGCTCCAGCCGGGCCAGGTGGTCGAGGGCACGATCTCGAACATCGTTGACTTCGGCGCGTTCGTCGATCTAGACGGCATCGACGGCCTGATCCACATCTCCGAGCTGTCGTGGTCACACGTGAACCACCCGAGCGAGATCCTCTCGATCGGCGACACGGTGAGCGTCAAGGTGCTCGACATCGACCGCCAGCGCCAGCGGATCTCGCTGGGTCTCAAGCAGACCCAGGAGGATCCGTGGCAGCGCGTGGTCGACACGTACAACATCGGTGACGAGCTCGAGGGCACCGTGACCAAGGTGGTCACCTTCGGCGCGTTCGTCGAGATCCTCGACGGCGTCGAGGGCCTCGTGCACATCTCCGAGCTCGCCCAGCATCACGTCGAGAACCCGCGCGAGATCATCCAGCCGGGCGATCCGGTCCGGGTCAAGATCCTCGAGATCGACTCGGAGCGGCGCCGGCTGTCGCTGTCGATCAAGCGCGTCGAGGGCCAGGTCCTTCCGGTGCGGCCGATCGTGCCGCCGGCGGAGGGTGACGAGGAAGGCGATGGCGGCGACCTCGACAACGTGCCCGAGCTCGGGCTTTCCGAGGACGTTTTCGCCGACCCCGGGGAATTCACCGGAGACCAGTCGTCCGCCGCGCCGGCCGACCCGACCGCCTCGGCGGCGCAGTCGGCTCCGGCCGATTCGACCCCTGTGGCGGCCCCGGCCGATCCGGCTCCGGCGCCTCGTCCGGATCCGGCGGCTCAGTCCTCGGGTCAGGCGGGTGCTGAGATCTCGATGGATCCGGCGATCGCCGCCAGCATCGAGGCGGCGGCGTCCGCCCGAGCCGACGCCGAGGCCGAGGCCAACGCTGCGGCCGCGACCGCGGAGCCGGCTCCGGCCGAGGCTGCAGCCGCGACCGCGGAGCCGGCTCAGGCCGATGCCGAGGCCGCGACCGCGGAGACGGCCGAGGCCGATGCTGAGCCCGCGGAGTCCGACGCCGCCCCCGCGGAGTCGGCTCCGGCCGATTCGGCCACCTAGCCGGCAGCCACCGATCTCGACGGCGTGCCGAAGTTCGTCGCCCTGACGGGCGGAATCGGTTCCGGGAAGTCGACCGCGCTGGCCGCGCTGCAGCGGCTCGGCGCCGAGGTGCTCTCGACCGACGCCGTCGTGCACGAGCTCTACGCGGCCGACGAGGTCAGGCATGCCGTCGTAGCTAGGTTTGGCCCCGAGGTCGCCTCAGGCGGGGTCGTCGATCGCGCCGCGCTGGCCGAGCGGGCGTTCGCGACACCCGAGGACCGCGGCTGGCTCGAGGAGCTGCTCTGGCCTCGGGTCGGCGCCCGGATGGCGAGCTGGCGCGAGGAGCTGGAGGCCCGCTCAGACCCGCCGCGCGCGGCGGTGGTGGAGATCCCCCTGCTGTTCGAGGCGGGGATGGAGGGGGCCTTCGACGCGACGATCGCTGTCGTCTCCGACGAGACGGTGCGGGCGCAGCGCGCCGGCGAACGCGGTCATCGCGCCCTCGACGAGCGCGCGGCCAGACAGCTCACGCAGGCGGAAAAGGCGCAGCGAGCGACCTATGTGGTGGACAACGACGGCGGAATCGACGAGCTGGAAGCCAAGTTGTCGGCCGTTCTTGACATGCTGGGGGGGTGAGCCCGCCCGCCGCGACAGCGTACCGGCCTCTCACGGGTCACGCTTGCCATCCAGGCTCGCCGTGTCTGTGACCCGTGCGAGTCGTCCGGCTGCTGCGCGCCGTAGAACGGCCGCGCGCCGGCGGCGAACGGTCGCGTGGTTGGCCGGAGCCGGCGCGTTGATCGTCGCCGTGGTGGTCGCCATGCCAACGTTCCGCAAGGCGGTCAACGAGTTCACGCTGCCACTGCAGTACCAGGACGTGATCCGCGAGCAGGCCGCCGAGAAGCATCTCGATCCGGCGTTCGTCGCCGCGGTCATCGACGCCGAGACGAAGTTCGATCCGCGGACCTCGGGAGCAGGGGCGGAGGGCCTGATGCAGATCCTCCCGCAAACCGCCGAGTTCCTCGCTCACCGTTCTGGCGCGACGAGCTTCACCACGGCCGATCTGGCCACGCCACAGGTGAACATCGCCTACGGCAGCTACTACCTCCGCTACCTGCTCGACGAATACGGCGGGAGCAAGGTCCTCGCCCTGGCGGCCTACAACGGCGGGGAGACCAACGTCGACCGCTGGGTGGCCGCGGCGCGGGCGCGCGGGCGCCGCTTCACGATCAACGACATCGCCTTCCCGGAGACCCGCGCCTACGTGGTGAAAGTGCTGCAGGCCCAGCGCTCTTACCGGAAGACCTACCCGACCGAGCTCGGCTACCGCTAGTCAGTAGACGCGTCGCGGTCGGCTCGCCTGCTCGACGCGGGCGATGATTCGCGCGAGCTCGTCGGCCTCCTCGGCGGCCGGCAGCGTCGCCGTGATGCGGACTCCAGGCGGCGTGGCGATCCGGAAGCGCTCGCCGGACGCCGCCAGCCAGCCGGCGTCCTGGAGAGCCCGGATGACCGGAGCCTCTTCGCGCACCGGCACCCAGACGTTGAGCCCAGTGCGCCCGTGGGCGGGCAGCGCGTGCTCGGCCAGCGCGTCGATCAGCGTCCGCCGGCGCTGGGCGTACGTGTCCGACGCGTGCGAGCAGGTGGCGGGGAAGCTCGGGTCCAGCAGCATCGACGCCGCGACCGCCTGCAACAGGTGGCTGACCCAGCGCGGCCCCAGGGCCTGCCGCCCCTCGACGCGCCCGATGGTCTCCTCATCGCCGGCCACCAGCGCCAGGCGCAGGTCGGGGTGGAGGATCTTCGAGACCGACCGGATCACCGCCCAGCGCGCGCAGGCCGGACCGATCGCGCTGTGGTAGGCGCTGCCCGCGACCGGACCGGCGTGGTCGTCCTCGATCACCAGCAGCTCCGGGCGGCGCCCCAGGAGCATCTGCAACTCGGCGGCTCGCTCGCCGTCGAGGGCGGCGCCGAGCGGGTTCTGGGCGCGGGGCACGAGCAGGAGGGCCTGGACATCCTTGGCCAGCGCCGCGGCCAACGCGTCCGGGCGCAGTCCGTGCTCATCGATGCCGACCGGAACCTCGACCAGGCCGAGGGCCATGAGAATGTCGCGAATCGGGGGGTAGGCCGGATCCTCGATCAGGACCCGGTCGCCCGCGCGCAAGTGGGCCGCGAGCACCCGCTCGATCCCGTCCGCGGCTCCGGACACGACGGCGATCGCGCGTCCGTCCACGCCGTCGGCGCCGAACCATCCTCGCCCGAACTCGAGCAGCTCGGGCACGGCGAACTCCAGCTCGTCGACTCGCACGCTGCGCTCCACGTCGATCCGGGCCAGGGCCGGACGCAGCGGCGGCAGCAGCGCGGGGTCCGGAAGCCCGATCGAAAGGTCGTGGAGGGTATCGGTGCCGCGGGCGTGATCCCGCTCGCGGGCGCCCGAGCGGACCGCCGGGCGCCGGGCCACGCGGGTCCCGCGACGGCCGTCGGCGACGACCAGCCCGCGCTCACGCAGGATCCGGTAGGCCGCGTTTACCGTCGCCGGGCTGGTTTGCAACGCGGCTGCCAGTCCGCGCATGGTCGGCAGCGGCTCGCCGGCGGCGAGCCCTCCCTCGCGGATCGCCGTCTCGGCGCTGCCCGCGATCTGCCGGGCGGTCGATCCGGTGATCTGGTATTGTGCTAGCTCGGACATGGCTTTGTACTATAACGATATTCCGGACGAGCCGAAAGGCGGCCGCGTCAGGCCGCCGAGCGCCCGGATCGCGGTGCGCCGCCGGGCCGGCCGGGGACGCTACGACCGCGCGGCTATCGACGCGATCCTCGACGACGGTTTCTTCGGGCACCTGGCGCTGGTCTCCGACGGGCAGCCATACGCCATCCCGATGCTCTACGCCCGTGACGGCGATCGGATCTATCTGCACGGCTCGCCGCTCAGCCGGCTCCTGGGCGAGCTCGTGGAGGGAGTGCCGGTCTGCCTCACGGTCACCCTGGTCGACGGTCTCGTCCTGGCCCGCTCGGCGTTCCACCACTCGGTCAACTATCGCTCGGTGGTGGTGCTCGGGGAGGCCCGCGCCGTGCGCGAGCCGGAGGCCAAGCGCGCCGCCCTCGACGCCCTCGTCGAGCAGATCGTCCCCGGCCGCACCCGCGATGCCCGCGGCCCGAACGCTCAGGAGCTCGAGGCGACCGAGGTCGCCGTGCTTCCGATCACCGAGGCCTCGGTCAAGATCCGGACCGGACCGCCGGTCGACGCCCCCGAGGATTACGCCCTCCCGGTCTGGGCCGGCGAGCTCCCCCTGACCCTCACCCCGGGAGCACCCCTGACCGACAAGCGCTGCTCCACCGAGCCCCCAGCCTACGTCCGCAACTATCGGTTGACTCAGTAACTCCGGAGGCCCCGCTACGCTGGTCTGATGCCCCAGTTCGAACTCGACGCCACCTACCGTCCGACCGCCGATCAGCCGGCCGCGATCGCGTCGCTGGCCGAGGGGATCAAGGCTGGGGAGCGGTACATGACGCTGCTCGGCGCGACCGGCACGGGCAAGACGATGACGATGGCGGCGACGATCGAGGCGGTCCAGAAGCCGGCGCTGGTGATCGCCCACAACAAGACGCTGGCGGCCCAGCTCTGCAACGAGTTCCGCACGTATTTTCCGCGCAACTCGGTCGAGTACTTCGTCTCCTACTACGACTACTACCAGCCCGAGGCGTACGTCCCGAGCAAGGATCTCTACATCGAGAAGGACTCGGCGATCAACCAGGAGATCGACCGGCTGCGGCATTCGGCCACCGCCGCGCTGTTCGCCCGGCGGGACGTGCTGATCGTGGCCAGCGTGTCCTCGATCTACGGCCTCGGCTCGCCCGAGGTGTACGACGAGAACCTGCAGACGCTGAGCAAGGGTCAGTTCATCGACCGCGACGCGCTGCTGCGCAAGCTCGTCTCGATCCAGTACACCCGCAACGACACCGCGCTGGCCCGGGGAACGTTCCGCGTCCGGGGTGAGACGCTCGAGATCTTCCCCGCCTACGCCGAGACGGCGTTCCGGATCGTGTTGTTCGGCGACGAGGTCGAGCATCTGCAGCACTTCGACCCCCTGACCGGCGAATTGATCGAGGACGACCTCGAGCACGTGGGGATCTGGCCCGCCTCCCACTACAACGTGCGCGAGGGGATGATCGAGGACGCCGTCGCGGCGATCGGCGCCGAGCTGAACGAGCGCTGCGCCGAGCTCGACGCGCAGGGAAAGCTGCTCGAGTCCCACCGCCTGCGCCAGCGCACCCAGTACGACATGGAGATGCTGCGGGAGGTCGGGTTCTGCTCGGGGATCGAGAACTACTCGCGGATTCTCGACGGTCGCAACCCCGGTGACCGCCCCTACTGCCTGCTCGATTACTTCCCGGACGACTTCGTCTGCTTCCTCGACGAGTCCCATCAGACGGTGCCGCAGATCGGTGGCATGTACGAGGGCGACCGCTCGCGCAAGCAGACGCTGGTCGACTACGGCTTCCGGCTGCCGAGCGCGCTCGACAACCGGCCCCAGACCTTCCAGGAGTTCCTCTCGATCACCCCCCAGCTGGTGTTCGTCTCGGCGACTCCGGGCCAATACGAGCGAACGCATGCGCCGCGGATCGTGGAGCAGATCGTGCGACCCACCGGGATCATCGATCCCGAGGTCGAGGTCCGCGAGACCCGCAATCAGATCGACGACCTGATGAACGAGATCCGCGGCCGGGTGGACCGGGACGAGCGCACGCTGGTCACCACGATCACCAAGAAGATGTCCGAGGACCTGACCGACTACCTGCTCGAGATGGGCTTTCGGGTGCGCTACCTGCACTCCGAGGTGGACACGCTGGAGCGGATCCAGATCATCCGCCAGCTCCGGCTGGGGGAGTTCGACGTGCTGGTCGGGGTCAACCTCCTGCGGGAGGGGCTGGACCTGCCCGAGGTCTCGCTGGTGGCCATCCTCGACGCCGACAAGGAGGGGTTCCTGCGCGGCGAGACCTCGCTGATCCAGACGATCGGCCGCGCCGCCAGGAACATCGAGGGCAAGGTGCTGATGTACGCCGACAAGGAGACGGCGGCGATGCGCGCCGCAATCGGCGAGACCGACCGCCGCCGGGAGATCCAGCGCGCCTACAACGTCGAGCACGGGATCACCCCGGAGACGATCGTCAAGGGCATCTCCGACATAGCCGAGTTCCTCCAGTCCGATTCCAAGGTCCCGAAGTCGCGCCGGCGCCGGCAGCGAGCGGTCGATTCTGTGCCGCCGGCCGAGATCGAGCAGACGATTGTGGAGCTCGAGGAGGAGATGCTGGCCGCCGCGGAGGAGCTCCGGTTCGAGTACGCGGCCAAGCTCCGCGACGAGATCCGCGACCTCAAGCGCCAGCTCGCTCTGGCCGCCCAGAGTTGAGCTACGGGAGGCGGCCGAAGGTCCGGTAGGCTGCGCTATCCGCTTCCCTTGATCCTCGAACCGGAGGTAGTTTGCGTGGCGCTGGAACGACAGAGCATCGAGAAGAAAGACTTTCCCATCGGGCGCCGCGGTTACGACCCGGACGCGGTGGACGCGCACCTGAAGGTGCTGGCCGACGAGATCGACGAGCTCAAGCGCTCCTCCCGCCGTCGCGGCGAGACTCTGGCGTCGTCGGCCAGCGAGCAGGTACGGGCGATCGTCGAGGCGGCCGAGACCAGCGCCGCGGACATCCAGCGCCAGGCCGAGGAGGAGGCCCAGGAGATCAGGGCGGAGGCTGCGAGCGAGGCCCACACCACGCGCGAGCAGGCCACCAGCCAGGCGCGGGAGTACGTCAGCAAGGTTTCCGAGTCCACCGCGGTGATGCTGCAGCGGCTCGACGCGATGGAGAGCGAGCTGGGGGCCCTGGTCGAGTCGCTGCGCACGGGCTCCAACCGGCTCGGCGCCGACCTCCAGCTGCTCGAGGGCAACCTGGGCGAGGTGAGCGCCGCCGTGGCCCCGCGTCCCCGGTTCGAGCCCGAGCCCAAGCCCACCGTGGTCGAGCTCGAGGTGGACGAGGTCGAGATCGAGCTGGCCGGCGAGCCGGAGGCGGAGGCCGAGGTGCTGATCGAAGCCGGCGAGCCCGAGGATGAGCCGGCGGTGGCGGCGGCGCCGAGGACCTCGGCAGCCACCAGCTCGACCGGTTCGGACGACACCGAGGGCGCCCGGCTGATCGCGCTGAACATGGCGCTCAACGGAACCCCGCGCGAGGAGACCGACCGTTACCTCGAGGAGAACTTCGAGCTCTCCGACCGAGGCGGGCTCTTGGACGAGGTCTACGCGTCCGTCGAAGGCTGACCGGCGTTTCCCGGTACTAGCGGGAATACGGGCCGGATCTCGGATGCGAACGTCTGTTCGGTCTACTAGACTCGACTGAGTGGATCAGCTAGTTGTCTCGGGAGCCCGTGAGCACAATCTGAAGGACGTGACGGTCTCGATCCCGCGCGGGTCGATGACCGTGATCACCGGCCTCTCGGGATCCGGGAAATCGTCGCTGGCGTTCGACACGATCTACGCCGAGGGCCAGCGGCGCTACGTCGAGTCGCTGTCGGCGTATGCGCGTCAGTTCCTGGGGCAGATGGACAAGCCGGACGTCGACTCGATCGAGGGCCTGTCGCCGGCGATCTCGATCGATCAGAAGACGACGTCGCGCAACCCGCGCTCGACGGTCGGCACGGTGACCGAGATCTACGACTACCTCCGGCTGCTGTGGGCGCGGATCGGGCACCCGCACTGTCACATCTGCGGCCGGCCGATCAGCGGGCAGTCCGCCGAGCAGATCATCGACCAGGTGATGGAGCTGGGGGAGGGGACCCGCTTCATGGTGCTGGCGCCGATCGTCCGCGGACGCAAGGGCGAGTACGGCAAGCAGATGGAGGAGCTGCGGGCTGAGGGGTTCACCCGGATCAAGGTCGATGGCGAGCTGCGACGCCTCGACGAGCCGATCGCGCTCGACAAGAAGTACAAGCACGACATCTCCGTGGTGGTCGATCGTCTGGTGATGAAGGACGAGCTGCGCAAGCGCCTGGCCGACTCGATCGAGACGGCGGTGGCGCTCGCCGACGGCCTCGTCGAGATAGAGATCGTGTCGGCTTCGCCGGCATCGGAAGTTTCGGCCGGCGGCGAAACATCCCGGGACCAACCCCAGATTCTCACCTTCAGTGAGCGGTTCGCGTGTCCGGTGCACGGGCCCAGCCTGGTCGAGCTCGAGCCACGGATCTTCAGCTTCAACTCCCCCCACGGCGCCTGCCCGCGCTGCACCGGCCTCGGCTCGCAGATGGAGATCGACCCGGAGCTGGTGGTGCCGGATCCGACCTTGTCGATCGGCGACGGCGCGATCGCCCCCTGGGCGGCCAGTGCATCGGACTACTACCAGCAGCTGATCGAGGCGATAGCCGGGCGCTACGACGTCGACCTCGAGACGCCGTGGCACGAGCTGCCGGCCGAGTCGCAGGAGTTCTTCCTGTACGGCACCAACGGAGAGCGGATCCAGATCTCCTATCGCAACCGGTTCGGTCGCAAGCGCTCCTATGCGACGCAGTTCGAGGGGATCGTGCCGAACCTCGAGCGCCGCTATCGCGAGACCGAGTCGGACTTCTCGCGGGAGAAGATCGAGGAGTACATGACCCTGCGGCCGTGCCCGGACTGCAAGGGCGCGAGGCTGCGGCCAGAATCGCGCGCGGTGCTGGTCGGGGGCACGGCGATCCACGAGTTCGTGGCGCTGTCGGCGCGGCGCTCGCTGGAGTGGGTCCGCGAGCTCGCGTTGACCGACCATGACCGGCGGATCGCCCGGCTGGTGCTCCGGGAGATCGAGGAGCGGCTGCAGTTCCTGGACAACGTCGGCGTCGGGTATCTGTCGCTGGAAAGGGCGGCAGCGACGCTGTCGGGGGGTGAGGCCCAGCGGATCCGGCTGGCCACGCAGATCGGCTCGTCTCTGGTCGGCGTCCTCTACATCCTGGACGAGCCATCGATCGGGCTGCACCAGCGCGACAACGAGAAGCTGATCGGGACGCTGGAGCGGCTCCGGGACGTGGGGAACACGGTGCTGGTGGTCGAGCACGACGAGGGGACGATGCGCGCCGCTGACCACCTGGTCGACATGGGCCCGGGAGCCGGCGAGCACGGCGGATATGTGGTGGCCGAGGGGACGGCGGCGGAGGTCGCGCTGGTGAAGGAGTCGCTGACCGGGCAGTTCCTGGCCGGCACGCGGACGATCGACATCCCAGACAAGCGCCGCAAACCCAGCGGTTACATCAAGATCGAGGGCGCCTCGCAGCACAACCTCAAGCAGATCGACGTCCAGATCCCGCTCGGAGTGTTCTGCTGCGTGACCGGCGTGTCGGGTTCCGGGAAGTCGACGCTGGTCAACGATGTGCTCTACAAGGCGGTCTCCAACAAGCTGCACCGGTCCCGTCAGCGCGCCGGCGTACACAAGCGGATCACCGGACTCGAGCAACTCGACAAGATCATCTCCGTCGACCAGTCGCCGATCGGGCGCACGCCGCGTTCCAACCCGGCGACCTACATCGGCCTGTTCGATCAGATCCGGGAGCTGTTCTCCAAGACGCAGGAGGCCCGCGCCCGCGGATACAAGCCCGGGCGGTTCTCGTTCAACGTCAAGGGCGGCCGCTGCGAGGTTTGCCGCGGCGACGGCCAGATCAAGATCGAGATGCACTTCCTGCCCGATGTCTACGTGCCCTGCGAGCAGTGCCACGGCAAGCGCTACAACCGCGAGACGCTCGAGGTGCGCTTCAAGGGCAAGACGATCGCCGACGTGCTGGAGATGCCGATCGAGGAGGCCCGCGACTTCTTCGTGCATATCCCCAAGATCCGCCGACGGGTGGAGGCGCTCAACGACGTCGGCCTGGGTTACATGCGGCTGGGGCAGCCGGCCACCACGCTCTCGGGTGGCGAGGCACAGCGGGTCAAGCTCGCGGCGGAGCTGTGCAAGGTGGCCACCGGGCGGACGATCTACATCCTGGACGAGCCGACCACCGGCCTGCATTTCGCCGACATTCAGAAGCTGCTGGAGATGCTCGAACGGCTGGTGGACGCCGGCAACTCGATCGTGGTGATCGAGCACAACCTGGACGTGATCAAGGTGGCCGACCGGATCATCGATCTCGGACCCGAGGGCGGCGACGGCGGCGGCCGCGTGATCGCCACCGGGACGCCGGAGGAGGTCGCGGCGGTGCCCGACTCGAGCACCGGTCAGTTCCTGGCCGAGATGCTGCCGGCGCCACGGGTGAAGGCCACGCGCAAGCGCGCTCCCCGCCGCCGCGCCGCCGCCACCGCGCGGTGAGGTCCCAGCTCCGCCTCTGGGCCCAGAAATGGCGCTGGTACGAGCGCAGCTCGCTGCCGTGGAACCGCGCCTGGATTCATTGGGAGTTCCTGCGCCGTGAGGCGTTCGTGCGCTGGCCCGTCCACGGCAACGTGCTCGAGGCGCTGCGCGAGCGGCGGCTCGAGGTCGGCGCCGGGACGCTGTTCGAGCCCGGGGTGTGGATCACCGCGCCGGGTCGCGCGCGGGTGGTCATCGGCGAGGGCACCTTCCTCAACATCGGGGTGATGGTCGCCTCGCTCGAGCTGGTCGAGATCGGCAGCCACTGCATGTTCGCCAACGGGTGCTTCGTCACCGACGCCAACCATCGCTTCGACGATCCTGAGCGCCCGATCACCTGGCAGGGCTTCGCCAGCAAGGGCCCCACCCGGATCGGGGACAACGTCTGGTGCGGCGCGAATGTCGTGGTGACCAGCGGCGTCACGATCGGCGAGCGCTGCGTGATCGGCGCCAACTCGGTGGTCACCGAGGACATCCCGCCGTATTCGATCGCCGCCGGCGTCCCCGCCCGGGTCCTGCGGCGGATCGACTACGCCACCCCGGCGGGAAGCGACCCCGGGTCGCTCCCCGCCGGAGGCGTCTGAATCAGCTCAGTTGGACGGGATCCCGCTCGCCGGGGGCGCCGCCTGGCTGGTCGAGTAGGGCGTGATCGCGCCGCTCGCGGTCGGGTCGGTGGTGAGCGGGCCGCCCGAGAGGACGATCTTCCCGCCCTGGATCTTCCCGATCTCCGCGCCACCGTAGCCGCCGTGCTGGGTGCTGGTGTAGCGGAACGGGACCAGCCCCGGGCCGGTCCACTTGGCGCCGCCGCTGTTGACCGCGTCGATCAGGGACTGACGGGTCAGGTTCTTTCCGGCGGCCTTCAGCGCCTGAACCAGCGTGTAGGCGTTCGCCATCCCGTACTCGACGTTGCCGTCGAACGGAGCGGAGCTGTCGTACTGGGCGTGGACCTTCATGAACAGCTGGATCCAGGGGTTGGTGGTGTCGGTGTTGGACGGGAGGTAGCCGTCGGTGATCGCCCCCTCGATCAGTCCCGTGCCGGACGCCTTGCCCTTGGAGACCACCTTCAGCAGTCCGCCCACCGTGGTCGGGTCGATGCCGACGTTGGAGACGACCAGCTGGGGCTTGTAGCCAAGCGTGAACGAGGTCAGCTGGGCGATCGCCGTGTAGATCGGCACGGTGAAGTCGACCATCACCTTGGCGCCGGATGCCTTGATCGCCGTGACCTGCGGGGCGAGCGTGGTCGTGCCGGACTGGTAAGGCTGCTTGGCCACGATGTCCGCCGCCGGGAGCTCGTCCTGGATCCCGGCCAGGCCGCCCTGGCCGAAGTCGTCGTCCTGATAGAGCACGCCGATCTTCTGGCCGGCGAAGTGCTGCTTCAGGTACTGGCCGAGGATCTTGCCCTCGATCGTGTAGTTGGGCTGCCAGCCGAAGGTCTCGGGCTGGGCAGAGCCCTTGTCCCAGCAGGGGCAGCCGGAGGCCACGAACATGTCGGGCACCTTGGATGCGTTGAGGAATCCCACCACCTTGGTGTGCGTGGGCGTGCCGAGCCCCTCGAAGATCCCGAACACGTTGCTCTGGAGCACCAGCTGGTGGACCACGTTGACCGTGTTGGTGGGGTTGTAGGCGTCGTCCTTGATGATCAGGTGGATCTTGCGGCCGAACACACCGCCGTGGGCGTTGACGTAGTTGAAGTACGCCTGAGAGGCCGGGGCGATCTCGCTGTACCCCGGCGCGGCCGGCCCGGTCAACGGCTGATGGGTCCCCAAGGTGATGCTGGTCTTGGTCACGCCGGGCGCGCTACTGCCACCGGAGCTCGACGAGCCGCAGCCGGCGATCACTATCGCGCAGGCCAGCACTGCGACCACCGGCACCGATGGTCTGGTTTTGCGATACCGCATTGTCTCCTCCTGCTGTTGGGACCTGGACATTTAGCTGGCGGCGCTCGAGGCGCCGCGCGACCGCCGGGTTCGGCGGGTGCGTTGGATACGGTCGGTGAGCACGCGCACGCCGCCCTGGATCCCACTCGGCCAGATCAGCATCGCGCCGATCAGCACCAGCCCGTAGATGGCCAGCGGGAGGTTGGCCGAGACCTTGCCCGAGAGCGAGAAGGAATGCGCCAGGTTGTTGGTCCAGCTCGGCAGCAGCACCAACACCGCCGCCCCCCAGATCGCCCCGACCAGCGACCCGAGCCCCCCGAGCACGACACCGGTCAGCAGCGACAGCGAGAGCTGCAAAGGGAACGCCCCGGGTTGGGCCAGCTGGAGCACCACAGCCAGTAGCCCGCCGCCCAGGCCGGCGCAGGCCGAGCTGACGGTGAAGGCCAGCGTCTGGGTGCCCCCGACGTTCAACCCGCACAGCGATGCGGCGATCTCATCGTCACGCACCGCGCGCAGCGAGCGTCCGACGCCGCTACGCGTCAAGTTGAACAGCACGAACATCACCAGGAGCGCCCCCCCGCAGGCGATCCACGCCTCCCAGCGCTCGAGGGGAAAGCTCGAACCCAGCCAGCTGGGCGGTGTCGGCGGATTGATGGTCAGCCCGTTCTCGCCGCCGAACGTGCCCGGGAACCGATCGGCCAGCGAGGGCAATCCCACGGCGAAGGCCAGCGTCGCGCCGGCCAGGTACGGCCCGCGCAGGCGGCTCGCGGCCGCGCCGACCGGGATCCCCACGACGGTGGTCACCACGACCGCGGCGACCAGCGCCGGCACCAGTGCCCACCCCTCGTTGCCGATCAACAGCGCCACCGTGTAGGCGCCGACCGCCATCAGGGCCCCGTGGCCGAGCGAGATCTGACCGCTCTGCCCGGCCAGCACGGTGAGGCCGGCCAGGACGGCGAAGAAGTAGGCCCCGTTGGCCAGTTGCAGGTCGTCGTAGGCGCCGAGCCCTTCGCTGATCAGCCCCAGCACGACCGCGCCCAGGACCAGCAGCCCGAGCGACTGCAGCAGCGTGCTCCGCCGCAGCACCCCCGGCAGGCGGTCAGCGCTCATACCCGGCGCTCCGCGGAGGCGGAGAAGAGGCCGCCGGGGCGGATCATCAGCACCACGACGAGGATGGCCAGCGCCGCCAGCGGCGCGAGCGAGGATCCCTCGTAGCCGGAGACATAGGACAGCGCCAGGCCGAGGGCGAGCCCGCCCACCACCGCTCCCGGCGGGCTGTCGAGCCCCCCGAGCACGGCCGCGACGAAGCCGCTGATCAGGATCGGGTCGAAGTTGTTCGGCCCGAGGAACACCGAGGGCGCGATCAGCACGCCGGCCAGCGCGCCGGCCATCGCGGCGAGCGACCACCCGAGCGTGAACATCCGGCCCACCCGGACGCCGAGCAAGCGCGCCACCTCGGGTGCGAACGCCGCCGCTCGCATCTTCAGGCCGAGCGCGGTGGTCCGGAACAGCAGTGCCAGCCCCAGCGCCACGGCGATCACCACCAGCACGGTGAAGGTGTCATTCGGCGTGAACAGCAGGCGCGTCCCCCCGATCTTGTAGCCGCGGATCGAGAACGCCGCCGGGAAGGACCTCGGGGTGTTGCCCCAGATCATCCCGGCCACGGCGATCAGCAGGGTGTACAGGCCGAGCGCGACGATCACCGCGTTGAGCGGGGGCGCGTTCTCCACCGGCCGGATCAACACGCGCTCGACCACGGCGCCGAAGACGAGACCGGCGCCGAGGGCGACGGCGAAGCCGAACCAGTAGGAGCCCGTCGAGTTGATCACCGCCGAGGCGATGAAGGTGGTGATCATCAGCATCGCGCCCTGGGCGAAGTTGACGATCCGGGTCGCCCGCCAGATCAGCACCAGCGCCAGCGCGACGGCGGCGTAGACGGCCCCGGTGGACACGCCGTTGAGGGTCAGGTCGATGAATTTGGTCATGGGCTGTGGCTAGAACCCCAGGTAGGCATGGCGCAGGCGTTCGTCGGCGGCCAGCGCGGCCGGCTCCTGGTCCGCGACCACGCGTCCCAGGTTCATCACCACCCCGCGGTTGGCGATCGAGAGGGCACTGCGTGCGTTCTGCTCCACCAGCAGCACGGTCAGCCCGAGCGTGTCGGCCAGCCGGCGGATCATGCCCATGATCTGCGCCACCAGCAGCGGCGCCAGCCCCAGCGATGGCTCGTCGAGCAGCAGGGCCCGAGGCCGGGCCACCAGCGCGCGGCCGATCGAGAGCATCTGCCGCTCCCCGCCGGACAGCCTCGAGGCGGGCTGGGTCCGCCGCTCCTGTAGCCGCGGAAACAGCTCATAGATCTCCGCGGGCGGGGCGGCTTCGCTGCGGCGCCAGAGTCCCCCCAGGCGCAGATTCTCCTCGACGGTCAGCTCGGTGATCACGCCGCGACCCTCGGGTACATGAGCCAGGCCGCGCCGGACGATCTCCTCCACCGCGACGTGGGTGATGTCCCGACCGTCGAACTGCACCCTTCCGGCGCTGGCCGGAACCAGACCGGTGATCGTGCGCAGCAGGGAGGTCTTCCCGGCGCCGTTGGCCCCGAGCACCGCCGTGATCGAGCCCTCGGGGACATCCAGCGAGACGCCGTCGACGGCGCGGACCGGACCGTAGTCGGTGGTCAGGCCCTCAACGGCCAGCATCGGGAGCTCCCGCTAGATCGGACGGCGCATCCTCTGCGGTCCGGCCGAGATAGGCCTCGAGCACCCTCGGGTTCTGCTGAACCTCCTGCGAGGACCCGGCGGCGATCACCTCTCCGAAGTCGAGCACGATCATCCGGTCGCAGACCGACGTGACGAGGTCCATGTGATGGTCCACCAGCATCACGGCGATCGAGGCGCCGAGCGAGACGATCAGCTTGGCCAGCTCGGCCAGCTCACCGGCGTCGAGGCCGCCGGCCGGCTCGTCGAGCAGCAGCAGCTCGGGTTCCGCGGCCAGCGCCCGGGCCAGGGCGACGCGCTTCTGCACCGCGTAGGGGAGGGTTCCCGGCAGGCGCTCGGCCACGTCATCGCAGCCGAGCCGCTCCAGGGCGGAATGTGCGCGGTCGCGCAGGGCGCGCTCGTCCGTGTCCGACCACGGGAGCCCGAGCAGCGCGCTGGCGAACCGGGCCCGGCGGAAGCGTTGCGCGCCCACCATCACGTTCTCCATCGCGGTCAGGCGTGGGAACAGCCCGACCCCCTGGAGCGTGCGGGCGATGCCGAGCGAGGCCAGGCGACCCGGCCGGATCCGGGTCAGGGTCTGGCCCCGCCAGCTCAGCGTGCCCGACGACGGAGCCACGAAGCCGCAGATCACGTTGAACAGCGTCGTCTTGCCGGCCCCGTTCGGGCCGATCACGCCAAGCACCTCGCCGGCGCGGACGTCCAGCGATACCTGGTCTAGGGCGGTGATCCCGCCGAACGAGACCGTGACATCACGCACGGACAATCCGGGGCTGCCACCCGGCGACCTCTCTTCCACGCGCGGCAAGCTATAGGCGCAGGCCTACCGGGTCAATGGCGGCTTCGCCGCTAGCGAGAATTCGCCGACGCGAATTCTCGGGGTGTGCACGTAACCTTCACGAGTTCTTAATGACTATGCCCTCGAGGATGTTGGCCACGCGCTCGGCCGCGTCGATCGCCGCCTCGAGTCGCTCGAACAGATCCTTCCAGCGGATCACCACCATCGGGTCGATCCCGCCGTCGAACAGCGAGGCCACGGCCTCGCGGGTGATCCGGTCGCCCTCGTTCTCCAGCCGGTTGATCTCGACCGTGTAATGCGAGATGTCCCGGAACCCGCGGAGGCGGGGGACCGCCTCGGCGATCTGGCGTGACGCCGCCTTCAGCACTCGGGCGAGCTTGATCGCCTGGTCCATCGGCGCCTCGATCTTGTACAGGCCGAGGTAGTCGGCCACCTCCTCGGTGTAGTCGACGATGTCGTCGAGGGCCGAGGCCAGCGCGAGGATGTCCTCGCGGTCGATCGGGGTCACGAACGTGTGGTTGAGCCGGTCGATGATGTCGTGGGTGATCCGGTCGCCCTCGTGCTCGCAGAGCAGGATGTCCTGCGCCAGCGCCTTGCTGTCGGGGTAGTTCGAAAGCATCCGGTCGAGCAGGTCGGCCGCCTGGAGGATGTTCTGGCCGGCCTCCTCGAACAGCTCGAAGTAGATCCGGTCGCGCGGAGCGAACACCTGGGCGAGACGGGCCATCCGACGATCTTAGGCCACGACTAAGACTGAGCGCTGATTCTTGCTCGCACCCTTAGTCGCTGCTTCGTTAGGTTCGACGGGGTTTAAGGCGTGGCCTGCTGCTCGTCCTGCTGCGGCCTGGGTCGATGGGTGGGTCTTTGACGAAATTGTTCGGTGAAGGGGCGTCCCCGCGGCGCCCGCACGCGGTGGGCGGCCACCGAGGCCGGCTCTCGGGTTGCCCGGCGCGCATGCGGCGAACCTTGGCTCTAGATGGGCGATATATGCCGCGGATCGCGCCGAGGTTCGCGCGCCAGCGGGTTCGGCGACGCAGTTTTGCCCCGTCGGGCAACTCGGCCCATATGACGGAGCACTATCAGTCGGCGGCCAGCCCAGCGCGGAACAGGGCGAGCTCGTCGTCGTCGATCGAGTAGACGTGCTCCGGGCCCGGGAATGCCCGGGCGCGCACCTCGGCGGCGTACTCGGCGACCCCGGCGACCATCTGAGCCTTGATTTCCCCATAGCGCTTGGCGAACCGGGGCGCGTGTCCGTCATAGATCCCCAGCAGATCGTGGAACACCAGCACCTGGCCGTCGGTCGCCCCGCCGGCGCCGATCCCGATCACCGGGATCTCGAGCCGTGGCATCAGCTCGCCGGCCACGGCCGCCGGGATCGCCTCGAAGACGATCGAGAAGCATCCGGCCTTCTGCAACGCGATCGCGTCGCGGGCCACGCCCAGCGCCCGCTCGGCGGTCCGGCCCTGGGCGCGATAACCGCCGAGCGCCGTCGCCGTTTGCGGCGTCAGCCCGACGTGTCCCATCACCGGAATGCCGGCCTCGACGATCGCCCGGGCGCGCTGGACGCTGGTTCCGCCCCGCTCGAGCTTGACGGCGTCACAGCCGGCCTCCTTGATGAACCGCTGCGCGGTGGCCACCGCCTGCTCGTCGGAGCCCTCGTAGGAGCCGAAGGGCAGATCGCCGACCACGAGCGGGCTCTTACAGCCCCGCCGCACCGCGGAGGCGAGCATCAGCATCTCCTCCGTCGAGACCGGGACGGTCGAGGGGTAGCCGAGCACGGTCATCGCGCCGGAGTCGCCGACCAGCACGATGTCGACGCCGGCCTCCTCGGCCACCTGGGCCGACGGGTAGTCGTAGGCGGTGATCATCACGATCTGCTCACCGAGGCGCTTCTTCTCGGCCAGGCGAGGGAGCGTCATGGGGAGGGGCTCGCGCAGGTCCTGCGGGATCGGGATACGGGGTGTGGCTGACATGGTGATTCCCTTCTCTAGCGTGAGGTTGACGCTGCTCCGAGGAGAGTCGCCACCTCGCTGTCGATGTCCAGGATCTGGTTGTCAACGCCCACGTGCACGACGCGCGGGCGGTAGTGCTCCAGGTCGTCCGGGTCGTACGCGGCGTAGGAGATCACGATGATCGTGTCGCCGCGGTGCACCAGTCGCGCCGCCGCGCCGTTGACCTTCATGTCGCCCGACCCCGGCTCGCCGGCGATCGTGTAGGTCTCGAAGCGGGCGCCGTTGTCGACGTCGACGACGGCCACCTGCTCGAACTCCCTGATGTCGGCTGCCTCCAGCAGATTCGGGTCGATCGTGATCGAGCCGACGTAATGCAGGTCGCAGTCGCTCACGGTCGCCCGGTGGATCTTCGACTTCAGCATCGTCCGCTGCATGTCAGTGTCTCCCAATGTTCGTGCTTCCCGCCGCCGCTTGGGGCGGTCGAGAGCGGTTGATTGTCGATCAGTCGAGTCGTGCCGACGCGGGCCGCCACCAGGGCGAGCACGTCGCCCTCGACGCGGTCCACGGGCAACAGCGTGTCGGCGGAGACCAGCTCGAGATATTCGGGCTCGATGTCCGCCCTCTTCAGCTCTTCCAGCGCGCGTGCCCGCACCGACGTGGCACGCCGCTCGCCGGATGCGACGGCATCGGCCGCCGCCCGCAGGGCTCGATTCAGCGCGGTCGCGCGCTCGCGCTCCGATGGCGACAGGCGCACGTTGCGGCTGGACATCGCCAGGCCATCGGGCTCGCGCACGATCGGACACACCTCGATCTGCACCGGCAGGTCGAGGTCGCGCACGAGCCGCCTGATCACCAGCACCTGCTGGGCGTCCTTCTGCCCGAAGTAGGCGACATCGGGAGCCACCATGTTCAGGAGCTTCGCCACCACGGTGGCCACGCCGTCGAAATGTGCGCTCCCGCGGCCGGCCCCCTCGAGCATGGTGGTCAAGCCGCCCACCGAGACCGTCGTCTGGAACCCGGCCGGATAGACCTCGTCGACGGGCGGGGCGAACAGGTAGTCGACACCGAGCTCGGCGGCGAGCGCCGCATCGCGCGGCTCGTCGCGGGGATAGGCGTCGAGGTCGCCGCCTTCGTTGAACTGGGTCGGGTTCACGAACAGCGAAACCACCACCTCGTCGCAGTCCTCGCGGGCGCGGCGGATCAGCGACAGGTGACCCTCGTGGAAGGCGCCCATCGTCGGCACGAGCCCGATCGTGGCGCCGTCCCGGCGTGACCCCGACAGCGCGGTCCGCAGCTCGGCGACGGCGCGCAGGGTTCTCATCGGACCCCCGCCGCATGCGGGCGGGCCAGCACCCGGGTCGCCTGCACCAGCGCGTCGAACAGCGGCAGCAGGTCGGCCGCCCGGTCCCGGACGGCCTCGCGCTGCAGCTCGACGGTGGCCTCATCGCCCCGCGCGACCGGACCGGTCAGCGCCCGCTGCGGGCCGAGCTCGGCCCAGTTCTCCACGGTCTGGCGCACCAGCGGGACGAGCAGCGCCCGATCCAGGCCGGCGCTGGCGGCGAGCCGCTCGGCCGCCGCCTCGATCGTGATCACGAAGTTGGAGGCGATCGACGCCGCTGCGTGATAAGCGGGGCGGTCGGCTGCAGCGACCACGACGGCGTTCAACTCCAGCGCCGCCGCCAGGTCGGCGGCGACCTGGAGTGCGTGAGGGGTGCTTCCGGCGATCGCGGCGCCCGCGCCGGCGAAGTCGGCGCCCTGGGCCGTCACGGTCATCAACGGATGCAGCGAGAACGCCTCGTGCGGGGCCAGCACCTCGAGTCCGGTGGCTCCGGAGCAGTGTCCGACGGTGGGACCGGGGGCGAGGCAGGCAGCGGCAGCGGGAATTTCGCCGTCGGGCACGCAGAGCAGCACCACGTCTGCCCCGGCGGCGTCGGCGCCGCGACCCAGCGGGCCGGTGAAGGCGAAGCCGGCGGCGCTCAGCGAACGGGCCAGCGCGTTCCCCAGGCGTCCCCGGCCAACAATCGCCAGGCGCGCGGGATGGGTGGTGTCGTTTGGTGGCATCCGCTCCAGTTCCCTTTCGGAGATACCGGTCGGCAGCTTGCTACTAGGACGTTTCGCCGAGGTCCGTCTACGAAGATGACGGCCTCGTCGCCATTGATGATACCCCGTCGGCCGCCCGGGTTACCATAACCGCCGTGAGCAGCGCCACCGAGCGACGCGAGCTTCTGAAGGGCGTCTGGGAGGAGGCGCGCGACTGCGTCCGCTGCCCGCTGCATCAGTCCCGTACCACCGTGGTCTTCGGGGCCGGCAACGCCGACGCTGACCTGATGTTCGTGGGGGAGGCCCCCGGGGCCAACGAGGACCGGCAGGGGCTTCCGTTCGTCGGCCAGGCCGGCAAGCTGCTCGACAAGCTGCTGGCGGAGATCGACCTTGAGCGCGCTGATGTGTTCGTGGCCAACGTCCTCAAATGCCGGCCTCCCGACAACCGGGACCCGCAGCCGCGCGAGATCGAGACCTGCGAGGACTACCTGTGGCGGCAGGTCGATCTGATCGAGCCGACCGTGATCTGCACGCTGGGAAACTTCGCCACGAAGCTGCTGCGCGGGGACACCACCGGCATCTCCCGCCTGCACGGCCAGGTGGAGTCGCGGGTAATCGGTTCCCGAGCGGTCCGGCTCTATCCGCTCTACCACCCGGCGGCGGCGCTGTACACGCCCGCCACACTCGAGACGCTGCGGGCCGACTTCCACCGGATTCCGGAGTTGCTGGCCCTCGGCGCTCTCCCGCAGCCGGAGCGCGAGGACCCCGTCCCTGAGCCGGCGACCGAGTCGGAGCCCGGCGATCTCGACGCGATGCCCGTCCCGGAGCCCGATCGGCCCGCGGCGACGCTGAGGCCGACCGAACCGGAACCGGCCGCACAGCTCGGCTTGTTTTAACGCAAGCTAAAGACCAATCGCCCGAAATCGCCCGTAGCGGGCTACTGTAGGTGAGCTTTGGATGACCAGGGGGTCAGCGAGCTTCCCGACGGGGCGCACGGACGCGGCCGAACGCTCGGCGCGCGTCTGATCGACCGCGACCGTGACCGGTTCGTCGGCCGGGACGATGAGCTGGCGTTCCTGGAGCGCTGTCTGAGCGGCGATCCGTCGATCAGCGTGGTGCTGGTCCATGGGCCGGGGGGGATCGGCAAGAGCACGCTCCTGCGTGAGCTCGGCCGGCGCGCGCCGAGCCGGGGCTACGAGCTGTTCTTCGTCGAAGGGCGGGACCTCGCCCCGATGCCCGACGCGCTCGAGGCGGTTCTGTCCGGCGCGCGGGCCAGCGCTCGCCCGCTGGTCCTGATCGACACCTACGAGCGGATGACGGCGCTCGACGGTTACCTGCGCCGTGGGCTGCTGCCTTCGTTGCCGGACAGCGCCGTCGTCGTCATCGCCGGACGGCTCGAGCCCGATCCGGCCTGGTTCAGCGGCGGCTGGGAGGGCGTCGCGACCGCGCTCGAGCTGCGCGCGCTCAGTCCCCGGGACGCGCTGAGCCTGCTGGCCGCCCACGGCCTGCACGACGACCGCGCCCCGGCGGTGGTCGAGTGGGCCGAAGGCTCGCCGCTGGCTCTCGCGCTGGCCGCCGAGACCGCCGCGGTCGACACGGACTGGGCGCCAGACCTGGGAGCGGAGCGGCCGGAGATCGTGCGCTCGCTGATCCGCCGTGTCGCCGAGAGCGAGCTCAGCGGAGCCCGGCTCTCGGCGCTCGGCGTCGCCGCGATCGCCCGGGTCACGACAGTCGATCTGCTGCGCAACGTGCTCCCCGAGGCCGACGCCGAGATCGAGTACGACCGGTTGGGCTCGCTCACCTTCACCGAGCCGCTGAGCGACGGCCTCACCCTGCACGAGCTGGTACGCAAGGCCCTGCGGGCCGATCTGCGCCACCGCGACCAGCAGCGCGAGCGGGAGCTGCGGCGCCGGATCATCGACTACCTCTACGAGCGGGCGCGCCGCGGCGATCCGCTGGTGGCGATCGATATGGCGCACCTGATCGAGAACTCGGCGATCAAGTGGGGGTTCGGCTGGGAGGGAAGCGTCGAGTACCGGATCGACGATGTCCGCCCCGGCGACGCCGAGCGGATCGCCGAACGCTTTGATGGGCATGGCTTCGAGGCGTGGTGGCGCTGGACCAGGCGGTTCTTCGACGAGGCCCCGGAGCGGGTGGCGATCGCCCGCGACAAGGACGATCGCCTGTGCGGCTTCACCGTCTCGATGAGCCCCGACAACGCCCCCGCGTTCGCCCACCAGGACCCGTTGAGCGGGCCGCGACTGAACCATGCCCGCGCCGACGAGCACCTCGGCGGGGCGGTCCTGTGGCGCGACTCGATCGACCTCACCCGCGAGCGCCGGGGTCGGGTGCAGGCGATGCTGGGGATGGCCGGGATCCTCCGCTCGGGCGTGATCAACCCGCGCTTCGCCTACCTCCCGATCAATCCCACCAATCCCGAGGCGCTGACCTTCGCCGCGACCCTGGGCGCCGAGCATCTGCCCGAACTCGACCTCGACCTCGAGGGCAGGCGGATCGAATGCCACCGGATCGACTACGGCCCCGGTGGCCTGTTCGCGGCGCAGCGGACCGTCGTCTATCACGAGCTCGGGCTGGTCCCGCCGACTCCGGTCGAGGCCACCCGCTCGCTGCACCCCGACGCGGTCCGCGAGGCGCTGCGCAACTTCCGGGTCCCGCATGAGCTGGCCCGCAACCAGCTCGCGACCGGCCAGACCCCCGAGGAACGCGCCGGCTCGGTGCGCGCGCTGCTGCGCGACGCCGCCGAGCGGGCATTCGGCGACAGCGAGAACGAGAAACTGCTGCAGCGGGTGCTGATCCGCGGCTACCTGGAGCCGGCGCCGAGCCACGAGCAGGCCGCGATCGATCTCTCGCTCAGCCGCGCCGCCTATTTCCGGCGGTTGCGCGCCGCCGCCGAGCGGGTCGCCGAGTACCTCTCGGCCAGGGCCTGACCGATTGGCTAGCCGGCGACCCGGACCGGGAGCTCCGGGTCGACGCCCTGATCGGGCGAGACCGGGGAGGCGGGCGGGGGCGTCGGAACGCGGTCGCGGCGCAGGGCCAGCCCGAACGCCAGCACAGCGGCAGCGGCCTGGACGGCCAGCACGACGGCCGCGAAAGCGGCGGGCCGGTGCGAGGCGTTGAGCAGCGCGATCGGCTCGGCCACCGCGACCACGCCGACCACGATCAAGAACCGGGTCTGCTTCAGCGCCAGCATGTACTGGATCGCCAGGTAGGTGGCGGCCAGCACGGTGAAGGCCAGCCCCAGGATCAGCAGCGAGTCCGAGGCGGTCGCCTTCTTGGCGCCGAAGACCGTGCTCAGCAGCAGATGCGAGGCGCCCGCGAAGATCAGCAGGCAGGGGATCGCGCAGACCAGGATGATCCCCAGCGCCTTGACCAGCACCGAGCGGGTCTCGAGCCCCTCGGCTCGTCGTCGCGAGACCTCCGGCACGAGATAGAACCCGGCCCCGATCGCCACCCAGATCAGCACCTTGGCCGCCACCGCCGTCGCCGCGTAGGCGCTGGCGTCGTGGGTGGTGAACCGGTGCTTGGCCGCGATGATGTCGATGTTCTGCAGCACGGCGATCACCACCAGCCCGGCGATCGGCGCCCACGCGCGCCTGACATGCAGCCAGAGTGAGAGAGTCGGCTTGGCGTCGGCTCCCCGTGGCCCATCCGGGCAGGCGGCCGCGTAGCGCCGCAGCTGGGCGATGCAGTACAGCGACATCACGATGTAGGACACCAGCGAGCCGATGTAGGCGCCGGTCACGTTCAGGCCGATGGCCAGGATCGCCCCGATGACCAGCCGCACACCCTGCTCGCCGATCAAGCTGAGCCCCACGCTCTTGTAGTCGCCGATGCCCTGCAGGGCGCCGCGCAGGAGCGAGACTTCGAGGTAGAGGCAGCCGGCCGGGATCCCGACGGCCGCCCCCCACGGGTACTTCTTGACGCCGACGGCGTCGGCGATCGGGTGACGGAACACGATCGAGAGGACGGTCAGGACCGCGGTGAAGATCAGCATCGAGCGCGTCCAGCTCCGGGTGGTGGCCACCAGCGAGTCGCCGATCCCGAGGTGCCCGAGCACGCCCTCGCGAGCCGTGGCCACCTGCATCGCCTGACCGGCCACGGTGAGGATCAGCAGGTAGCTGATCAGCGCCCCCAGCGAGCCGTAATCGTTGAGCTCGCGGGCGAACACGACGGTCGACCCGAGCGCGATCACGTTGTTGGCGATCATCGCTCCGGCCAGCCCGGCCGCCTTCCCGGTATCGGACTGGCGCAGGCGGCTAAGTTTGGCTCGGGCAGCGGGCATACCGCCGGTGACGGTACCGAACGCGACGGTGGTCACGAGACTCGGGCGCGGGTGGCGAAGCCGGAAGGTTCTCTACAGTGTCGCGCAGCCATGCCCATGACCCGACGAAGTGCGCCGTGGCTGGTCGCGGCTGCCCTGCTGCTGTGGCCCGTGGCGGCACGGGCCGCCGGAGATCCGACATTGTCCCCAACGCCCCCGCCCGGGCTGACCCAGGGAAACGGAACCACTCCGCCGGCGAAACACAAGCCGTCGCACCGGCACCACGCGCCTCGGCCGGCAAAGCGCCCGGCCGGGGCCCTTCCGCAGACCGGCACCGATCTGGGGCTCGAGGCCGCGGTGGCGGCGTTGCTGATCGCCGGCGGCACGCTGCTGCGAGCCCCGGGGTATTTCGGCCGCCGATAGGAGCAGGCAGGTGCCCGGGCCGCGCAGGTGCGAGACCGACCGCGCCGAGGGAACCGAGGACCTCGGCGCCGGGCTCGCGCGCACGCTGGTCGCCGGCGACATCGTCCTGATCGACGGCGAGATCGGCGCGGGCAAGACGACGTTCGTCCGCGGGGCCTGCCGGGCCCTCGGCGTGACCGCGATCGTCTCCAGCCCGACGTTCACGATCGGCCAGCGCTATGAGGCGCCGGTGACGGTCGCCCACGTCGACCTATTCCGGCTGGAGAGCCTCGACGACGAGGACCCGGAGCTGCTCGACGACTACCTGGGCCCCGACATGATCACCTTCATCGAATGGCCCGGACCGGTCGAGGCGCGACTCGCCGGCCTGGCGGCGAACCTGCACCGGGTCCGGCTGGAGCACGCGGGCGGGGACCGGCGGATCGTGGTGCTCGGGTGAGGATCCTGGCCTTGGACACGGCTACGCGGGCGACGGCGGTGGCGCTACGGGAACTGCCGGGGGAGCTCGAGCTGGAACGCCGTGACGATCCGGTGGGCGGAGCGCGACCGGGTCACGCGCGACGGCTGCTCGAGCTGACGGTCGAGCTGCTCGAGGAGTCAGGGGAAGGATGGGAGCAGATCGACCGGATCGCCGTGGGCACCGGCCCCGGAACGTTCACCGGACTGCGGATCGGGATCGCGACGGCGCGCGGACTCGCGCGCGCACGGGAAATCGATCTGGTCGGCGTCTCGACGCTCGAGTCGCTCGCCCTGGGCGCTCAGGTGGCGGCGGCGGGGCTGGAGCTCGATCGCGTCTATGCAGTCCTTGATGCGCGTCGCGGCGAGGTGTTCGCCGCCAGCTGGGAGCGCCATCGCGGCGACCCGGCGGCGGCTCGGTCGCTGTCGGCGCCGGTGGCGATCGCCCCGGAGCGCCTGGCCGCGGAGCTGGCCGAGCTGGGCCACAGCGTCTTGGCAATCGGAGACGGCGCGATAGAATTCAGACAGGCTCTGGAGCGCTCAGGGGCGGTCGTCCCGGAGGACGGTTCGGGGCTCCACAGGGTCTCGGCGATCAACCATTGCCGGTTGGCCGTCGGCCTGGCGGTGCCCGCGCCGGTTGAGGTTCGCCCGGCGTATCTTCGCCTTCCCGACGCCGAGATCGCCAGACGTGCGCAGGCCAAATCATGACTCAAGAGCCGATCAAGATCCGTCCGCTGTCCTACTCGGACCTGCCCCAGGTGATCGCCATCGAGCGCCGAGCGTTCCCGACGCCGTGGTCACTCGCGATGTTCGTGCTCGAGCTGTCCAAGCCGTCAGGCGTGTGTCTGGCGATCCTGGAGGGCAAGAAGCTCCTCGGGTACCTGATCTGCTCGCGTTATGACCAGGCCTGGCATCTGATGAACATCGCCGTCGATCCGCCCGCCCGCCGGCACGGCCTGGCCAACGCCATGCTGGAGGCGATGCTCGATCGCGCCGGGCGCGGCGAGGCGTACACGCTCGAGGTGCGAACCTCCAACGCGCCGGCGATCGCGCTGTACGAACGCTTCGGGTTCAAGAGCGTCGGCACCCGGCCGCGCTACTACCAGGACACGGGCGAGGACGCGATCATCATGTGGCGGACCGCCGACACGCCCTCGGCCTCCGGCGCCGCCGGATGATTCTGGCCGTCGAGACGAGCTGTGACGACAGCTGCGCGGCGGTGCTGTCGGCGGACGGAGAGATCCGGGCCAACGTGATCTCCTCCCAGGGCGTCCACGACCGCTACGGCGGGGTCGTGCCCGAGATCGCCTCGCGCCAGCACCTCGAGCTGATCGGCCACGCGATCGACGACGCGCTCGCCACCGCGGGGGCGACGCTGGACGACGTCGATCTGGTCGGCGTCACCCGTGGCCCCGGTCTGGTGGCGGCCCTGCTGGTCGGCTTCTCCACCGCCAAGGCGATCGCGGCGGCCCGCGAGCTGCCACTGGCGGCGGTCGACCATCTCCACGGCCACGTCGCCGCCGCCTTCCTCGCGCCGACTCCGTTCGAGACCCCGTTCCTGAGCCTGATCGCCAGCGGTGGCCACACGCTGCTGGCGCACGTGCGAGATCGCGGCCCCGGCTTCGAGATCCTCGGGCAGACGCTCGACGACGCCGCCGGCGAGGCCTTCGACAAGGGCGCCCGGATGCTCGGCCTCGGCTACCCGGGCGGGCCGGCGCTCGAGCGCCTCGCCCGTGACGGGGACCCGGGCGCGTTCAAGTTCCCGACGGGGGCCAAGCTGCCCGGGCTGAACTTCTCGTTCGCCGGCCTCAAGACGGCGCTGCTGTACCGGATCCGTGATCTCGGCCCGGCCGAGGCCGAGCGCCGGCGGGTCGACCTGGCGGCGTCCTACCAGCATGCGATCGTGGAGTCGCTCGTGCTCCGGGTCCGCCGCGCCCTGGCGCAGACCGGGCTGGGGCGACTGTCGGTCGGCGGCGGGGTCGCCGCCAACGGCCCACTGCGCCTGCGCCTGGCCGAGCTCGGGGTCGAGCTCGACGTGCCGCCCCCGGCGCTCTGCACCGACAACGCCGCGATGATCGCCAGCGCCGCACGGTACGTGCCGGCCCGCCCTTTCCCCGAGTACCTCGGTCTGGATGTCTACGCCACCGGAGAGAAAGCCGCGTGATGCGAAGCGTGGTGCTCTACGGCCGCGAGGGCTGCTGCCTGTGCGACGACGCGCGCGAGGTGATCCTGCGGGTGCAGGGCCGGGTTGCCTTCGAGCTGCGGGAGCGGGACATCGAGACCGACGAGGCGCTGCACCGGGCATATCTGGAACGGATCCCGGTGGTGACGATCGACGGCGAGGAGGCGTTTGAGCTGTTCGTCGACGAGTTCGAGCTCGAGCGCGCGCTCACCGCCGGCTCGCGCACTGAGATCGAGAACCGGGCGCAGTAGAGTGCTTCCGGAATGAGCTACACGGTGGGCGGCGGGCCCGACACGGCTCAGCCAGACGACGAAAGGCCGGGGGAGAAGCTCTCGCTCGGCGTCGCCGCACGGCTGTCGCGATATCTGCAAGTGCTCACACAGGCACGCAAGATGGGCAAAGACACGATCTCCTCGCAGGAGCTCGCCGATTACACGCACGTCAACTCGACGCAGATCCGGCGGGACCTGTCGGGCTTCGGCAAGTTCGGCAAGCGCGGCGTCGGCTACAACGTCGAGTCGCTGGTCACGCAGATCCGCAAGATCCTGCGGACGGCGGGCCAGCACAACATCGCCCTGTTCGGCGCCGGCCACCTCGGCACCGCGATCGCCACCTCCGACATCTTCGCCGACCACGGCTTCCGCGTGGTCGCCGTGTTCGACCTCGATCAGGAGAAGGTGGGGACGAGCATCGGCACGTTGACGGTCCGCCACAACTCGGAGTTGCGCGACGTGGTGGACGACGAGGACATCGTCGTGGCCGTCCTGGCGGTTCCGTCCGCCGCCGCCCAGCAACTGGCCGATGACGTCGTCGAAGTCGGCGTCAAGATCATCTTCAACTACTCAGAGGCGCTCCTTCAGGTCCCGCCCGAGGTCACGGTTCACACCTCGAGCCCTGCCGTCGACCTCCTCTACGCGCTGTACTTCTATCTGACCTAACCCCGTCAGACGTGGACCTGGACCTGGACAGCGCATATGCGGCCTTTGAGAGTTCGACCGATTTCACGGTCGGGCTGGAGGAGGAGTTCGCCATCCTCGATCCGGCCGAGCTCGGCCTGGTCCCGCGCTTCGACGAGCTGAGGCAGGCCGCCGCCGCGGATCCGGTGCTGGCCGAATCGATCGCCGGGGAGCTGATCTCATCGGAGATCGAGATCCGCTCCGGCCGGGGCGAGGATCTGGCCGCCGCCACCGCCGCACAGCACGACCGCCGCCGCCGGCTGTTCGCGCTCGCCGCCGACCGTGGGGTCGCGCTCGGCGCGGCCGGAACCCACCCCTGGTCGGACTACCGGGAGCAGCAGATCATCGACACCGAGCACTACCGGCTGGTCGAGCAGGGGCTCAAGTACGTGGCCTGGCGCAACAACACCTTCTCGCTCCACGTCCACGTGGGGATTCGCGGCGCCGACCGCGCCGTGCTGGTCTGCGACCGGCTGCGACCGGTGCTCCCGGTGCTGCTCGCCATCTCGGCCAACTCGCCGTTCCTCGACGGCCGCGACTCGGGCCTGCACAGCGCTCGCAGCCAGACCTTCACGCGCAGCTTCCCGCGCTGCGGCATTCCTGACGCGTTCGGCGGCTGGAGGGCGTTCGCGGACTACATCGACTTCCTCGTGCGCACGCGCTCGATCGTCGAGTACACGCAGGTGTGGTGGTCGGTGCGGCCGCATTTCGGCTTCGGGACGGTCGAGGTGAGGATCTGTGACGCGCAGGCCACCGGGCCCGAGGCGGACGGCCTCGCCGCCTTGATCGTGGCCTGCGTCGCCCAGGCGGCCCGCGACGTCGACGCGGGGGCCCCGGCTGCCGATCTCCCCGGGCGGCTGATCGAGGAGAACACCTGGCGGGCGATCCGCTACGGGCTGGACGGCAATCTGCTCGACCTGGAGCGCGGTGAGTCCTACCCGGGATCCGAGGCCCTGGCCCGGTTGCTGGACTGGACCGCTCCGGCGCGTGCCGAGCTGGAGATCGATGTCGCCCTCCCCGAGCTCAACGGCGCCCAGCGCCACCGGCGCATGCACGAGTCGGGAATCAGCCTTCCGGAGATCTATGCCGCGAACGTCGCCGAAACCCGCGACACGTATGCTCCGGCCCTCGGAAGGGCAACCTGAGGGCCGACGGCGTCAGCCGCGGGCCCTGACCGAGCACCGGAGGTGAACAGATGAGCACCAGCGGCCCAGAGCCGACCGAGGAAGAGATGCGTGCGGCCTACGAGGCCGAGCTGAAGAAGATCCGAGTCGAGCACGTGCTGCTCGAGCACGTGGTCATGCTGGTCAACCTGGGCATGCGGCGCACCGGCCTCGCCCCTGGCACGGAATCCGAGCGCGACCTGAGCCAGGTCCGGCTGGCGATCGAGGCGATCCGCGCCGTCATGCCGCTGGTCGACACGGCCGCGCCCCAGCAGACCGGACAGATTCGCCAGGCCCTCTCGCAGCTGCAACTGGCGTATGTGCAGCTCGGAGGCCAGGCCGGGCCGGCGCCCGCCGGCGAGCCCTCGGCCACTCCATCGCCGGGCGCCGCGCCGCCGGGCCCGCCACCGCCAGGGGCCAGCCAGCCTCCACCTCCGGGCGGGGAGCCTCCCCCGGCGTCCGAGCCGCCGAAGCCGGGCGAGGGCCCGGCGCAACGCAGCGGACGGCTCTGGATTCCCGGGCAGTAGCCGGGAGCTAAATCCCACATAACAGAGGAGCGGACGTCCGGCCGCTGGGCACGCTAGACTCGCCGCCGTCTTGGTACCGGGCCTCCGCTCGACCTTCGGGTGGCGGCCCTTTTGCAGTTGTGGCCGCACTCGCGCGCGCCACCTAACAACAAGAGCTTTCCCGGAGGACCTTCTTGTCTAGCTTTTTGACGCACCACGGCGTCGTCGTCGCGCTCGTCTGCGCGGTTGCTGCAATCGTCTACGGTGCCCTGACCTCGCGCGCGCTGCTTGCACTGTCGCCGGGTAACGAGCGGATGCGCTCGATCTCGGCAGCGGTGCAGGAGGGTGCCTCGGCTTACCTGAACCGTCAGTACACGACGATCGCAGGGGTCGGCGTGATCCTGTTCATCGCGCTGATCCCGATCCAGAACATCCGCGTGGCGATCGGCTTCGCCATCGGCGGCTTCCTGTCGGCCGCCGCCGGCTATGTCGGCATGAACGTCTCGGTGCGCGCCAACGCGCGCGTGGCCGAAGCCGCCCGCGGCGGCGTCTCGCCTGCGCTTGACGTCGCCTTCCGCGGGGGAGCGGTGACCGGCATGCTGGTCGTCGGCCTCGCCCTGATCGGCGTCGCCGGCTACTACGGCGTGCTCACGGCGATCGCGGGCGAAAGCCAGCGCCACGCCGTCGACGCGCTGATCGGACTCGGCTTCGGCGGGTCGCTGATCTCGGTGTTCGCCCGGCTCGGCGGCGGCATCTTCACCAAGGGCGCCGACGTCGGCGCCGACCTGGTGGGCAAGATCGAAGCCGGGATCCCCGAGGACGACCCGCGCAACCCGGCCGTGATCGCCGACAACGTGGGCGACAACGTGGGCGACTGCGCCGGCATGGCGGCCGACCTGTTCGAGACCTACGCGGTCACCGCGGTGGCGGTGATGTTGCTCGGCGTGCTGCTGTTCAACGAATCAACGTCCGTGGCGCTGTTCCCGCTGGTGCTCGGTGGCGTCTCGATCATCGCCTCGATCATCGGCACCTTCGCCGTCAAGTCCAAGAGCGGCAACGTCGAGCGCGCGCTCTACCAGGGGCTGGCCGTCTCCGGCGTGCTGGCCGCGCTGGCCTTCCTCCCGGTGACGAAGTGGCTGATGGACGGCGTTCACTACACCTCGGGCGGTGGCAGCCCGCACTGGTGGAAGTTCTACCTCTGCGCGCTGATCGGGCTCGGGGTCACCGCGCTCCTGTTCGTGATCACCGATTACTACACCTCGACGCGCTTCTCGCCGGTGAAGTCGACGGCTCGCGCCTCGCAGACCGGCCACGCCACGAACATCATCCAGGGCCTCGCCCAGGGCTACCAGGCCACGGCGCTGCCGGCGATCGTGATCGCGCTGGGGATCTTCGGGGCCTGGAAGCTCGGCGGCGGCGGCGGTCAGGGCATCTACGGCATCGGCGTCGCGGTGATGGCGCAGCTCTCACTGACCGGCCTGATCGTCGCGCTCGACGCGTTCGGTCCGATCACCGACAACGCCGGCGGGATCGCCGAGATGGCCGAGCTGCCCGAAGAGGTACGGACCATCACCGACAAGCTCGACGCGGTCGGTAACACGACCAAGGCGGTCACCAAGGGCTACGCGATCGGCTCGGCCGCGCTCGCCGCGCTCGTGCTGTTCAACGCGTTCGAGGACGAGCTCTCCGCGAAGGGCAAGGTCGAGAACTTCGCGATCGGCAACCCGCCCGTCCTGATCGGGCTGCTGATCGGCGGACTGATGGTCTACCTGTTCGCGGCGCTCTCGATGGAGGCCGTCGGCCGCGCCGGCGGCGCCGTGGTCGAGGAGGTGCGCCGGCAGTTCCGCGAGCATCCGGGAATCATGGAAGGCACCGAGCAGCCCGAGTACGGCACCTGTGTCGACATCGTCACCAAGTCCGCGCAGCGGGAGATGATCATCCCGGCGCTGATCCCGATCGTGTTCACCCTGATCGTCGGCCTGATCAGCATCGAGGCGCTCGGCGGGCTGCTGATCGGGGTCATCGTCGTCGGTGTGTTCATGGCGATCTCGATGACCGCGGGCGGTGGCGCGTGGGACAACGCCAAGAAGCTGATCGAGGATGGTGCGTTCGGCGGCAAGGGCTCCGAGGCTCACGCGGCCGCGGTCACCGGTGACACGGTGGGTGACCCGTTCAAGGACACCGCCGGCCCGGCCATCAACCCGATGATCAAGGTCGCGAACATCGTGGCGCTCTTGATCATCCCGCTCATCACCTGAGTAGCTCCGGCACCGCCCCGTCCGGGGGAAGGCGCGCGACCCGCATTTCGTTAACCCGTTGCTCGCGAGAGGTTTGATTGAGTGCGGGGGGTGGTTCCGGGTCGCGCGATCCCCCCGAGACGGGGCATGTGCCTTCGCAGCGTGTCGCGAATGGCAGCGGTGCTGGTTCTGCTCGGGCTCGCCGGGTGTGGGGGGCACGCGAAGCCTGCCAACACGCGCCGGGCTGCCGTGAAGCCTCCTCCGGTGTGCCTGCCTGCGGCCGCGGCGGCCGTCGCTCGGGCTCTGGGAGTGACGCCGGCTTCGGTCAGCGCGAAGGTCGGGACGGGGAACAATGGGGAGCCGCAGTGCACGTTTGCGGTGCGGGGGCGGGGGGTGTCGGTGGTGGTGAACCTGGATTCCTCGCCGCAGCCGTTTGCGCGGCTCGAGCGGGAGATCGAGGAGGAGGGGCAGCAGTTCGGGCAGAAGCGGGACTTCTCGCCGCCGGAGACGGTGGCGCACCTCGGGTTGGACGCCGCCTGGGTGCCTGACACCTCGCAGGTGATCACCACCGACGGGGTCCGGTTGGTGACGGTGACCGTGGGCTGGCGGGGCGCGCGGATGGCGATGAGGCGGGCGCTGGGGGCCGCCGAGGCGAAGCTGTACCTCGGGCCGCTGAACCGGAAGGCGGCGGAGAACACCGAGGTCTGACCCGCAGGTCGGCAGGCCGGCGGGCGTGCGGGGGCGGGCGGGGTGCGCGCTACGCTCGCCTCGATGTCCCTGAGCGTGCAGATCGGCTTGGTCCTGGCCCTGCTGACGGCGTTCGGATCGGTGGCCGGGTTCCTCTACAAGTTCCGGGGGGCGAACGAGGCGCCGGCGGTGGAGTTGACCAGGCCGATCCACAGCACGATCGTGCTGTTCCGCTCGCCGCTGTACGCGCTGGGGATCGTGATCGCGTTCGCGTCCTGGGGGGTGCACGTGGGGGCGCTGGCGCTGGCGCCGATCTCGCTGGTGCAGTCGGTGATCGCCGGCGGGCTGGTGCTGCTCACCGTGGTGGCCGATCGCCTGTTCGGGATCGACGTGACGCGCCGTGAGTGGATCGGGGTGGCGCTGACGGCCACCGGGCTGGCCGTGCTCGCGGCCACGCTCGGCAATGACGGTGGCGGCGCTCATTCCCACTATGCCCCGGGAACGCTGGCGATCTGGATCGCGGCGCTCTCGGCGGTCGGGCTGCTCCTGGCTGCCAGCTCGCGGCGGGGCACGGTGCTGGCGGTGTCGGCCGGCCTGCTCTGGGCCGCGTCGGACACGTCGATCAAGGCGCTGAGCGGCCATCTGGGACACCTCGGCGCCGGCGTGCTGATCCACCCGCTCGCGTTCGTGATCCTGATCGCCTCGCTGGTGGGGCTGCTCGTCTCGGCCCGCAGCCTCCAGTTGGGTGAGGCGGTGCCCGTGATCGCGCTGACCAGCGCCGCCGCGAACCTGACCACGATCGCCGCCGGACCGATCGTGTTCTCCGAGCCGCTGCCGGCGGGCCGGCTGGAACTGGCGCTGCGGCTGCTCGCGTTCGCCCTGGTGATCGTGGCCGCAGCGCTGACCCCGCCACCGCTCGCCAAGGCAACCGCGCCCGCTCAGGTCGCTCCCGCGACGCCCACACCGGCCTCCGACAACGCGTAGAGTCTGCCCATGTTCATTCTGATTGTGGGTTGCGGGCGAGTCGGTTCCGCGGTGGCCAAGCGGGCCCTCGACGCGGGGCACGAGGTCTCGGTGATGGACAGCGATCCGCTGTCTCACGAGCGACTCGACAAGGACCAGACGATGACCTGGGAGGACGCCGGGGGACGCTTCACCGTCGGCACCGCACTCGAGATCGACGGGCTGATCGAGGCCGGAATCGAGGCCGCCGACGTGTTCCTGGCCGCGACCCGGGGTGACAACACCAATCTGGTGATCGCCCAGATCGCTCAGCGCCGGTTCAACGTGCCGCGGGTGGTCGTGCGGGTCGCCGATCCCGCCCGGGCCGCGTGGTACGCCGAGCAGGGCCTCCTCACCATCTGCCCGACCCAGGTGGCCATCGACCAGGCCGAGCGCGTGGCGCTCGCGTCGTAGAGGGGATCGAGCGTGTACGTCATCATCGCCGGCGCCGGGAAGGTGGGGTGGAACCTGGCCCGTGAGCTGATCGCCAAGGATCGGGAAGTGACCCTGATCGAGTCCGACCACAACCGCTACCGGGTGGTGGAGGAAGAGCTCGAGCATGCCGTCCAGTACGGCGACGCCACCGAGCTGTGGGTGCTCGAGCGGGCCGGGATCCAGCGCGCGGACCTGGTGATCGCGGTCACCGGGGATGACGAGGACAACATCCTCATCTGCCAGGTGGCCAAGGAGAAATACGGCTGTGCGCGAATCGTGGCGCGGGTCAACAACCCGCGCAATCTCCAGCATTTCAAGCTGCTGGGAATCCAGCCGGCGGTCTCGGCCACCGACCTGATCCTGCGCCTGATCGAGCACGAGGTGCCCGAGTACGGCCTCGTGCAGCTGCTGGCCCTCGAGGAGGAGCACCTCGAGATCATCGAGCTCGAGGTGGGGCAGGGCTCGGCTGCGGCCGGCATGCGCGTCTCCGATGTCTCGCTGCCCGACGGCTCGCTGATCATCTCAGTGCTGCGGGGCGGCGCCGGGTTCGTCCCCAAGGCCGACTCGGTGATCGAAGCCGGAGACCAGGTCCTGCTGATTCTCGATCCCGGTCTCGAGGCCGACATCACCCCGCAGTTCGCGGTCAACGGGGCGCGATCCGGCGCCTGACCCGGATGGCCGACCGTCACGCCGAGTATGTGCTGATCGGCGGTGGGCTGGCCGCCGCCAACTGCGCGCGCGGGCTGCGGGCGGGTGGGGCGGACGGGAAGATCCTGCTGATCGGGCGCGAGCCGGACCTGCCCTACGACCGCCCGCCCTGCTCGAAGGAATACCTCCGCGGCGAGAAGATCCGGTCCGAGCTGTTGATCGCCCCGGCCGAGTGGTACGCCGAGCAGGAGATCGAGGCCCTCACCCGGACCTCGGCGATGAAGCTCGATACCGCCGCCCGCACGGTCAAGCTCTCCAACCAGCAGGAGGTCAGCTTCGATAAGGCGCTGCTGGCCACCGGCGCCAACGTCCGGCGCCTGAACGTGCCCGGTTCGGAGCTCGAGGGCATTCACTATCTGCGCACGCTGGGAAACGCCGACACGATCCGCGAGGACGCCGCCGGCAAGCGCGTCGTGCTGATCGGCGGCTCCTACATCGCCAGCGAGCTGGCGGCGTCGCTGACCGAGCTGGGCTGCGACTGCTCGATCGTGATGATGGAATCGGTCGTCCTCAGCCGCGGCTTCGGCCAGGCGGCGGGCCGGTATTTCCAGGGGGTCCTCGAAGCCCACGGGATCGTCGTCCACGGCGACGACGAGCTCGACCATTTCGCGGGTGCCGACGGCCGGATCACCCGGGTGCACTGCCGCAGCGGGCTCGAGCTCGAGGCCGATGTCGTCGTGATCGGCGCCGGCGCGATGCCCGACGTGATGCTGGCCCGGAGCGCCGGGCTGGCGCTCGGCGCGAGTGGCGGCGTCTCGGTCGACGCACAGCTCCAGACCTCGGCACCCGGGATCTACGCCGCCGGTGATGTAGCCGAGTACCACAGCGTCGTCCACGACGGCCGGCCGATCCGGATCGAGCACTGGGACGTGGCCTTCAACCAGGGCAAGGTGGCGGCGCAGAACATGCTCGGCCAGGGTCGTGACTACGACGTCGTGCCGTACTTCTTCTCCGACCTGTCGGACTGGGCCTCGCTCGAATACGTTGGTCCGGCCTCCGATTGGGACGAGGAGATCGTCCGCGGCTCGATCGACGATGGGGAATTCAGCGTCTTCTACCTCGGCGGCGGCCGGTTGCGGGCCGCCCTGAGCGTCGGTCGCTCAGCGGACCTCCAGGAGGCTCGCCGGCTGATCGCCGGGGGCGCGACGGTGAACTTGGACACCGCCGGGCTGGCAGATCCTTCGACCGACCTGGCGACCCTCTAGCGAGCACCGTCCCCGACCCGCGTCGCCGGCCGTCTCAGCGGACTGGGTCGCGCGGACCGGGTCGCCGCACGTTGGCGCCGCCGGGCAGCCGGTCCACGAACCGACCGGCCCGGGCGATCGCCCCCTCCAGCGGCGTGGCCAGATCGAGCGCCCGCTCCAAGGTGGGCAGCGCCTGCACGAGGTCGTTGCCGGTCTGCACCACCTGGCCTGCGCGCTCGGCCATCTCCGCGCCGCGCGCATCGATTCGGTCGCCCAGCTCACCCATGCTTCGGCCGAGCTCGAGCAGTTCGGCCGCGCGGGCGTCGAGGCGCTCCCCCAGGGCCTGAATCGACTCTGCGCGGCCGTCGAGGCGCTCCCCGAGTTCCAGCACGCCGCGGCCGATCGCAGTCATCTCCTCGCCCAGCGCGAGCAGCCGATCCAGCTGCCCCGGGACCGAGCGCGCCAGTCGCGCGAGCGCCCCGAGGTCGGACACGACCCGCGAGACGACTTCCTGCGGCGGGTCGATCGGGACGCCGAGGATGCGCACCTTTCTGACTCTAACGCCCCAGCGGGGACCGACCACCTGAAGCTGCGGGGCAAGGACTCGAACCTTGAATTCCAGGGCCAGAACCTGGCGAGTTGCCGATTACTCCACCCCGCAATGAACCGGAGCCGGCCCGCTCGCAAACGGCGGCGGACGGCCCAGGGAGGGGCGATTATAGCTTCGCTACCCGCGCGCCAGTTCCAGGGGCCGCCCCTGGTCACGGCACTCGTCGAACACCACGAGCGCCGCCCGCGGCGGACCACAGGTGGCGATGCGCAAGCGGGCGGTGATCCCGCGTTGCCTGCGCAGCCGGACTCCGGCGTAGCGGATCGGGGCGGCCTGAGCGGCCGAGGCGGAGATCGCCACGGCGAAGTTGTCCGCCCCTTCGGCGTCATCGGCGTGGCTGACCAGGAAATCGAAGATGTGACTTCCATTGATGTCCTGCTCGTAGGCCTCGAGCAGGCGCTCGGCCAGATCGGAGACCGCGATGATCCTCAGCGACGAGTCGACCACCAAGAACGGTGCGTCCCCTGGGAGCGCTTCGGCCGGCGCCTCCAGGAGGACGCCCACGAAACACGATTCACAGACCCGCGTGACCGGTGTGGGCAGCGATCGTCGCGGCGGCTTCCCGCAATACCCGCAGAACCAAGCCGAATCCACTTCCGGCGGCTCACCGCCGGGAATCACCCGAAAGGCGCTACTGCTCGGCTGATCCTGCTCTCCCGCCACAGGCAGCTTTCCCTTGGCTTGCTCAACCCGGTCCGTTACCTAGATCAATCCCCTGTTCACCGGATGATAAACGGGCGTGCCGGCGTCGTCGATCCGAGTGGTCAGTCCGGGTCGGCGAACTCGCCCGGCTGCTTCGTCAGGCCAGCCGTGACCGCGGCCAGCTGGTTGGGCGAGCCGATCAGCTCGAGCTGGAGCTGGGCCTCGAGCGCAAGCGTGGCCTGGGCGTCGCCCGTCCAAGCCTCGTCGTAGAGCCGCTTGGCGTTCCGCACGGCGTCGGGCGACCTCGCAGCGATCTCGGCGGCGAGCGCTCGCGCGGCCGAAAACGGATCGTCGGCCAACCGGGTCACCACGCCGAGCCGAGCCGCCTCCTCGCCGCCGAACACGCGGGCGGTATAGGTCAGCTCCTTGGCGACGTCGATGCCGACCAGCCGCGGCAGCGTGCGGGTGATCGCCATGTCGGGGATCAGCCCCCACTTGAGCTCCATCACGGACAGCCGGGCGTCCGGCGCGCAGATCCTGATGTCGGCGCCCAGGGCGATCTGCAGGCCGCCGCCGAGGCAGTTGCCGTGGACGGCGGCGATCACCGGCACCGGCACCTCGATCCAGCCGTACGCCGCGCGCTGGAACCAGTTCGGTACCTCTCCTTGCAAGGGCTCCAGCGGCCCGGTGCCGTTGGCTTGGGCCGACATCACGCTGACCAGGTCGAGCCCCGAGCAGAAACTCGGGCCGTCGCCGTGGAGCACCACCGCCCGCACGCCGGATTCCGAACCCACCCGCGCGGCGGCCTCGACCAGGCCTTCGAACATCGCGATGTCGAGCGCGTTGTGCTTGTCGGCCCGGACCATCGTGACCACGGCGACGTGGTCGGCGATCTCGATTCGGACGCGCTCCTCGCTCATCGACTGGAGCCTACCCGTCCGGCTCGATCGCGTCCCCCACGCAGACCCGTCCGGCGGTGAGCACCTCGCCATAGATACCGAACGGCAGCGGCTCGGTGGCGGGCTCCTCTCGCCGGTAGCTGGCCAGGATGTCGAGCGTGGGGAGGTCCACCGTGCCGGTCTCGGGGTCGCGGCTGGTGACCAGGCAACGACCCACGTGACCGTGCCACCGGACCACCGCCTCACCGATTCGCACGCGCTCGCCGACCCAGCCATCCTCCACATGAGCGGCTATCCCGTCCGCCTCGATCAGCATCCGGAACCGGCGGCCGTCCAGATCGCGTTCGCCGCCGGCCTCGGCCAGCCGCGCCAGCGATGCGCGCGAGATCAGCGATACGGCCCCCCGCTTACCGCGATCGACCGCGCTGCCGGTGGCCATCAGCCGCAGCGGCTGCCCGATGAACTCCGACAGCGCCCCCGCCCACGGCCCCAGCACGAGCCGATCCTCGCGCGGGCGCGAAAAGAAGCGCGCGGTCACGCTTGGCCCCAGCTCGACCGTCGCGCCGACGACTTCACCCCCGGGAAAGCGCAGCTCGAGTGCCTCCGAGTCGGGCGCGAACTCCGCGATCACCGCTTGCAGGTCACCGAGTTGCTTGCCGTTGAGCATCCGGTCACGATCGTCGATCACGTAGAAGCGCCGATCGCCCCGGGCGCCGCCGGCCTCCAACACCAGCTGATCGATCGCCCGCACCCGGGTGCCCTTGACCGCGGTCGTGGCCAGGCCCGAGACGATCGCCATCTCAGGCGGCGGCCTGCTCCGCCCAGTCGCGATAGAGCTGCCAGTAGCGCCCTTCCCGATCGAGCAGCTCATCGTGGGTGCCCTGCTCGACGATCCGGCCGTGCTCGAACACGACGATCCGTCCGGCGTTCCTGATCGTCGACAGGCGGTGAGCGATCACGATCGCCGTCCGCCCGGCGACCAGTCGCCGCATGCCCTGCTCGATCAGTCCCTCGGTGTGGACGTCCACGTTCGAGGTCGCCTCGTCGAGCACCAGAATCCGCGGGTCGGCGACCAGCGCGCGGGCGAACGCCAGGAGCTGACGCTGTCCGGCCGACAGCTGCGCGCCGCGCTCCCCGACCTCGGCGTCGTAGCCGTTCTCCAGGCGCTCGATGAACGTGTCCGCCCCGACGGCTCGGGCCGCGTCGCGGACGTCCTCGTCGCTGGCGTCGGGCCGCCCGAAGGAGATGTTCTCGCGGATCGTGCCGCTGAACAGGAACGCCTCCTGGGGCACCACCCCCATCTGCGACCGCAGCGAGTGCGCGGTGACCGCGCGCAGATCGTGGCCGTCGACCAAGATGCGCCCCTCGGTGGGGTCGTAGAACCGCGCCACGAGCTTGGCGAACGTCGACTTGCCGGCGCCGGTCTCGCCGACCAAGGCGACGGTCTGACCCGCCGGAATGCTCAGGTCGACGTCGCGCAGCGCCCACGCGACCTCGCCATCCGGACGCGGTGCCTCGTCCTTCGATCCATAGCGGAACGAGACGTTCTCGAAGCGCATCTCGCCGCGCAGCCGCGGCAGCGGGGTCGCTCCCGGCGCGTCCACCAGCTCGGGCTGTTCGTCGAGCAGCTCGAAGATCTTGTCGAGCGCGGCCATCCCCGACTGGTAGGTCGTGTAGAGCTGTGAGAGCTGCTGGATCGGGTCGAAGAAGTTGTTCAGCGCGGCGATGAAGCCGAATACGACCCCGGTCGAGGTGTGCCCGTTCAGCACCTCGATCCCGCCAATCACCAGGATCTCGACGGTGACCAGGGCCGAGAGCAGCTCGACCGCGGGGAAATACGCGGCATTGAGGTTGACCGTGGTCATGTTGACCCGGCGGTTCTCGTTGTTGAGTTCGCGGAAGCGCCGGATGTGGCGCGGCTCCTGGCCGAACGAGCGCACCACCCGGATGCCCGACAGGCTCTCCTGCAGGTAGCCGGTGATGGTGGCGATCTTCTCGCGGGTGAGCCGGTAGGCGTCGGCCGAGGCGATCCGGAACAGCAGGGCTCCGATGGCCAGCAGCGGCAGCGCCAGGAAGGTCAGCAGCGCCAGCTGGAAGTCCAGCACGATCAGGATCACCAGCACGCCGAGCAGCGTCAGGCCGGCCTGGATCAGCGTGGCCAGGCCCTCCTCGACGAGCTGGTCGAGTGCCTCGACGTCGTTGGTCAGCCGCGAGATGATCACTCCCGCGCGGTTGCGGGAGTAGTAGCCGATCGAGAGCGACTGCAGATGCTCGAACAGCTGGACGCGAAGATCTTGGAGGGCGCGCTGGCCGACCCAGCCGACCAGGTAGGTCTGGGCGTAGGTGGCGAGCGCGTAGAGCACCGCCGAGGCCAGGAACGCGACCACGACCAGGTCGAGCGCGCCGGCGTCGCGGCGGTTGATCCCCTGGTCGATCGCCACCTTGGCCAGCGGGGCGGGGGCCAGGGCCGCGGCGGAGGCGGCCACCAGCGCGAAGAGCATGGCGATCACCCGCCAGCGATACGGCGCCAGCAGCAGCCAGAGACCGTGCAGTTTGCGGCCGCGCCCGCGGGTCTGGCGCAGGCGGCGCCGCAGCTCGGAGCCCGCTGAAGCGCTCAAAGTCCCACCGCCTCGGCCGGCTTGCGATTCAGGAACACCTGGTCCGGCATGCCCTTCTCGACGATCTCGCGGTACAGCTCGGAGGTCTCCAGCAGATCGTTATGCGAGCCCTGGCTGACCAGACGGCCGTCGTCGAGCACGAAGATCCGCTCGGCCAGGGCGATCGTGGACAGGCGATGGGCGATCACGAACGTGGTCCGGTTCGCCATTATCTCCTCCAGCGCGAGCTTGATCTCCTGCTCGGTGGAGGCGTCGACCGAGGAGGTGGCGTCATCGAGGATCAGGATCCGGGGCTGGGCGACGATCGCCCGGGCGATCGCGATGCGCTGGCGCTGGCCGCCGGAAACCGTCAGGCCGCGCTCCCCGATCATCGTGTCGTAACCGTTTGGCAGCCGGCGGATGAACGCGTCGGCCTGAGCGGCCGCCGCCGCGCGCTCCACCTCTTCCCGCGTCGCGTCGGCCCGGCCGTAGGCGATGTTGTCGTGCACGCTGGCCGAGAACAGGAAGGGGTCGTCGTTGACCACGGCGACGGCTTGGCGCAGGCTGACCAGGTCGACCGAGCGGACGTCGGCCCCGTCGATCGATACCGAGCCGGTGCTGACGTCATAGAGCCGGGACAGGAGCGAGACGAGTGCCGTTTTGCCCGAGCCCATGGCGCCGACCAGCGCCACCGTCTCGCCCGCCGCGACGTCGAGGTCGATCCCGGTGAGGGCGGGGCGGGAAGCCCCGTCGAAGGTGAGACCGACTCCGCGCAGGCTGACCTGGCCGCCCCCGGCGGGCAACGGTGGCGCCTGGGGGGGAGCCGTGATGGCCGGCGCGCGGTCGAGGATCTGGAAGATCCGGGCGCCGGAGGCGGTGGCCCGCTGCGCCGAGCCCAGCATGTACCCGAGCGTGCGCATCGGCGAGATCAACATCAGCAGATAGGCGTAGAAGGCGGTGAACTGCCCCACGGTCAGCGAGTGGTTGATCACCTCGCGGCCCCCGACCAGCAGGATCGCCGCGAGGCCGAGATTCGGCAGGAAGCTGATCAGCGGCTGGTAGAGCGCCTGGATCTTGGTGGCCACCATCTGCTGGCTGAACACGCGCTCCACCACGTCTCCGAAGCGATCAAGCTGCCGCTCCTCCTGGGCGAACGCCTTGACGACGCGGACGCCCGAGATGTTCTCCTCCGCCTCGGCGGTCAACTCGGCGATCCGCTGCTGGGCCTCCCGGATCGCCGGCTGGGAGTGCTTGCCGTAGCGCGAGGCGATCACCACCACGAAGGGCACCGGTGCCAGCGAGATGGCCGCCAGCTCGGGCCGCAGCGCGAACATGGCGATCGCCGCCAGCGAGATCGTCAGGATCGACTGGGCGATGAAGATCAGGCCGTAACCGAGGAAGAACCGGACCGCCTGGAGGTCAACTGTGGCCCGCGACATCAGCTGGCCGGTCTGCTGACCGTCGAAGAAGCCGAGCTCGAGCCGCTGGAGCTGCTCGTAGATCTGGTTGCGCAGGTCGAACTCGATGCCAAGCGACACGCGGCCGGCGATCAGCCGCCGGAACGCGCTGAGGCCGAGCCGGGCCAGACCGGCCGCGACGATCGCGATCGCATAGATCGTCAGCTGGTGGCGATGGTGCCCGCGGACCGCGTCGATCGCCCGCCCGGTCAGGTCGGGGATCAGAACCGTTGCCCCCATCGCTCCGAACGCGAGCGCGAACGACCACACCACCCCACTGCGATATGGGCGGAGGAAGCCGAGCAAACGCCTGAACGTGGACATACTTCATAAAGTATAGTGGTCCCCGCGACGAGACGTCGAGAGGCCGGGAATCACCGGCCGGCGCCCATAAAACCGGGGAGGACGCCGTTGCCCGGCTGGCCACATGGCCAGTGGTTCAACATTGCGGCTACGCCTCCGTTACGAATAAGATCGTCCGCGACCTCGGGTCGAGGCGAGGCAGCGGACGAAATAGGAGGAGCGTCGCCACATGGATGTCGTTCTCAGATTCGGCTATGGGCCGGTCAGAGGATTCATCGAGACGATCGGTGCGATGGTGCTCCTGTTCAGGCGCACCATCGTCGCCGCCATCACGCCTCCCTACAACTTCGGCCCCGAGTTGGTCGACCAGTTCCTGTTCGCTCTGAGGCTCGGCTGGTTCCCGATGATCCTGGCCTCGCTGGCCTTCACCTATGGACCGGCCGGGATCGAGGTGGGCAACTTCCTCAACCTGCTCGGCGCGATCGACCGGCTTGGCGGCCTGTTCGTGATCATCGTGATGCGCGAGTTCGCGCCGCTGGTGTGCGCGATCGTGATGGCCGGCGTGGCCGGCACCGCGATGACGGCCGACCTCGGCGCCCGCAAGATCCGTGAGGAACTCGATGCCCTGATGGTGCTGGGCGTCGACCCGATCAAGAGCCTGGTCGTGCCGCGGTTCCTCTCGCTGATGCTGCTGACGCCGCTGTTCTCGATCTACGCGCTGCTGTTCGGGACGCTCGGCGGCCTGCTGGTGACCCTGTCCGATGGCGCCCAGATCGGGCCGTTCTTCTCGACCTTCTTCTCGCAGGCGACGACGGCGGAGTTCCTGGCCATGCTGGTCAAATCGACCCTGTTCGGGGCGATGATCGCGATCGTCTGCTGCTACAAGGGGCTGACCGCGTCGGGCGGGGCCGAGGGCGTCGGCCGGGCCGTAAACCAGGCCGTGGTGATCGCCTTCCTGGGCATCGGTGCGATCGATTACACGTTCACACAGACCCTGCTGGCCACCCACCCGGCCCTCAACACGCCGCGATGAACATCTTCGCCCGGCCGCTGGCGGCCCTCACCTCCTTCGGGGAGGCATCTCGCTTCTGCGGCCAGATCGTGATCAAGGTCTTCAACGGCCGCGTGCTCAAGTTCATCGGCGAGACCGTGCGCCAGGCCGGGATCCTGATCACCGGCTCGGCCGTGATCGTGCTCGGGCTGGTGTTCATCCTGGGGCTGCAATGCGGGATCGAGGGGGCCTACGCCGCCAAATCGGTGGGAGCGACCTCGGCCACCGGGGCGATCACCGCGCTGTGCGACCTCCGGGAGGTGATCCCGTACGCGTTCGGATACATGATGGCGGCCAAGGTGGGCACCGGCTTCGTCGCCGAGATCGGCTCGATGCGGATCTCGGACGAGATCGACGCGCTCGAGGTGATGGGTTTCGACGCGATCCTCTACCTGGGCTCGACGCGGCTGCTGGGCACCTGGATCGTGCTCCCGTTCCTCTACATGATCTCGGTCGCCGTCGGCTTCCTGGCCTCATATCTGGCCAGCGTGGTCCAGCTCGGCCAGGTGTCCCCGGGCGGCTACCTGCAGCTGTTCTGGCAGTTCCAGTCTCCGACGGACTTCCTGTTCTCGATGATCAAATGCATCGCCATGGCCACGTTCATCGTGCTCGTCTGCATCTATTACGGCTACAACGTCTCCGGCGGGCCGGTCGGGGTCGGCAAGGCGACGGCGCAGTCGATGGTCGCGAACATCCTCGGCATTCACCTGATCGGATTGGTCGGCACCCAGTTGTTCTGGGGCGGTAACGCGCGGGCGCCGATCGGAGGCTGAGTGAGGGTCGACCGCTAGTGCACTGTCCGGCAATCAAGATGCATGTATCGCGGCCCCGGATGACCGCCTGGCTGTGTCCTCGATACTCGACGTGCCAGAGGCACGCCTTCGTATCTGCGTCCGTGCCAGGCGGCCCCCGGGCCTCGCGCTCCATACACCCTGACTCCCGGACAGCACACTGATGGCGCGCCAGCAGATCGCCCGCCTGGTCGCGATGGGCGCGCTCGCGATCGCCGTCGTGGTAGTGGCCTTCGTGCTCATCACCGGCGGCTCCAGCTACGTATTGCACGCCCAGTTCACCGACGCCGGTCAGCTGGTCAGCGGCGACCTGGTCACGATCGCCGGCCATCAGGTCGGGTCCGTCGGCTCGGTCCAGCTCTCGAACAACGGCCTGGCCGACATCGAGCTCGACATCAGCGACGGCAGCATCACGCCGCTGCGGTCTGGCACGCTGGCGACGATCGGGCAGCTCAGCCTGACCGGCGTGGCCAACCGGTTCGTCAGCCTCACCCCTGGCGCCGGCGACCCGATCAAGAGCGGCGGCACGCTGCCGGTCGCCCAGACCCGCGGGATCGTCGACCTCGACGTGGTCCTCGACGCACTGACGCCGAAGGTGCGCACCTCGCTGCAGCAGATCCTCAAGACCGGCGCTTACTTCGTCGGGAAGCCGACCGTCTCCAGCCTGAACCAGCTTGCGCACTATCTGAACCCGGCGTTCAGCCAGGCCACGCAACTCGGCTCGGAGATCGTCGCCGACCGCTTCGCGCTGCAGCGGCTGGTGTCCTCGACCGGGCAGCTGGCCAGCTCGCTCGCCGCGCATTCCGGCGATCTCGGCGGCGCCGTGACCAACACCGCTGCCACATTGCGAGAGGTGGCCGGCCAGCGGGCCGCGCTTCAGGACATCCTGGCCCGCGCCCCGGGGGTGCTGTCCCAGGGCCAGGGCGTGCTCGGCGACATCAACTACTCGCTCGGCCAGCTCGACCCGACCCTGGCCGCGCTGCAGCCGGTCGCGCCGCGGCTGGCGACGCTGCTGACCAAGATCGTCCCGTTCGGCCAGAACCTGATCCCCACGATCACCGAGGTCAGAGCGCTGTTCCCCGGGGCGAAGCGCGCGCTCAACGGACTGCCCCCGGTGACCAAGCAGGGCATCCCCGCGCTGAATTCGCTCACGGCCGGGGTGAAGAAGCTGACCCCGATCCTCTCGGGCCTGCGTCCTTACGCGCCCGACGTGGTGGCCGGATTCTTCAGCGGCGTGGGCGGGGCCGGAGGGGGTGGCTACGACGCCAACGGCCATTACCTGAAGTCGCTGCTGACCGTGCAGGGCGGGGGCGCGTCGCTGAGCGGGCTGCTCAGCCTCCTGGGCACGACGTTGAGCAAGCTCGGAGCCCTCAACGGTGAGCGAACCGGCCTGCTGGCCACCTGTCCGGGCGGCGGCGCGCCGCCGGCCGCCGACGGCTCCAACCCCTGGACGACGCCCGACTCGCTGCCGGCCGTCGGCAACATCTGCGATCCGGCCAACGATCAGAATCCATGAGACGGATCGCGCTGATCTCCGGCTTGCTCGCCGTCGCCGCCCTGCTCGCCGCGCTCGGGTTCGGGGCCAGCGCTCAGGGCAGCTCCACCGCCAGCTTCAACGTGATCTTCGACGACGCTCGCGGCCTGATCGGAGGCCAGCTGGTCAAGGTCGCCGGCGCGAAGGCGGGCACGATCAACAACGTCGTGGTGACGCCCGACTTCAAGGCCGAGGTACAAGCCTCGATCGACAGCAAGTTCATGCCGTTCCACCAGGACGCGACCTGCACGATCCGCCCCGAGGGCCTGATCGCGGAGAACTACGTCGACTGCGACCCGGGCACGCCGGGCAGCCCGGTGCTGAAGGGGTCCGGCAGCAATCCGCCGACGGTTCCGGTCACGCACACGACCGAGCCGGTCAGCATCCTGGACCTGTTCAACATCTTCAACCTGCCCACCCGGGAACGCTTCCAGGTGATCATCGACGAGCTGGGGATCGGGACAGCCGGGCGGGGCGCGGACTTCAACGCGATCCTCCGGCGGGCCAATCCCGCATTGGCGCTGGCGCGTCGGGTGATCGGGATCCTCGCCCGCCAGAAGGCCCAGCTGGCCACGATCGTCGACGCCACCAACACGATCGCGGTCAACGGCGCCGGGCACACCCAGGCGCTGCAGGCCTTCCTCGATCGCGCCGCGGCGCTGAGCACGCTGACCGCCGACCATCGCAGCTCGCTGTCGCAGACGATCAACAAGCTGCCGGGTCTGCTCGACGCGATGCAGCCGGCGCTCCAGTCGGTCGACACCGTGGCCAAGGACGGTACGCCGCTGCTGTCCCAGATCCACGCAGCGGTGCCGTATCTGAACCAGGTCTCGAACGACCTGCCGCGCTTTGTGTCCGCGGCCAAACCGGGTCTGAAGACCCTCGGCTCGGCGATCAAGACGGCGATCCCGGCGATCCGCGACGCCACCCCGGTGCTCAGCGTCGTGCGCACGTATCTGAAGCGCTCGTTGCCCGAGACCCGGCTGTTCGCTTCCCTCGCCTCGAATCTCCAGCAGCACGGGTTCATCGAGAACTTCCTCAGCGTCGCCTACGAGATCGGCGCGTCGCTGGCCCGCGAGGACGCGACCTCGCACCTGCTCGGGATCCTCCTGGTCGGGCCCAACAATGGCTTGTGCGCCAACTTCGCCACCACGCCGGTGGCCGGCTGCTCGGCCCATTTCGGCTCGCAGCCCGCGTACACGCCGGTCAAGGCGATCGCCCACTCGAGCGGGCACCGCGCCCCGGGCAGGTCGGCCGCGAGGTCCGGCGCCACCTCGTCGAGCGCGTCCGGGTCGAGCGCGTCCGGGTCGAGCGGGCCCGCCGCCGGCCCGGCCACGCCGGCTTCCGGAGCGACGTCGACGCCGGCTCAAGCCGCCGCCAACGGCGAGGCCGTCCCGGCGGTGACCGCGACCGCGGTGCAGCAGACCACGCAGGCCTTGAAGAACCTCGTCAACTACCTGCTCAAATGAGAAAGAGCCGCAAAGCCGCCTTCGAGGTGTTCGACAACCCGATCCTGGTCGGGACGGTGACGATCCTGATCGTGATCGTCGCTGTCTATCTGTCCTACATCGCCGAGAACGGCCTGCCGTTCGTCCCGACCTACAACATCAAGGTCGACGTGGCGAACGCCGCCGAGCTGGTCAAGAATGCCGACGTCCGGATCGGCGGCGCCCGGGTGGGGCAGGTGCTGACCATTTCCCCGGAGCTCCCGACCAAGCAATGGCCGCACCCCTACGCGCAGCTCGGTCTCGCCCTGGAGAAGAGCCTCGAGCCGCTGCCGATGAACACCAAGTACCAGGTGCGCCTCGCGTCGGTGTTGGGCGGCAAGTACGTGGAGATCGTCCCCGGCACCAGCAAGGGAGCCGGTCTGCCCGACGGCGGCGAATTCACGCTCAGCACCAAGGCGAAGCAGAACCACAACATCCCGTTCGTCGACCTCGATACCGCCTTCAGGACGTTCGGCCCGAAGACCCAGCAGGGCCTGCGCAGCGCCACCGCACAGCTCGGCGAAGCCGTGGCCGGCCGCGGGACCGACTTCAACGACGCCACCTACAGCACCGCACGCCTGATCGGCCCGCTGGAGAACCTCTTGCGGCTGTTCGCCGCCAGCAGCACCCACCTGTCGCAGTTCGTCAGTGGCCTTGCCGCCACGACCGGCGCGCTCGCGCCGGTGGCGCCCACCTTCGATGCGCTGCTGTCCGACAGCGCGACCACGTTCGCGGCGCTGCAGAACTCGGCGCTCGGGCAGACGCTCGACCAGCTGCCGCCGACCGAGACGCTGGGCACGACGGTGCTGACCAACTCGCTGCCGGTGCTGGCCAACGCGGCGACGATCGTGCAGGCCCTGAAGCCGGGCGCGGCGCTGCTGCCGCGGGCCGCCCAAGGGCTCGACAGGGTCCTGGTGGCCGCGCCGCCGGTATTCCGGCAGCTCCCCGCCGTGGCCAAGGGACTGGGATCGGCGCTCTCGGCGGTGGACCGCCTGGCCAAGGACCCGGCCTCGACCGAGACGTTCAAGGTGCTCGGCGCCAACGACCTGGGGACCACCGCGGCCTCGGGGTTCGTCGGCCTCGGCGCGATTCTCAACGCCGTCGCCCCCGCGCAGTTCGCCTGCAATGTCGCCGGCGTGTGGATTTCGAACTTCGCCTCGGCGCTGAGCGAGGGCGACAGCACCGCCGCCTGGCTGCGGTTCATGCCGATCATCGACATCCCGCAGATGCTGCAGGCCAGCACCCCCACCGCCGACCTCCACCTCAACTACTACCCGCAGGAGAATTCGAGCGAGTGTCAGGCGGGTAACGAGGTCTTCAGCGGGGCCCAGCGCATCGGTGATCCCGGCCAGACCTCGACCGTCGTCGACACCACGACAACTCCGACCGGCGTGCTGGCGCTGGGGAAGAAGGCGGGGCTGGTGCCGTGAGGCTGCCCGGTCGCAAGCGCAACAAGAAGAAGACCCGGCGCAAGAGTCGGCTGCATCCGCTGGCGGTGTCGGCGATCGTGATCGCGGCCACGCTGTTCGTGGTCTTCTACGCGTTCAACGGCGGCCTGCCGTTCATCCATCAGTACACGATGTACGCGGTGGTCAACAACAGCGTCAACGTGCGCACGCAGTCGCCGGTGCGGATCGCCGGGATCGATGTCGGCGCGGTGGACACCACCTCGCCGGACGGCAACGCCACGAAGATCACCTTCACGCTGCAGAACAACGGGCTGCCGATCCACAAAGACGCGACGCTGACCATCCGCGACCGCCTGTTCCTGGAGGGCGGTTATTACCTGCAGCTCAACCCCGGCACCCCGAGCGCGCCGGTGGCCCCCGAGGGCTTCACGATTCCCCTCCAGAACACCTCAACCCCGGTGCAGTTCTACAAGGTGCTCTCGACCTTCGACGTGGCCGCCCGGGCCAGCCTGGCCTCGATTCTTAACACGCTCAACCAGGGCTTCAGCCCACAGCCCGGGCAGCGCATTTCCGACAGCGGCGCCGGTGGCCTCAAGTCAGCGATCCCGCAGTTGACGCCGGTCCTCAAGGACGTCGCCTGGATCACCCGGGCGCTGCACGGGACGCAGGCCGGCGACGTCCAGCGGCTGCTCAGTTCGGCGGCCGACGTGACCGGCACGCTGAACAGCCACTCGGGGCAGTTGACCGATCTGATCACCGGCCTGAACCGCACCTCGACCGCGCTGGTCTCGACCGGGGGCGCCCTTGCGCAATCGATCATCGGACTCGACCAGACGCTGCAGGTCTCGCCACCGGCGCTGACCGCGATCGACCACTCACTGCCGCCGCTGGTCAACCTCGCCCATGCGCTGACGCCGTCGCTGAAGGTGGCGCCGCCGATCATCAGCAACGTCAGCAACACGATCACCCAGCTGAACTCGATCATCAGCCCGGCCAAGCGCGGTCCGCTGCTGACCGCCCTGCGGGCCACCCTGACCCAGTTCCCGTCGATCCTCACCCAGCTGGCCTCGGCGTTCCCGGTCACCAAAGAGGTCGCCGACTGCCTGCAGACCCACCTGGTGCCGCTGTTCAACGAACAGGTACCGGACGGCTCGCTCTCGACCGGGCGGCCGGTGTGGCAGGACTTCGTCCACTTCCTGCCGAACGTGGCCGGCGCCACGGGCAGCTTCGACGCCAACGGCTACTACACCCGCGTGCTGGTCGGTGCCGGCAACAACACCCTGAGCGGCGGTCTGCTCGGCACGATCACGAACCTGCTCGGGGTCGTGACCAACCTGGTCGGCATCGACCCCGGTGGAGCGCCGCTGAGCGGCGCGCGACCGACCTGGGTCGGCCCGCCGACGCCGGCGGACTTCCGGCCCGACGTGCCCTGCACGAGTCAGACGTTGCCGAGCCTGGCCTCCCCGGCGGCGGCCCCAGACCTGTCCTCGAGGCAGGCGGCCGCGCCCAAGCCGGTCAGCCACAAGCAGCTGCTGCGTGAGATCGCCAGGGCCTCGGGCACCAGCACCAGCTTGAGTGCGCAGACGAGCGGAGTGGGGGCGAAGTGAAGGGCCGCACGATGCTCCAGCTCCGGCGCTACGGGCGCTACCTGCTGATCCTCGTCGGGCTGATCGTGATCGGGACCGCCGCGGGCTTCTACATCCTGCTTCAGCAGCGCCTGCCGAACCCGTTCCAGACCTTCTACCAGGTCAACGCGGCGTTCCCGAGCGCGGCGGCCGTGGTGCCCGGTCTCGGTGAGCCGGTGAACGTCGCCGGGGTCCACGTCGGCGAGATCACCGACACCTCGCTGAGTAACGGTCAGGGCATCATCCACATGGAGATCGATCCCAAGAAGATGCCGCACCTGTACAAGGACGCCTCGGCCGTCCTCGTCCCCAACACCCCGCTCGACGACATGCAGGTCGACATCACCCCGGGCCACAAGTCGACGGGGATCCTCAAGTCCGGCGCCACGCTGATGGTCGGTCAGAGCACCTCTCCGGTCAACTCCGACGACCTGCTCGACGCGCTCGACACCGACACCCGGACCTGGTTCACCAGTCTGATCACCGAGCTCAACAACGGGACCCAGGGCCGGGGCAAGGACATCCGCGCCCTGCTGATGAACCTCGGCCCGACCTCGGCTCAGCTGCGGCAGGTCGGCGACCTGCTGGCCGGCCGGCGTCAGGAGCTCGCCTCGCTGGTCCACAACCTCGGTGTGCTGAGCCAGGCCACCAGCGCCAAGGACGCGCAGATCCGGACCGTGGTCCAGGCCGGGGACGCCACGATCTCGGCGATCGCCGGGCAGGACGTGGCGCTGCGCGCCTCCATCGCCAAGCTTCCCGGAACGCTGGCCACGACCCGCTCGACGCTGTCGGATCTGACCACGTTCGCGAATCAGCTCGGGCCGACGGCGACGGCGCTGATCCCGACCGCCCGCAAGTTGCCGCAGACCCTGCGCGGCACGCAGACGCTGATCCAGGGCGCGGGCCTGCTGCCCCTGAACCAGATCCCGCAGTTCGAGGCGGCCGTGCTGCCGCTGGCCAAGCTGCTCCCGTCGGTGGCGACCAACCTGAGCCAGACGCTCCCGCCGCTGAAGAACTCGTTCAAGGTGCTCAACTACGTGGTCAACGAGCTGGCCTACGTTCCCGGCGGCAAGAACCCCGGCTTCCAGTACTGGTTGGCCTGGTTCGTCCACAACGCCGACTCGTTCCTCTCGACCTCCGACGCCAACGGTCCCGCCTGGCGCTCGCTGCTCCTGACCTCGTGCGCGTCGCTGAAGGGCTTCTCGTTCGGCCCGCTGCTGGAAACCCTGCTGGGGACGTCGTTCGGATGCTGATCGCGAGACCAGAGCCCGCCCCGTGGTAACCCAGGCACCGAAACGCTCCGCCGTGTTCGCCGCCGTCGCGTTCGCGCTCTCCTGCGTCGGCTTGATGATCTTCGTCTGGACGCAGTTCGGCGGCACGATTCCCTTCAGCCCGCAGGGGTATCGCATCCACGCGCTGTTCCGCGAGACCGGTCTGCTGGTGCCGAACGCCGACGTGCGCATCTCCGGGGTGAACGTCGGCAAGGTCACCACGGTCCAGGCGCAGGGGGTCAATTCGCTGGTCACGGTGAACATCCGCCCGCAATACGCGCCGATCCCGGTGGACACCAGCGCGATCCTCCGCGAGAAGACGCTGCTGGGAGAGGCGTACATCGAGCTCTCGACCGGCAACGGCCGGGGCAAGAAGTTCCCCGACGGCGGGACGATTCCCACCGCCCAGATCGAGAACACCCAACAGCTCGACCAGGTGCTCGGCTCGTTCGACGCCCAGACCCAGCAGAACCTGCAAACGCTGTTGAACGGAACCGGCCAGGCGCTGGCCGGACGCGGTCAGGACCTCAACGACACGATCGGCAACTTCGATCCGGCGGTGACCGAGCTCTCGGCGGTGGTCGGGGTGCTCAACCAGCAGCAGGGCAACCTGCGGCAGGTGATCAACAGCGGGGCGACGGTGCTGACGACGCTGGGAGATCGCCGGTCCGATCTGCAGAGCCTGATCACCGCCGGCGACCAGGTGCTGTCGGCCACCGCGCAGAGCAACGCCCAGCTCACCGCCACAGTCAATGCGCTGCCGCCGTTCCTGACCGAGCTGCGGACCACGCTGGGCACGCTGAATACGACGCTGGGGATCGCCGGGCCGTCGCTGCAGGCGCTGCGTCCGGTGGCTCCGTTGCTGACGCCGGCGCTGCGCGAGCTGACCGCCCTTACCGGGCCGGCCCTGCAGTTGCTGCATGCCGCGCCCCCGGTGCTCACGGCCGCCGAGAAAGCGCTGCCGGCGATCGCCAGCTTCACCAACGCGTTCAAGCCGGCGGTCGACGCGTTGCTGCCCGCGGCCGAGCAGGTGATCCCGGTGATCAGCTTCATCGCCCAGCACCGGCAGGAGCTCGTGACCGCGATGGCCAACCTCGGAGCCGATCTGGAGGGGAGCACCGTTGCCAACACGCCAAGCGGTCAGGCCCACTACCTGCGGGCTATATCCGGGATCGGCCGCGAGTCCGTCTTCGGCCAGTCGATCCGCGAGCCCACCAACCGCAACAACACCTACTTCGCGCCGGGAGAGCTGACCAATGTCGCGAGCGGTGGACTGCTCTCCGGCAGCTGTGCCAACGCCAACAACGTCTCACAGGTCCCGATCCTGTTCGGCAACGTCCCGTGCCGGCTGCAGCCGAGTTTCCCCTGGGGCCCCGGGATCGGCACCAGCTACTACCCACGCGTCAAGGCTGCGAAGCCTTAGCCGGCGACGATGAGCGAGCGCATCTCACGGCGCCGATTCGTCGCCGGAACCCTGACCGCGGGGGCCGCCGCGGCGGTGCCCGCGGAGGCTTCCGCCCGACGGCGCCGGCCCGCCGGTCCAGGCTCGCTGCGCAGCGCCGATGTGGCGGTGGTCGGCGCCGGCTACGCCGGGCTGACGGCGGCCAGGAAGATCGCCGGAGCCGGTAAGTCGGTGATCGTGCTGGAGGCCCGCAACCGCGTGGGCGGGCGCGCCTGGAACCACAGCATCGGCGGGGGAGACGATCGCCGAGCGCGGCGCCACCTTCGTGGGGCCGACCCAGGACCACGTGATGGCGCTGGCCGGCAAGGTCGGCGTCGGCACCTACCCCACCTACGACACCGGCCAGAACGTGTACCTCGCCGACGGAGTCCGGACCACCTACAGCGACGCCGGACCGCTCGGGACGGCGCCGCCGGACCCGCTGATCCTGGCCAACCTTGCGGTGATCATCCCGGCCCTCGACCAGATGGCGAAGTCGATCCCCATCGACGCGCCGTGGACCGCCAAGCAGGCGGCCGCCTGGGATGGTCAGACCCTCGAGAGCTGGATCAACGGGCAGGTCGCGGTGACGCCCCGCTTCCGCGAGGTGCTGCCGGTGGCCACCCGTGCGATCTTCGGCGCCGAGCCCCGCGAGCTGTCGCTGCTGTTCGTCGTCTTCTATACCGCCGCCTCGGGCAACGAGAGCCATCCGGGGACGTTCGAGCGCAACTTCAACACCCGCGGCGGCGGCCAGGCGTCGCGGATGATCGGCGGCACGCAGGCGATCCCGCTGAAGATCGCCCACCACCTGGGCAAGCACGTGGTGCTCTCCTCGCCGGTGCGGCGGATCGATCACGGTCGCGCCGGGGTCACGGTCGATCTCCGACCGGGCGACGGTCAAGGCCAAGCGAGTGATCGTGGCGATCCCGCCGACCCTGGCCGGCAGGATCGACTACGAGCCGGTCCTCCCGTTCGAGCGCGACCAGCTCACCCAGCGCTACGGACAGGGCACGCTGACCAAGGTCACGGTCGTCTACGACCGTCCGTTCTGGCGCGACCAGGGGCTGACCGGCCAGGCGCTGTCGACCAGCGGACCGGTCAACTTCACGTTCGACGACTCGCCGCACAGCGGCGGCCGCGGCGTGATCCTCGGTTTCATCGGCGGCGACGAGGCGCGCGCCTACAGCGCCATGTCGCCGGCCGCGCGCCGCGCCGCGGTGGTGAACCAGTTCGCCAGCTTCTTCGGTCCGGCGGCCCGCAGCCCGCGGCTGTTCCTCGAGACGACCTGGGCCGCCGAGCGCTGGACCCGCGGCTGCCCGGTCGGGATCCCCGGGCTGGGGACGCTGCTGGCCTACGGGCCGTGGCTGCGCCGGCCGATCGGCCGGATCCACTGGGCCGGCACCGAGACCTCGACCTATTGGAACGGCTACATGGATGGCGCGGTGCGGTCGGGCGAGCGGGCCGCCGCCGAGGTCCTGGCCGAGCTGTGAGCGACCCGACGACGCCGGGCCTGAGCGACCAAGCCGAGTCGCTCCGGCGCCGCGAGGTCTCATCGCGAGAGCTGGTGCAGCAATCGCTGGCGGCGATCGAGGCCAGCCAGACCACGCTGGGTGCCTTCCGCTGCGTCCGGGCGGAGGCGGCGCTGGCCGCTGCGGACGACGCCGATCGGCGCCTGCAGGCCGGTGAGCGCGCGCCGCTGCTGGGGATTCCGGTGGCGATCAAGGACGATCTCGACCTGGGGCTGCTCGGTCCCGCCGAGTCGGAGGCCGAGCTGATCTCGCTGGCCGCGCAGCTCGAGCAGGTCGAGCGCTGGCACGAGCACCGGCCGCCGGTTAAGGTGTCCGGCCGAACCACCGACGGATCGCCCTGAGCGCGTCCCGTCCAGACGATCGAGGGAGAGTCCGCCTGATGCCGACCGTTCGCGAAGCGACCTTTGACCTGTTCCGTGCCCACGGAATGACGACGGTCTTCGGCAATCCGGGCTCGACGGAGCTGCCGATGCTGGCCGAGTTCCCCGACGATTTCACCTACGTGCTCGGCCTGCAGGAGCTGGTGGTGGTCGGGATGGCGGATGGCTACGCCCAGGCCACCGGGCGCCCCACCCACGTGAACCTGCACACCGCGCCCGGGGTGGGCAATGCCGTCGGCGGGATCTTCAACGCGCAGGCGAACAAGGCGCCGCTGGTGATCACGGCCGGTCAGCAGGTGCGAGCTCAGGTGACGATCGAGGCGAACCTGACCAACCGCGATGCCACGATCGGTCCCCAGCCGTACGTCAAATGGAGCCATGAGCCGCCGCGCGCGCAGGACGTGCCCGGAGCCATCGCCCGGGCGATCCACCACGCCTCGCTGCCGCCGCGCGGACCCGCGTTCGTCTCGATCCCGATGGACGACTGGGCCGCCGAGGCGGATGCGGATCGCGCCCGCAACGCCACCGGGCGCGTCGTGACCGGGCGGGCCGCGCCCAACCCGGAGGCGCTGGCCGAACTGGCCGAGCGCCTCTCCGGCGCCGAGAACCCGGTGATGATCGCCGGCCCGGACATCGACGCCAGCGGCGGGTGGGAGGCCGGCATCGCGCTGGCCGAGCGCCAGCGGCTGCCCGTGTGGGCGAGCCCGGCGCCCGGCGGCGGCCGGATCGGCTTCCCCGAGAACCACCCGAACTTCGTCGGGGTACTGCCGCCGGCGATCGGGGCGGTGTCCGAGACGCTCAAGGGACACGACCTCGTGCTGGTCGTCGGGTCCTCGGTATTCCCGTACTACCCCTACATCCCGGGGCCACTGCTGCCCGAAGGCGCCTCGTTGGTGGCGATCACCAGCGATCCCGGCGAGGCGGCCCGCGCCCCGATGGGCGACGCGATCGTCGGCGACGTCGCGCTGGCCCTACGACGCTTGACCGAGTTGGTGACCGAGTCCTCCCGCCAGCCACCCACGCCCCGCCCGGACCCAGGCGAGCCGCCGGCCTCGGAGCCGATGAGTGGCTCTGAGGCGATGGCCGCGCTGGCCGACGTGTGGCCGCAGGACGGGATCGCCGTGGTCGAGACGCCGTCCTCGACGCTGGCTCTGCGCAATCGCCTGCGAATCAGCCGGCCGGGCAGCTACTACTTCGGGGCCAGCGGGGGACTCGGCTTCGGGATCTCCGCCGCCCTCGGCGTCCAGCTCGCCCAGCCGCAGCGACCGGTCATCTGCGTCCTCGGCGAGGGCTCGGCCCAGTACGGGATCACCGCCCTGTGGAGCGCGGTCGCCTACAAGCTCCCGGTCACCTTCCTCGTGCTCCGCAACCAGGAGTACATGATCCTCAAGTGGTTCGCGATGCTCGAGCAGGTGGCGGGCTCGCCCGGTCTCGACCTACCCGGGCTCGACGTGGCCGCGGTGGCCGGGGCGTACGGGATGGCGGCGCGTGAGGTCTCCGGCCGGGAGGAGCTGACCGCGGCGCTGCGCGAGGACATCGCGGCGCAGGATGGCCCGCGGCTCGTGCAGGTGCCCGTCGCCTCCGGCATGTGGCTCGAGTAGTGGTGCCCTTGTCGCCCGAGCTCGCCCGGATGTCGCCGCCTGCGGCCGATCCCGCTCCAGACCGCGCCCCCGACTGGGTTGCCGATGGGACCCCTGAGCCGCTCCGGCGCGAGCTGATCGCGTTGCTCGGCGAGGACCGGGTGCGCTCGCGGGCGCTGGATCTCGTCGCCTACGCCTCCGACGCCAGCCCGTATCGGATGATCCCGCAGGCAGTGGTGATGTCGAACGGCGTGCCCGACATCGTCAGCCTGCTGGCCTACGCCCGGCGCACCGGCACCCCGCTCGTGTTCCGCGCCGGAGGCACGTCGTTGAACGGCCAGTCGCAGACCGACTCGGTGCTCGTCGACGCGCGGCGGCACTGGCAGCGGATCCGCGTGGAGGACGGGGGAGAGCGGGTGCGGGTCGGGCCTGGCTCGGTGCTCGGCCACGTCAATCGCGTGCTGGCCCGCCGGGGCCGGAAGCTCGGCCCCGATCCGGCCAGCACCGAGATCGCCTGCGTCGGCGGCGTGATCGCCAACAACTCGGGCGGCATGCGCTGCGGTGTCGTGGCGGACTCCTACCAGACCGTCCGTGCGATGACGCTCGTGCTGCCGTGCGGAGCGGTCATCGACACCGCCGCCCCCGACGCCGAGGAGCGCTTCGCGCACGAGGCTCCCGCGCTGGCCTCCGGCCTGATCGAGATCCGCGACGAGCTGCGGGCCGACGCCGAGCTGGCCGCGCGGGTCCGGCGCAAGTTCGCGATCAAGAACACCACCGGCTACCGGCTCTGTGCCTTCCTCGATGCCGACACTCCGCTGGAGATCTTCCGCCGGCTGGTGATCGGCTCCGAGGGGACACTGGCCTTCGTCGCCGAGGCCGTGTTCGAGACCGTGGCACTCGGGACGCACACGACGATCGCGCTGGTGCTGTTCGAGAACATCGACGCGGCGGCGGACGCGGTCGGCGCGCTGGTCGCCGCGGGGGCGACGGCGACCGAGCTGATGGTGGCGCCGACCCTGATCGCCGCCGCCTACAACATGCCGGGCACCCCCGAACGCTGGCGCACGCTCCCGCCCGAGTCGGCCGCCCTGCTGGTGGAGTTCCGAGCCGAGGATCCCGCCGAGCTCGCTGGCCGCGAGCAGGAGGCGCTCGAGCTCCTGCGCGACCGCGCGCTGGTGGAACCGGCCGCCTTCTCGCGGGAGCGCGAGCAGATCGAGATGCTGTGGCGGGTGCGCGAGGGCATGCAGGGACTGCTGGCGGCGATGCGGGCTCCCGGCGTGTCGCTGATCATCGAGGACGTGTGCGTCCCGCCGGAGCGCCTAGCCGAGGCGGCCAAGGACCTGCAGGCGCTGCTCGGCCAGCATGGCTTCCTCCAGGGCCTGGCCGGCCACGCGTCGGCGGGCAACTTCCACTTCCTGCTCACCCCCGACTTCGGCGTGCCGGAGGATCTGCAGCGCTACGACGGCTTCATGCACGCGCTGGTCGACCTGATCGTCGACAAGTACGACGGCTCGTTGAAGGCCGAGCACGGCACCGGGATCAACATGGCGCCGTTCGTGGAGCGCGAATGGGGGACCAAGGCCACCGAGATGATGTGGCGGGTCAAGCAGCTCGCCGACCCGGACGGGATCCTCGGTCCCGGCGTCGTGCTCAACCGCGATCCCGGGGTTCACCTGCGTCATCTGAAGTCGACGCCAGAGATCGAGGCGGTGGCGACCAAATGCATCGAGTGCGGGTTCTGCGAGCCGGTGTGCCCATCGCGCAACGTCACCACCACGCCGCGGCAGCGGATCGTGCTGCGGCGGGAGATGGCGCGCCAGCCGGCCGGCTCGCCGGTGCAGGCGGCGCTGCTGGAGCAGTACGGCTACGACGCGATCGACACCTGCGCCGCCGACGGGTCCTGCATGCACGCCTGTCCGGTGGCGATCGACACCGGGAAGCTGGTCAAATCGCTGCGAGCGCTCGGCCACGACTCGGGGTCCGAGACGGTCGCGCTGCGGGTCGCCCAGCGCTACGGGCAGTTCGAGCGGGCCGCCCGCGCCGGTTTGCGGGTCGGCGGCACGGCGGCCCGGGTCGCCGGCGACCGGCCACTGGGGGCGCTGACCGGGGCGTTGCGCTCGGCCGCCGGAGCGGAGCTGGTGCCGAGCTGGAGCCCCAGCATTCCCGCGGCGGCCCCCGGCCAGCTCCCGTTCACCCTGCGCGAGGGAGCGGCGGCCGTCTACATGCCGGCCTGCATCAACCGGATCTTCGGCAACGATCGCGGCGAGCCCTCGCACCCCACCCTCCCCGAGGCCCTCGTGGCCGTCTCCCGGCGCGCGGGACTGCCGCTCTGGATCCCCGACGACGTCGCCGGCCACTGCTGCGGAACCCCGTGGAGCTCGAAGGGCTTTGAGCGCGGGCGGGACCTGATCCGCGAGCGGACCGCGGCGGCGCTCGAACGCTGGAGCGATGGCGGACGGCTGCCGGTGGTGATCGACGCGACGTCCTGCACGCACGGGCTGGTCTCCGAGCTCGCGCCAGAAGGCGTCGAGATTCTCGACTCGATCGCCTGGGTCCACGATCGCCTCCTGGATCGCCTCGAGATCCCGCGCCGGCTCGAGACCATCGCCATCCATGCCACCTGCTCGGCCGGTCACCTCGGCCTGACGCCGAAGCTGGTGGCGATCGCGCAGGCGCTGGCCGAGAACGTCGTCCAGCCGGCCGCCAGTGGCTGTTGCGGGATGGCCGGGGATCGGGGCTGGCTGCACCCCGAGCTGCCGGCCTCGGCCTTGCGCGATCTGGCCGCCGAGTTGGACGGGCGCGCGCTCAGCGCCTGCGTGTCGAGCAACCGCACCTGCGAGGCGGCGTTAGGCGAAGTTACGGGGAGGCCGTACGCTTCGTTCGTGCTGACTCTGGAAGAGTTGACGCGGGGATGAGGCGTGCTCGGGCGTTCGCGCCGGTCATCGCCGCACTCGTCGGGGTTCTGGTCGCGGTTCTGGTGGCGGCCGCGCCGGCCGCGGCCGCGGCAGCCGGGGCCAAGTCGCCGACCCGCTACTCGCTGGTCCACGGCTGCTACTCAATTAGCTCTGGCGGCAGCGTGGTGGGCGCCGCCGACGGCCCCTACCGGATGCAGGCGGCCGCGCTGGGTGAGTATCTGCTCTACGGCGTGCATGGCGACTTCCTCGGGCCCAACCTGGCTCCCGTCTCCGTGCCCGGTAGCTCGACGGTGTGGCGGGTCGACGGGACCGCCGGCCACGGCTTCACGCTGACCGACCTCGGGACCGGCCGGGCGCTGCCGGTCTCGTTCGCGCCGGCCTCCGGCTGCGCCGTCTACCCCGAGGCCGGCGTCGACGCCAGCGGGAAGACGTTCTCGGGCGCCAGCCCCGTCGGCACCGTGGGAGGGACGGTCGACGCCCACACGCACGTGACCGCCTTCGAGTTCCTCGGCGGAGCGTTTCACTGCGGGCGGCCGTGGAGCCCCTACGGGATCGCCTACGCGCTGCCCAACTGCGCCAGCGACCAGTCGGGCACCAACGGCGCCGTCGAGAGCTTCTTGGACTACGGCACACCGCTGCATCCCCACGACACCGTCGGCTGGCCCTCGTTCCGGGACTGGCCCTCGCCGACCGACCTGGCCGAGGAGGGCGACTACTACACCGGGATCGAGCGGGCCTGGAAGGCCGGTCTGCGGATCATGGTCACCCACCTGGTCGACAACGAAGCGCTCTGCGACCTGATGACCCGGCGCGTGAATCCGTGCAACGACATGAGTTCCGTGTTCATCCAGGCTCGGGACCTGCAGGCGCTGCAGGACTACATCGACGCCCAGTCCGGCGGGCCGGGCAAGGGCTTCTTCCGGATCGTGACCAACCCCTTCCAGGCCCGCCAGGTGATCAATCAGGGCAAGCTGGCCGTCGAGGAGGGGATCGAGGTCTCCGACCTGTTCAACTGCGGCGAATTCCTCGGCAACCCCAAGTGCACCGCGGCGCAGGTCAACCAGGGCCTCGACGCAGCCCAGAAGATCGGGGTCAGCACGTTCTTCCCGGTCCACAAGTTCGACAACGCCTTCGGCGGGACGAAGATGGACGGCGGCGATCTCGGCCTGATCATCAACGGTGGCAACCATCTGGAGACCGGCAGCTTCTGGGATGTCCAGACCTGCACCGGAGCCGAGCACGATTCGCAGCAGATCACCGCGCCGACCGGCGGGCCCCTGCTCGGCCTGCTGAACGGCCCGGTGGCCCAGCTGCTCGGCGGGGCGCTGCTGCCCACCTACGCTCCCGGCCCGTCGTGCAACCAGCGCGGCCTGACCCCGCTCGGGGCGTACCTGATCAACCAGATGATCGATCGCCACCTGGTGATCCAGCTCGACCACATGGACGCGGTGACCGCCGATCAGACGCTGACCATCCTCGAGCAGCGCCACTACGCGGGCGTCGTGTCCGCGCACAGCTGGGACTCGCCGGAGGAGAACGGGCCGATCTACCAGCTCGGCGGGTTCATCACCCCGATCGCCGGCAGCTCGCCGGCCGCCTTCGTCTCCGCCTGGAAGGCCGCCCGGGCGATTCGCAACAACCGCTACTACTTCGGATTCGGCTACGGCGCCGACATGAACGGCCTGGCCGAACAGAGCGAGCCGACCAGCGGCACCCCGATCACCTATCCGTTCCGCTCATTCGACGGCCGCGTCACCTTCACCCGCGAGCAGTGGGGCCAGCGGACGTTCGATCTGAACCAGGACGGCGTGGCCAACTACGGCATGTACGCCGACTGGCTGCAGGAGCTCCGCGTCCTGGCCGGCAAGCCGATCCTGACCGACATGTTCCACGGCGCCGAGGCGTATCTCGAGATGTGGGAGCGGGCCTCCGGCGTCCCGGTGACGCACGCGCTGCCCGCGCGCGGCCGGTTCGGGGCGGGCGGGGTCGGGCGTCTGCGGCTCGGCGCCGGCTTCCAGCAGGTGCTCTACGCGGCTGGGCAGCCGCGGTCTCGTCCCGGGTCGGACTACCTCTACAGCGTCGGCACTCGAGGGCTGGCCAGCGTCGTCTTCAACGCGCGCGGCCGGGTGGCGGTCCTGCTGTCGTCCGCCCGCGGTTACCGTGGCGGCGGGGTGGTCGTCGGCGCTCGGCGCTCGGCCCTGCTGAAGCATGCTCGGTCGGTCGGGCACGGCATCTGGCTCGGGCGGGCTCGGCTGCGCGGGGGCGCGCGCTTCATCTACACCGTGGCGCGGGGCCGGGTGTCCGCCGTCGGCGTGGCCGGCGCCGGCGCGCTGACGCGTTCGGGTGCAGCGGTCAGCAAATCGGTGCGGCTCGGGCTGCGGTGAGCCCGGGTCGATCGGTCAGCGAACCCGTGAGGCTCGGGCTGCCGTGAGCCCCGACGCGCCGCCCGCGGGACTCTGCAACTCCTGTCGTCACCAGCAGATCGTGCGCAACACCCGCGGTTCGGTGTTCTCGCTGTGCCGGCGCTCGAAGACCGAGCCCGAGCGGTTCCCCCGCTATCCGCGGGTGCCGGTGATGCGCTGCGAGGGGTGGGAGCCCGGTGCCGGGGGGCCCGCGGGGTCGGGCGCCGGGGACGCGGCCAACCGTTCCGGCGAGTAGCGCCGCGTTGCTGGTGCCGCGGCACGGGCTGACGGCATCGGTAGGTCAGCGATGAACCCTTTTCGGTGAGGTGAGGGGGGCGGCGGCGTCGAAGTTCGGCGTGCTCCGGCCGCTACCTGCGCCATTTCTCGCCAAAGTTCCGCTCCCGTCCCCACTCGGAGTCACTTTTCCCTCTCACAGCGCGAAAAGTGACTCCGAGTGGTGACGACGGGCGCCGCGCTACTGGGGCGGCATCGGGTTCAGGACGATCAGGTTGCTGCCGTCCTGGGCGTTGACGAGCTTCTCCGAGAACAGCCCGCGGGCGGTGATCTGGTCGACCAGGCCGGCCTCGGGGGTCTGGTGCCACAGCGCCAGCTGCGGCACCGGGGGCGGGAACTCCGACAGGGTCGAGCTCAATGGCTGATTCAGCCACGGCGCTAGCTCGGACCTGACGAACAGCACGGCGGTGTCGAGCAGCGGGCTGGTCTTGCTGCTCGTCTGCGACGGTGGCTTGGCGGTCAGCGTGCTGGTCACGGCCGAACGTCCGGGCGGCAGTACGGCGACGACGTTGTTGACCCCGCCGACGTACTTGAACGTGTAGAGCGCGAGCTCGAGGGCCTCGCGCCGCAGCAGCAGCAGGCGATCGCTCGACGGGGTGCCGATCCCGATCGTGCAGTTGTTGCTGCCGATCCCGCAGAGGTTGAAGGCGACCGTGTTTCCGCTGAGCAGCGAGATCTGACTCGAGAACGCGTTGGGCTTGACCGCCACCTCGAGACCGCCCGACGCGGTCGAGGTGGTGCTGGTGGCGCTCGCCGCGCTCGGGCTGGCCAGGTTCATGACCGTGATCACATCGAGTTGGTCGGTCGAGGAGAGCCGGTAGAAGGGCGCGATGTGGTCGGCGATGTCCTGGGCGCCGGCGTTGCCGCTGTCCGGCGGCTTCCACGAGGACCATTTCGCTCCACTGCCTCCGCTGGCCGTGCTGAGCGCCACGATCGCCACCACCACCGCGACGATCGCCACCGCGACGAGCGTGGCGGTGAGGGCGCGGAACCTGCGGGAGTGGGGGGAGGCCGGCCGCGGATCGCGGCCGCCGAAGAGCGCGGCGGCCGCGGCCATCGGCATCGACACCCGCTCCTCGCTCGAGCGGGCGGCGGGTTGCGGGCTGTCTAGACCTTCGGCCATGTCCGGTCGTCCATCAGATCGATTTCCGGCCGCCGGAGGCCGACGCTGTTGAGGAGGTCGGTCACCTCGTCCCCGTGCAGTTCCTTGCGCGAGATCAGCGCGTCGGCAATCTTCTCGATCGGCTCTCGGTTGGAGGCGGCCAGGGCGTACGCGGTCACGTAGGCCTGGCCCAGGATCTGCGCGGCGGCTCGGCGCTTGTCCCGGTCGCCGAGCACGGCCCCGAGTGGGTTCTCGTTGAACATGCTGCCGCCGCTGGAGCGATTCATGATCGTGGTGCCGATTCGCTCGAGCCGCCGCATGGCCTCTTCGCCTGCCTCGCCCGCCTCGAGACTGCCGCTGATCGTCACCGGCTCCGCTCCCATCGCCCAGACGCCGACCATCGACGCGGCGGTGGCGGTGGCGGTGAACACGTCGCCGCTCACGCCCTGTGAGTTCTCGCCGTAGAAGACCTGCTCGGCGGCCATCGCCCCCAGGGTCATGATCAGGTCGCCCATCACGCGGCTGCGGAACTGGGAGAACCGCTCCTCCTTCTCCATGCTCTGGTAGTGACCGAGAGAGGATCCGCGCTTGCGGATCGAGAGCCGGGTGGAGAGCAGCTCCTCCTGGAGGTAGATGTGCCCCGCGGCGGCGTGGCCGGCCTCGTGGATCGCGGTGGCCCGGGTCTCCTCCTGGATGTACTCGATGTTCTGGGCCGTGCCCGTCTCCACCGTCGTCAACGCCTCGACGATGTCCCGCCAGCCCAGGTCCCGGCGACCCTCGGTGTGGGCGATGGTCAGCGCCATCGAGCAGCACTGCTCGATCATCGACGGGGAGTAGCCGTTGGTTATCCGCGCCAGCTCATCGCGGCGGTGGTCGGTGTCGAGGTCGGGTTCGTGGCCCACCCTCGATAAATACAGATCGAAGATGTCCAGGCGGTCGTCCTTGGTCGGCGTCCTGAACCAGATGTGCCGTCCCATCCGTCCCGGACGGATCAGGGCCGGGTCGAGGACCTGCAGCGGGACGTTGCAGGCGCCGATGAAGTAGATCTGCTCGTTGCTGGGGCCCGGGCGGGGCAGCCGGAGGGACACGCGCCCGATCCTGCGCGGCACCACGAACAGCGCGTCCAGCAGCGTGTTGATGCGGTTGGTGAAGAACTTGCGCTTCCAGCGGGGCTCCCCGATCCCGTCCATCACCACCAGCAGCGAGTTGAGGGCCTGACCGCTGTAGTTCATGCCCATGCCGCCGATGATGTTGCGGATCTTGTGATTGATCGCGTCCAGGAACGACGCGCGCCCCGGGGCGGCGGTCTCCGCCCGAGCGGCGAACAGCCGCTCCCGCCAGGCCGCGGACTCGACGATCAGGTCACCGGTCGGGGTCAGCGACCCGTTCGGTCCGAAGAAGCAGAACTCGTTGATCGACGGAAGGCCGGCGTTGGCCCCCGTCGCCATCGCCCCGGCACCTCCGGCCGCTCCGGCGGCTCCGGCCGCTCCGGCGGCGAAGGCCCCGCCGAGTGCCTGGCGCCGCATCCCCACGGCGTCGATCTCGTCGATGAAGACGATGCACTGGCCGCCCCACTTGCGGGCCAGCTTTCGCGCCCGCCGGGCCAGGAACCACACCGTCAGCGCGTCGAGGCCGATGAACATGCCCGCGAATCCGGATCCCGGAATGGTCACGAACGGGCAGTTGAAGTTGGTGGCGATCGCCTTCGAGATCATCGTCTTGCCGGTTCCCGGCGCACCCAGGAACAGCATTCCGCGCTCGCGCTTGCCCCCGGCCTGCTCGAACTCCTCCCCGGATTGCCACAGCGTGATCACCCGGGTGATCTCCTCCTTGGCCTCCGCCTGGCCTCTGACGTCCTCCATCTTCACGCCCCAGCTGGCGTCTCCCGGCTCGTAGGAGCGGATCGCCCGAGCGGACATCAGCACCATCGGGCCGCCGATGATCAGGAAGTTGCCCAGGAAGAACGCCGGGAACAGCAGGAACTGCAGCAACAGCAGCACGAGATCGGAGGGCGGGATCAGTCCCTTCAGCGCGTTGAACGGGCTGAAGAACGGAGCCGACACCCCGCCGACCCAGAGCAGCCCCTGGACCACCGCCAGAATCAGCAGCGCGAGGATGATCAGCGCGGGCAGGAACTTGGTCAGGATCCAGCGCCAGGTCCAGAACCGACGTCGCGAGACGAGGTCGTCGGCCCTGGTCTCGGCATCGGCTCCGTACATGCTCGCCCACGGGATCAACTTGTGAGAGACCACCTCGACCAGGCCGCGGAACAGCAGCACCGCGAGCGCGGTGAGCACCAGCGACAGCACCACGTTGTGGTTGGCCTGGTGCAGCACCACGAAGAACGCCGGCGCGGTGAACAGCGAAAGCACGGTGGCGGCCCGGGTCAGCCGGCGCCACTCGTTGGCGAGCGCCGACGCATGCTCGTTCATCGGTCCCCGGGTTCGCGTGCTCTGCTCGGCGTAGGCCATGCGTTGGTTTTGAGGGTACATGGGGCGGCTGGCTACATGCGAAACTAGCCGTGAATGCCGATCCAGCTTTCACGGCGAGTGGCGCGGTTCAACCGCCGCATCAACAACCCGATCCAGCGCCAGTACGCGTGGCTGCTTCCGCCATGGGTGATCCTGGTCCACCGCGGGCGCAAGTCCGGCCGGACCTACCGCACCCCGGTCAACGCGTTCAAGCGGGGTGACCGCCTGGCCGTGGTGGTGCTCTACGGCGAGCGCTCGGACTGGGTGCAGAACCTGCTGGCCGGTCCGGCCAAGGTCGTTCGGGCCGGCCGGACCTACGACCTACTCGAGCCCAGGCTGGTCGATCCCACCGACCCGGCGGTCGAGCTTCCCCGCGCCGCTCGGCGGATCGGACGCGTCTCGGGCCGGGTGCTGGTCGGGCGACTTGCTGCGCCGGCGCCCGGCTTCGGCCGCGGCCCCGCGGCCGACTGAGCGCCTGACTCTCGGCTCGCCGCGCGTCTGCCGCCCCGGGGCGGTTACTTGCCGGTGGTGCGGTGCATCGCGGCGCGGGTGTGGCCGTCCTGCCCGCGCCCCGTCCCCGACCCGGCACGAGCTCCGCGACGACTGGGTGTGGGCGTACGGCGGATGAGAAGGCTCAGCGCCGCGTCATCCGGTCCGGCCTCCGTGCGCTCGCTCAGTGCCCTGCGGTGAAGGGTGCGGAACACAGGTCCGCGGCGGCGGTCCATGACCGCGACCACGACCTTCTGCGCACTCGGCAGGTCGAAGATGATTCCGTCTCGCGGTGGGCCGTCCTCGGTGACCTTCACCAGCTCTCCTGCGCGAAATGATTCCATCTTCAGAGCGTACTCGCGCGCGGGCGCGGGGCGTCGATTAATCGTCTTCGGAGGCCGCCGCGATCGTGGCCCGCCGCCGGTCCAGCAGCTCCAGCGCCGCGCCGATCGTGGTCGAATCCATGCCCTGCCGGCGCAGGGTCGCTCGTAGGGCGTCCGCCCCCATCGCCGCATACAGCAGGTCAAGCCGCTGCCAGCTCGCCTCCGGCGAGGCGTCAGCCTCCTGGCCGGGGGCCTCGAGCACCTGCGCCAGTTGCGCGAGCAGGCGATCCAATCGTTCGAGTTCCTCGTTCACGTGCAAAGCCGATCGGTGAGGGCGGGTGTCCCAGACCACCGGCGCGATCCTAATGGCATTGCCTCGGGGCGTCTTTCCGGGATAGACTGCCAGCGCTGTCGCTGGGGTGTCAGAAAACTTACGGATGAGGGATGGGGTGCCGGGCATGGAAGCGATCGCTTCGCTGAGACGGGCTGTCAATGGTCCACGCGCTCTGGCTATGTCGTTGCTGGTTGTCTCGGCTCTGGTCCTGGCGCCGTCGATCGCCAGTGCCGCGGTTGCGCCTCACCACGTCGCGGCGCAGAACCCGAAGGGCGCGTTCCTCGGCGTCGTGCCCAAGCTCAAGCAGGGGGCGGCGTCCCCACTGGCTTCCGTCCCGCTCACCTATCACGGCGGCCCGGTGATGCACTCGGACGCCAACTATTCGATCTATTGGGAACCGTCCGGCTTCACCACGCCAGCCTCGTACAAGAACACCATCGACGGCTACTTCGGCAACGTCGCCGCCGACAGCGGCCTCCAGACCAACGACTATTCGGTGGACACGCAGTATTCGGACACCACCGGGCACATCGTCTACAACGCCACCTTTGGGCACCGGATCGTCGACACGAACCCCTATCCGGCCAGCGGATGCCCCCAAACAGGCGGTCACCCGTGTCTCACCGACGCGCAGCTGATCACCGAGATCAACAGCGTCGTGGCGGCCAACAGCCTGCCCCGGGGCATGGGCACCATCTACTTCATGTTCACGCCGCCGAACGTCGCCAGCTGCTTTGACTCGGGGGGCTCGCAGTGCTCCACGAACGTGTTCTGCGCCTACCACAGCAGCTTTGTCTCGGGCGGCCTGACCACCCTGTACGCCAATCAGCCCTATGCGGCGATCTCGGGCTGCGATCCCGGCCAACGGCCGAACGCCGACCCTGCCGATGCCACGATCAACGTCGTCAGCCACGAGAACAACGAGTCGATCACGGATCCGCTCGGGAATGCCTGGTTCGACTCGGCCGGGAACGAGGACGGGGACAAGTGCAACTTCAACTTCGGCGCCTCGCTGGGCGGCGCGTCTGGGACGTTCTTCAACGAGCAGTTCAGCGGCGGTCACTACTGGATGCAGCAGGAATGGAGCAACCTGCCGGCGGTTGCGCGCAGCGGCAGAACACCGGCAGCGACTTCTTCCTCAACGCGACGGCTCTTTCACCGACATCCGTCGTGGCGGGCTCGGCCGCCACCTCGACGATCGGCACGCTCCGTGCCTCCGGCACCGCGCAGTCGGTGGGGCTGACGGCCGCCGGGCTGCCCACGGGCGCCTCCGCCGCGTTCAGCCCCGCTTCGGTCACCGCCGGTTCGAACTCGACGCTCACGATCACCACCACCGCAGCGACCCCGGCGGGGACCTACCCGATCACGGTCACCGGCACGGCCACGTCTGCGACCCATCAGACGGGGCTCACGCTGATGGTCACCGGCGCCACCCAGGCCTCGTTCACCTACCCGACCTCGGGCCAGTCGAACGTTGACACGACGCTGCCATTCACCTGGAGCACCGCCGCGTCGGCGCAGGGATATTACCTGACGATCGGCACGTCGGTCGGCGCCTACGACCTGGTGAATTCGGGGGCGCTGCCGTCGACCCAGACGTCCTACATCGTGCCGGCGTTGCCGACCGGCCAGACGCTATACGGGCGGATCTACACCAAGATCGGCGGCGAATACAGCAGCCTCCCAGGACATCACCTTCACCGCGGCTCAGAACGCCGTTTCGTTCACGTATCCGACGAACGGGTCAGTCGAATGTTGACACCACGCAGCCGTTCACGTGGAGCACGATCGCCTCGGCGCAGGGGTACTACCTGATCGATCGGGACGACCAAGGGCGGCTATGATCTGTTGAACGGGGCGTTGCCGGCGAGCCAGTCGTCCTATGACGGTGCCGCCGTTGCCGACCGGGCAGACGTTGTACGCGCGGATGTACACCAAGCTGGGTGGGGCTACAACAACTATGAGGACGTCACGTTCACCGCGGCTCAGAACGCCGTTTCCTTCACGTATCCGACGAGCGGGTCAGTCGAATGTTGATACCACGCAGCCGTTCACGTGGAGCACGAACGGCTCTGCGCAAGGGTATTACCTGATCAGTCGGGACGACCAAGGGGGGTTATGACCTGTTGAATTCGGGGGCGTTGCCGGCGGGCCAGACGTCCTATATCGTGCCGGCGCTGCCGACCGGGCAGACGTTGTACGCGCGGCTGTTACACCAAGCTGAATGGGGCGTATAACAACTATGAGGACATCACGTTCACCGCGGCTCAGAACGCCGTTTCGTTCACGTATCCGACGAACGGTCAGTCGAATGTTGATACCACGCAGCCGTTCACGTGGAGCACGGTCGCCTCGGCGCAGGGGTATTACCTGATCGGTCGGGCACGACCAAGGGCGGCTTATGACCTGTTGAACGGGGCGCTGCCGGCGAGCAGTCTCTTCTATCGTGCCGCCGTTGCCGACCGGGCAGACGTTGTACGCGCGGATGTTCACCAAGCTGGGCGGGGCTACAACAACTATGAGGACGTCACGTTCACCGCGACTCAGAACGCCGTTTCGCTCACGTATCCGACCGCGGGCCAGTCCAACGTCACTTCGGCGCTTCCGTTCACCTGGAGCACGGTCGCCTCGGCGCAGGGCTATTACCTGACAGTCGGGACGACCAAGGGGGCTTTGACCTGGTGAACTCCGGCGCGCTGCCTCCGAGTCAGTCGGCCTACACCGTCCCGACGCTGCCCGGCTCGCAGACGCTGTACGCCCGGATCTACACCGCGCTGAACAACAACTACAACAACTACGAGGATGTCACATTCAGTCCGCTCCGGGCGGCAGCCAACGTTCGCACATCGCTGCCGCGGGCGCGCTGGACAGCTGGCTGGCGCCGTTCCCGGCTCGCCCGAGCGCACAGGCCGGCACGCCGCCTCCGCTCCGAGCCGCCCAGAAGCCGCCGCCGCTGCCTCGGGCATCCCGAGCGCGGCCGCCGCGCGCCGCGCGGCGACCTGCCGGTGGGTGAGCGCGGTGCTCGTCAAGGGAAGCACCCCGCGCGGGGTGCCCCACCCCCGGTTGGCGGAGCCGGGCTGCCTGGTTCGGCCAACCCGGCATTGACCTCCCGGCCCTATAGGTTGATGGCCACGTACTTCGTCTCGAGATACTCCTCGATCCCCTCGGGGCCGCCCTCGCGGCCGAACCCCGATTGCTTGATGCCGCCGAACGGCGCGGCCGGGTTGGAGACGATGCCCTGGTTGAGCCCGACCATTCCGGTCTCCAGCCGCTCGCACACGCGCAGGGCACGCTTGAGATCGCTGGTGTAGACGTACGCGACGAGCCCGAACTCGGTGTCGTTGGCGGCGGCGATCGCTTCGTCCTCGTCGGCGAAGCCGCGGACCGGCGCGACCGGCCCGAAGATCTCCTCGCGCAGCAGCCGGGCGTTGGCCGGGACGTCGGCGAGCACGGTCGGTTCGTAGAAGTAGCCCGCGCCGTCGCGCGCGTGGCCGCCGACCAGCGCCCGCGCGCCGCGGCTGACCGCGTCCTGCACGAGCTCGTCGACCTTCTCGCGCTGGTCGGCGTCGACCAGCGGGCCGACCTCGACGCCCTCCTCGGTGCCCCGACCGACCTTCATCGAGCCGATCTTCTCCGCCAGCTTCTCCGCGAACTCCGAAGCGACGGACTCCGCCACGTGGAAGCGGTTGGCGGCGGTGCACGCCTCGCCGATGTTGCGCATCTTGGCGATCACGGCACCCTTCACCGCGTCGTCCAGGTCCGCGTCCTCGAAGACCAGGAACGGGGCGTTGCCGCCGAGCTCCATCGACAGCTTCAGCAGGTTCTCGGAAGCCTGGGCCATCAGGCTGCGGCCCACCTCGGTCGAGCCGGTGAACGACAGCTTGCGCAGGCGCGGGTCCTTGATCAGCGGGCCCATCGTCTCGCCCGAGGCGCTCGACGTGATCAGGTTGAGCACGCCGCCGGGCAAGCCCGACTCCTCCAGGATCTTGGCCAGCATCAGCATCGAGAGCGGGGTCAGCGCCGCGGGCTTGATCACGATCGGGCATCCGGCGGCGATCGCCGGCCCGATCTTGCGCGTACCCATCGCCAGGGGGAAGTTCCATGGCGTGATCAGCAGGCACGGCCCGACGGGCTGCTTCATCGTCAGTAGTCGACTCTGGCCGTTGGGTGCGACCGCGTAGCGCCCGTCGATCCGGACCGCCTCTTCCGAGAACCAGCGCAGGAACTCCGCCGCGTAAACGATCTCGGCCTTGGACTCGGCCAGGGGCTTGCCCATCTCGAGGGTCATCACCAGCGCGAGCTCGTCCTGGCGCTCGATGATCGTGTCAAACGCACGGCGCAGGATCTCGCCGCGCTCGCGGGGGGGATGGTCCTTCCATTCGGCGGCGATCGCGACGGCGGCGTCGAGGGCCGCCTTGGCGTCGTCGGCGGAGGCATCGGCTACATCAACCAGGGTCTCGCCAGTGGCGGGATCCTCGACGGCCAGCGTGCCCTTGGCGCCGTCGCGCCACTCGCCGCCGATGTACAGCTGCTTGGGGACCCGGTCGAGGACTCGCTGCTCCTCCGGGGCGGTGATCGTGCTCATACCCACCAACGTACCCGACGGCGATCGCGCGTCAACCCGGATGGTGGGGAGCCGCTTGTTCCGGCCCAGTAAAAAGGCCCGGCGCCGGACCGTGAAGTCCGGCGCCGGGCCGACCGCTCGCGCGGATCAGGCCGCGGCGGGCACCGCGCCTGGCTCGAGGGCGACCGACAGGACCTCGTCGATCGTCATCGCCATATGGAACTTCATCGCGTCGCGCACCTCTTCGGGGACCTCGTCGAGGTCGCCGCGGTTGCGCTCGGGCAGGACCACGTCGGTCAGCCCGGCCGCGTGAGCCGCGAGCACCTTCTGCTTGAGACCACCGATCGGCAGCACGCGACCCTGGAGGGTCACCTCGCCGGTCATCCCGACCGTGTGCCGCACCGGCTGCCCGCTCAGCAGCGAGGCCAGGGCGGTCACCATCGTCACGCCCGCACTGGGGCCATCCTTGGGGATCGCTCCCGCCGGGACGTGCACGTGGAACGATCGCTCCTCGAATGCGGTCGGGTCGATCCCGAGTTGCTCGGCGTGGCCGCGGACGTAGGAGAGGGCGATCTGCGCGGACTCCTTCATCACGTCGCCGAGCTGCCCGGTAAGGGTCAGCCCGGGCTTGCCGGGCATCGCCGTCGCCTCGACGAACAGCACGTCGCCGCCGGCTCCGGTCACCGCCAGGCCGGTCGCCACACCGGGCACGGCCGTGCGGATCGCCGACTCCTGGAAGTGCCGCTGACGTCCGAGCGCGTCGCGGACGCCCTCGATGTCGACCACCACCGGCGCCTCTGAGGCACCCGAGGCGATCTTCGTCGCGGTCTTCCGCAGCAGCGTTCCGAGGTCCCGCTCGAGCTGGCGCACGCCGGCCTCGCGGGTGTACTCGGTGGTCACCAGGCTGAGCAGCTCGTCGGAGATCTCGACCTCCTCGGGCCGCAGCCCGTTGCGCTCGAGCTGACGCGGCCACAGGTAGCCACGGGCGATCGCCGCCTTCTCGGTGGTGGTGTAGCCGTCGAAGCGGATCACCTCCATCCGGTCAAGCAGTGGTCCGGGGATCGTGTCGGCGACGTTCGCCGTCGCGATGAACAGCACACCGCTGAGGTCGAGCTCCACGTCCAGGTAGTGGTCGCGGAAGCTGTGGTTCTGAGCCGGGTCGAGCACCTCGAGCAGAGCCGAGCTGGGGTCACCGCGCCAATCGGCGCCGACCTTGTCGACCTCGTCGAGCATGATCACCGGGTTCATCGTCTCCGCGTCGCGGAGCGCTCGCACCAGCCGGCCCGGGAGGGCCCCGATGTACGTGCGCCGGTGGCCACGGATCTCGGCCTCGTCGCGGACGCCGCCGAGCGACATCCTCACGAACTCCCTTCCGGTAGCCCGCGCGATCGACTCGCCGATCGACGTCTTGCCGGTTCCGGGAGGGCCGATCAGCGTCAGGATCGCTCCCGAGCGCTTGTCCTCCTTGATCCCGCGCTCCTCGCGAAGCTTCTTCACCGCGATGTACTCGACGATCCGGTTCTTGACGTCGTCAAGACCGGCGTGGTCCTTGTCGAGGACCTCGCGAGCATGCTGCGGATCGAGCCGCTCCTCGGAGCTCTTGCTCCACGGCACGGCGATCAGCCAATCCAAATAGGTGCGGATCACGCTCGACTCGGCGCTCTGCTCGCCCATCCGCTCGAACCGGCCCAGCTCCTTCTCGGCCTGCTCTCTGGCGTGGTCGGGCATATCCGCCGCCTCGATCTTGGCGCGGTACTCCTCCGCGACCGACCCTTCGTCCTCGCCGAGCTCCTTACGAATCGACTCCATCTGCTTGCGCAGGAAGTACTCGCGCTGCTGCTTGTCGGCACCGGACTGGACGTCGTCGCGAATCCGGCGACGGACCTGCATCTCGGCCAGCCGCTCACGCTGGTACTGCAACGCCAGCTCGAGCCGCTCGGTCACGTCGGTGGTCTGGAGCAGCTTGACCTTCTGCTCATAGGTCAAATCGGGCGCGTAGCCGCTGGTGTCGGACAGTGGGCCCGGCTCGCTGATGCTCCGCAGGAAGGCGGAGATCCGGCCGTCGTCACCCCGGAGCTCGAGGAGCTCCTCGACCACGGCGCGATACTCGCGCTCGAGGTTGCGCGTGCGGCCATCGACCGGCGCATCATCGGGCCGCTCCTCGACTTCGACGAACAGCCGTCCGTCCGGCATCGTGTGGGCGGCGCCGGCGATACCACGGTGAAGACCGGTGACCGAGAAGGCGCGGGCGCCGCCGGGGAGGCGGACGCTTTCGGTGACCTCGGCGACGGTGCCGACCGAGGTGAATTCGTTTTCGTGGCGGGGCACCAGCAGGACCCGCTCTTCGTCGCCCGCATCGATGGCGAGCGTCAGCGACATGCCTGGGAACACGACCACGTCATCGAGGGGAACTAGCAGAAGACGGCTCATCAAGTCTTCACTTTCAATAGTTACTTACAACAGATAAGCGAAGTCTAGCACGCTGACGGGCGGCTCGGGGACCAGATCTCAGCGAAGCGCACTGAGGTTTTCCAATGCGACCGACCGGTGATCGGCGCGGCTCCAAATCGTAGCGGGCGGGGGTGAGCGGGCCGGGCGACGCTGGCAAATCCCACGCGCCGGTGGCATTTGCGAAGATGAAGTCCGGATGCCGTCACCACGCAGCCCAGGCGAGGAACCCGCGCACGACGTGCTCGCGGCCGAGGCGTTCGCGATGCCGGCGGCCGATCCGCGCCTGCGCGTGGAGCCGGCCCACGACGTGCTGGCGGCCGAGGCGTTCGCGATGCCGGCGGCCGATCCGCGCCTGCACGTGGAACCGGCCCACGACGTGCTGGCGGCCGAGGCATTCGCGATGCCCGCCGCCGACCCGGCGCTCCACCACGGCCCGGTCGTCGTTCCCGGTGATCCGACTGGGATCGCCGAGGCGCACGATGTGCTGGCCGCCGAGGAGTTCGCGATGCCGGCCGGGTGGCCGGTCCTGGCCGACGGATCTCGCGCACCTCGGCGACGTGCCTCATCACGGCTGACCCGCGCCCTAGCCGCCGCGCTCACGGGCTACGTGGTCCTGCGCCAGCTGCGCCGCCGCTGACCCGAGCGGCGCTTGCGGTAACCGATCAGCGCTTGCGCTTGGGCGGGAGCAGGTCGATGATCGTGCCCTCGGCCATGTCGGCGGCGAAGCCGATGGTCTCCGACAGGGTCGGATGCGGATGGATGGTCAGGCCGATGTCCTCGGCGTCGGCACCCATCTCGATGGCCAGGACGGTCTCGGCGATCAAATCACCGGCGCCGACGCCGACGATCCCGGCGCCGAGAACGCGCCGGCTGCCCGGCTCGATCAGGAGCTTGGTCATCCCCTCGGCGCGGGCGAGCGAGAGGGCGCGGCCTGAGGCGGACCACGGGAACACGGCCTTCTCATACTCGATGCCCTGCTCGCGCGCGGCGGTCTCGGTCAGTCCCATCCAGGCGACCTCGGGATCGGTGTAGGCGACGGAGGGGATCGCGCGGGGGTCGAACTCGGCACCTTGGTCGCCGGCGATCACCTCCGCCGCGACCTTGCCCTCGTGCGAGGCCTTGTGGGCGAGCATCGGGCCTCCGACGATGTCGCCGATCGCGAAGATCCCGGGGACGTTGGTGCGCTGCCGGCTGTCGACCGGGATGAATCCGTCCGAGTCGACCTCGACGCCCGCCGCCTCCGCGCCGATCGCTCGTCCGTTGGGCTTGCGGCCGACGGCGACCAGGATCGTGTCGAAGACCCGCGACTCACCGCCGGCGAACGCCACCTTGAGCCCGTTCTTCTGCGCCCGCACCGATTCAACGCTCGTGCCCAGCAGGATCGCCTCATAGCGGCCCGCGATCCGTTTCTGAAGCGGCCGCACCAGGTCCTTGTCGCAGCCGGGGATCAGCTGGTCGAGCATCTCGACCACGGTCACCCGCGAACCGAGCGCGTCGTAGACCGTCGCCATCTCGAGGCCGATGATCCCGCCGCCGATCACCAGCAGCCGCTTCGGAATCCCGTCGGGCGCGAGTGCGCCGGTGGAGTCGATGATCCGCGGATCATCGGGGAGGAACGGCAGTGTCGCCGCCTGGGAGCCGGCCGCGATGATGCAGTTCTCGAACGTGATCTTTCGGTCATCGACCGTCACCTCGTGCGGACCGGTGAGCCGGGCGTCGCCCTGAACGACCTCGACCTTGCGCTGCTTGGCTATCCCCGCCAGTCCGCTGGTCAACCGCTGCACGACCGAGGCCTTCCAGGCGATCAGCTCGGCGAGGTCGATCTTCGGCTTCCCGAATGAGATCCCGTGTGCGTCCATCTCCTCGGCCTCGGCGATCACCCGCGCGGCGTGGAGCAGCGACTTGGATGGGATGCAACCGACGTTCAGGCAGACCCCGCCCAGCGTCGCGTAGCGCTCGATCAGCACGGTCTTCAGGCCCAGATCCGCCGCGCGGAAGGCCGCGTTGTAGCCACCCGGGCCCGAGCCGATCACCACGACCTGAGCGTCGTAGTCATCCGATCGCCCGTCCGGCTCGGCCGCGACCGAGGATGGGGGGGTGAAGATGGGGGTGAAGACGGGGGGGAGGCGGTGGTCGAGGACTCGTCACCCGAATCGTCCGATCCCGCAGCCTCGATGACCAGCAGCACGCTGCCCTCGGACACTCGATCGCCGACCGAGACCCGCAACTGCGTGACCACGCCGGCCGACGGCGCCGGCACGTCCATCGTCGCCTTGTCGGACTCGAGGGTGACGAGCGGATCCTCGGCGGCGACGGTGTCACCCGCCGAGACGTGGATCTCGATCACCGGGACGTCGGTGAAGTCCCCGATATCGGGGACGCGCACTTCTCCCACTTCGCTCATAACAGCGCTCGGCGAAGATCGCTCAGTACGCCGACCAGATGGGCGACGAATCGGGCCGCCGCGGCGCCGTCGATCACCCGGTGGTCGTAGGACAGCGACAGCGGCACCATCAGCCGGGGCTTGAACTCAGAACCGTTCCAGACCGGCTTGATCGCCGAGCGGGTGACCCCGAGGATGGCCACCTCGGGGGCGTTGATGATCGGGGTGAAGCTCGTGCCTCCGATCCCGCCCAGGCTCGAGATCGTGAACGTGCCACCGCTCATGTCGCCGGATGAGAGCTTGCCCTCGCGGGCCTTCGCCGACAGCGCGGTCAGCTCGCGCGCGATCTCGACCAGCCCCTTCTGGTCGGCGCCCTTGATCACCGGCACGACGAGACCGCCTGGCGTGTCGGCGGCGAAGCCGATGTTGTAGTAGCGCCGCAGCACCAGCTCGTCGCCGTCGAGCGAGGCGTTGAATCCCGGGAACTCCTTCAGCGTCACGACCGACGCCGCGATCAGGAACGAGACCATCGTCATCTTCACATCGTCGCGCGAGAGCTCCTGGTTGAGCTGCTTGCGCCAGGCCTCGAGGTCGGTGATGTCCGCCTCGTCGTTGTGCGTGACGTGGGGGATCATCACCCAGTTGCGGGCGAGATTCGGCGCCGAGATCTTCTGGATCCGCGAGCGCTGCACCCGCTCGACCGGACCGTACTTCTCGAAGTTCACCTTCGGCCACGGGGCCATCGCCAGGCCCGGGATCGCCGCGCCGGGGGCCACGCCGGACGTTTCCGCGGAAACGCCATCCGCGGCCCCGCCGGACTGCTTCAACGCTTCGACGTCGTCCTTGGTGATGCGGCCCTTGCGACCACTGCCGTTCACGCCGTCCAGTTCGACACCGAGCTCCCGGGCGAAGCGCCTCACCGCCGGGCTCGCATAGATGGGAGCGCTCCCGTTGGTCGTGGTGCGCTCCGGCTCTGACCCCCGCGGGGCCAGGTCCGCCGCCGGAGGGTCCTGCTCCTCCGCGGCCTCGGCGCTGGAGAGCGGCGCCGCCGTTGCCTCGTCCCCGGGGTCCAGGGTCATCAGCACCGCCCCTTGCGAGACCCGATCGCCGACCTTGACGACAATCTCCTTGACGGTGCCCGCCGACGGCGCCGGCACGTCCATCGTGGCCTTGTCGGACTCGAGCGTGACCAGCGGGTCCTCGGCGGCGACGGCATCGCCGACCGAGACGAGGATCTCGATGATTGGGACGTCGTCGAAGTCGCCGATATCGGGCACCTCGACCTTGATCGACTGGGCGGTCGTCATACGCTGGTGGGGATCGGCGACTCGGGGTCGATCTCGTATTTCTCGATCGCCTGCGCGACGACCTTGGCGTCCACCTCGCCGGTGGCCGCAAGCGAGCGCAGTGCGGCCACCGCGACATAGTGGCGATCCACCTCGAAGAAGCGCCGCAGCGCCCGGCGTGAGTCGCTGCGTCCATAGCCGTCGGTCCCGAGCACGTGGTAGTCGCCGGGGACCCACTGCCGGATGAGATCGGGCAAGGTGCGGATGTAGTCGGTTGAGGCGATCACCGGTCCCCGCTGGTCAGCGAGCCGGTCGGTCACGTAGGCGGTCCGCGGCGGCTCGAGCGGATGCAACATGTTCCAGCGCTCGACTCCGATCCCGTCGCGGCGCAGCTCGGTGAACGAGGTGACGCTCCAGACATCGGCCAGAACATCGAAATCCGACTCCAGCAGCTCGGCCGCCGCCAGCACCTCACGCAGGATCGTCCCCGACCCGAGCAGCTGAACCCGCGGCTTCTTCGAACGGGGTGCACCGCCCGGCCGGAGCAGGTACATCCCGCGCAGGATCCCCTCGCGCGCGTCCTTGGGCATCGCGGGATGCTGGTAGTTCTCGTTCATCAGGGTCAGGTAGTAGAAGACGTCCTCCTGCTCCCCGACCATCCGTCGCAGCCCCTCCTGGACGATCACCGCCACCTCGTAGTTGTAGGCCGGGTCGTAGGCGCGGACGTTCGGCACGACCGAGAACAGCACGTGGCTGTGGCCATCCTCGTGCTGGAGGCCCTCGCCGTTCAACGTGGTCCGTCCGGCCGTGCCGCCGAGCATGAACCCGCGCGCGCGGCTGTCGCCGGCCGCCCAGACCAGGTCGCCGATGCGCTGGTAGCCGAACATCGAGTAGTAGATGTAGAACGGCACCATCGGCACGTTGTGGGAGCTATACGAGGTGCCGGCGGCGATGAACGAGGAGATCGAACCGGCCTCGGTGATGCCCTCCTCCAGGATCTGGCCGTGCTCGTCCTCCTTGTAGAAGGACAGCTGCTCGGAGTCCTGAGGCTGGTAGCGCTGGCCGAGCGGGGAGTAGATGCCGACCTGGCGGAACATGCCCTCCATCCCGAACGTCCGGGATTCGTCGGGGATGATCGGGACGATGTGGCGACCCAGCTGCTTGTCGCGCAGGAGCGCGGCCAGCACGCGGACGAACGACATCGTCGTCGAGATCTCGCGGTCGCCGGTGCCTTCGAGCTGCGAGGAGAACAGGTCGAGCTCCGGCACCGGCAGCGCGTCGGACTTCTGGCGCCGAGCCGGGAGAAAGCCGCCGAGCGACTCACGGCACTCGCGTAGGTACTGCATCTCCGGCGAGTCATCCGGGGGCTTGAGGTATTCGGCGTCGCGGACCTGCTCATCGGTCAGCGGGAGCTCGAAGCGGTCACGGAAGGCCAGCAACGCCGCCTCGGTCATCTTCTTGGCCTGGTGGGTGATCATCTGGCCTTCGCCGGACACGCCCATCCCGTAGCCCTTGATCGTCTTGGCCAGGATCACCGTGGGTTGATCCCGGTGCGCGACCGCCGCGTGATAGGCGGCATACACCTTCTGCTGGTCGTGTCCGCCGCGGTTCAGCAGCCAGATCTCCTCGTCGGACATGTCCTTGACGCGCTCGAGCACGCGCGGGTCCCGTCCGAAGAAGTGCTCGCGGACGTAGGCGCCGTCGCGCGACTTGAACGTCTGGTAGTCGCCGTCGACGCAGTCCTCCATCACCTTGACCAGCGCGCCGTCGGTGTCCTGGGCCAGGAGGGGATCCCAGCGCGAGCCCCACACCACCTTGATCACGTTCCAACCGGCGCCACGGAAATCCGACTCGAGCTCCTGGATGATCTTGCCGTTGCCCCGGACCGGACCGTCGAGCCGCTGCAGGTTGCAGTTGACCACCCAGATCAGGTTGTCGAGCCGCTCGCGCCCGGCCAGCCCGATCGAGCCCATCGACTCGGGCTCGTCCATCTCGCCGTCGCCGAGGAACGCCCACACCTTCCGCCCCTCGGTCTCGGCCATCCCGCGGGCCTGCAGGTACTTCATGAACCGGGCCTGGTAGATCGAGGTGATCGCCCCGATCCCCAGCGACACGGTCGGGAACTGCCAGTAGTCGGGCATCAGCCACGGGTGCGGGTACGAGGACAGTCCTGAGCCGCCCACCTCCTGGCGGAAGTTGTCGAGCTGCTCGGGACTCAGCCGCCCCTCGAGGAACCCTCGGGCATAGTTGCCGGGGGAGGAGTGACCCTGGAAGTAGACGAGGTCGCCTCCGTGGTCGGCATTCGGCGCGTGCCAGAAATGGTTGAAGCCGACCTCGTACAGGGTGGCCAGCGACTGGTAGCTGGCGATGTGGCCGCCGAGCTCGGAGGAGACCTTGTTGGCGCGGACCACCATGGCCATCGCGTTCCAGCGAATGATCGATCGCAGCCGGCGCTCGAGCGCCGGGTCGCCGGGCAGCCTTGCCTCCCGCTCGGGGGGGATCGTGTTGACGTACGGGGTGTTGAGGCTGGCGATCGGGCCGGTGCCGGCGTGCTGCGCGCGCTCCACCGCGCGAGTGAGGATCTCGCGGGCCCGGTCGGGGCCGTCATGGGCGACGACGGCGTCGACGGCCTCCAGCCATTCGGTCGTCTCGACGGCGTCGATGTCGGCGGCGGCACCGTTTGCGCTGTGGGTCTGAACTCGATCCGTCAATGCCCTATTTGCCAATTGGTCAGGGGATGCAAGGCTCGGTTGACTATACCCTCGGTGCTCTCCCCCACCCGGGGGGTTTGCTCACCGCGGCGTCCGCCGGTGAACGTTGCACTAGGGTCACGGGTGATGGCCTTGCGTGAGCTCGATCAACCCGCCGGGGCGCCGTGGGGCAGGCCGCTGGCCGGAGCCCTCGACCAGCTCGTGGTCGAGTCGGACCTGCTGGCCGGAAACCCGCTCGGAGATCCGGCCCGCCGGCCGCTCTACGTCTACCGCTCTCCGGGAGTGGTGCGCGGTCAGGCGCGAGAGGTGGCGTCGATCTACGTGATTCAGGGGTTCACGGGCCAGGCCGATATGTGGTTCTCGCGCAACGCGTTCGAGCCGACCATGTTCGAGCGGATCGACGCGACCTTCGCCGCCGACGGGTGCCCCGATGCCGTCGTGGTGTTCGTCGACGCCTGGACCTCGCGCGGCGGCTCACAGTTCCTCAACTCCACCGCCACGGGGCGCTACCTCGACTACTTGTGCGACGAGGTGGTGCCGTTCGTCGACCGGCGCTACCCGACGGCGGCCGATCGCGCCCGTCGCGGCCTGTCCGGGAAATCCTCGGGTGGCTACGGCGCGATGGTCGTGCCGATGCTCCGCCCCGACGTGTTCGGGGCGCTGGCCTCCCACGCCGGCGATGCGCTGTTCGAGTGCTGCTACCTGCCCGAGTTCCCCTCGGTCGCCCGTGCGCTGCGCGACGACTTCGAGGGCTCATTCGACGTGTTCCAGCAGCGGCTGGCCGCCAGCGACCGCTTCGACTACGGACACTTCGGCAAGCCGTTCGAGATGTATGCCTACGCGTCGGCGTACTCCCCGGATCCGGATCGGCCGGGCGAGGCGCTGCTGCCCTTCGAGATCGACACCGGACGGCTCATCCCCGACATCTGGGAACGCTGGCTCCGGCACGACCCCGTGCGGATGGCCCCCGGGCACGCGGAGGCGCTGCTGAGCATGCGCCGGATCTACCTGGACGCCGGACGCCGCGACGAGTATTTCCTTGACCTCGGCGCGCAGGCGCTCTCGAACGAGCTGACCAAGCTCGGCGCGGAGCACACCCTGGAGCTGTTCGACGGGCAGCACGGGGGCATCTCGTATCGCTATCCCGGAGCGATCCGAGAGCTGGTGCTGGCGCTGTCCCACTGACCGCCGGCGCTCCTCGCGCGGGTCGTCGCCACCACCTTGCCCGATCTTGCCCGCAGTGCGATGCTTGCCACCGTGGCGCTGAGCACCGAAGACGAGCTGGCCTTCGCCGGCCCTGCGACCCTGGCCAAGCTGGTGCGCGAGCGCGAGGTCCGTCCGCGCGAGCTGGTGGAGCTCTCGCTGCGGCGGATCGAGTCTCTCAACCCGCAGCTGAACGCGTTCCGCGTGACCTTGGCCGAGCAGGCGCTGGCCGCCGCCGAGGAGCCACTCGCCGGTCCGCTGGCCGGCGTGCCGGTGGCGATCAAGGATGACCTGCCGGTCGCCGGCCAGGCGATGACCTGGGGCTCGCGCGCGCCTGCCGCGCAGCAGCCGATCGACGCCGAGGCGGTGAGAAGGCTCCGCGCCGCCGGCGCGATCCCGATCGGCATCACCAACGTGCCGGAGCTGATGATCTTCCCCTGGACGGCCAGCGACGCCAACGGGATCACCCGCAACCCGTGGGATCCGAGCCGGACGCCGGGCGGATCCTCGGGCGGCTCGGCCGCCGCGGTCGCGGCCGGGATGGTGCCCGCGGCCACGGGTTCGGACGGCGGCGGCTCGATCCGGATCCCGGCCGCCTGCTGCGGACTGGTGGGGATGAAGCCGACACGCGGACGGGTGTCGACCCAGCCCGCCCGCGAAGGCTGGCTCGGTCTCAGTGTCTACGGAGCGCTGGCGCGCACGGTCCGCGACAGCGCCCTGATGCTCGACGTCATGCAGGGAGCGATCGCGGGCGACGCCGACTGCGCGCCCGCGCCCGATGGTCCGTTCGCGCAGGCGGCAGCTCGCCCACCGGGGCGGCTGCGGATCGCGGTCTCGCGCAAGCTGCCGCCGGGCCTGCTCGCGCGGCTTTCCGGCGATCAGCGTTTCGCCTGGGAACGTACGGCTCGGCTGCTCGCCGAGCTGGGACACGAAGTGGTCGAGCGCGACCCCGCCTATGGCCTGGCGGCAATCGAATTCACCCAGACCTGGTTCCGGGGGATTCACGAGGACTTCGCCAAGCTGCCCGGCGGCGCGCCGACCGAGCGCTCTACGCGCCAGCTGGCCGCGGCCGGCCGGGTGCTGGTCCCGCCGCGGCGCCGCGACCAGCTTCGCGCCCGGCGAGCGCGGACGACGGCGAGGATCCTGCGGTTGTGGCAGCACGTGGACGTGCTGATGACCCCGGGGCTGGCCAGAACCGCGCTCGACGCGGCCGGCGGCTACGGACGCTCGGCCCCCGCCGCGTTCGATCTGGCCTCGCGGTTCACGCCGTGGACTCCGCCGTTCAACCTCAGCGGGCAGCCCGCGATCGCGCTGCCGGCGGGGTTCGGTGGCGACGGGCTGCCGCTCAGCGTTCAGTTGGTGGGGCGTCCCGGCGATGAGGGACTGCTGTATTCGCTGGCCGGCCAGATCGAGGGCGCGCAACCGTGGACGGAGCGCCCGGCGCTGGCCCGCGCCGTAGGCTGACCGTGTCGGCGCGACGATGAGCACGCTGCGACGCTCGGACGACGCCGAGCACCTGATGGTGGCCCGGATCACCCGCGACGGGGAGGCGGACGAGGTCGCGGTCGAGGAGCCGCTGGAGATCCGCGTGGACGGGAAGGCGGTCGCGGTGACCATGCGGACGCCAGGACACGATGAGGAGCTGGCCCTCGGCTTCCTGTACGGCGAGGGCCTGATCGACCGACCGCACGAGGCGGGGCCGACCGGCGATTTCGCCCACAACGTGATCGAGGTGGTTGGGCCGCTGCGCCGCGAGCTCAGCGGCCGGCGGTTCTATACGACGAGTTCCTGCGGGGTCTGCGGCAAGGGCGCGCTCGAGGAGGTGGCCGTCCACGCCGCCCAGGCAGCTCCGGGGCCCGATGTCTCCCGCGTGCTGCTGGCCGGCCTGCCCGACCAGCTGGAGCAGCCCAGCTTCGCGCGGACCGGCGGCTTGCACGCCACCGGCCTGTTCACACCCGCGGGTGAGCTGCTGGTCGTCCGCGAGGATGTCGGCCGCCACAACGCGATGGACAAGGTGATCGGGCATGCGCTGCTCGCCGGCGCGCTCCCACTGGCCGGCAGGATCCTCTGTGTCAGCGGACGGCTGGCCTTCGAGCTCGTCCAGAAGGCCGCGGTCGCCGGAGCGCCGATCCTGGTCGGCGTCGGCGCGCCGACTTCACTGGCGATCGAGCTGGCCGGCGATCGCGGGCTGACCCTGGCCGGCTTCGCCCGGCACGGCAGGGTCAATATCTATACGGGGGCGCAGCGGGTCCTCGGGTAGCACGCGATCAGCGGTCATCGCGGGAACGTTCGCCGCGCGACGTCAGGTCCTCGAGCTCGTCGATCAGGTCCGAGACGCGGCGGGCCACAGGATGCTCGCGGGCGCGCGCGACGCCGTCGGAGAGTTGCTCGGACAGCTCGGCGCGGGCGTCGGCGAGGATCTTGGTGAAGCTGTCGTCGGTGGTGACGTAGCCGAGGTCCTCGTTCGATGCGCGTCGCGGATCGTCGGGCGCACCGGCTTCGCCCGCCGCTTCGCGTGCCGCGTCGCGCGCCGCCTGGGCGGCTCGGTTACGCGCCGCGCGCGCCTCGCGCTCCGCCCGAGCGGCACGTTCGCGGGCCAGTTGCGCCTCGCGTAGCTCCCGCTCGAGGTCGGCCAGCCGTGCCTCGACCCCGGGGTCGGCTTCGCGCGGCGTGCTGTTCGCGCGTGGCGGGGCCTCGCGCACGCGCTTGATCCGAGCGTATGCGTCCTGGATCTCCTCGAAGCGCCGTGTCGATTCCGCCGATCCACCGTTGTGGTCGGGATGGTTTTGCTGCACGAGCCGGCGGTAGACCTTCCGGAGCTCCTCATCGGAAACACCGGCGCGCACGCCCAGGATTCGGTACGGATCGTTTCCGGCGCTGGCCATCCTGGCTTGAACCTTACGTCGGTGATGTCCTGCGCGTCGTACCTACGTGGATGAGCTGAGTCCTCTGTCTTTAGACAGATGTTCGATTCAAGTCTGGGCGGCTGCTTGCCGACACCTTTCGAGGCGGCACGGGGGACCTTGTCAGCCGCCCAACCGAAGGAGATCCTCTTGCTGCGTCGCCGGTCATTTCTTCGCTTGCCCCTGGGCTTGCTCTCCTGTGCCGCGGCCTTCGCCGTCGCCGCTCCCGCCCAGGCCGGGGTGCTGCTCAGCACCGCGCCGAGTTGCAGCAGTGAGACGCTCAGCCAGCCCTTCCAGCCCTGGTTCGACTATTCGAGCTACACCGCGGTTCCCGGTGGGGCGTTCGAGAGCGGGCAGGCCGGCTGGTCGCTGTCCGGCGGCGCCGCGGTCACCCCCGGCAACGAGAGCTACCACCTGAACGGCGCCACCGACTCCTCGTCCCTGTCGCTGCCCGACGGCAGCTCAGCGACCGCGCCCTCGATGTGCGTCGGGATCAACAATCCGACGGTTCGCTTCATGGCCCGCAACGGCGGATCGCCGTTCTCCTCGCTGCGAGTCGATGTGCTGTTCGAAGATGCCCTCGGCAACCTGCATTCCGCGCCGATTGCTTCGGTGGCCGGCGGCTCCTCGTGGCAGCCGACGCTGCCGTTGCCGGTCGTGGTCAACCTGCTCACGCTGCTTCCGGGCAACGAGACCGCTATCGCCTTCCGTTTCAGCCCGCAGGGCACCGGCGGCGATTGGCACGTCGACGATGTCTACGTTGACCCGTGGGGCCGCGGCTGAGGCTGGCGCCTCCCGCGCGGAGCCGGACAAATGAAGACCGTGGGGTTCGCCGGCGTCGGTGGGTCACGCCTCCGCCGGCGAATCGTCACGATGGACTTCGATTCATACGAATCCCCGGACGCCGAGACGCTGCTCGAGTCAGCGCGGGATCGCTTCGTCAGCCGTCAGCACGCCGACCGCCTCGTCCTTACCGAGGCGGTCGGCGCCGCTGTGTTCCTGGTCGCCGCGTTCGCGTTCTCGCGGTCGGTGACGTCGGTCCGCCACCTCTCACCCAGCACCCTGGCCATCACGGTCGCGGCGTATCTGATCGCCGCCCGGGTGCAGTTTCCCGTCGGCAGCGCCTGGAGCCGCCCGACCCAGGTGGTCTTCGTCCCGATGCTGTTCCTGCTGCCGATCGGCCTGGTGCCGCTGGTCGTCGCCGGGTGCCTGGTGCTCGACCTCTGGCCCGAGATCCCCAAGCACCGCGTTTCCGTGATGCGGGTATTGGCGCGGCTCGGAGACAGCCTTTACACGCTGGGACCAGCGCTCGTGCTCGTGCTCGCCCACGGACAGCGCTTCAGCTGGGACGACTGGCCCGTCCTGGCCGGCGCCTTCCTGGCCCAGATCGCCCTCGACGCCGGCTCGGGCTTTGCCCGGACCTGGTTCGCCGAGGGGATCAGACCCTCGAAGCAGCCCCAGATGCTGTGGCTGTACCTCACCGACGGTTGCCTGTCCTGCGCCGGCTTGCTGGTGGCGGCGTCCGCGCTGACGCGCCCGGCCCTCGTCCTGCTCGCCCTGCCGATGGTGGCGCTGCTCGGGTTGTTCGCGCGCGAGCGCCAACACCGCGTCGACTCGACGCTCGAGCTCAGCAGCGCCTACCGCGGGACCGCGCTGCTGCTCGGCGACGTGCTGGAAGCCGACGACGAGTACACGGGCATCCACAGCCGCCAGGTCGTCGAGCTATCGCTGGCGGTCGCCGACGCGCTCCGCCTTGACGCCACGGCCCGCCGCCACACCGAGTTCGGCGCGCTGCTGCACGACGTCGGCAAGATCCGTATCCCGTCGTCGATCATCAAGAAGCCCGAACGTCTGAACGCGGCCGAGTGGGAGATCATGCGCCGCCACACGATCGCCGGCGAGGACATGCTCAAGCAGGTCGGCGGCACGCTCACCCGGGTCGGTTCGATCGTGCGCTCATCGCACGAGCGCTTCGACGGCAAGGGCTACCCGGATGGCCTGGCCGGCGCGGAAATTCCGGTCGAGGCGCGGATCATCTCCGCCTGCGACGCGTACAACGCCATGACCACCGATCGTCCCTACCGCGCCGCGATGAGCGTGGCCGCGGCGCTGGAGGAGCTGCACCGGTGCTCGGGCACTCAGTTCGATCCGGTCGTCGTGCGAGCGCTCGTGCGCGAGCTGACGGCGCACTCCGACCGGATCTCAGCCGCCACCGGAGAGCTCGGCGTCAACAAGTAGGCGGGCCATGATCAAGCTGTCGCGCAGGGAGCCGTCGCGGCGGCGGTAATGGCGCCGGCGCAGCCCCTCGACCTCGAAGCCCGCCCGCTCGTAGAGCGCGATCGCCCGGCGGTTGTCCGGCCACACCTCCAGCTCGAGCTTGTGCGCGCCCACCGAGCGGGCATGCTCGGCGATCCGCTCGAGCAGCATCCGACCGCCGCCGCGGCCACGACCCTCCGGCAGGATCGCCATTCCCAGCGACAGCACCCCTCGCGCGCCTTCACGCACCGCGGCGTGGCCGATGATCTGGCCCTGATCCTCCAGCACCCACAGCGCAGCCGGGCCATCGCCCTCGATGATGCCCCGGAACCTCTCGGCACGGGCGCCGACGTCAACCGGAGGCTCGGCGCCCAGGACCCCTTCCTCGGCGACCGCGGCCAGGATCGCCACCGCCACGGGCAGGTCCTCGATTTCCGCTGGCCGGACGATCACAGTCCCGTCCAAGACTGCCAGAGCGACGAAGGATTTCGAAAACAGTCCATTAGACTGCGCCGCCCCGCCGGAGTAGCTCAGTCGGTTAGAGCAGCGGAATCATAATCCGCGTGTCGGGGGTTCGAGTCCCTCCTCCGGCACTGCAGCAGCATCCTGGAGGGCCCCGCATCTGGGGGCCTTTTTCGTGCGCAGATAGTCGTTTAGAGCAGGCGAAAAGTGATCCGCGCGTCCCTGGTTCGAGTCCGGCGGGCGTTGGCCGATCGTCCGGTGGAATCGCGCCCTTCTCGGTTGCCGGAGTCAACGGCGATGACATTCCTGTCCATCTTCCTGTCCACCTCAGAGGTTGGCTCGGGCTTACTGGTCAGCACCCCCATTCAGCGCTCATCTCTGACGTTAGGGCGCCGCCACCCCACCGAGAGCTTGCTGAACGAACCCCCGCGATCATCGATCGTCGACCAGCGCCTCGCAACCGCGGAACAGCTGGAGCGTGTCCCGGCGCATCGTCGATAGCGGGCGGACGCCACCCGCCGGGAGACCATGCAGTTGCATAGGCCCGCGCCGGCGTGCTCAGTCTCGAGATTGGCGACGAGCAGGTGCGTCGCGATCCGCAGGTCGAGACCCGCATTCATTCTCGCGCGGGCAGGCATCGTCACAAAGCCGCGGCTGAGTGTTACCTAAGGGACGTGATGAGACCGGCGAAGCGCGCAGGGAGCTCCAAGACCTTGTTCGAGACGCTCTACGACCGCGCTGCTGAACGGCTGTTGGTGTATCTCGCCCGTCGTGTTCGTGATGCGGATGCGGCGGCGGAGCTCTGGGCGGAATGCTGGGCGGTCGCATTTGAGAGCTGGCCCCGCTGCCGGGCTTCCGGGCCGGAGGAAGCCGAGGCGTGGTTGTTCGGCGTCGCGCGCAACCAGCTCGCCGCCTACTACCGCACCGGAGCGATCAAACGGAGAGCGCTCGAGAAGCTCGGTTGGGCGGTGCCCGTGCTCGCGGCGGAGGAGCGGGAGTGGATCGACCGGGCCGTGGAGCTCGAGACGCTCAGCCCTGCTCTCGATGTGGCGCTTGCCGAGCTGCCGCAGAAGCGCAGGCAGGCCGTGCAGCTCCGCGTCCTCGAGGACCTCCCCTACGACGCGATCGCCAAGCGGCTCGGCTGCTCGGAGCAAACCGCCCGTGCCCACGTCTCCCGCGGCCTGCGCCGCCTGGAACGTGTGCTCGCCCCTGACCGCGACGGACTACAAACCCACGGAGGAACAAATGAACGTCTCTGCCCCCGACCACGATGAACGCCCGCTATTTGGCGCGATGCGCCACCAGATCCACAGCACTCAGATGTCCGCGCCCCGCCGCCTCACGACAGTGGCAGCGGTTCGGTTCACCCCCCGGCCACGGGTGCTGGCCGGAGGGGCGACGGCCCTCGCCGGCGTGGCGACCGCCGCTGTGCTGGCGATCGGGGCCGCATCGACCGCGGCGCCGGCCTTCGCGGCCACCAGCAACCCGAATGGCACGGTGACGATCACCCTGAATGATCTCACCGGGGTGGCCGGTCTAAACGCCAAGCTGGCATCGATGGGGGTCGCGATTCGCGCGGTCCCGGTCATCTCCGGCTGCACCGCGACCGCCCGGGTCGTCGGAGCGGACGGCAGCTCGCAGCCCGCCGGCACGCTGGCAGTCAGCTCACTGCCCAACAACCCCAGGACGGGGAGCCCGACCACCTTGGATAGGATCACGCTCGCTCCTCCGCAGACGCCGGGCCAGACCGAGATCCTCGCCGCGTCCACGAGCGGCATCGATCTTCTCGGCCAGACCGTCCAAGGCCAGGTCCCGAACTGTGTCGCCCCGGCCGGCTCCGGATCATCAGCAGCCGGAAACCGTTGGGGTGGCCCGACGACGATCAAGCTCAGCTCTAACAGCGCGGGTAGCTGATTCTCCGCCGTTAGCCGTCGGACGGCAGATGAAGATGCGTCACCGGCCCCCGCCGACCGGCGGGGGTCCGGCCCTGCTCCGCCTCCAGCACAGGCATCGCGGGGGCGACGCAGCTCTCCCCTCCCTCGCGCGGAAACGCAGCGTGCCGCGGATGCGGTGCGATCGCGCTGGCGATGTCAGTAGCTCAGCTGCTCGCTAGGGGCAGGCGGCAGCGCCCGCCGCGAGGCAACCACCGCCTCCATGGCCCGGCGCAGCGCGATCTCGTGCTCGAGCAGCCGGTCGCGTGCCGCTCGGTACTCCGCTGATTCGCCTGGGAACGTGACGTTCACGATTCTCCCTCCATTGGATCCAAATCAATAGACCGGCTCGACCGCCCAGACTCATCGGAGAGCACCGGCGGCCGGACGAGATCCTGTTGCTCCATTTCAAGGTATTGCCGCGGTTTGGTTGCGTCCCTCGCAATGCGCGGTTAGGCCGCCGCTCGTTCACGCTGGCCCGGTTCGGATCGAGGGCGTGTGGTGGCGTATACGCCGCGGCCGCCTGTGGGTTAAGTTGACGACAGGCGAGAACTCGACACCCGGAGGCGCGGGATGAAGGCGATTGTGGTGACTGACGAGGCTGCGGGAACGGCCGGGATGGCGCTGGTGGAGCGGCCCGAGCCGTCGGCAGCGATAAACGACGTGATCGTTGAGATTCATGCGTCGGGATTCGTCCCGACTGAGATGGAGTGGCCCTCGACCTGGGTCGATCGCAGCGGCCGTGACCGAGCACCGTCGGTTCCTGGGCACGAGCTGGCCGGAGTGGTCGCCGCCCTGGGCTACGGCACGACGGGGGTGTCGGTGGGACAGCGGGTGTTCGGTCTCGCGGACTGGCATCGCGACGGCACCCTGGCGGAGTATGTCGCGATCGAGGCACGCAATCTTTCGCCGCTGGCGGGCGACGTCGAGTTCACCGTGGGCGCGAGCCTGCCAATCTCGGGCCTGACCGCGTGGCAGGGCTTGTTCGACCACGGCCACCTTCAGGCGGGGCAGAGCGTCCTCGCGCACGGCGCGGCCGGCGCAGTCGGGACGATGGTGACGCAACTCGCACGTGAGGCCGGCGCCTACGTGATCGGCACCGGGCGCGCCGTCGACCGCCAGAAGGCGCTCGACTTCGGCGCGCAGGAGTTCGTCGATCTCGAGAACGACGCCCTGGAAGATGTCGGCGCCGTCGACTTGGTGTTCGATGTCATCGGCGGAGAGATCCAGAAGCGGTCGGCAAGTCTGATCCGGGCCGGAGGCACGCTGGTGACCGTCGTGGGGCCGCCCGAGGCACGGCCGGCCGACGGCCTGGCAGTCGACTTCGTCGTCGAGTCCGATCGTGCCCAACTGAGTGAGATCGTCCAGCGGGTACGGGACGGACGGCTGCGGACCAACATCGGCAGCGTCGCGACCCTCGACGATGCTGTCGCCGCCCTCAACCCGACCGAGCGACGCAACGGGAAGACGATCATCCGCATTCGTCCATAAGGACCCGGAGACGGCGAGACCCGCTGTTTTGGTGCTGCGGTGCTTCACACCGCTCCGCTATGGAGTCCTGTTAAGCGCGGCAGGCCGGGCTCGTCGCACCTGGCCAATGCTCACCGAACAGTCGGGAGCTGGGCGGCGGGCCCCGGAATTGGCGAGTTCCGTGGAATCCGGTTCTGGCGGCCGTGCCTGCTCGCGCGGACAGCGAGCACGCCCACGGCGGGGGCAGGATCGATACGGTGCTTGTTCTTGGTTGAGCTCTCGCGGCCCGTCCGGTGGGACGGCTGTGTTCGTTCCCGTCAATCCACTCGAGGTTCGCGCTCGTGGTTCGACGTTCGGTCAGGTGCGCGCGCTATTGCAGCGGTGATTCCTCATGGCTCTCGGCGCTGGTGCGGGGTCCGAAGATTCGGCGGTCGTGCTCGGCGATGGGGATGTCGTTGATGCTGGCCTCCCGGCGTGTCATTAGCCCGTGCTGGTCGAATTCCCAGAGCTCGTTGCCGTAGCTTCGCCACCATCGGCCGTCGGCGTCGTGGCTTTCGTATTGGAATCGAACGGCGATTTTGTTGTCCTCGAAGCACCAGAGGTTTTTGCGCAGTGCGTAGTCGAGCTCGCGTTTCCATTTGGAGGCGAGGAAGGCGACGATCTCGGCACGGCCGCTAACGAACGTGCCTCGGTTGCGCCAGATGGAGTTTTCGGTGTAGGCGAGCGCTACGCGTTCAGGGTCGCGCGTGTTCCACGCGTCCTCCGCAGCTTGAACTTTCTGGGCGGCGGTCTCGGCTGAGAATGGGGGGAGCGGTGGGCGGTCTGTCATGGCGGGCTCCTCGTGGTGGGATTGGTCATTTTGGACTGATCGCGCCGATAGCGGATCAATGCTTATCTGGGCCCTCACCCTCGGGCGAACATTCGGGTGGGAGAGGTAAGAACTTGGGGTCGCCTGCAGCTAAGTGGGCGTGAGGTTTTTTGTTTCGGAAGGCTGGGTCGATGATTGAGCGGGGTCGCCGCCGCCTCGATCCGATGGTGGTGGTTCGCGGGTTGCCGGGCCATCCGCTGCACCCGCCGCTGACTGACGCGACGATCGGCATGTACGTGCTGGCCGGCGGTCTGGCGATCATCGGCTACGCGGGCGCGATCAAGCTCGCGGCGGGCAAGGGGATGTGGCTGGCCCTGATCGGGGGCCTGATCGTGTCGGTGCCGACCGCTTTGACCGGGCTGGTCGACTGGCTGTCAATCGAGTGGGGCAGCGCGCGCTGGAAGACCGCGACCCTGCATCTGACGGCGATGGTGAGCGCAGTGGTGCTGTTCGCGCTCGCCGCCTGGCGCCAATACCACGGCTACCAGCACGGCAACGTCACGGCCGCCGGGCTCGTGCTGACCCTATGCGGCGTTGGAGTGATGAGCGCCGGGGGCTGGTTGGGCGGAGCACTCGTGTTCGTACACGGCACACGCGTGCTCGGCACGGACGGGGCGGCCGATCAGACCCAGCCGAGCGAGCCGGGGCGCGTAGAAGAACGTCCAACCACGAGCTGATGGGAGTGATGAACGTATGAAATGGGCTGCGCTGATCGTTTGGGTGATCACTGCCTTGGGCGGCTTCGGGCTGCTGGGGATCTGGCTGCAGCGCGGCGGGCTCAAGCAGGCGGGCCAGCCCGGGCGGCGGATCCGCCCGCCGCTGATCTTCACCCACATGCTGCTCGCGGCGACCGGCCTCGTGCTCTGGATCATCTATGTCGCGAGCGGTACCCGGGGATTCGCGTGGGTGGCGTTCGCGCTGCTGCTTGTCGTCGCCAGCCTCGGATTCGGGATGCTCGCACTGTGGATACAGCGCCGCCAAACGACGATCCTGGCCGATGCTGCCGGCGGGCCTGCCGCGGAGGGCGGCCTGCCCGCGGAGCAGCATTTCCCGATCGCGCTCGTCGGAGCCCACGGCGTGGTAGCCGCAACGACACTCGTGTTGGTCCTCCTGGCCGCCCTCAAGGTCGGCGGCTCCTAGGGCTGGGGAATGTCCGTGCGGATCGGCGGCAAGCCCTCACAGAATCCGGCTGCTGGCCACGCGAGGTGGGCGGGCTGGCGAGCGCAGCGCTTGCGGAGCGCGGGCTTTAGCGCGGAGGTCGCCAACCGGCTCGCGGGCGACGATGAGCTTGACCTGCACGAGTTGCTCGAGTTGGTAGATCGTGGCTGTCCGCCGCACCTGGCGACGCGGATCCTTGCGCCGCTCGAGCAGCACTCGTGGCGGTGATGAGCAGATCCGCTGGTAGCGTCCCGGCGGTGCAGCGCGCCGCGAGTCCAGCTGCGGCCGACCGGGACGCAGACGCACGTGTCTGGTTGGGCGCCCTTCGCAGCTCAGGCGCGGAGCGGGAGAATGCCGCAGCGAGGTTGCACGCGCTGCTGCTCGGCGCGGCCCGGTTCGAGCTCGAGCGGCGCAGAGCGATGCTTCACGGCAGCACCCGGGAGATGATTGACGACCTCGCGGTGCAGAGCGCCGATGACGCTCTCAGTGCGATCCTGGGCAAGCTCGATGACTACCGGTTTGAGAGCCGTTTCACCACCTGGGCGTACAAGTTCGCGATCCTGGAGGCCGCGGTCAAGACGCGGCGCAGGGCATGGCAGGACCGGGAGCTGCCGGTCGAGCCCGATGCTTGGGCGACGTTTCCAGCGCGAACGCTCGAACCCGCAGAAAACCTTGAGCAGCGGGAGCGGCTCAAGGCGATCATCGGCGCGATCCGGACCCAGCTGACACCTCACCAGCGCGAGGTGCTGAGCGCATTGGTTCTGGCGGAAGTGCCGATCGATGTGCTCGCTGAGCGGCTCGGCACGACACGTGGAGCGCTCTACAAGACCCTGCATGACGCGCGGCGCAAGTTACGCGCCGGGATCGGAGCCGACGCATGACCGGTACACCTCGGGATACCGCACGTCTGCTGGCTGCTCTGCTCGGGCCGTTCGGGCCGGAGGTGACCTGCGAGCAGTGCTTTGAGCTGCTCAACACGTACGTTGAGCACGAACTAGCTGGCGAGAGCGCCGACCAGCGGGTTCCCGGGATGCGCGAACACTTGGAGGGCTGCCCGGCGTGCTCCGAGGAGCACGAGAGTCTGCGCGAGCTGCTCCGGATGCTCCCGTAAAACATCGCTGAAGGTAAGACGGAGCTCGCGGGCGACGCTAACAGGCTATGAACCCGAACTCATCCTCGAATGGCCACCGTTTGGTCGCCGCGACCGCTGCCCCGTGGCCGTCCCTTCACCCCGTCCGGCGGGTGGATCTCGTCGCGGCTGAGCGCGCGGCGCGCGATCTGCTGATCGCGCTCGGCGCTGATCTCGACCAGGTGGGGCTGCTTGAGACGCCGCGGCGGATGGCCTCGGCCTACGCCGAGCTGCTGACGCCCGAGCCGTTCAATCTCACCAGCTTTCCGAACGAGGAGGGTTATGACGAGCTCGTGCTCGTGCGCGACATCCCGTTCCAGTCGCTGTGCATGCATCACTTGCTTCCGTTTCACGGTGTCGCGCATGTCGCCTACCTGCCGGCCGAGCGGATCCTGGGGCTCTCGAAGCTCGCCCGCGTGGTTGAGCACTTCGCTCGCGAGCTGCAGCTCCAGGAGCGCTTGACCACGCAGGTCGCGAACTGCCTGCAGGATCAGCTCCAGCCGAAAGGCGTCGGAGTTGTGCTCGAGGCCGAGCATCTGTGCATGTCGTTGCGGGGGGTGCAGAAGGCCGGCGCTCGGACGGTGACCTCGGCGCTGCACGGGCTGGTGCGCGACGACCCGCGCACCCGCGAGGAATTTCTCAGCCTGACGGGAGGCCGCAAATGAGTAAGCAGACCTTTGTGATCGTCGGCGGCAGCCTGGCCGGTGCGAAGGCAGCCGAAGAGCTTCGCGAACGCGGCTTTGATGGAAACGTGACCCTGGTCGGCTCCGAGATGGAGAGGCCGTATGAACGGCCGCCGCTGACCAAGGACTACCTGCGCGGTGAATCCGAGCGCGAGAAGGCGTATGTCCATCCGAGCGAGTTCTATGAGCAGCACGAGATTGAGCTTCTGACTGGCGCAACAGTCACGGGAATTGACCCGGGCGGTTCGAGGATCACGCTCGACGACGGTCGTGAGCTGGCGTATGACCGGCTTCTGCTGAGTACCGGTGCTGAACCGCGGCGTCTTTCGGTGCCCGGCGCCGAGCTCGAGGGCGTTTACTACCTGCGGACCATGGCCGACTGCGACGCGCTTCGCGAACGCCTGGACGCGGGCGGGCATGTGGCCGTGGTTGGCGCAGGCTGGATCGGGAGCGAATTCGCGGCGTCCGCGCGTCAGCGCGGGCTAGAGGTGACGCTGATCGACCCGTTGGCGCTCCCGAACGAGCGGATCTTCGGGCCGGAGATCGGCGGCTTCTACCGGGACATGCATGCGCGGCATGGTGTTGAGCTGGTGCTCGGCGACGGTGTCGAGGCGCTCGAGGGCGACGGTGCCGTCGAGCGGGTTCGCACGATCAGCGGTCGGGTAGTCGACTGTGACTTTGCGGTGATCGGCATCGGCGTCACCCCTCGAGTAGAGCTTGCCGCTGCCGCGGGCGCGAAGATCGAGAACGGAATCGTCGTCAATCAGCAGCTACGAACTACGCTCCCCGGGATCTTCGCGGCCGGCGACGTCGCGAATGCCTGGCACCCGTTCTTCAAGCGCAACATCCGCGTCGAGCACTGGGCCAACGCACTCAACCAGGGACCGGCAGCGGCTAGGGCAATGCTCGGCGAACCGGTCAGCTATGACCGAATTCCGTACTTCTTCTCCGACCAGTACGACGTCGGCATGGAGTACTCGGGGTATACGACGAGCTGGGATCAGGTCGTGTTCCGCGGCGACCCTGACTCTGGCGAGTTCATCGCCTTCTGGCTGCACGACAGCCGTGTGGTGGCCGGCATGAACGTCAACGTGTGGGACGTCAACGAGCACGTTCAAGCCTTGATCCGCTCCCGCCAACCGCTCGAGATTGAGCCGCTGTGCGATCCTGACGTTCCGCTCCAGTCGCTGGTCGGTGAGATCACGGCATGACCTCACCGCCGCCGAGTTCAAAGCTGAGCGCCCTTCACGATGCGGGTGTATCGATCTGGCTGGACACGCTCTCCCGCGATCTACTCGAGAGCGGCGACTTCGGTGCGCTGATCCGGGACTGCAGCGTCACCGGCGCGACCTCCAACCCGACGATCTTCGCCAAGGCGATCACGACCTCGGACCGCTACGACGACCAGCTCCGGCAACTGGCCTCGGCAGGCGAGCATGACACCCAAGAGCTGTTCTTTTCCCTTGCCCTTGACGACGTCCGTGCGGCTGCGCGGCTGTTGCGTCCCGAATACGACCGCAGCGGTGGCCGCGACGGATTCATCTCTTTCGAGTGCACCCCTGATCTCGCCCACGACACCGAGGCAACGATCGCGCAGGCCGACGATCTCTGGCGGCGGCTGGGCCAGCCGAACGTGATGATCAAGGTGCCAGCCACGCCTGCGGGGCTGCCTGCGATCGAGGAGCTGACCCGCCGCGGGATCAACGTCAACGTCACGCTGCTGTTCTCGATCGAGCGCTACGAGCAGGTGATCGACGCATACATCCGCGGCCTTGACGCCCGCGCGCAGGCGGGCGACCCCATGAACGGGATCGCCTCGGTCGCATCGTTCTTCCTCTCTCGAATCGACGCGAAGGTCGACCCCCGATTGCCGGAGGGCTCATCGCTGCGCGGCACCGTCGCGATCGCCAGCGCGCGCGTCGCCTACCAGCTGTACCTGAAAAAGTTCGCTGGGGAACGGTGGGAGCACCTTGTGAGCCTGGGCGCGAAGCGTCAGCGACCGCTGTGGGCAAGCACCGGCACCAAGAACCCCGAATACTCCGACGTGCTCTACATCTCGGAACTCATCGGCCCTGACGTCGTCAACACCATGCCTGAGGCAACACTCCGCGCGTTCGCCGACCATGGCACCGTCTCCCGCACCCTTGACCCCGACCCCGTAGCAGCCCGGCGCACGCTTTCGGAGGCCGCAACCGCCGGCGTCGATCTCGGCGCAATCACGGCCGATTTGGAGCGCGAGGGCGTACGCGCCTTCTGCAACTCCTACCGTCAACTCCTCGCCTCAATCACCAGCAATCTCAGCACCCCGCGCGGAGCGGTAGGCAGCTGAGCGGCGACGAGCCGCTGCTCCCCGATGCCCGCAGCTCTAGACCTGCGCAGCCTCGAGGCCCCGATCGTTCAGGCGGGGATGGGGGGCGTCGCGCGGCACGAGCTCGCTGCGGCCGTGTCCGACGTCGGCGGTCTCGGCACGATCGCCGGCGCACGCGCTCCGATCGCAAGCGAGATTGCGGCTGTCCGCAGGCTCACCGGCAAGCCGATCGCGGTCAACCTCCTGCTGCCCTTCCTCCGACCCGGCGACGCCGAAGCCGCGGCGACTGCAGACGCGATCGTGACCTTCTGGGGCACGCCACGCAGGCTGGCTGCGAATACATGGATGCATCAGTGCGGTTCGGTCGAGGAGGCGAAGGCCGCCGCCGCGGCCGGCGCCGACGCGGTGATTGCGCAGGGCCTCGAAGCCGGCGGCCATGTGCGGGGATCGATGCCGATGCTCGAACTGCTCGAGCGCGTCCGTGCCGCGGTGCAGATCCCGGTCCTCGCGGCAGGAGGAATCGTCGACGCCGAAGGCGCGCGGGCGGCGCTGGACGCTGGCGCGATCGCGGTGGTTGCCGGGACGCTGTTCTTGCTCAGCGACGAGAGCCGCGCACATCCCGACTACAAGCAACGCTGCCTCGACTCCAGCGAAACGATCCTGACCGAACTATTCGGGCTCGGATGGCCCGACGCGCCGCATCGCGTGATCCCTAACGCCGCGACACGCCGTTGGCTGCGAGAGGACCCCCGCGGGCCTCGTTGGATCCGCGCCGCGAACCGCATCAGCGCCCCCTTCGCGAGCCGGGCCCCTAACGCGATGCAACACCGCGCGATCACAACCCAGCGCCCGTCCCAGCCATTCCTCGGACCGCAGCCGCCCACCGATGACGGACCTGCCAACCTCCTGGACTCCGGCCCGCTCTACGCCGGCATGAACGTGGGGCGCGTCACAAACATCCGCCCAGCGGAGGAGCTCGTCAAGGCCCTCACACCATAAGCGCGCACGATGCGCCTGCGCGCGCTCCACCTCATCACGGCGGCGCGGATCAGCCGTGCTTTCGTGTCGGCGCTCGTGCCAAGAATCAGCGCGCTCGGTGGCTGAGCGGGTTTGTGAGCGATCGCGCGGCAAGGACGCCTAAGAGTTCGGGCGCCGCCTAGCATACGTTGCTGCCAATGAATGATCCTGCTCCGAGGCCGGGACGGGGCACAGAACTGGTCGGACGGGCCAGCGAATGTGCCCTGCTTGAGGGTTTGATCGGCGATATCTGCCGAAGCGAGAGTCGGTCGTTGGTTCTGGCGGGTGAGGCCGGCATCGGGAAGACAGCGCTGTTGGAGTATTTGACCGCGGTGGCGTCAAACCTGACTGTGCTGCGGGCAGCCGGCGTGGAGTCGGAAATGGAGTTGGCCTACGCCGGTCTGCACCAGCTGTGCGGGCCGCTGCTCGATCGGATTGCAACTCTCCCGGGCCCACAGCGCCAGGCGTTGGAGATCGTGTTCGGCCGGAGCGCCGGCGCTCCGCCGGATCGGTTCCTCGTTGGGCTCGCACTACTCAGCCTGCTCTCCGCGGCTGCCGACGAGCGAGCGTTGCTCTGCGTCATCGACGACGCGCAGTGGCTTGATGAAGCATCGATTCTGACCCTCGCTTTTGTGGCACGCCGCCTACTGGCTGAGCCGGTCGGGATCGTGTTCGCTGCACGCGATCCGCGGGAGGAGCTTATGCAGTTTCCCGAACTCGAGGTGCACGGTTTACAGGATGGCGATGCCCGGACGCTTCTGTCCTCGGCCGTACCATTCACCCTCAGCGAGCAAGCACGCGACCGGATCGTCGCGGAGACACGCGGAAACCCACTTGCTCTGATCGAATTGCCGCGCGGGTTGACAGCGACGGAGATGGCCGCTGGGTTCGAGCTGCTCGGCGGGCAGGGTGTCACCAGTCGGATCGAGCAGAGCTTCGTGCGCCGAGTGAACGCGCTACCGGGCGATGCGAGGCGCCTGCTGCTGCTTGCATCGGCCGAGACGGTTGGTGATCCGCTCCTGCTGTGGCGCTCGGCCGACCGGCTCGGCATCGCTCGAGCAGCGGCGAGCGCGCTGGAGGCGGACGGGCTGTTGGCGATCCGCGAGCGCGTGACTTTTCGCCATCCGCTCGTCCGCTCCACCGTGTACCGATCGGCGGCGGTCATGGAGCGACGGGTCGCGCATCTGGCGCTCGCTGATGCCATTGATCGGGAGGCCGACCCTGACCGCCGGGCGTGGCATCTGGCCGCAGCCGCGACCGGAAATGACGAGCAAGTCGCGCTGGAGCTTGAGAGCTCGGCTGGCCGGGCGCAGGCGCGCGGCGGAGCCGCGGCCGCGGCAGCGTTCCTGCGGCGTGCGGTGGAGCTAACGCAGGATCTCGCGCGGCGCGCGGATCGCGCGCTGGCGGCGGCACAGGCGAGCCTGGACGCGGGCGCGTTTGAAGCCGTTCGCGAGCTCCTCACTGCAGCCGAGTCCGAACCTCTTGACGAGTTCCAGCGCGCGCGAGTTGAACTGCTCCGTGGCCATGTCGCCTTCGCGTCGGGTCTCGCCAGCGACGCTCCGCGGTTACTGCTGAAGGCTGCGAGTCGGCTTGAGCCGCTCGATCTCGGGCTCGCCCGCCAGACCTATTTGGACGCATGGGTGGCTGCGATGTTCGCAGGGTCTTTCGCGGGCGAAGGTCTCATGCAGGAGATCTCTCGGGCCGCTCTGTCGACGCTCCCGCCTACGGGGCAAAGACGTGCGTCGGATGTATTGCTGGACGGCTTGGCGGTCTCCGTCACCGAGGGACGAGCTGCGGCCGTTCCTCCGTTAAGCCAGGCAGCGCGTGCCTTCGCCGAGGAGGAGATCGGGAGCGAGGACGGGCTGCGGTGGGGTTGGATGGCCCAACGCGCGGCATTTATGCTTTGGGATGAAGAGCGCTGGCACTCGATGACTGTCCGGCAGCTGGAGTCGGTCCGTGAGGCGGGATTGATGCTCCACCTTCCGCTCTATCTGAACGGACTGGGAGGAATCTTGACTTGGCGCGGCGACTTCGCGACTGCCAGCGCGTTGATCGCGGAGGCGGACGCGATTGCGAACGCGACTGGGAGGCGCATCGTCCCGTACGCAGCCGTGCTTCTCGCTGCCCTTCGCGGCTCAGAGGCCGACGCTGCTCCTCTAATCAAGACGGTCATCAGGGCCGCGCAAGCGGCAGAACAAGGCGTCGGTCTCCAATGGTGCCAATTTGTGTGTGGAGTCCTCTACAACGGTCTGGGCGAGTATGAAAAGGCATTGCGTGAGGCCGAGCGCGCCGCAGCGCAAGCGCCCGAGCTCTACGTTTCGATGTGGGCGCTTCCTGAGCTGATCGAGGCGGCCACCAGGACGGGAAAGCTCAGCGTTGCATCGAACGCGCTGGAGCGGCTGGTCGAGGCGACCAGCGTGAGCGACACCGACTGGGCATTGGGAATCCAGGCGCGCTCGCGCGCCCTGGCAACCGAAGGCGACGAGGCCGAGCACTTGTATCAGGAGGCGATCGAACGGCTGGGTCGGACTCGACTGGTGCCGGAGCTAGCACGTGCTCACCTGCTCTACGGGGAGTGGCTGCGCCGCCAGCAGCGCCGGGTGGACGCACGACGCGCGCTCCGTAGCGCCTACGACCGTTTCGCAACAGTCGGGATGGAGGCATTCGCCGAACGCACGCGCAATGAGCTGCTTGCGACGGGCGAAGTGGTTCGCAAACGGACCCCAGACACGCGGGACGATCTGACCGCCCAGGAGCGGCAGATCGCGCGTATGGCCCAGGAGGGGCTCTCCAACCCAGAGATCGGCGTGCGCCTCTTCCTGAGCCCGCGCACCGTCGAGTACCACCTGCGCAAGGTGTTTCGCAAGCTCGACGTCACCACACGCAAGGAGCTTCGCGGCGCGTTCGCGGAGTAGTCGCACCGAGTCTGGCTCCTGGTCCCGACTGGGGACGTGACTAGGGAGAGACCCGGAAGCGATGGCTGCTGTGTTCGGTCAGCCTCATCGCATGACTACTGCCCACGAGGTCCATCGTCATCACGCCGCGGAGATGGGCGCGGATGTCGCCGAGGTTGCGATCGGTGGCCTGCGTGCTGTCGAGGTCGCTGTGACCGTGTTCACGGGGTTGCTTGTGTGCCCATTGCTGCTGACCCTGGCCGTAACGGTGGCCGTCCCGACGATCGCGATCGCGGCCGTGATCGGGATCGTCGGGAGTGTGTTCGTGGCGCTGGGGGAGCTGGCGCCGACAACTGGGCGAACTTGGAACGGTCAATCCCAACATGAAGGAGTCTCACCATGAGAATCGTGGTCATCGGTGGCACCGGGCGCATCGGCAGCAACGTCGTGCGCCGGCTGGTGGCGCACGGGCAAGACCCGGTGCCGGCCTCGCCCGATACGGGCGTAAACACCATCACAGGCGAGGGCCTCGCCGAGGTAATGGCAGGTGCTGAGGTCGTCGTCGACGTCTCCAACTCGCCGGTTTGGGACGACGACGCGGTGCTTGAATTCTTCACTACCTCGACGCGGAACCAGCTGGCGGCCGAGCGCTACGCCGGCGTCGGCCACCACGTCGCGGTTTCGATCGTCGGCTCCGACCGCCTGCCCGACAGCGGCTACCTGCGCGCCAAGGTCGCTCAAGAGGCCGAGATCGAGGCCGGCGGCATCCCGTACACCATTCTGCGGTCCACGCAGTTCTTCGATTTCCTGCCTCAGATCGTCGAGACCGCGGCGGAGGGCGACACCATCCGGTTGTCTACCGGTCTGATGCAGCCAGTCGGCGCCGATGACGTCGCGGCGACCGTGGCCGAGCTGGCGACCGGCGCGCCGGTCCGCGGCCGCGTCGAACTGGGCGGGCCGGAGGCGCTGGGCATGGACGCCTGGGCGCGGCGACTCTTCGCCGCGGCCGGCGACGAGCGAACGGTTATTGGGGACCCGCACGCGCGCTACTACGGCACGGAGTTGCACGACAGCGAGCTGACGACCGGCGACGGAGCGCGCATCGGGAAGGTCGACTTCGAGGCGTGGTTCGCCTCCTTCCGGCAAGGGGCTCGGCGATGACCGAGATCAAAGTGATCGTCACGGGCCCCGAGGAGGCCTATGACCTCGAGGCTGAGTTCTGGTGCGCGAACGAGCTGATGGGGTTCACCGTGCTCCACGAGGAACGGCTACACCTGCGCATCGACCCGCGCGCGGACGGCTCGCCGTGGCTGGCGGACGTCGCCAGCCTTGCCGGCGCGCTGGCCGAGGCCGACGCGCGCCTCGCTTCCTACTGACGCCACGAGCGAAAGGACACACCATGAGGATCGTCGTAGTGGGCGGTAGCGGGCTGATCGGCGACAAGGTCATGACCGCGCTGCACAAGGCCGGGCACAAGCCCGTGGCGGCGTCCCCGGCGTTTGAGATTGACGCGTTCACAGGCGAAGGGCTCGACGAGGCCATGACCGGCGCTGACGTCGTCGTTGACGTCTCCAACGCCCCGGTTTGGCGTGACGAGAAGGTGTTGGAGTTCTTCACGACCGTCACCCGCAATGCGCTGGCGGCCGGTCGACGGGCCGGGGCGCGTCACCATGTGGCGCTCTCGGTCCTCGGGTGCGACCGCTTGCCAGAGAGCGGCTACCTGCGCGCCAAGGTCGCGCAGGAGGAACTGATCCGTGCGGCAGGGCTCCCATTCACGATTGTGCACTCGACGCAATTCATGGAGTTCCTAGCGCGCGTCGCGGAGGCGGGGACCGAGGGTGACGTGGTCCGCGTCCCCGATACCGACGTGCAGCCGATCGCAGCGATCGAAGTCGCCAGGTTCGTCGCGGCGGTCGCGACGAGCCCCCCGGCCGAGGAGGTGGTCGAGATCGCCGGACCAGACGCCATCGCGTTCGAGGACGCGGTCGCCCGCGTCCTGGCCGCGACGAACGATCGCCGTCACGTCATCCATGATCCGGAGGCGCGGTACTTCGGGGCCGTCGTTGCCCACGGCGTGCTCCTGCCAGGACCAAACGCTCATATTGCGACCACGCGGCTCGCAGAATGGTTGTCGCCACGGGACGAGAACTCTGCGAATACTCCCTCACGCCTCGCCAATGTGAAGGTGTGACCGGCGGGCAGACAGTTCGAACTGCCCCGCCTCGCACAAAGCCACGCCAATGAACTCGAAAGTACGAAAGAAGGCTTCCGCATGAACATGATCGCCACCCCCACCACGGTCCCCACAGGCACCTGGGTCATCGACCAGGCTCACTCCCAGGTCGGCTTCGCCGTCAAGCACATGGGTATCGCAACCGTGCGCGGCGAGTTCACCGACTTCGAGGGGGCCCTCGAGATCGGCGACGACTTGTCCTCCGCCACGGCCCACGGCACCGTCAAAGCCGCGTCTGTCGACACCCGGCAGCCGCAGCGCGACGCCGACCTGCGCTCCACCAACTTCCTCGATGCCGATCAGTACCCCGAGGTCCGGTTCGTGTCAACCGGCATCGAGGCACTCGACGAGGACGAGCTTCGTATCACCGGCAAGCTCATGATCCACGGCGTCACCAACGAAGTCGTCCTGCATGCCGAGGTCCAGGGCACCGACATCGACCAATCGGGGAACGAGCGCGTGGGTCTAGAGATCACCGGCGAGCTGTCCCGTGGCGACTATGGAATGAAGTTCAACCAGGCCCCGGGGAGCGGAAACCTGGTCGTCTCCGACAAGGTCAAGGTCACTCTCGACATCTCTGCCGTCAAGCAATCCTTTTAACGCACGGCGTTCTGCGGAGCTTCAAGCCGACCGGCGTTTTGACCGAGGCGCAGGCCGAACGATTGTCCTGTCCACCTTCATGTCCACCGCTCGCTCTGACGGCAGCGAATGCCCGTAGGTAAAGGGGATCGTCGGTACAGACAGCTGGAATCATAATCCGCGTGTCGGGGTTCGAGTCCCTCCTCCGGCATCAAGCTCCGAGCTTTTCCTGGGCCGTCTCCGCCGATTACCCACGACTTGACATGCAGCCAGTTAGCTGCGTATTATTGGGAGCCAGATGGCTGCCTATTCGCACCTGGATGAGGTCTTTAAGGCGCTGGCCGACCCAAGTCGCCGGCTGCTGCTCGACAGCCTCAACGCGCGCAACGGCCAAACGCTGCGGGAGCTGTGCTCGCGGCTTGACATGGCTCGCCAGTCGGTGAGCAAGCACCTCGCGGTGCTCGAGGCGGCCAACCTGGTGACCACCGTTCGCCGCGGCCGGGAGAAGCACCACTACCTGAACGCAGCGCCCATCAACGACATCGCCGAGCGCTGGATCATGCGGTACGAGCAGGACCGCGTCAACGCGCTCGCCGACCTAAAAAGAGCACTGGAGGACGCCCCCGTGGACCCCGAGAAGCCTTCATTCGTCTACGCGACGTACATCCGGACAACGCCGGAGAAGCTGTGGCAGGCGCTGACCGAGCCGGCGTTCACCGAGCGCTATTGGTCGATCGCATTCGAGACCGACTGGAAGCCGGGCTCGCCGATGACCTGGAAGACGCGCGGCCTGGCGATCGCCGACCCCGAGCAGGTGGTGCTCGAATCAGAGCCCTTCCGTCGCCTGTCCTACACGTGGCAGACGCATTCGCCGGAGTGGGCGCAGGCGCTCAACTTCACTGAGGAGGCCGGCGACCGGCTCGCCTCTGAGCCTCGCTCGAAGGTCACCTTCGAGATCGAGCCGCTCGGCGATCAGGTGAAGCTGACTGTGATCCACGACGATCTGGTGCCCGGCGGGCTCACCGGCTCAATGATCAGCAACGGTTGGCCGCGGGTCCTGGCCAACCTCAAGACGCTGCTCGAGACCGGTGAGACCCTCCCGGACGTCCGGCTGAACACCCCGGCCAGGCTCGGGCTGACGCGATGAACGGCATGTCGATGCCGGGAATGCCGATGTCCGGGATGCACGGCACGCCGATGAGCGGCATGACGATGGCCCTCCCGCTGTTCGTGGTGATGATGGCCGCGATGATGCTGCCCAGCGCGGTCCCCGCGATCGTGCGGCGGGCGGGGGACGGCCGGGGTGTGCTCGCGGCGCCGTTGTTCGCCGGCTCCTATCTCGGCGTCTGGGCGCTCGCCGGTCTGGCGATCTGGCTGCTCTATCGGCCACCCGGCGCTGCCGCGTCCGGGGCGCTGCTCATCGGCGCGGGCGTCTACGAGCTCACGCCGCTGAAGCGCGAGTGTCGCCGGCGTTGCCGTGAGCGCGTCCGCTCGGGCGCCCGGTTCGGCGCTTTCTGCTTCGGCTCGAGCATCGGGCTGATGCTCGTGCTCGTCGCCGTGAACGTGATGAGCGTCGTGCTGATGGTCGCGATCGCCGCCGTCGTGCTTGCGCAGAAGCTGTTTCCGCCACGTCGCACCCTTGACCTGTCCCTGGCGCTGGGAATCGTCGCCCTCGGCATCGCCACCGCCGCAGCCTGAACCACCACAAGAGGAGACCCGCATGAGCACCGCTACCCACCCGACCGGCACGCGCGAGCAGTGGCTCGCCGCCCGACTCGACCTGCTCGAAGCCGAGAAGGAGCTGACCCGCCGCGGCGACGAGATCACCCGCCAGCGGCAGCAGCTGCCCTGGGTGCCCGTCGAGAAGGCGTACCGCTTCGACACCGACGAGGGCGACGCGTCGCTCGCCGATCTGTTCGGTGGCCGTTCGCAGCTGCTCGTCTACCACTTCATGCTCGGCCCGGGCTACGAGTCGGGCTGCCCGTCGTGTTCGGCGATCGCCGACGGCTTCAACGGCTTCGCCGTCCACCTCGAGAACCACGACGTCGGTCTGGTCGCGGTCTCGCGCGCTCCCATCGAACAGATCCAGGCTTACAAGCGGCGCATGGGCTGGACGTTCCGCTGGGCCTCCGCGCACGACACCGATTTCAACTACGACTTCAACACATCATTCACCGAAGAGCAGCAGCGCTCGGGCAACACTGAGTACAACTACGCCGCGAGGGACATGCGTGGCGCGCTCGAGGCGACGCAGCCGAGCCCGCACGCCGCGATGGCCGGCACCGACAACGCCACCTTCATGCGCGAGGCCCCCGGCATAAGCGCCTTCGCACGCGAGAACGGCGTCGTCTACCACACCTACTCTGCGTACGCGCGCGGTCTTGACTCGCTGTGGGGTATGTACCAGTGGCTGGATCGCGCGCCGCGGGGACGCAACGACAACGGGGCCTGGTTCCGGCACCACGATCGGTACTGATCGGCAGCGCATCCTCCGGGCGGGGGCGGAGGCGTTTCCGCGGAAACGCCTCCGCTCGTGATCGCGGCCGAGCCCGAGCGAGGTCCTCGTCAGGCGGCTCGACGGCGGCCGCCGACTTCCTCGGTCTAGCAGCCGAAAGTCGGTGGCGGCGTGCCACCATCAGCCGTGGCCCGCCGTGACCCCGCCTGAATCTCTTCACCCGCCCGCCGCCCCGCGCTTGTCTCGATCATCTGGTTGATGGAGCGGGCAAACCGGCCTATTCGAGCGACGGCGGCCATGGTGCGGGGGTCCCAGTGGTTGGCCCGCCTGCTGCGCGGTCGAGTCGTGGAGCTGGTCGGCGGCCCTGCCCGGGCGCGGGTGATCGGTCTGTTTGGGTGCGTGCTGGCCCTTTCCAGCGCGCAGATCTCCACCGTCGGGGCGGTGGCCCCACAGCTGGAGCATGACCTGCGCATCGGCAACACCAAGATCGGCCTGCTCAACTCGGTGGCTCTGCTGATCGGAGCCCTGGCGGTGATTCCGGTCGGGTTGCTGGTCGATCGGGTGCGACGGGTACCGATGCTGGCCGCGAGCATCGTCCTCTGGAGCGTGGCCACGTTGGTGGGAGCCCTCGCCGGTTCCTATTCCAGCCTGCTGCTCACCCGCGTCGGCCTCGGCGCCGTGGCCGCCACCGCGGGTCCGGCCATCGCCTCGTTGACCGGCGACTACTTTCCCTCTCCGGAGCGCGGACGCGTCTATGGCTACATCCTCAGCGGAGAGATCGCCGGAACGGCGGTCGGCTTTTTGATCAGCGGCACCGTCGCCAGCGTGATCTCCTGGCGGGTGGCCTTCGTGCTGCTGGCGCTGCCCGGTTTCTTCCTGGCCCGGTCTTTGTGGCGCACCGTGCCGGAACCACTGCGCGGGGGCCACAGCCGCCTGCGGCGCGGAACCCTGGACCTGGCGGAGGCGCAGGCCAGTCCGGACGGCGGCGAGCAACCCGCCGATCCGGACGGAGTTGACGGGCCCGAACAGGAGCGAGCACAGGCGGCGGCCAGCCAACGCGGCGTCGCACCCGACCCAGAGCTCGTCCTAAACACCAATCCCGAGTCCATGTCCCTCTCCGACGCGGTGCGCTACATCCTCCGCATCCCCACCAACACGCTGCTGATCATCAGTTCCTCGCTCGGATACTTCTTCTTCGCTGGGCTGTCGACCTTCGCGATCATCTTCGTGCGCGGTCACTACCACGCTAGCCAGGCCACCGCGACCCTGGTGCTTGGCCTGTTGGTGTTGGGCGCGCTGATCGGGACCCTGCTGAGCGGGCCGCTGACCGACCTGCTCACCCGCCGCGGTCAGCTCGAGGCGCGGGTGTGGATCCCGGCGGTGTGTTACATCGGCGCCGCCGCGGTCCTGATCCCCGGTCTGCTGAGCAGCCGGCTGAGCTCGGCGATCTGGTTCGATGTGGCGGGCGCCGCGCTGATCTCCGCCGCCAATCCCCCGCTCGATGCGGCTCGCCTCGACATCATGCCGTCGGCGCTGTGGGGCCGGGCCGAGAGCACCCGGACATTCCTGCGCTCCCTCGCGCAAGCGCTGGCGCCGCTGCTGTTCGGGGCCGTCGCCGACCTGGTGGCGGGATTCGTGCCGACGCAGGCGCCGCTCGGTACGCATGTCCATCGCGTCGTTTCATCGGCGACCGGCACCGGGCTGCAGGTCACCTTCCTGATCATGCTGACCTCGCTCGCCGCGGGCGGAGTCTTTCTGCTCTACGCGCGCCACACCTACGTCCCCGACGTCGCCACCGCGGGCGCGGCCTGGAAACCGGACGCCGGGCCTTCGCCGGAGGTCGGGACCGCGGACTAAACGCGCCGAGCCGTGCCCCGGCGATCGGTCCAGCACGTCCGTTAGCCCGACGGGAAGCTCGCGATCGCCCGTGGTTGCGGGCGATAGGCGGCCACGACATGCGGAATCATAATCCGCGTGTCGGGGGGTTCGAGTCCCTCCTCCGGCATGTGCGCAGTCCTTGGAAGGCCCCTCATTGGGGCCCTTTTTGTGGGCGGGATAGTCGGTTAGAGCAGGCGAAAAGTGTGACGACCGCCGTATCAGCCGCTTTGCTCGATCAGCAGGTCCCGGCGAAGGGTCGGGTGATGGGTCACTCGGGCGCGGCGACCGACCAGCCGGCCTGCTTGGCGGCGGCGGCCATGCGTTCGTCGTAGGTGACGATCAGCCTGACTGCTGTGCCGAGCAGTCGGGCGCTGGCGAGGTGGATCGCGCCCAGCGACCGGAGCTCGTTGGGTTGCATTTGGCCGGCGTCGTTCAGAACGTGGTCGTTGACGCGTACGAGTTGGATCCGCCGCAAGACCTCCTGGCCGCGAGCGACGGCCTGCGCTCCGGCTGGATGCAGTGCGCGCGTCACCTCGGTCCGCGCGAGCGCGCTGCTGACCAGGGGCTGGCGGCGAGTCAGGTAGCGGCGGAGGGCCGGCGACTCGGGTTCTGCGATTGCCAGCTTGACGATTGCCGAGGAGTCGACGTAGGTCAGCCGCTGCTCAGCGTTCATCGCGGCGCTGCGACGCCAGCACCAGCGAGGGTGCTTCGCTACCGACGGGGAGAGGCAGCGGTTCCGGCAAGTCGTCGAGCTCGCCCTCGCCTGGTTGCAGGTCACCGGCCGCTCGCAGACGCTGCACCGGATCGTCGGGGAGGGGTGAGAGCACTGCGACCGGCCTGCCACGGTCGGTGATCTCGATGCTCTCGCCGTTCTCGACACGACGAACCAGTTCGCTAGCTCGTTGTCGAAGCTCCCTGATACCTACGCTTGCCATGGTGCTATTTGTAGCACAAGTTCCGGGCCACCCCACCGCGCTGACGACGACCGAGACTCATCCGCCAGCCGCCAACTGAGCCGTCGCATTGCGCTGGTCGCTGGCTGACATTCAGCTGGCATCTCGGCGGCTAGCCGGGCTCTCGTCATCTTCACTCTGGTCGCGAGGGCGTCACCGAGCCGGTCCTCACGGAGGTTCTTCAGTGGCTTCGGACGAGGGGTAGACGCGGGAGGTGTCCGTTGTCGGCGCGGATCAGGGTGGTGATGTCCGCGGCGGCCATCGGGCGAGCGAAGTAAATGCCCTGGCAGCAGTCCGAGCCCAGGGTGGCGAGCTGCTCATGCTGCTCCGCCGTCTCGACGCCTTCCGCGATTACGGTCATATCGAGCCCATGTGCGAGCTGGATCATCGCGATCAGGATCGTCTGACCAGGGGATCCGCCGGCGAGGTTGGTGATGAAGCTCCGATCGATCTTGAGCGCGTCGATCGGGAGGGTCTGGAGGTAGCTGAGCGAGGAGTACCCGGTCCCGAAGTCGTCGAGAGCCAGCTTGACCCCGGCGGTCTTGAGATCATCGAGCACGATCAGGGCGCGTTCACGATCGCGGACGAAGACGGTCTCGGTCACCTCCAGGGTCAACAGCGCGGGGTCGGTTGAGGTGGCCCTGAGGACGGCCGCGACCGAGTCGGCGAAGCCGGCGGACATGAACTGGTGCGGCGATACGTTGACCGACATCCCGATCTCGTCGCTGCGGCGCCGCTGCCAGCTCTGTCTCTCCTGGCATGCTCGCTCAAGGATCCAGTGGCCCAGCTCGATGATCTGACCCGACTGCTCGGCGAACGGAATGAATATCGCTGGCGACACGGCTCCGCGACTCGGATGCGTCCACCGCAAGAGCGCCTCGACGCTGGTCACGCGGCCATCGCCGGTTTCGACGATCGGCTGGTATGCGACATGTAGCTCACCGCGTGCCAAAGCGCCCGGGAGGCCCCGCGCGAGGCCGGCTTGATGCTCGGCGAGGCGCAACCCGGGCGGCCCGAGAACCCGGCCGCGCGATCCCTTCCGGCGCTTCTCACGGTACATGGCGACATCTGCGTTATGGATGAGGTCCTCGGGCGCAAAATCACCGCCTCCGGTGAGGGCGATACCGATACTGCTATCAACGCTCAGCTCGACGTCTGCCAGCTCGTACGGTCTGGTCAAGGCGGATTCGAAGCGGGCCGCGATCGCGTCGGCCTGAGCAGGGTCGTTGAGCTCTTCGCAGAGCACGACGAATTCGTCGCCGGCCAGGCGGGCCAGAGTATCCCCCGGGCGTAGTACGCCAGCCAGGCGCTGCCCTGCGGCTATCAGCAACTCGTCACCGACCCGGTGGCCGTGGGTGTCGTTGATCGATTTGAATCCGTCGAGGTCTACGAAGAACAGGGCGCTGGTCTTGCCCGATCGCGCTGCACGATGAGACGCGTGCTCGAGGCGCTGCTTAAGCAGGGTGCGGTTAGCTAGCCCGGTCAGCGGGTCGTGCATCGCCGCCTCGCGTGATTGATCGGAGGAGTCCTGCAGATCTGACCGTGCTTGGGCGTTGATCAGGTAGGCCGCGGCCACGTCCGCAAGCGTCTGTGCGGCTCTCATCGAAACCGGCGTTAGCGGGCCTGCCGTGTCTCGGTAGAGGTCCAGTGCGCCGAGCGAGAGATCGTCATGGCGCAGCGGGAACGTGAACACCGCGGCCAGTCCGGCTGCCAACGCGCGGGGGGCGAATAGCGGGAAGCGATCCTCGTCGGTGAGATCCGGCACCGAAACCGCTTCGCGAGTACGGAAGGCGGCCAGGCATGGTCCTTCTCCCAGCTCGGTCTGCAGCTTCTCATAGCGTAGAGCCGAAGCGTTGGAGGCGGCGATGTAGCGCGGATCGTGGCCGGATGAGATCAGGGTGACCCCGGCGGCGGAGATCGGCATGACGTCGACGATCCGCTCAACCAGGTGATCGAGAATGTCCTGAATGGGGAAATCCGTGACCATCGTGCGAGCGAACTCGCTGAGAACGTCCGCCAGCTCTTCTTTGACCATGACACTCCAGCTTGAGCACGCTTCTGGCGAGACTGGATGATTTATGGTCGCTGATCGACGTTGTGCCGGTGACCCAACGCCCTACCGCGTCCTTCGCTTCGGCTTCTCAGGCGTCAAGCGACAAGCCGGGCGCCTCAACGCACACGACCTAGGAGTGTCGCGGATTCGGCAGGCTTACACAATCGGCCGACCGGCCGATGGCTTGGGCTAGCGAATGAGTCCCAGCCGAAGGGCCTCTCCGACGGCGGACGCCCGATCGTGGACCCCGAGCTTGCGGTAGATGTGTTCCATGTGCGTCTTGACCGTGGCCTGGCTGAGTTCCATCTCTTCGGCGATTTGGCGTCGCACATACCCGATGGCCGAGAGTTGGAGTACCTCCAGTTCACGAGGACTCAGCAGCGGCGCGGAGAGCTCGCCGGCACGTCGCGCGAGGAAGTGCCCGATCTCGTAGCCGATGCCGAGTAGCGACCGCATGAACTGATCTGTCAGGACGGCCTGCCGTCGCGAAGCGAAGGTGAGCACCGCCAGCACCTCGGCACCATATGTCGCCGGCACCGCCAGCGAGCCACGCAATCCGGTCTGACCATCCAGCGCCCGGACCGTACCGGACGCTTCATCCGTGAGGTCGGCCACCCTTGTCGGCTCGCCCGACGCCCAGGCTGATCCGGCCAGGCCCTCGCCCCGCCCGAGGCGAACCTGGCCCAGATCCAAGTTTCCCTCCAACGTGTTCAATCCTCGCGCATGCCAGGCCACCCACACGGCCAGCACGTCGCCGCGCGGCGTCCATAACGCCCCCCAATCGAACTCCAACGCCTCAGCTAGATCCCTGACCAGACGGCGGGCGCCGAGGGCGCCAGGCTCCCAGCCGGCCAGGGCGTCCGAGACTGCGAACCGAGCCGCCAGCTCCAGCTGCGCCTGGTGCTGCTCGGTGAGGTCCCGGACCATGCCGATCAGAGTGGACCTCCGGCCTTCCACCTCTGACTCGACGGTTGACGTCAGGTGACGCACTGTCCCGTCGGGCCAGATGAATCGGTAGCGCAGATCCGGACGCGTGCCCGTCCGACGAAACTCGTCGTAGACCTGCTCGATGCGCTGTCGATCGTCGGGATGGCAATGGGCGAACACGTACTCGGCCGATGGGGTGATCTCACCGGGCTGCAGTCCATAAATCCGAAACAGATTGTCGGACCACAGCATCCGGCCAGCACTCAATTCCCAGCTCCCGAACCCAGCCAACTCCTCCGTGCGCTCGGCCAGGGTCTCTCGGCCCGGCGCCTGGCGCAGGACCCGGGGGTCCTCGGTCAGGTCTCGGATCCAGGTAGCCAAGTGCGACGGATCTTCGCTGGTTCGAGCAAAGCTCAGATTGGCGGCGAACTCACCTCCATCCGCGCGGACCGCGACGAACTCGCTGGGTGGGCCGGCACTGACCGACGGCCCACGTGCCAGGGCCAGCCGACGAGCCGCGCGGTAAACGGCCCGGTACCTCGACGCGATGATGAGATCCTCGACCGGCTCGTCAGAACCGCCGGAGTCCGAGATCGCGAACAAGGCCTCGAACGCGGCGTTCACCGCCAACACCCGCCCGTCCGGGTCGGTGATCACGACAGGATCCGGCGTGCTGGCGACCCACGCGTACTGCACCTCGTTCCGAACGGCTGACTCCACGCCGCCCCTTCCTTCGCCTACACCATCCCCAGCTTCACGGAGCAGTATCCAACTCCTGCGAACCGGCTGCAATCGGCCAAACGGCCGATATGGGGAATCCTCTGGCGTGCCGATGTTCGTAGTCAAGGCCTCTGTTTGCGGAGATCGTGGCGCACGGGGCGCCGGCGGAGTGTCACGGATCCTAATCGCGGAGAGTCGAGGCTGCTCAGCTTGCTGAAGTCCCTGAATCACGGAGGCTCGAGGTGGGGCGCTTCCAGGCTGGACCGTAACCTGCCGTCAGACAGCAGTCACGAACGCGAGCCGTTAGGCCTCGGCGGCGGCCAGACCGAGGTCGTGCGCTCCGAGTCGACCGAGCGCCGGGTTGTGCGCCTGGAAGCTGGATTGGCCAAATGCGAGGCGTGCTTCGATGTATCGGTCGGCTCGTTGATTGACCCGTTCGCTTTGCTGAGGCCGCTGCGCGAGAGCGGTGAGATCGTGGATTTCGTCTACGAGTACACCAACGACGCGGTGTGCGAGGCCAGCGGGCTCCGCCATGAGCTGCTGATTGGAACGCGCATGCTCAAGCGGCGGACGCATCTCGCCCCGGTCGGCCTGTTTGATGCCTATGTGACCGTGATGGAGACCGACGAGCCCCTGGCTCTCGACGATTTCGCTCAGCCCGGCCGGCGGGGCGGAGACTCTGAGCGGCGCTCCTTTGATCTGCGCGCGCTGAAGGCCGGTGAGCTGCTCGTCCTCACGTGGCGAGACGTGACCGAGCGTGACCGCGTCGACGGCGAACACGCACGGCTGGCCACGATCGTGCGCGCATCTGAGGACGCGATCATGTCACTCGATCGGAATCTGCGGATCACTACCTGGAACCGAGCGGCGGAGGAGGTCTTCGGTTACAGCTCAAAGGAGATTCTCGGCGAACCCAGCGACATCCTGATTCCAGCCGAGGCGACCGCTGAGAGCCGTGGCCTTCGCGAGCAGGCGGTCATTGGTGGGAAGGTTCAGCGCTACGAAACCCGACGGCTGCACAAGGACGGCACCCTGATCGATGTCGCCATCACCGCGTTCGCGCAGACTGACTCAGCGGGAGACCCCTTGGGCATGACCACGATCACCCGCGACATCACCGAGCGGGCAGACGCTTCGCGGGCGCTGGCCGAGAGCGATGAGCGCTACCGCGAGATTCTCGAGGCCACACCCGACGGCGTCTGGCGCCTTGACGTCAGCGAGCGCACCAACTACGTCAACCCCCGGATGGCGGAGATGCTGGGCTACCGGCCAGAGGAGATGCTCGGCCGCAGGCAGTCGGAATTCATGGACCTCAAGACGCAGCCGGTCGCGCGCCAGGAGCGCGAAGCCACTCGCAGCGAGGGACGAGCTGGGCTCGTCGAGACCTGCTTCGTACGCAAGAACGGCACGCAGTGCTGGGCACGGGTGTCACACCGGCCGCTGAGCGACCAGCAGGGCCAGCGTTCCGGTTCCCTGGTGATGGTGTCTGACATCAATGCGGAAAAGGCCCAGATGCTGGAGATGCGGGAAGCCGAGGGCTTCCTCGCCGCGTTGACCGACAGTATGGCCGAAGGCGTGTGCGCAATGAACCACGATGGTCATGTGACCTACATGAACCACGCCGCTGAGCGCCTTCTGGGCTGGAGCCAGCGGGAACTCGCCGGGCGCTCGCTGCACGACACGATCCATTACCAGCACGATGATGGCTCACCCTATCCGTCCGCCGACTCCCCGCTCGTCGCCGTGTTGGACACGGGCTCGGTGATCCGAATCGAGGACGACACATTCACCCGACGCGACGGGCGGCTGCTGCCCGTCGCATACAGCGCCGCCCCGATCACCAGCAACGACAAGGTCTCCGGTGTGGTCCTCGTCTTCGGCGACGTCAGCACCCGCCGAGCGGCCGAGCAGCACCGCGAGCGCGAGCGCCAAACAATGAACTGGGTCGGGCGCCTCAGAGACGCTCTCGACGAAGACCGCCTCGTCCTCTACGCCCAACCGATCATCGACCTGCAGACCCGCGAGGTCGTCATGCACGAACTGCTGCTGCGACTGATCGACCGTGACGGCGCGATCATCGCTCCAGGCCAGTTCCTGCCCGCCGCCGAGCAATACGGTCTGATCGAAGACATCGACCGATGGGTCCTCGCCCAGGCGATCGAGCACGCAGCACGTGGCCACAAGGTCCACTTCAACGTCTCCGGCAAATCGCTGGGGTCTCGCGAACTCATCAGCGATCTCGTGCGCGGGCTGCGCCAGACCGCCGCGGACCCCGGGCTGCTGGTCTGCGAGATCACCGAGACCGCGCTCGCCAACGACGAGGGCCTCGCCGAAGCGTTCGTCCATGAGCTCTCAGACCTCGGCTGCGAAATCGCCCTGGACGACTTCGGGGTCGGGTTTGGCGGCTTTGCCTATCTCAAGCGGCTACCGGTGACCGTCATCAAGATCGACATTCAGTTCGTACGCGACCTGATCGAGAATCCTCAGAACCAGCACGTCGTCAAAGCGATCGTCAACCTCGCCCAAGGCTTCGGGCGCCAGACCGTCGCCGAAGGCGTCGAGGATCCGGCAGCGCTCGACCTGCTCGAGCAGTACGGCGTCGACTACGCTCAGGGCTATGCGATCGGGCGCCCCTCGCCCAGCGAGGTCGTCCTCGGCGACGACCATCGAGCCTGAGCTGCTCCACAGATGACGCGAGGCGATCTTCAGGCCCCGCAAACCGAGACCTCGCCACCGGGTGCGCCTCGAGGGTTTCGAATACTGAGACGCCACGGCGTCGCGACCGTGTCCCGCGGGATCACCATCCTCCCGCTGAGCCTGGGAGCCACAAAGCCGACCGTGACGGCCATCCCGGTGGGGGCGAACCGCCTGACGCTGACCAGCAGCGCGGCAGCGCTCTGATCCTTGATTACGGTCGTGCCGGTCGGCAGCGACAGTTCGGGTCCCCCCGGAACGGTCGAGGCCTTCAGCCGCCGGCAGCCCCTGCTGGGCCCCGGACCGCGGATCGGTCGCAGCGTCATCTGGTAGGCCGTGGCCAGCACGCTATCGACGGACTGCCGCTGGGCTGCTGGGGCGTCGGCGATCTCAGCCGGCGTGTAGAAGGACGGGGTACCGTGGGCTCGGGTCTCGGCGAAGTAGCGACCCGCTGTCACTCCGGACAGGAAGCGGTCGCGCGCGACAGGCGGCCGTAGCCAAAGGCCGGCCGGCGCGTGGGAGCCGGCGATCTGCAGCGCGCCGGTGTCGGCTTTCGCGTATTCGGCCTGCGTGCGTAAGAAGCCGAAGCCAAAGCTCAGCGCGAACAGATTGGAAACCACGACGCCGATGGCGGCGACGGCGATGATCGCGGCAAGCCGGCGAGGGAGCGCGATCCCGCGCAGCAGCTCGGCTCCGATCAAGATCAGCAGCACCGCGTCGGTCAGCTGGTAGCGACTGGCGACCGGCTCGCGGCCAGGCATGTAACCGGCCCCAGCCAGAGCCCAGAAGGTCAGCGCCACGCTGCCGATCACCAGCAGCCAGGGTCCGGGCCGCGGTCCACGCAGCAACCTGAGGCCGACCGCTATCGCCAGGATCGGAGCCAGTAGGTACCCGTGACGCAAAGGCGTCGGCAGGCCTCCGTGGCTGAGACCGGTAACCGATGCCAGTCCGGACGAAATCGAGTCCAGCACGTAGGACGGCAGGTGCAGGATGTTGTGGAGCGTCACACCCGATGGCTGCTTGTGACCGTAGAAGACCCACCACAGGGCGAACAGCGCCAGCGGGACCGCGGGGATCCACAGCTGGGTTGGACGGCGCCGGAGCGCGATCACGACCGCGGCTCCGACACCGAACGGGATCCCAAGATTGAACAGCAAGGTCGCACAGACCAGGAGGAAACACGCGACCGCGTTTCGTCTCGGCGTGTCGACCTCCAATGCGAGCAAAGCCCCGAGCCCCAACGTCAGGGCGCCGAGATGGCTGAACGAAGCGAAGAACAGCATCACCTCCCAGGCCGGGCCGAGAAACAGGATCACGGCCGCCGCGACCACACCGACCAGCGGTCCCATTCGCTCACGCACCAGCACGAACACCAGGGCGCCCAGGCACGCCATCGTGATGCCGAGCACGATGCGGTACGGCAGCTGCGAGCCGAGGCCGAAGACCGCGACCAGCAGTTTGTAGAGCCCGTCCAGCAGCGCCACGATGTTGCCGTTGTGCGGGGCCAGCAGGGCGTCCAGCCCACCGTGGGACTCAAGTCCCGGCCGCTGGAGCAGGAACCACCAGTCGTCGTCGAAGAACGACAACTTCAGGCCGAGGACCACCACCATCAACGCGCTGGACGTACACAGCAAAATCACCAGCGGCCAGGCCGGCCAAGCGGTCGGCCCCGGGCGCGAGGCACCCGACCCGGTGGACGTCTGTTGAGCACCCCTTCGGCGGACCAGGTTCAGAAGCGCCCACCCGAGTCGCGTCGGCCGGCGGGAGCGCCGAGTCGAGGTGATCGCATGCCGCGACCATAACCTGATGTGCCGGGCCGTGTCCCAAGCGGCTCGTTCGTGCGTCAGGAGGCGAATATAACACAAATTTGTGTCATCTGCGCGATGTGTGCTATACCTGCCGCATGCCACGCGATGAAGAGATCACCTACGCCGACCACCTGGGCCGCTTTTACGCCCGCCGCTACGCGTATCCGCCGATGGTCGGGCGCGTGCTCGGCTACCTGCTGGTATGCGAACCACGCGACCAGACGATTGCCGAGCTGAGCGAGGCGCTGCTGGCGAGTCGCAGTGCGATCACCGGCGCGCTGAACGTGCTGGAGCGGACCGACTCGGTTCGGCGCTCCCGGGCCGCGGGGGAGCGGATGGACCGCGTCCGGGTTGACCTCTCCTCGGCGGAAGCGCGGGGGTTTGACATCTCGGAGTATCAGGAGCTCGGTGATCTGGCCCGGGAGGGCCTCGAGGTGCTGAGCGATGCGCCGCCAGAACGCCGGGCGGAGCTGCTCGAGCTGGTGGCGTTCGCGGAGTTCTTGGTCGAGAGCATCCAAGCGCTTCGACAGGAGTGGGAGGCGCGTCGTGAAGTCCTCCGTGCCTCCGGGGAGTTGCCTTCCTGAGCTTTGTGTCGTGCCGCCGCAGGTAAATAAGAGTCTTGATCGGAAAGAAGCCATGACAGTTCCAGCCTCACCGGCCATCACCGCCATCGATGTGCGCAAGTCCTTCGGCGACAACGTCGTCCTCGACGGACTCGACCTCGCCGTCGAGCCGGGCAGCGTGTTCGCGTTGTTGGGACCCAACGGGGCCGGCAAGACGACGATGGTCCGGATCCTCGCCACGCTGCTCGAGGCAGATCACGGCACGATCCGTGTCGCCGGACACGACGTGACGCGCGAGCCGGATGCGGTGCGGGACGTGATCGGCGTGACCGGGCAGTTCTCGGCCATCGACGAGCTGCTCACCGGTGCAGAGAACCTGAAGCTGATGGCCGACCTGCACCACCTCCCGCGCGCCGAGGGGCGCCGACGCATCGGCGAGCTGCTCGAGCGCTTTGAGCTGACTGAGGCCGGTGACCGGATCGCCATGACCTACTCGGGTGGGATGCGTCGCCGTCTTGACCTGGCGATGACCTTGATCGGCGCGCCGCAGGTCATCTTCCTCGACGAACCGACTACCGGTCTTGACCCGCGTAGCCGCCGCACCGTGTGGGAGATCGTCCGCAGTCTCGCCGATGACGGCACCACGGTGTTCCTCACCACTCAGTACCTCGACGAGGCCGACAAGCTCGCCGACCGGGTGGCGATCCTCGATCGCGGACGACTGGTCGCGCAGGGCACCGCGCAGGAGCTCAAGCAGGGAATCCCCGGCGGCCGCATCGATGTCCACTTCGCCGACGCCGAGGCGCAACTCCTGGCCGGCGCCGTTTTGGGAGTGTCGGTCACCGACCAGGATTCGCCGCACTTGCAGATCCCCACCGACGGCAATGTCGCCACCCTGCGTCGCGTTCTCCGCGACCTCGACGAGGCCGGTGTCGATGTCGTCGATCTGGCGATTCACACCCCCGATCTCGACGACGTCTTCTTCGCGCTGACAGGCCGAGAAGCTCACGGAGACGAGTTGAGAACAGCAGAGGAGCTCCACCGATGACCAGCTCATACGCCCTACGCGATTCGACCACCATGCTGCGGCGCGACCTGCGCCACCTGCAGCGCTACCCCGGGCTGTCCCTGTTTCCGATCCTCATGCCGGTCGTGTTCCTGCTGCTGTTCGTGTACGTCTTCGGCGGCACGCTCGGCAACGGCATCACCACCGGCGGGGGACGCGGCGCCTACATCAACTTCCTCACGCCCGGGATGCTGCTGTTCACCGTCGCCGGCGCCGCTCAGATCACCGCCATCTCCGTGGCCAAGGACATGACCGAGGGCATCATCGCCCGCTTCAAGACGATGCCAATCTGGCGACCCGCCGTGCTCGCCGGCCACGTGTTCAGCAGCCTGGTCCTGACTCTGATCAGCCTCGTCGTCACCATCGCCGTGGCTCTGCTGATCGGCTATCACTCCGCCGCCGGCCCGCTGCACTGGCTGGCCGTCTTCGGGGTCCTCGTGCTGCTGGCCGTTGCGCTGATCTGGCTATCGGTCGCTCTAGGCCTGGTCGCCAAGACCGTCGAGACCTCGAGCAACATACCGATGTTCCTCACCTTCCTGCCGTTCCTCGGCAGCGGCTTCGTGCCCGTCGCGTCGATGCCCGCCGGCCTCCGTTGGTTCGCCGAGAATCAGCCCTTCACCCCGGTCACCGACACCGTGCGCAGCCTGCTCGCCAATCAGCACGTCGGCAGCGCGGGCGTCAAGGCGATCGTGTGGTGCCTGGCGATCGCCGGCGCCAGCTATCTATGGGCCAGGTATCTCTACAACCGCCGACCCGTCCGGTAGACACGATCCCGTCGCGTGGGGCGGTTGTAGTCGAGCCCGGGAAAGCTCGGTTTCGTGTCCCGGCCGTGGGGGGTCATGTCAAGCACGCTCCAGATCGGCCAGATCAGGTCCACGTGACGGGCGCGCGTCGCTGCGCGGCGACGGTCTCGAGCGTGCGCCGCAGCGCGACCTCCGAGGCGAGCAGCTGGTTGCGCGCGCGGCGGTATTCGTCGGACTCACCCGGGAAGCGGATTTCCGGGTCGACCGACGTCGCGGCTGAGTCATTTTCGCTGGGGTCCTGGCTCATGGCTTCTCCCGTTTCGAGGTTTCAACTGGGTATGTTGATGTCCCCGACCGCGAGGCACACCGCACCACATGCAGATCACCCGCAGCAGCAGCATTGACACGGCCAAAGGCCCGGCCGACTGGTTCACCGGCGACGTCTACATCGACGCCGTCGCCGTCCCCGCCGGCAGCTCGACGTTCGCCGCCGCGAGCGTCCACTTCACCCCTGGCGCCCGGACCGCGTGGCACACCCACCCCCACGGACAGACGATCTACGTCATCGAGGGCGCCGGTCTCTGCCAGCGCGAGGGCGGCGCGGTCGAGGTCATCCGCCCGGGCGATCGCGTGTTCTTCGAACCCGGCGAGAACCATTGGCACGGAGCCGCCCCCAACCGCTTCATGGTCCACCTCGCCATGCAGCAGAACGATGAGTCCGGCAGCCCGGTCGTCTGGGGGCGTCATGTCACCGACGACGAATACACCACCGCTGCCGCCGACGTCTGACCGGACGCCGGAGGTCTACCGGCTCCTGGGAGATCAGGAAGCGCTTACCCGGTACCGAAGATGAACGACGCCGTTTCGGAACCGGCGCTCATCGAGGAGTTCAAGCTGCGCCCGGACGTCGTCGGGTAATGCGCGCTTGCCGGCGCCCACCAAGATCGGCCCGAGGAACAGATGGCACTCATCGACCAGCCCCAGCGTGAGCGCCTGGCCGGCGAGCTCGGGGCCGCCGACCGCGATGTCCGCCGTGGAGGTCTGCTTGAGCCGGCGGATCGCGTCCGGATCGAAATCTCGTTCGATCCGGGTCCTGGCGCTGGCTACGGTCTGAAGTGTCCTCGAGTACACGATCTTGTCGGTGGCCCGCCAGATCGCGGCAAAGTCCCGACTCACCGCCGATGAACCAGGGCCGGCGCCGGCCGTCTCCCAGTAGACCATCGTCTCGTACATGCGGCGCCCGTATAGGCAGGTGCCGATCGGCCGCTCGAGCTCGTTCACGAAAGCATGAACTTCCTCGTCCGGCGCCGCCCAGTCGAACCCGCCGTGTTCGTCCTCGACGTAGCCATCGAGCGATGCGATTGCCGAGTAGATCAACTTGGCCATCTCTGAGTTCTCCTGTTCACTGGAGTATGCGCGGGAGTCCGAAGTGGGGGAACACGCTGCTGTCCGAGAACCAGGTGCTACCGATACAAGCCCGGACGCTCCGACGATCTAGGACACTAGCTCGCGTGACGCAGGCGCGACTCCCATATCTAGGTCTCGCCCTGGCGGGCGTAGTCGCCGCCGCGGTTCTTGGCATCCCGGCAGCCGCCGGAGCGCACCTGCGGACCGGCACGGTGGCCGTCGACTATCGCGCCGCCGTCCTGACTCCCGATACGCCCGCCTACGCCGTCCGGATCTACCAGAGCGACCGTGGCCTGAGTCTGACCCTCAGGCCCGGGCACGTGGTGGTCGCCCTGGGGTACCTGGGCGAGCCGATGTTCCGCCTCGACGCCTCCGGGCTGTGGGTGAACGCGGCGTCTCCGACGGCGGCCGTCAGCGGCCTGGTGCCCAAGGCCGAGCGGGTGGACGCGGTGGCGCCTCGCTGGCACCTGCAACGGGGGCGGGATGGGGTCGTCTGGCACGACCCGCGCACGCAGCGACTCCCGTCCGGGGTGGATCAAGGAGTCTGGAGCGTGCCGCTGAACGTCGACGGGAGGCGCGTTCGCCTGAACGGCGAGCTCAGACGTTTTCCCGCTCCACCGCTGTGGCTGTGGCTGGGGGCGCTCGTGTGCCTGCTCGGTGTGGGTGCGTCGCCGCTGCTGTTGCGCCGACCCGCGTTCGTGCGGACAGGAGCGATCGCTTGCGCCATCGCTGCCGCGGGCGCGTCGGTGCTGATCGCCCTGGCCTTCGCGCTCGACGCCTACAGCTCGCCGGGGACATGGGTCGAAGGCCTGGACGAGATCGCCTTCCTCGCGGTCGGCCTCGGGGTGCTGCTGTGGGGCCCGCGGAACCTCCACGTGGGAGCCGCTATCGGCTCCGGCCTGGTGGCGGTCGCCGTCGGCCTGAGCAAAGGGGCGATCTTCCTCCACCCGCTCGTGTTGGCGCCATTGCCCGGCACCGCCGTCCGCGTGCTCGGCGTAGTGGCGATCGGTGTCGGGTTGACGGCGGCAACCCTCGGCTGCGCTTTCTACGTCGATCTCGAGCGGAAGGGTCGGGCCCGGCCCGGCCAGCGAGCGACTTGGAGTCACTTTTCCCTGCATACAGGCGAAAAGTGACTCCAAGTCAGGGCATCAGAACGCCGTCGCGCCGTTCGGCGTCCCCAGTCCGGTCGGGCCGTCGTAGCCGGCGATCGCCGTACAGAGGTAGCTCCCACCGCACGAGCCGTTGGAGCCCCCGACCACATCGAACAGGGCGCTGACGTGCGCGTACGGGTCCGAGCCAAACGTGGGAGTTGTCCCGTTCAGCGCGTACACGCCGCTGATGATCGGCGCGGCGACACTGGTGCCACCGAACTTCAGCCAGCCGCCGGAGGGGTAGGTGTCGTAGACCGACACGCCGGTGCGAGGATCGGCGTCGGCGGAGACATCCGCCACGGTGCGCCGCGCGCAGCCGGTGTCGTGCTGCCAGGTGGGCTTCGGCTCGTAGGCCGAGCAGCCGGAGCCGGCTCCGGCCCAGGCCACCTCCGACCAGCCGCGGGCGTTCGTGGAGCGCGTCAGGGTGGTACCGCCGACGGCAGTGACGTAGCGCGAGGCCGCCGGGAACTGGACGCCGTAGCCGGTATCCCCGCTCGAGGCCACCACCGCGATCCCCGGGTGGTGGTAGTACGCGTTCTCGTAGGTCGCCTCGGAGGAGAACTCGCTTCCTCCGTATGAGTTGGAGATCACGATCGCGCCCAGCCGGGCTGCCGTGTTGACGGCGGTGCCGAGGTTGACGATCGATGAGCTCGCGGCCTCGACGAGCAGGATCTTGCAGTTCGGGCAGATCGCCGACGCCATGTCGAGGTCGAGCGAGATCTCCTGGCCCCAGCTGGCATTGCCTGCCGGGTAAGCCGTCCCGCCGTTCTGATCGACCTTCCGGAAACAGCCAGAGGCGGCGGTGCAGGCGGGGATCCCGAACCTCGCGCGGTAGACGCCCAAATCCGCGGCGGCGTTGGGATCGTCGTACGCATCGACGATCGCGATCGTCTTACCGGTGCCTGCCGTGGTGGCCGTCGTCAGCTTGTATGCGCTTCTCAAATCGCCGGGGCCGAGGCCTGTCGGGGCCGATGTCGCCGCCGGCCGGTCCTTGGCGTTGACCGCCACCAGCGCATGGCAGCGGGCGAACCCCTTCGCCTCCGGACCGCAGACCTTTCGATCGCGCTCCGCCTGAGCGACGGCGGGGAACAACATCAACAGTCCCAGCAGTGCCACCAACACAGAACGACCGCGCATAGATTGCTCCCTAGATTCGGACCCCAGAAACCCGCTGCTCGGCGGTCGGACACCTGCCACCGTCCGCCGACCTGAGAAACCTACCGCGAAGCGAGGCGTCCCGGGAAAATTCCATTGATCCTCCTCGGCTCGGGCTCGCCGGCCTGCGGGGGAGACACTTGCGAATCGACGGCTGGTCACGTCGCCGCGGCCGTTCAGGACTGCTTGCTGCTCGAGACTCGGGCCCCGCAGCCGGCGAGGTCGTAGCCGCCGAAGTGGGCGACGCGCTTGGTGAACGCGCTCGTGGCCAGGAGGTCGCCGAGCCCGCTGATGCCGGGGTGATCAAGCCACCGCTCGGCGAGCCAGATCTCGACGGTGTGGTACTCCAGGGCTAGGAAGCGAAGATCGAACGCCCGGGCGGCGCCTTCGGTGGTGATTGCTGCGCCGTTGATCGCGGCGGCGATACGCGCGGCGTCGATGTGCCCGGTGGCCCGCGGCCCGGATGGCGCGGCGGCGATCCCGGCTCGGGAGATCGCGCGCTCGAGCGCTTGCTGGCTGGCGGCGGCCGCGTCGCGCTGCGCGACCGGCACCCCGCCGCCGAGCACCGCCTCGAGGGAATCGCCGGCAAGCATCGGCGCGACTGCGAGCCCGACCTGCCAGCGGGTGAGGTGCCAGCGGAGGACGGGGACGGGCGGTGGTGGCAGCTCGTTCGCCAACCCATGTACGACGGCGGCGTGTACGCGATTTCGCTTGAGCGCCCGCAGTGCCGTCCCGGTCGGCGCCGAAATAGCGAGCAGGCTGCGATGACCGAGCCCTTGCAGCATCGCTTCCGCGACCCCAAGGGCTGGATCGCAGCCGGCGACCACGATTCCGGCGGGGATCGGACCGGGGAACAGTCGTGGCGTGCCGGCCTGAACCACGCCATCGGGCTTGGCCCAGCCCGCTCCGGAGATGCCGTGGTCCGCTAGTTCGGCGGCTACGAATTGATCGGCGACGCGTCCGATGCGCAGCGGCGCCCCGTCGCGCAGTCGACCGCCGAGCGCCGCAACCACGCCGAGCGGGCTGTCGGCGAATAACTCCTCGACGCTCGTCGCCAGCGCCTGTGCCAATCCAAGCGCGGCGTCCACGGCCGGCTTGTTGAGGCCCGCCTCGACCGCCGCGACGAGCTGTCGGCTGACGCCAGCCCGAGCGGCGAGCTCGGTTTGGGTCAGCCCGCATTCCACTCGGCGCGCCCGCAAAGGAGACTCCGCCCTGTACTCCATGATTCCGTTAGGGTGCCAGAATCCTGGCGTGCGGACAAGGAGGCAGTCGTGTGGCGGAGCGGAGTTTCGGCCCGACGTTTGTCGGCGTCGGTAATCGCGATTGGGGTCGTGGCCTTGCTTGCGGCGTGTGGAAGCAAGAGCAGTTCGAGCACGACAGCTTCGGTGGGGGCGCCTTCGCCGAGCAGTTCGTCCGCCGTCAGCCCGCCGGCCAGCGCCGGCGCTTCCGCCCCGACGGTGCTCGCCGCCGCGTCGCTGACGAAGGTATTCCCCACCATCGACCCGAGCGCTCAGTACACGTTCGGTGGCTCGGGCGCCCTGGAGACCGACATCGAGCAGGGCGCACCGGCTGACGTGTTCGCTGCGGCGAGTCCAAAGCAGCCGGCCGCGCTGCTGGCCAAGGGTCTGGTCGACAAGCCCGTCGAGTTCGCGACAAACACACTGGTGCTGATCGTGCCCAAGAGCAACCCGGCGCACATCACGTCGGTCAACGACATCACGAAGCCGGGGGTCAAGCTCGTGATCTGCAATGCGACGGTGCCATGCGGCGACTACGCCCGCACGGCCTTCACGAACCTCGGGATCACCGCTCCCGCGATGAAGAATGTCGTCAGCCAGACGACCGACGTGACGCAAACCGTCGCGGAGGTTGCACTCGGGCAGGCTGACGCGGGCTTCGTCTACATCACCGACGCCGAGGCGGCGAAGGGCAAGGTCGCCGTGGTCCGGCTGCCGGCCAAGGCCAAGCCCGGAGCCAAGGATTTCATCGCGGTGGTCAAATCCGGCAAGAACCAGGCTGCGGCAAACGCGTTTCTGGCGATGGTGCTCTCGCCCGCGGGACAGGCCAAGCTCAAGGCGGCCGGGTTCGGCAAGCCGTGAGTCGGCTCGGTCGGCTGGCCCTCGCCGCCGGGATCGCGATCGTGATCGCGGTCGTGCTCGGCTTCCTGTTGGTGCCGATCATTGCGCTGATCACCTATCAACCCGTTCGAGACCTGATCCACGGGTTCGGGACGAAGGTCGCGACTGATGCGATTCTCGTGTCGCTGAAGACAAACGCGGCCGCCTTCACGCTCATGGTAGGACTCGGCACCCCGTTCGCGTACATCCTCGCCCGATCGCGGTTCCGCGGTCGCAGCGTGCTGGTCACCGTGGTCGAGCTACCGCTGGTCATGCCGCCGGCGGTGGCCGGACTCGCGTTGTTGGTCGCGTTCGGGCGCTTCGGTCTGCTCGGACACACGCTGAGTGCGCTCGGGGTGGATCTCGCATTCACCCAGGCCGCGGTGGTGATCGCGATCCTGTTCGTCGCGAGCCCGTTCTACCTGCGCGGCGCGATCGCGGCGTTCGAAGCCATCGACTCAAACCTGATCGATGTCGCCCGGACACTGGGCGCCGGGCCCTTTCGCCGGATGCTGCGGGTGGCGATCCCACTCGCAGCCGGCGGGCTGGGAGCAGCGGCGGCGGTCGCGTTCGCGCGCGGATTGGGCGAGTTCGGCGCGACGATCCTGTTCGCGGGGAGCTTCCAGGGCAGCACTCAGACGCTGCCGCTCGCCGTGTATTCCCTATTTGACGCGAACCTCGACCAGGCGATCGCGATCGGGGTGCTCCTGATAATGCTGAGCGCTGCGATCCTGCTCACATCGAAGCTGTTCGTGCGCTCGTGGACCTCCTCGAAATCGACATCGCTCTCGCCCGGCGGTCGTTCGATCTTCGCGCCGCCCTGAACGTCGGCGCCGAGACGATCGCGATCGTCGGCCCGTCCGGTGCCGGCAAGACCTCGTTGTTGCGTTCGGTCGCCGGGCTCGAACGGTCGTGCGCTGGGCGGATTGCGCTCGCCGGCGAGCTGTGGCTCGAAAGCGCACGGGGAATCCATCTCAGCCCGGAGCGTCGTCGCGTTGGCTATCTACCGCAGGACTACGGTCTCTTCCCGCATCTCACAGTGGCGGGCAACGTGCGGTTCGCCGCCAAGCGCGACCGGCCTGACCTACTCGAGCGTCTCGGGGTCGCCCACCTCGCTCACACGCGGCCCCGTCAGCTCTCCGGCGGCGAGCGCCAACGTGTGGCGCTCGCACGCGCACTCGCGCGCGAGCCCAGGGTGCTGCTGCTTGACGAGCCATTCGGCGCGCTCGACACGATCACCCGCCGGCAGGTACGCGACGAGCTCGCCGACATCCTCAGCGAACTCGGGCTCCCGGCTCTGTTGGTCACCCACGCCTTCGAGGACGCGGCCGTGCTGGCCGAGCGGATCGGGGTGATCGATCGCGGCCGGCTCGTGCAGCTCGGGGTGTCCTCCGAGCTGTTCGCTGCACCGGCGAGCGTGCTGGTCGCCGCGCTAACCGGTGCGAACATCGTCGAAGGAACGGCGATAGCAACGGACACCGGTTCGACCGTGCATCTGAGCGGCGGTGGTGCTCTGACCACAGCCACGCCCGCACACGGCCCGGTTCAGATCGCCATTCAGCCCTGGGAGTTGGAACTCGCCGACCCTTCAACCAGCAGCCTCACCGACAGGGTTCTGAGTGTCCGCCAGGACCGCGGGGGCGTTTCGATCCGCCTTACTCGGTTCACGATTACGACTTCGTCGATTGCGAGCGGATGGCCGGTCGCCGAAGGTACGCTCGTGGGGGTGCGGGCCGTGCCTCACGATGTGCGTGTGTTCCGTTCCGTCGGATCGATCCCCTGAGCCTTCAGATAGGAGCACGTATGCAGGAGCTGAGCCTGGGAGTGGTCGGGACGTCGCGCAAACCCGACGAGCGCCGGCTGCCAATCCACGCCGCGCACCTGGAGCGAATCGACGCAGGTCTGCGGCGCCGGATGGTCTTCGAACGTGGCTATGGGGAGCGCTTCGGCATCTCGGATGAGCGACTGGCGGCGCAGGTCGGTGGCCTGCGTTCCCGCGAGCAGCTGATGGCCGAGTGTGAGGTCGTGGTGCTTCCCAAACCCTTGGCCGAGGATCTGACCGTGCTTTCGCCCGGCCAGGTGCTGTGGGGGTGGCCACACTGCGTGCAGGACGAGGCGATGACCCAGGCAGCGATCGATCGTCGCCTGACGGTCATCGCCTGGGAGGCCATGAATCACTGGACCGACGACGACAGCTTCAGCCTGCACGTCTTTCATAAGAACAACGAGCTCGCCGGCTACTGCTCTGTGCTGCACGCATTGCAGCTGATCGGCACGACTGGGTCATACGGCCGGCGCTTGCGGGCGGCGGTGATCAGTTTCGGCGCGACCGCTCGGGGCGCGGTGACCGCGCTGTTCGCACTCGGGGTGCACGACGTGACGGTGCTCACCCACCGCAGCATCTCCGCCGTCGCGGCGCCAATCGCGCCCGCGCGGTTGGTCAACTACGAGCGGGACCCCGAGCGTCCCTCTCGGACGCTGGCGCTGAGCAGCGCCGGGAGCAGCTCGGTAGCCGAGCTGCTCGCCGAGCACGACATCGTCGTCAACTGCATCCTGCAGGACACCGACGCGCCACTCATGTTCGTTATGAACGACGAACTCGCACTCTTTACGTCCCGCAGCCTGTTCATCGACGTCTCCTGCGACGAGGGCATGGGCTTCGAGTGGGCGCGCCCGACCTCGTTTGCTGAGCCGATGTTGACCGTCGGAGCGGGCGCGCGCTACTACGCCGTCGATCACAGCCCTTCGTACCTGTGGGACTCGGCGACCTGGGAGATCAGCGAGGCGCTGATCCCATTCCTCGCGACCGTCATGTCCGGTGGCCGGGCGTGGGACGTCGATCAGACGATCCATCGAGCGATCGAGATCCGCGATGGAATCGTTCAGAACCCGAGGATTCTGTCCTTCCAGGCCCGCTCGCCGACGTTCCCCCACCCGAAGCAATGACGCCGGCCGCCGGAGTTCGACCGCCCGGCGGCGTAGCGGCTATCCGGCTGACCGGGGGCGCTCGGCCAGCATCGTCTCGGTGAACCGGACGGCCGCGGTCGTGTTCTGCAGGCGCCAGAGCAGGAGCGTCCGATCGAACCCCACCGCGGCGTCGGCCGCCGCGGCGAGCCCCTCGGCGCGTAGCGAGAACTGCTCCCTCTGAGCCGCCAGCAGCGGCTCGGTGTCGGCCTCACGGCGACTCAGGAACAGCAGTTTGAGCATCAGCAGCGAACGGGCGTCGCGCACGTGAGCGACCGGGTCTCCGAGCCAGTGCTCGACCGCGGCCACACCCGTCGGAGTCGGCTCGAGGACGGTTCGCCGCGGGCCGGCGCGACTCGGGAGGGTTTCTCCGGCGCGGATCAGGCCCAGCCGGGTCAGCGTCTCGAGCGCGCGATAGACCAGCGGCCGGCGCAGCGTCCAGACCTGGCCCACCTCGCCGTCGGGCGATAGCGCGCGGGCCAGCGCGAAACCGTGCGCGGGCTGCTCGGCGAGCAGGGCGAGCACGGCCCATTCGCCGACGGTGAGTTCCTCGCGAGCCCGCGGCATGGTTCCGCCAACGCTAACGCGCGGGGCCGAGGCGTGGCTCGCGGAAATCCGCCGTAATCGGTAGTCAACGATGGACAGCGTGGGTGCGAGCCCCAGGCCGTACCATTGTCCCCGGCACAATGACCAGTGGGGGAGAAGCATCCGACTCGCCGGAACCGGCTCCGGCTTCATTCGCGGTTCGACGGCACAACCTCGACCGAGGAACTTGCGTACTCGCGTTCGAGGGGGAGCTGGACATCGCTTCGGCCACCAGGTTCAAGCAGGAGTTGCACGAACCCCTGGGCGCGGACGTCCGCAGGATCGTGCTGGATCTCGCGCAGGTCACCTTCATCGACTCGACCGCGCTCGGCGTGCTGGTCAGCGTCAACTACGAGCGGAGGCTCGTCGCGGGGGAGGGTCTGGTGATGGCCGGCGTACGCCCGAGCGTCATGAAGGTCCTCGAGGTCACGGGCCTGGTCGGATCGTTCGATATCACCGCGGACGTCGAGACCGCGCTGTCCCGGGGCCGCGACGAGGCGTCCGGTCCGGAATGACCGCGAAGTAATAGCCTTCCGCTGATGGCCGCCGACCTCGGTTCGATCGACTTCTGGGGCGAGCCGGCCGAGCAGCGCGACGTTTACTTCGAGCAGCTGCGACAGGAGGCGCCGATTTCCCGGCACGAGCCTCCGGAGGACATTCTCGGCCTCCCCGACCAGGGGCGGATGCACTATTGGGCGATCGTTCGCTACGAGGACGTGCGCCGGATCTCACGGGACCCGGCGACGTTCTGCTCGGGCGAGGGCGTCCAGTTCGCCGACGCACCGCCGGAGATGCTCGAGGCATCACAGTCGTTCCTGGCCATGGATGCACCGCGGCACAGCAAGCTGCGCGGGCTGGTGTCCGCCGCCTTCACGCCCCGCCAGGTCGCCCGGATCGAGGCCGGGATCCGCGTCAACGCGCAGCGGATCATCGAGGAGGCGGCGCCCACCGGTGGAGGCGACTTCGTCGACCTGATCGCCAAGCGGCTCCCGCTCCAGACGATCTCCGACATGCTCGGGGTGCCCGAGGCGGATCGTCAGCGGGTGATGGAGGCCGCCGATACGTTGATCGCCGCCGCCGACCCGGAGGTGTTCGGCGACCGTCAGCCGATCGAGGTGCTCGGCGGCGCGCTGTGGACGCTGACCGAGTTCGCCACCGAGCTGGCCAAACACCGCGAACAGCATCCCGGCGAGGACCTGATGACCGCGCTGGTCCAGGCCGAGGTCGACGGCGAGCGGCTCACCCATCCCGAGATCGCCGCCTTCCTGGTTCTGCTCTCGGTGGCCGGCAACGACACGTCCCGGCACACCACCTCGCACGCGCTGCGGGCGCTGACGCTCAATCCCGATCAACGAGCGCTACTGCTCGAGGATCTCGACGCCCGGCTTCCGGATGCCGTCGAGGAGTTCGTCCGCTGGGCCTCGCCGGTGCTGACCTTCCGGCGCACCACGACGCGCGAGGTCGAGCTCCACGGGCGAGCACTGGAAGCGGGGGAGAAGGTGGTGCTCTTCTACCACTCGGCCAACCGGGACGAGCTGGCCTTCCCCGACCCGTGGCGCTTCGACGTGACCCGCAACCCGAACCGGCACCTCGGTTTCGGCGGCGGCGGCCCCCATTACTGCATGGGTGCCTCGCTGGCTCGGATGCAGCTCAGGGCGATCTTCGCGGAGATGATGCGGGTGATGCCCGACATCGAGGCCGGCGAGCCCGAACTGCTCCGCAGCGCATTCATCCACGGCATCAAGCGGATGCCGTGCAGCTTCACCGCCCGTGGCTGAGGGCGAGAATATGATCAGCGGATGCCAGACCTCGGACCTGCGGTAAGCACCGTCATCCACAAGTGCCTCGGAGTCCGGGCCGGCGAGGACGTCCTGGTGGTCGTGGACAGCCCCACGCGCGGGATCGGAGAGGCCCTGCGCGAGGAGGCCGCGGATGCGGGAGCCGACGCGGTGCTCGCGGTGATGGACCCGCGCGCCAACGATGGGACGGAGCCGGCGCGGGCGATCGCCGCCGCCTGGCTCGGCTGCGATGTGTTCATCGCGCCGACGAGTCGATCGCTCAGTCACACGGTCGCGCGCAAGGCGGCGACCGATGCCGGCGCCCGGGGAGCGACGATGCCGGGCGTCACCGAGGACATGCTCGCCCGCGTGATGGCCGTCGACTTCGACCAGATGGCCGGCCGCTCGCGCGCGGTCGCGGCCGTGCTCGACGCGGGGGCGATCGCCCGGGTCACCTGCCCGCTGGGGACGCAGCTGACGCTGGACCTGACCACCCGCCCCGGGATCTCCGACGACGGGGATCTGACGGCCGCCGGAGCCTTTGGAAACCTGCCCTGCGGCGAGGGCTTCATCGCCCCGATCGGCGGCGAGGGGCAGATCGTCGCCTCCAGCTTGGCGCCGCTCGGGCTGAGCGACGAGCCGGCGACGCTGACGGTGGCCGATGGCCGGATCGTCGCGGCGGCGGGTGGACTCGGGCCGGACTATCTGGAGCGGCTGCAGGCGCACGGCGAGCTCGGCGTCAACCTCGCGGAGCTCGGCGTCGGCACCAACGACCGGGCGATGCTGACCGGAAACATCCTCGAGGACGAGAAGCTCCTGGGCAGTGTGCACGTCGCCTTCGGCGCCAGCGCGGGGATCGGCGGCACCGTGTCGGTGCCGATCCACCTCGACGTGGTGATCCTCGACGCCAGCCTCGAGGTGGACGGCCGGCCGATTCTCGAAGCCGGGCGTTACGTGCTCCCTGAGCACGTGATGTGACGCTGCTCGCGATTCCGAACGTCTCCGAGGGTCGCGACGCCGGCCGGATCGCCGAGATCGCCCGGAGCTTCGACGCACGGCTGCTCGGCGTCCACTCGGACCCCGATCACCACCGCAGCGTGTTCACCCTGGCCGGAGCGCCGGGGCAGCTCGCGCTCGGTGTGCTGGGCGGCGCCGCTGCCGTCGTCCGCCTGGTCGACCTGCGCGGCCATCGGGGCATCCATCCCCGGGTGGGGGCGCTCGATGTGGCGCCGATCGTGTACCTCGGCGACTCCGAGCGGGGGGCGGCCTGCGCCGAGGCGCTGGTCCTCGCGGATCTGTTGGGCGAGCGACTCGGCCTTCCGGTGTTCCTCTACGGCGAGCTCGCGGGTGGCCGGACCCGCGCGCAGCTGCGCCGGGGCGGACCGGAGGAGCTGGCCCGGCGAATCGAGGCGGGCGAGCTGACCCCGGACTTCGGCCCTGTGAGGCTGCATCCGACCGCCGGGGCGGTCCTGGTCGCCGCCCGCCCTCCGCTGATCGCGTTCAACGTCGAGCTCTCCGCGCCGGCCACGCTCGCGCAGGCCAGGGCGATCGCCGCGCGGATCCGCGAGTCATCGCCGGGCGGGCTCCCGGGAGTCAGGGCACTCGGCCTCTGGTTGGAGCACCGTGGCGTCGCCCAGGTCTCGACGAACCTCGAGGCTTACCGCGAGGCCGGGCCCGCCGACGTGCTCGCGGCGATCGCGCGCGACGCCGATCCGGCCGAGGCAGAACTGGTCGGGCTCGCCCCCCGGGCCGCATTCGCCGACTTTCCGAGCTCGGTCCCGGTCCGGAACCTGCGCCTGCTGGAGGACGCGCTGCAGACTTCGGACCTCTGAGCCGAGCGGTGCCGGCTCACGTGAGCCACGCCTGACACGGAGTCACTTTTCCCCGATACAGGGAAAAGTGACTCCAAGTGGGGCCCGGGCCGGGCGGGGCAGCCGACCCTCGCGCTCGACCGGCCCCAACTGACGGAGCGCTCCTAGAGCCCGGTGGAGGCTCCGCTGCCGACCGGCATGCCGTCCTTGCCGGCGCCATTGGCCGGAGCGTGGTCGTAGTCCGGCCCGCCGGCGTCCTTGATGCCCTGGGCCACCGTCGCGCCGAGATCCTGGTCGACGTTGGTCCAGTACTCGACGACGCGCTTCTGCATTTCCGCGGAGACCGCGTTGGTGGCGTGCCCGACGATGTTGGAGGCGAGGTTGGCGCGATCCTGGTCGGAGAGCACCTTCCGCACCAGCGTGCCCGCCTGGCCAAAGTCGTCGTCATCGCGGCGCTTGGTGTAGGCGTGGCGAACCATCTCGCCGCCTTCGACGCCCCAGACCGTCTCGGCGAAGCTCGGATCGGCCTGCGGACCGCCGTGGCTGTTGGGCGCGTACACCGGCTGGTTGCCGTTGTGCCGGTAGCGCATGGCGCCGTCCTTGTTGTAGCTGTTGACCTCGGACTTCGGCTGGTTGATCGGCAACTGCAGGTAGTTGGTGCCGATCCGGTAGCGGTGGGTGTCGGGGTAGCTGAACAGCCGCCCGAGCAGCATCTTGTCCGGGCTCGCGCCGATCCCCCGCACCATGTTGGCGGGCTCGAACGCGGCCTGCTCCACCTCGGCGAAGTAGTTCTCCGGGTTGCGGTCGAGCACCATCCGGCCGACCGTGATCTCCGGGTAGTCGCCGTGGGGCCAGACCTTGGTCAGGTCGAACGGGTTGAAGCGGTAGTCGGCCGCGTCGGCGAACGGCATGATCTGCATCTTCAGCGTCCACTCCGGCGCATCGCCCTTGGCGATCGACTCGAACAGGTCCCGGATGTGAAAGTCCGGCTCATCGGCGACCATCGCCTTGGCCTCGTCGTCGGTGAAGTTGTCCGCGCCCTGGACGGTCTTGAAGTGGTACTTGACCCAGAACTTCTCGCCGCCCTCGTTCTCCCACAGGAACGTGTGGCTGCTGTAGCCGTTCATGTTCCGCCAGGTGCGGGGGGTGCCGCGGTCCGACATCAGGATCGTGACCTGGTGGGCCGATTCGGGCGACAGCGTCCAGAAATCCCACTGCATGTCATTGCTGCGCAGGTTCGTATCGGGCAGCCGCTTCTGGGAATGGATGAAGTCCTGGAACTTCGACGGGTCCCGTACGAAGAAGACCGGCGTGTTGTTGCCGACCATGTCGTAGTTGCCCTCTTCGGTATAGAACTTGATCGCGAAGCCGCGGGGGTCGCGCACGGTGTCCGGGCTGCCGAGCTCGCCGGCCACCGTCGAGAAGCGAATGAACAGCGGGGTCCTCTTCCCGGGCTGGAGGAAGTCGGCCTTGCAGTACTGCGAGACGTCCTCGGTCACCTCGAAGAAGCCGTGCGCGCCGCCCCCCTTGGCGTGGACCACTCGCTCGGGGACGCGTTCGCGGTTGAACTGGGCCATCTTCTGGATGACGTAGTGATCCTGAAGCAGAATCGGGCCGTCGGGCCCAACCGTCAGGGAATGCTCATCGCTGGCCGCCGGAATCCCGGCGTCGGTGGTCGTGCGGGGAGGCTGTCCATCGCTCATCGCGTGCGGCTCCTGTTTCGGGTCGTGGAGGTCTGGCGCAAGTCCATCCTTAAACTCCTACCCGGTCGGTCGCGGCCCTCACGCGGTTCCGACGCAAAATAATCGGCGGTTTCCAGGAGTCGGTACGGGCGAAGGCTCTAAGCTCCCAGTGGCCATGGCTCAGACCAAGAAGAAGCGCCGCAGCAAGCACCGCGGCACCGCCGCCGGAACGATTTCGGCCCGCGGGCGCACCGGGCGCCCGCCCTCCCCGGAGGAGCGCAAGAAGGCCGCCCGCGCGACGGTCCGCGAGAACCGGCTGAACACCCCGCCGACGTGGGCGTCCTCGTCCAAGCGCGCGGGACTGGCCGCCGGCTTCATGTTCGTCTTCCTGTTCTTCACCAACAAGAACAAGGTGGCGCCCGCGGCGGTGTTCGCGATCCTGGCGTTTGTCCTCTACGTCCCGGCGGGCTACTACATGGAGGTCTTCCTGTTCCGCCGCCGCCAGGAGAAGAGGGCCAGGGAGAAATGATCGACGTCCGGATGTTCACCGTCGGACCGGTGGCGGAGAACTGCTTCATCGTTCGCGCCCAGGGCTCCGATCGAGGCCTGGTGATCGACCCCGGCGAGGAGCCCGATCGGCTGATCGAGGCGCTGAGCGCGCTGGGGATCACGCAGGTCGAGGCGATCCTGCTGACCCACACGCACTTCGATCACATCGGCGCGGTGGCCCCGCTGGCCCGGGCCACCGGCGCGCCCGTGTGGTGCCCCGAGCTCGAGACCCACGTGCTGGCCAACATCATGGACTTCGTGCCCTGGCCGGGCTTCGGTCCATTCGAGAGCTACGACGCCGACCACACCGTCAAGGGCGGCGAAACGCTCGAGCTGGCCGGACTGAGCATCGAGGTGGTGTTCACTCCGGGACACAGCCCGGGCCACGTCACCTATGCGGTCCGGGACGAGGCCGCCTTGTTCTCCGGCGATGTCCTGTTCCAGGACTCGGTCGGGCGGGTCGATCTCCCCGGGGGCGACTGGCCGACGCTGCTCGCCTCGATCGAGGGCCTGATCAACGAGTTTCCGCCCGAGACGACCGTCTACCCAGGCCACATGGGCATCACCACGCTGGGACGCGAGCGCGGGAGCAACCCGTTCCTGCGCGAGCTCGCCGGTCAGTGACACCTCCCGCTCGGAGGACGACGTGCCGTTGATCCAGGCGCCCCGCGGAACGTTCGACATCCTGCCCGAGGATGAGGCCCGCCGCGAGTACGTCGAGGCCCAGGCCCGGCGCATACTCGGCGCCGCCGGCTTCCGCCGGATCGAGACCCCGACGTTCGAATCGACCGAGTTGTTCGCTCGCGGGGTCGGAACGGCGACCGACATCGTCGAGAAGGAGATGTATACGTTCGACGACGGCGGCGGACGCTCGCTCACGCTCCGACCGGAGGGGACAGCGCCGGTGTGCCGCGCCTACATCGAGCACGGCATGCACAAGCTGCCTCAGCCGGTCAAGTTCTGGTACCTCTCGAGCTTCTTCCGCAGCGAGGCGCCACAGCGCGGGCGCTACCGCCAGTTCTGGCAGGTGGGGGCCGAGTCGATCGGATCGGCCGGCCCTGAGACTGATGCCGAGCTGATCGTGCTGTTGGCCGAGCTGCTCGACGCGTTGTCGGTCAAGGACACGCATCTGCACCTGGCCAGCCTCGGCAGCCCCGAGACCCGCGCCGCCTACCGGGACGAGCTGAGCCAGTACCTCCGGGCCAACCAGTCGCGGCTCTCGGCCGAGGTGATCCGCCGAATCGACCTCAACCCGATGCGGGCCTTCGATGCCAGCGACCCATCGACGCGCGAGGTGATGGCAGCCGCGCCGAAGCTGATGGACCGCCTGGCCCCTGAGGACGCCGAGCACTTCGCCCAGGTCCGCGCCCTGCTCGACGACGCCGGTCTGCGCTACGAGCTCGATCCTACGCTGGTGCGCGGCCTCGATTACTACACGCGGACTCTGTTCGAGTTCTCCAGCGATGCGCTCGGCGCCCAATCGGGAGTCGCGGGCGGCGGCCGCTACGACCGCCTGATCGAACAGCTCGGCGGCCCGGTGACGCCCGCCTCCGGCTGGGCGGCGGGGGTCGAGCGAATGTTGCTGGCGGCGGGCGAGCTGCCGGTTTCCCCCCCACCGGTCGACCTGTTCGTGGCCATCGCCGACGCTGGCGCGCAAGCCACGCGCACCGCCTTCGGTCTGGCCTCCGAGGCGCGGCGGGCCGGGCTGGCGGCCCAGCTCGAGCTGGCTGGGCGTTCGCTCAAGGGCCAGCTCAAGCAGGCGGATCGAATTCGCGCCCGCTACGTTGCCATCGTGGCCGGATCCGAGCAGGTGACCCTCAAGAACATGGAATCGAGCGAGCAGGACGAGCTCGCGCTGGCCGCGGTCATCCCGACGATCCTGCGGGGCAGCAGGCTCTCGTGAAACAGCCGCCGCGACCCAACGATTACCGCAACGCCTGGTGCGGCGAGCTGATCGCGGCGCGGGTCGACAGCACCGCTCGCGTGGCGGGCTGGGTCAACGCCCGCCGGGACCACGGCGGGTTGATCTTCATCGACCTGCGCGACCGCTCCGGGATCGTCCAGCTCGTGTTCGGACCCGAGACCGCGGGGGAGGCGCACAAGCTCGCTCACTCGTTGCGGACGGAGGACGTGATCACCGCCGCCGGAACCGTCACGGCGCGCGATCCGCAGAACGTCAACCCGAATCTGCCCACCGGCGAGGTCGAGCTCCGCGTCGAGTCGGCCACGCTGCTGGCCGACGCCGACACGCCGCCGTTCCCGCTCGATGAGGACATCGCCGTCGATGAGGCGCTTCGGCTGCGCTACCGCGCGCTCGACCTCCGACGGGCGCCGATGCAGCGGGCGATGGCGCTGCGCCACAGCGTCGTGAGCACGATGCGAGAGGTGCTGGGCGAGCGCGATTTCCTCGAGATCGAGACGCCGTACCTGACCCGCTCGACCCCCGAGGGCGCGCGCGACTATCTCGTGCCGGCCCGGATCGCACCCGGATCGTTCTACGCCCTGCCGCAATCTCCCCAGCTGTTCAAGCAGCTGCTGATGATCGGCGGCTTCGAGCGCTACTACCAGATCGCTCGCTGCTTCCGGGATGAGGACTCCCGCTCGGACCGGCAGCCCGAGTTCACCCAGCTCGACATTGAGATGGCGTTCGTGCACGAGGAAGACGTGATCGAGTGCATGGAGGCGGTGATGGGGACGGTGCTGCAGCGCACCGAGTTCGCCGCCGCGCCGCCGCCGTGGCCGCGGATGACCTACGCCGAGGCCGTCTCGCGGTTCGGCTCCGACCGGCCCGACACGCGCTTCGGGCTGGAGCTGAAGACCCTGGACGATGCGCTGGTCGGATCCGAGTTCAAGGTGTTCGCCTCCGTGCTGGCGTCGGGCGGCGCGGTCCGTGGCATCAACGCGGGGGCGCGAGAGCTTCCGCGCTCCGAGCTCGATGCGCTCACCGAGCTGGCCAAGCAGCACGGCGCCAAGGGCCTCGTCTGGGCCTTTGTGCTCCAGGACGGCTCGCTGCGTTCACCGATCGCCAAGTTCCTGACCGCGGAGGAGATCGCGGCGATCATCGACAAGCTGGGGGCCGTCAGCGGCGACCTCCTGTTGATCGTGGCCGACCAGGCCGCCACGGCCAATCAGTCGCTCGGCGCGCTACGCCTTGAGCTGGCCCGCCGCTTCGACCTGATCCCCGCCGGCCGTCACGACATCCTCTGGGTGACCCAGTTCCCGGCCTTCTTCTGGGATCCGGTCGCCCAGCGCTGGGACGCCACTCACCATCCCTTCACCGCGCCGAAGGGCGATCTGGACGATCCCGGGTCGCTGACCTCGGACGCCTATGACCTCGTGCTCGACGGCAGCGAGATCGGCGGTGGATCGATCCGCATCCATCAGCAGGACGTCCAGCGGCGCGTGTTCGAGCTGCTGGGGATCTCGCCCGAGGAGGCCCAGGCGCGCTTCGGCTTCCTGCTCGACGCGCTGCGCTATGGCGCGCCGCCCCACGGCGGCATCGCCATGGGGATCGATCGGATCGTCGCGCTACTGGGGGGCTTCGACTCGATCCGCGACGTGATCGCCTTTCCGAAGGCGGCCAGCGGCGCCGACCCGCTGACCGGCGCCCCCGCGCCGGTCGATCCCGCCCAGCTCCGCGAGCTCGGGATCCGCCTCGCCTAGCGAGCCTTAGCCGCCCGACCCGTCCACGCGGGCTCATGCTGGGACGTGCGCCTGCCGAAAATGTCTTCGATGCATGTTTCCCGCCCATTGGTAGGGCTGCTCGTCGGCACGGTTGCGTTCTTCGCGCTCTGGCTCGTCGCGCTCAAGCCCAGCGCCTCGACGAGCCCGGGCGGCTCTCAGGGCCTGGGTCAGTATCAATCGGCGATCGACAAGGCCCACGCAGCGGTCAACCTGGCCAACGCGACCAGCGCCGCTCACGGGGGCACGATCGCTGCCAAGCCCGCGGCCACGGTCAAGCCCGCGGCGGTGGTGGTCAAACCCGCGACCGTGGTGGTCAAGCCGGCGACCCCGACACCGGTTCGGCCGGCCCCGGTGACCAGTACCTCCCGTTTGCAGCTGGTCCAGCAGGCGCTGCGCTCGGGCAAGGTCCTCGCGCTGCTCTTCTACAACGGCGCGGCCGCGGATGACCGCGCCGTCAAGCAGGAGCTCGCCGCGGTTCCCGGGCACGGCAGGCGCGTGGTCAAGCTGGCGATTCCCATCTCCGAGCTCGCCCGCTACACGGTCGTCACCAACCAGGTGCAGGTCAGCACGGCACCGACGCTGGTGATCATCGACCGCCGCCACCAGGCGGTGACGATCACCGGGTTCACCGATCGCTTCGAGATCGCGCAGCGGATCGCGGACGCGCTCGCCGTCAAGTCGCTCGCCGTCAAGTAGCGCCCGCAGCGCCTCTATCCTGGCTCGGATGGACTCCGTCGCCTTCGAGCATCATCTGACCTCGCCGCAGGGGCAGGGCCGGCTGCCCGACGAGGCTTTTACCGTGCTGGCCGACGGCGGCTCGTGCTGTGACCGCATCCGCTTCTCGCTCAGCATCGACGGCGAGCGGGTCACCGACGCCGGCTTCGACGCTGAGGGTTGCGGATCGGCGTCCGCCGCCGGCAGCGCCGCGGTGACGCTGGTGCGAGGCCGGGGCGTGCTGGCGGCGGCCCGGATCGGGGCCCCCGAGATCGCCGAGGAGCTCGGCGGCCTCAGTCCCGGCAAGCTGCACGCCGCCGAGCTGGCCGCCGACGCGCTGGCGCGCGCGCTCGGCGCGGCCGTGCGAGCCCGGGCCGCTCTGGCCACGGCGCCGCAGGGACGCACGCTGGTCGCCCTCAGCGGCGGGGTCGACAGCGCCGTGGCCGCGCTCCGCTGCGCCGCCGACCGCGAGACGGTGGCGGTCACGCTCGAGCTGTGGGCCGATCAGGAGAACGACGGCGAACGTAGCTGCTGCTCGGCCTCAGCGGTGGCCGGCGCCCGTCGCCTGGCCCACTCGCTCGGCCTGCCCCACTTCACGATCGATCTGCGGGAGGAGTTCCGTGCCGGCGTCGTCGAACCGTTCATCGCCGGCTACGCGGCGGGGGAGACGCCCAATCCGTGCGTCGGCTGCAACGGGCACGTGCGGCTCGACGCGATGCTCGAGCTCGCATCCCGGCTGGGCTGCGAGAAGCTCGCCACCGGTCACTACGCCCGCATCGCGGAGCGAGATCACCCCGCCGGCCCGCTGCTGCGCGTCGCAGTCGACCCCGACAAGGACCAGACGTACATGCTGGCCGGGCTCGGCCCCGCCTCACTGGCGCGCATGAGCTTTCCGCTCGGCGAGCTGACCAAGCCCGCCGTCCGGCGGATCGCGGCCGGCGCGGGGCTGGCCGTGGCCAGCAAGATCGACTCGCAGGACCTTTGCTTTCTCGCGGGCACCGATCGCGGCCGGTTTCTGGCCCGGCATGGCGGGATCGGCGATCGGCCGGGGACGATCGTCGACCGGGAGGGCGCCGTGCTGGCCCGTCACCGCGGCCACCACCTGTTCACGGTGGGGCAGCGCCGGGGCATCGGTGTGGCGTCGCGAGAGCCGCTGTACGTGCTGGAGAAGGACGCCACCGGCAATCGCGTGGTGGTCGGGCCGCGCGCGGAGCTGTCCGCCGAGCGCGTCGTCGTCCGTGGGGCCCGACTGCATCGAGACGGGGCTCGCGTGGACCGGGTCAAGCTGCGTTATCGCTCCGAGCCACTGGCCGCGCGCCTGCGGGATGAGGCGCCGGCGGGGCGACACCCGAGCCTGACCGTCGAGCTGGACGAGCCGGTTCTGGGCACGGCGCCGGGACAGCTCGCCTGTCTGATGGACGGCGAGCTGGTGGTCGGCTGGGGCACGATCGTGCGGGCCCCCGGCGGCACCGGGATCGTCTCGTGACCGGCCTACACTGCGTCCGGTGACCTCGGACGAGATCCGCAGCAGATTCCTCGAGTTCTTCGCGCAGCGCGACCACCTGGTGTTGCCCTCGGCCTCCCTGGTGCCGGCCGAGCACGATCCCTCAGCGCTGTTCACGGTCGCCGGGATGCACCCGCTCAAGCCGTACTTCTCGGGCACCGAGCAGCCGCCCCACCCGCGCGCCGCGAGCTGCCAGAAGACGTTTCGCACCGCCGACATCGGGATCATCGGCACCACGACGCGGCATCTCACCCTGTTCGAGATGCTGGGCAATTTCTCGTTCGGCGACTACTTCAAGCGCGAGGCCGCCCGCTTCGCCTGGGACCTGTCCCGCGACGGCTTCGGATTTGCGGCCGAGAGCATCTGGATCACCGTGTTCGGCGGCGACGATGAGCTCGGTCTGGGCCCGGACGAGGACGCGATCGCCGCTTGGCTGGAGATCGGCGTACCGCGCGAGCGGATCGTCGAATGCCCGCGCTCGGAGAACTTCTGGCAGGTCGGTCCGACCGGTCCGTGCGGGCCATGCTCGGAGCTCTACTTCGATCGCGGCGTGGAGTTCGGGCGGTCTGACGACCTGCCCGGTGGCGAGAACGAGCGCTTCCTCGAGTACTGGAACCTGGTGTTCATGCAGTTCGACCAGAACCCCGAGCTGACGCTGACGCCGCTCCCGGCCAAGAACATCGATACCGGCCTGGGACTGAATCGGCTCGCGGCGCTCCTCCAGGACAAGGAGACCGTGTTCGAGACCGATCAGTTCGCGCCGCTGCTCGAGCTCGGTCAGCAGCTCTCGGGTCGGCGTTACGGGGACGACTTCCAGACCGATCGGGCGCTGCGGATCCTGGCCGACCATTCCCGCGCGATGACGTTCCTGATCGCCGACGGCGTCGTCCCGTCCAACGAGGACCGCGGCTACGTGCTGCGCCGGATCATGCGCCGGGCGATCCTCCAGGGGCGCCACACGCTCGCGCTCGAGCCCGGCTTCCTCGGCACCTACTCCGATCTGGTGGCCGAGCTGATGGGCTCCACCTACCGAGAGCTCTACGAGCAGCGCGACTCGATCATGAAGTGGCTGAGCTCCGAGGAGGAGGGCTTCGGGCGCACGCTCGACCAGGGCAGCAAGCTCCTTGACGATCTGATCGCCCGGGCGAAGGATGAGGGCGCGGAGGGCATCGCGGCCGCCGACGCGTTCCTGCTGCACGACACCTACGGCTTCCCGATCGACCTGACCCTCGAGCTCGTCGCCGAGCACGACCTCGGCGTCGACGAGGCGGGCTTCGAGTCGCTGATGGAGGACCAGCGGCGCCGTTCGCGCCTGGGCTCCCCGCGCGGGGTGGAGCGCGGATCCCTGCGCGAGTCGGCGCAGGCGCTGGCCCGTGAGGCCGGGTTCCCCACCGACTTCCGCGGCTATGAGGCGACGGGGCTCGAGACCACGATCGGCGCAGTGGCATACGAGGACGGGCCCGCGAGCGGGCGCGTGCTGGTCAAGCTGGCGGAATCTCCCTTCTACGCCACCGGCGGCGGTCAGGTGGCCGATTCCGGGTTTGTCGAATGCACCGACGGCGACTGCCTGGCGCGGGTGGAGGACGTTGTCCGCCTGGGCGATGACCAGGTGATCGCGCTGGTGGCGGAACGCGGCGAGCTGAAGCCGGGCGAGCGCGTGCACGCCCAGGTCGACCGCGCCGCCCGGCACGCCACCGAGTGCAACCACACCGCCACGCACCTGCTGCATGCCGCGCTGCGTCAGGCACTCGGCCCGCACGTGAAGCAGGCCGGCTCGTACGTCGGTCCGGACAAGCTGCGATTTGACTTCACCCACGGCGGGGCGCTGACCCCGGACGAGCTCGCGCAGGTCGAGGATGCGGTCAACGGGTGGATCGCTCGAGGCGACCCGGTGCGGGCCCTCACCACGACGCTGGACGAGGCGAAGCGACTGGGCGCGATGGCGCTGTTCAGCGAGAAGTACGGCGACGTGGTGCGGATGGTCGAGGTCGGGGACGGCTCGTACTCGCGGGAGCTATGCGGTGGCACGCACGTACGTAACACCGCCGAGATCGGTCTGCTGAAGGTGCTCGCTGAGACCTCGAGTGCCGCCAACGTCCGCCGGATCGAGGCGGTCACGGGGCCGGCGGTGATTGAGCTCGTGCGCAACCACGATCGCGCGCTCGGCCGGGCCGCGCTCACGCTGAGGGTGCCGCCCGAGCGGGTTCCGGATGCCGTCGAGGAGCTGCGCTCGCGCGTGCGCGACCTCGAGAAGGCAGCCCGGCAAGGCGGCGGCAACGGTGCGGTGGACGTGGACGCTCTGGCCGGACAGGCCGGCGAGCTCGACGGCGCGCTGGTGCTCGCGGTCGCCGTCCCCGAGATGGACGGCCAGGCATTGCTCGAGCTCACCGACAAGCTCAAGGCGAAGCTGGGCGACGCCGCGATCGTGCTGGGCAGCGCCGGCGAGGGTCGGGTCGACCTGATCGCCAGCGTGCCGCCCGGGCTGGTTTCGCGCGGGGTCCGCGCCGGCGAGATCGTCAAGGCCGCGGCGGCCGAGGTCGGCGGCGGTGGCGGCGGCCGGGACACGCTCGCGCGCGCAGGAGGCCGCGACCCTTCGAAATTGCCCCAGGCGATCGAAGCGGCGCGGGAGGCGATCGCTTCCGCGCTGGGTGCGTGAGGTCGTGAGGGTGCTGGCGCTCGACTACGGCAGCGCGCGCTGCGGGTGCGCCATCAGCGACCCGACCGGCGTCCTGGCCACCCCGATAGAGCCCGTGCTAGCGCCCGGGTCAAAGCGCGGGCGCGCCCGGCTGGCCGAGCTGGTGGCCGAGCTCGGCGTGCAGCGCGTCGTCGTCGGGCTGCCGCTGACGCTGGCCGGGACCGATTCCGCTCAGACCCGGGAGACCCGCGCCTTCGCCCAGTCTCTGCAGAGCGTTCTGCCGGTCGCCGTCGAGCTCTACGACGAGCGCTTCACCACGCGGCTGGCCACCCGGACCGGGGGACAGGCCAGCGAGGACTCGCGGGCGGCGGCGCACCTGCTCGAGGGCTGGCTGGCTCGTCGCGCCACCACGGGAGCCCACAGTGTCTGAGTGGAGTCAGCGGACCGCCGCCGAGCGGGAGGCGGCGCGGCTCGAACGCGAGCGCCGACGCGCGGGTGACGTTTCGCAGCCGGTCGCCGACGAGCCCGGCCCCGCGCCCGCCAGGCCGGCCCCCGCGCCCGAGCCGGACCCCGCGCCCGCCGAGCCCGACCCCGCGCCCGCCAAGCCGGCCCCCGCCCGCGCCGAGCAGGGCGCCGTCCTCCAGGACGCTCACGAGACGCCCGCAGGAACGCGGCGCGTCTCGGCCCTGCAGCGCAAGCCCGGCAGCACGCGCCCGGTGCGCCGACGCAGCTCGCCCCGGGTTCCCGGCCGCCGCCACTCGCTCCGGGGTCGGGCCGGAGGGGTGTTGGCGATCGTGGTCGGGGTCGCCCTGATCTGGTTCCTGATCCAGCTGTTTGAACCATTTCAGGGCTCCGGTCACGGCAGCGTCACCGTGACGATTCCCGCGAAGTCGGGGGTCAGCCAGGTCGGCGACCTGCTCGAGCACGACGGCGTGATCGCCTCGAGCTTCTTCTTCGGTCTGCGAGCCACCCTGGAAGGAGATCGGAGCAAGCTGCTGTCGGGCACCTATCAGCTGAAGCTCGGGATGTCCTACGGCGATGTGCTGAGCATCCTGACGACGCCGCCGCGGGCCGCCAAGGTCACCGCGCTCACCCTGATCGAGGGCCGCACCCGGAGTCAGATCGATGTGCTGCTGCGCCACCAGGGCGTCCGCGGCAGCTACGCGGCGGCGTCTCGCCATTCGCGCCTACTGGACCCGCACAAGTACGGCGCCCCGCGGAGCACGCCGTCGCTCGAGGGCTTCCTGTTCCCGTCGACCTACCAGTTGCGCGAGCCGATCAGCGTGGGTGCGCTCGTCGCCGACCAGCTGAACCAGTTCCGCAAGGTGTTCGCCGGGGTGAACCTGAACAGCGCGCGCCGGCGCCACCTCACCCCGTACGACGTGTTGATCGTCGCCTCGATGATCGAGGGGGAGACGCCGACCGGCCACGATCGCCCACTGATCGCGTCCGTGATCTACAACCGCTTGCGCGACGGCATGCCGCTCCAGATCGACTCGACCGTTCGCTACGCGGTCGGTAACTACACGACGCCGATCACCCAGTCGCAGCTGGGCTCGCGGTCGCCCTGGAATACGTATAAGCACAAGGGGCTCCCGCCGACGCCGATCGACAACCCAGGTCTGGCGTCGATTCAGGCGGCCGCCCACCCGGCGAGCACCAACTACCTCTACTTCGTGGCCAAGCCGTGCGGCAACGGCGCGAGTCTGTTCGCTTCGACGTACGCGCAGTTCCAGGCCGACAACGCCCGGTACGAAGCGGCGCGCGCGAAGCGGGGCGGGCGCTCGCCGGTGCACTGCTAGTGCAGTTAGTGCCGACTCGCCTCGGCGTGCTCGGCTGGCCGGTGGCCCACAGCCGGTCGCCGGCGATGCAGAACGCGGCGCTGGCCGCGGTCGGGCTGGAGTCCTGGCGCTACCAGCTGCTCCCGGTTCCGCCCGAGCGCTTCGCCGAAACCGTCGCTGCCCTGCCCGGCGCCGGCTTCCGCGGGGCCAACGTGACGATTCCTCACAAACGGAGCGCGTTGGCGCTGGCCGACGTGGCCACCGCCCGGGCGCGGGCGATCGGAGCCGCGAACACGCTCGTGTTCGAGCCCGACGGCACCATCCACGCCGATAACACCGATGCGCCGGCGCTGCTGGCCGCGCTGCCGTTTCCGATGCCCGGGCGCTCGGCGCTGGTACTCGGGGCGGGCGGCATCGCGCGCGCCGCGGTCTGGGCGCTGCTGGACGCCGGAGCGAGCGAAGTGTCGGTTTGGAACCGCACGCCCGGCCGGGCTGAGGAGCTTTGCGCAGAGATTGGAGGCCGCCCGGTCCGCGATCTCGCCTCAGCGGACCTGCTCGTCCACTGTACGTCCAGCGGACTGGACAAAAATGCCTCGGCGTTCAAGCAGCTGCCGCTGAAGGCCGAAAACCTCGATAGGTACGAATGCGTGGTTGATCTGGTCTACAGCGACTCGGGCACCGAGCTAGTGCGAGCGGCACGCGCGCGCTCGCTGCACGTCGTCGACGGTCTCGAGTTGCTGGTCGGCCAGGGAGCGCTCAGCTTCGAACAGTTCACCGGCCGCCCGGCCCCGGTGGACGTGATGGACCGAGCGGTGCGGAAGTGACCGACAACGTATCCCCGCTGCGACCCGTGCAGGACGGTGCGACCGGCCGCGGGGCGCAGGGTGCTGGTGGTGTCACCCAACCCTCGCTGCGCGGCGGTTCGGGCCGGTTCCTCACCGACGTGCTGGTCGAGCTCGGATTCGTTGACCGCGAGCGCGTGCAGAAGGCGATCGAGGAGGCCCGCCAGGCCGGCGTCCCGCCAGAGCGCGTGCTGCTCGACGCGCGCACCATCACCTCCGAGCAGCTCTCTCACGCGATCGCCGAGCGCTACGGATTGGATCACATCGACCTCGGCGTGTTCAAGGTCGACATGGCGGCGGCCAATCTGCTCAGCGCCTCCGCCGCGAAGCGCTACAGCGCCGTCCCGGTCGCCTACGTCGATGAGCACACGCTCCTGCTGGCCATGTCTGATCCGGCCAACGTGCTCGCCGTCGACGACATCGCGCTGCTGACCCGGCTGGACATTCGCCCGGCCGTCGCCTCCGCCGATGACATCGTCTCGCTGATCACCCGGATGAATCGCTTCGAGGCCGCCGTCCAGGAGGCGGTCGACCAGAGCGAGGACGCCGCGGCCCCGCTGGAGATCGTCGACCTGCGCGAGTCCGCCGAGGACGCGCCGGTGATCAAGCTGGTGCACTCGATCATCGCGCAGGCGACCGAGCGGGGCGCATCCGACATCCACTTCGAGCCGCAGCCCGACTCGACCGGCCGGTCCGGACGCGAATTACGGGTGCGGATGCGGATCGACGGCGTCCTCACCGACGAGATGATCGTGCCCAAGCGGATGGTGGCCGGCGTCGTCTCGCGGATCAAGATCATGAGTGACCTGGATATCGCCGAGCGCCGCCTGCCGCAGGACGGCCGCGTCGGACTGACCATCGAAGGCCGCCAGGTCGACGTGCGCGTCGTGACCATCCCGAGCGTGCACGGGGAGTCCGTCGTGCTGCGGATCCTCGACAAGGAGAGCATCCGGCTGGAGCTCGACCGGCTCGGGATGTCTCCGCCCGAACTCGATCGCTTCCGTCGTTCGTTTCATCGCTCGCACGGGGCCGTGCTGACCACCGGTCCGACCGGATCCGGCAAGTCCACATCCCTGTACGGCGCGCTGCTCGAGCTCAACACGCCGGAGAAGAACATCATCACGATCGAGGATCCGGTCGAGTACCAGATCAAGGGCATCACCCAGATGCAGGTCAACAACAAGGCCGGGCTGACGTTTGCCACCGGCCTGCGCTCGATGATGCGCGCCGATCCCGACATCCTGATGGTGGGGGAGATCCGCGACCGCGAGACCGCGCAGATCGCGATCGAGGGAGCGCTGACCGGCCACATGGTGCTCTCGACCCTGCACACCAACGACGCGCCCTCGGCGATCACCCGGCTGATCGAGATGGGAATCGAGCCGTTCCTGGTCGCCTCCTCGATTGACTGCGTGGTCGCCCAGCGTCTCGCCCGCACGCTCTGCTCCCACTGCAAGAAACGCACGATCGTTCCCGCCGCGATCCTGCGCGATCACGGCTTCGCCGCCCAGTTCGACATCGAGGCGTATGAGGCGGTCGGTTGCGTGCGCTGCGGGCAGATGGGCTACCGCGGACGCACCGGGCTGTACGAGGTGATGACCGTGTCGGAGGAGATCCGCTCGCTGATCCTGACGCGCGCATCCGCCGATCAGATCGCCGCCGTGGCGGTGCGGGAGGGAATGAGGCGTCTACGGGAGGACGGACTCGACAAGGTCAAGTCCGGGCTCACTTCGATGTCCGAAATCTCCCGGGTCACCGGCAGCGGCTGAGCCGTCCAGACGCGTCCAGCTTTCGCGACGGCCCTCAATACGAGCCTTGTAACTGCCGATAGGGGGCGCATGGAGCTTGACTTCGCCGACGTCTTGATGGAGGTCGTCGACCGTCGTGCCTCCGACCTCCATCTCACCGCGGGCGCTCCCCCGATGCTGCGCGTGCGCGGGCGCCTGGCCCCGCTCGAGGGATATCCGGCCCTGACGCCGAGCGACACGCGCGAGATCGTCTATTCGATCCTCTCCAATGCCCAGCGCCAGAAGCTGGAGAACAACTGGCAGCTCGACTTCGCCTATCAGATCCCGGGAACCGCCCGGTTCCGGGTCAATGCGTACTTCCAGCGCTCGGCGCTCGGTGCCGCGTTCCGTCTGATCCCGTTCGAGATCGCGCCCCTGGCTTCGCTTGGATTGCCCCCGGCGGTGGCCGAGTTCGCCAACCGTCCGCGCGGTCTGGTGCTGGTCACCGGTCCCACCGGCTCAGGGAAATCGACCACGCTCGCCTCACTGCTCGACGTGATCAACATGGAGCGCGAAGAGCACATCATGACGATCGAGGACCCGATCGAGTTCCTCCATTCGCACAAGCGCTGCATTGTCAACCAGCGCGAGGTCGGCTCGGACGCCACCAGCTTCGCCGATGCCCTGAAGTCCGCCCTGCGCCAGGACCCCGACGTGATCCTGGTCGGCGAGATGCGCGACCTCGAGACGATCGGCACGGCGATCACCGCGGCGGAAACGGGCCATCTCGTGTTCGCCACGCTCCACACCCAGGACACGCCGCAGACGATCGACCGCATCATCGACGTGTTCCCATCGGCGCAGCAGGCCCAGGTCCGGGCCCAGCTTTCGGTGGCCCTGCAGGGAATCGTCACGCAGACGCTGCTACCCACCGCCGACGGCGCCGGCCGCTGTGTCGCCGCCGAGGTGCTGGTTCCCACTCCGGCCGTGCGCAACCTGATCCGGGAAGGCAAGAGCCACCAGATCTACTCGGTGCTGCAGACTGGTGGCGCCCATGGGATGCAGACCATGGACTCGGCGCTGGCCCAACTGGTCCGGGCCGGCAAGATCTCCCGTCAGCTCGCCGAATCCCGCGCCCACTCGGCCGAGGAGCTCAGGCGCCTGATCGGCGGGGTCGCCACGGGCGGCAGCCAGATGGCGGCGTAGCGCGGTGGCCACCTTCCAGTTCAAGGCGATGGACCTCGCGGGCGTGCCCGCCGCCGGCGAGGTGGAGGCGGTGTCCAAGCAGGACGTCGCCGATCAGCTCAGGCAGCGCGGGCTCGTCGTCATCGACATCGCCCACAAGTACCGCTCCAAGGAGCTCAACCTTGAGCTGTTCGCGCGGGTCAAGGCGAACGATCTCTCCCTGGCCACCCGGCAGCTCTCGACGATGGTCAGCTCCGGTATGTCGATCCTGCGGGCGCTCTACGTGCTCGAGACGCAGACGAAGTCGAAGCTCCTGCAGAGCACCGTGGTGGCCGTCCGCAACGACGTCGAGGCCGGCCTGCTGCTGTCCGACGCGCTCGAGCGCCATCCGAAGGTGTTCGGCCCGCTGTACGTCTCGATGGTGCGCGCGGGGGAGACCGGAGGCGTGCTCGAGGAGTGCCTGCTCCGCGTCGCCGACCAGCTGGAGAAGGATGCCTCGCTGCGTCGCCAAGTGCGCGCCGCGATGGTCTACCCCGCGGTGGTGATCTCGTTTGCGGTGATCGTCCTGCTGGCGCTGGTGGCTTTCCTGATCCCCGTGTTCGAGGGGGTCTTCAAGGAGTTTCCAGGGAAGCTGCCCGCCCTCAGTCAGGTCATGGTCGACTTCTCACACCTGCTGACCAAGCAGTGGTACGTGTTGATCGTCTTCGTCGCCGCCGTCGTCTTCGGCTTCCTGTCGTTCAAGAAGTCGAAATGGGGACGTCCCCATTGGGACGCCTTCAGGCTGCGCGTGCCGATGAAGATCGGCGAGGTCGTCCAGAAGGTCTCGATCGCCCGCTGGTCGCGCACGCTCTCCTCGCTCACCTCGGCCGGAGTCCCGATCATCCAGGCGCTCGAGATCACCGGCAAGACGGCCGGCAACATGGTGGTGGAGAAGGCCATGGCGCAGGTGATCAACTCGGTCAAGTCGGGCGGGACGATCTCCGAGCCGCTCAAGCACGCCAGCGTGTTCCCCCCGATGGTCGCTCAGATGGTGGGCGTCGGCGAGGAGACCGGCGGTCTCGACACGATGCTGAGCAAGATCGCCGACTTCTACGACGACGAGGTCGACGCCGCGGTCAAGGCGCTGACCTCGATCCTCGAGCCCGTCATGATCATCGTGGTCGGCGGCATCGTCGGCGTGATCGTGATCTCGATGTACCTGCCGCTGTTCAGCGTTTACAACAGCATCAAGTAACGCGCGGTGGTTCAGCCTGAGCGGAGGGCTCGCAACGGCTGCGGCGTCCATTGAGGCCAGGCCGGGCTGCGGGCCGCGATGCCGCCGTGGAACTCGGCGACGATTGCCGGCCCGCTGTGACGGGAGTTGTCGTAGACGATCACCGTGTCCGCGAGCGGGACCGACGCTGCGACGTTCTTCCACAGACGGCCGTAGCGCTCTCGGATCTTCTTCACCGGCACGTCATGTCCGCCGGCCGCCACTCGGTAGGCGACTCGTCGGACTGCCAGATCCTCCGGGATCAGCAGCACATGCAGAATGACCGTGAAGCCGTTCCGTTTGGCGGCCTGCACCAGCTGCACCTTCGACGGATGCGAGAAGACGGTCTCTGCGATGAACGACGCTCCGCCGGCGATCAACTTCGCGCGCGTGCGCTCGGCTATCCCAGCCGCGTCGTAGGCATGAGCTTCGGGCTCGTCCGGCCACTGTTGACGAGCGATCTGGTCGGCATTCACGAACGGAAATCCCGCTGGAAGCTGGACCGAGAGGATGTCTTCTACGAACGTGGTCTTGCCGGCGCCGTTCGGGCCGACGACCAGGTCAAGGCGTCTCAAGCGGCCGGCTGGTTCCGTCGGGCCGGTGTTCGATCAGTTCTCCGTCCTCATCCAGGGACACGGTGGTGATGCCCCTGGCGTTCAGCACCGCTCCCAGATCCATGCTGCGCAAGTTCTCCTCAACCCGCGCCTGCACCTCTGCATTGAACACGGTGGCTTCTTCACCGCTGAGCTGGCTCAGCGGAAGCGTTCCAGCGAACGCCGCTTCGACGCGCATACGAGCAGCGCCCTGCTGCGCGCACACGGCGCGCCCGACCCGCGTCCAGTGGTCGAGCTGCTGCTTGGCTGAGCGACTCTGACGGGCGCCCTCCACCGTGGCGCTGTCAAGCAGATCGGAGGCGATCCGGGTTGGGCGGTCAGCGGTCGCCGACATCACGGGCTCTCTAACGGTCGCATTACGATACGACTGTAACACAATGCTACGACCACTCGGCCCCGACCGCGGCGCGAGCGCCACGTTGGATGTCATTCCGCCGGCGACGCGCTCGCGCGCCTGAGCGCCGCTATGGTGCGGTCGATGATCGTCACCGAGGCAGTCGACAGCTATCTGGCCAAGCTGCGGCCCGAGTCCGATCCCGTTCTGGCCGAGATGGAGGCTCATGGCGCGCGCGATCGGATACCGATTGTCGCCCCTGAAACCGGTGCGTTGCTGCACATCCTGGCTCTGTCCCGGCGCGCCGAAAGGGTGGTCGAGGTGGGCACCGCGATCGGGGTCTCGACGCTGTACCTGGCTCGGGCACTGCCGGCCGGCGGCAAGATCGTCTCGTTCGAGATCGATGCCGAGCGCCACGCCGCCGCCCGGGCCTATCTCGATCGCGCGGGGGCGAGCGACCGCGCAGATCTTCGACTGCAGGACGCGCGCGAGGGTCTGGCCGGCCTCGAGCCCCCCTTCGACATGGCTTTCATCGATGGGGTCAAGGCTCAGTACATCGACTACTTCGACCTGGTGCTGCCGCTGCTGGGTCCCGGCGCGGTGCTGGCGGTCGACAATGTGCTGATGTCGGGCACGGTCGCCGAAGGCCGGTCCGATGGCCACTGGACCGACGAGCAGATCGCCACCGCCCGGGCGTTCAATGAGCGCCTGTTGGCCCGGCCCGAACTGGTCGGCACGGTCACGCCGGTGGGCGACGGCGTGCTGGTCGCGGTGCGAAGGTGAGCCCGGCGGCCAAACGGCGGGAGCGGGCAGAGCTGCCGCCCGAGGATCGCAGCGTATGCACTCCGTGCCGGGGAACCGGCAAGGTGATCTCCGGGCTGGACGGCTCGCCGCATGAGGTCACCTGTCCGTGGTGTGGCGGCTCGGGCGCGTTCGCGCAGGGCCGGGATGCGCAGGACCCGGACCGAACGTCCAGCGCCGACTGAACACTCCGCCTTCCGGGGTAGCACAAATGTCCAATGCGTTCAAGTCGGCGCAGGCCCCGCCGATACATGCTCTGCCAGAGTCAGAGTGCCAAAGGCAAACCGTCTGCGAGGACGGGACGCAAAGCCACGGACCTCTCATGTCAGAGGGAGCCGGGCTGCCACCAAAGGCTTTACTAGTGCTGTCGTAGTCACTATTGGTGTGCTTGGGGCCCACGGGATCTGGCGTAGACCCAATCCCACGATCCGAGGAGGATCAATGCTCCACAAGCTCCGCAAGCGCGCCGAGGACGAAAAGGGTTTTACCCTGATCGAGCTCCTCGTCGTCATCCTGATCATCGGCATTCTGGCCGCGATCGCGATCCCGTCGTTCCTGAACCAGAAGTCCAAGGCCAATGACGCCTCGGCGAAGGAGCTGGCGCGGACCGCTCAGACCACCGCCGAGACGGTCGCCACCGACCACAACGGCAGCTACACGACGGTGAGCCCGACCACGCTGAACGCGGCTGAGGCCTCGATCCCGATCGTGTCAGGCAACAACGCCTGGCTGAGCGCGGCGTCCGGCACGGCCACCGGCTATGTCGTGACCACCACTTCGGTCCCGACCGGTAACACGTTCACGATCACCAACACGGCGGGCGTCGTCTCCCGCACGTGTACCGGTACCACCGGCGGGTGTGTGGGCGGTACCTGGTAGTCCACCGCAAACGCAGTTCAACTGTTGTCGAGAGGCGGCCTTCGGGCCGCCTCTCGTGCGTTCTGGTGGTCGCGTTTAGGACGAAAGAACGATGCTCGCGCCGGCGCAGATCGTAGATACGTCCAATGCACCTAAGCCCAGTCCGTAGTTTGCCGATAAGTGCTTTGCCAGAGTCAGAGTGCCAAAGGCAAACCGTCCGTGAGGGCGGGACGCAAAGCCACGGACCTCTCAATTCAGAGGGAGCCGGGCTACCACCGTGGGCTTTAGTGCTGTCGTGCCCGGGATGGCGAATGGACGACGGATCTGGTGCGAGATAACCCAATCCACCCGATCCGAGGAGGATCAATGCTCCACAAGCTCCGCAAGCGCGCCGAGGACGAGAAGGGTTTTACCCTGATCGAGCTCCTCGTCGTCATCCTGATCATCGGCATTCTGGCCGCGATCGCGATTCCGTCGTTCCTGAACCAGAAGTCCAAGGCCAATGACGCCTCGGCGAAGGAGCTGGCGCGTACCGCTCAGACCACGGCCGAGACGGTCGCCACCGACCACAACGGTGACTACTCGACGGTGAGCCCGACGACGCTGAACGCGGCTGAGGCCTCGATCCCGATCGTGTCAGGCAACAACGCCTGGCTGAGCGCGGCGTCCGGCACGGCCACCGGCTATGTCGTGACCACCACCTCGGTGCCCACCGGTAACACGTTCACGGTGACCAACGCCTCCGGCGTGATCACCCGAACCTGCACCGGCACCACCGGTGGGTGCGTGGGCGGCACCTGGTAACCGGCCGCGATCTGGATCTCGATTCAGGTCACCGGCCCGCAGCAATGTCGATGGGGCGGCCTCCGGGCCGCCCCATCGGCGTTTCCGGCCCGGGCTGAGTCAAGTCCGGATGGCCGCCCGCCGATGCCTCTCTCGATGCACAGCTACCGACGCCACCCGTCGCTGATCGCCGCGCTGATCGTCCTCGCGGTCACCGCGGTTGCGTTGACGTTGGCGCGCCGGCCTCAGCAACTCGCGCTGCCCAAGGCCACCGCGGTCGCCGCGGTGTTGCGCGACGGTCCGGCCGCCCGCGACCTACGCCAATCCGGGTGGAACCACGTGTCGGTTGACATGCTCGACAGCCGGCTCGAGCGGGTCAGCTTCTACTTCCACGGGCGAGTGGTGTTCGAGGGAGCGGTCGACCGTAGCGGGTCGGTCGCACACGCCTACGAGTTCGCGGGCCGAACGGTGCCCTACGGCAGCCCGCTCGCGTTCGAGCCGTCCGTGCTGATCGGCCTGGCCGTGCTGTTCGCGATGATGACGCTGGTGGTTCCGCTGAGGCGGATCCGGAACCTCGATGTGGCCGCCTTGCTGTCGTTCCTCGCGCCGGTCGTCCTTCTGCAGCAGCGCTACGTCGACGCATCGGTGATCTCGGCGGTTCCCGGGATGTCGTACCTGGCGCTGCGCTGCGCCTGGGCCGCGCTCGGCCCGCCACCTCAGCCGGCCGGCTCGACGCCGCTCTACCTGCAGCTGACCGCCAGATGGCAGGACGCCGAGCGCCTGCGGGTGCTTCGCCTGACCTTGGGCGCGCTCGCGCTGGTGTTCCTGCTGGTCGGCGTCAGCTCTCCCGGCGCGGTCGATGTCGCCTACGCGGTGATGGAGGGCGCGACGAAGCTACTGCACGGCGTTCTTCCCTACGGGCACATGCCGGGCGACGTCGTCCACGGTGACACCTATCCGATCCTCAGTTACCTGCTCTACACGCCCCTCGCCGCGATCTCGCCGGTCGGGTCGACCTGGGATTCGGTCGACCTCGCCCTGGGAGCGGCGGTCCTGGCCGCGCTGTCCGCGGCCGGGGCGGCGTTCTGCTTCGCCGCCGGTCCCCGCCGCCGTCGCGCCAAGCGCTCAGCCGCCGCGGAGGCCCACGGACTGCGGACGGCGATCGCCTGGCTGTCGTTCCCGCCCCTGCTGATCGCCGTGTCGACCGGAACCTCGGACGTCATCCTCGGAGCGATGCTCGTGTTCGCGATCGTGCTCTGGCGGCGGCCCGCCGCCTCCACGGCGGTGCTGGCCGCGGCAGGCTGGTTCAAGCTCGCACCGTTCGCGCTCCTGCCGCTCTGGCTCGCGCCGCTCCGCGGCCGCCGGCTGGTGGCCGCCATCGCGGCGATCGCCGGCGTCTGCACCGCGATGCTGGCGGTGCTGGTCGGAGTCGGAGGCACGGGAGGGTTGGCGGCAATGGCGCGCGCGATGGGCTACCAGTTCCAGCGCGGCTCGCCGCAATCGCCCTGGGCGGCGCTGGGGCTCAGCGCCATCCAACCGCTCGGCCAGGCCGCCGTACTGGCGCTGATCGCCGGCGCCTGCGTGCGGCTGCGCAGGGATCCCGGTCTGGCCACGCCGGAGCGGATGGCCGCACTCGCCGCCGCCGTGCTGCTGGGGCTGCAGCTGGCGGCGGACTACTGGGCCTTCCTGTACCTCGCCTGGATCGTCCCCTTGATCGCGCTGTCGGTGCTGGCCGACGCCGCACCGGTCGCCGCGGCGTACCGGGCCGCGCCGGAGCGCCACTCGTCCCGTGCGGATCTCGACCTGCTGACGCCGGCCGGTCAGGTCATCGCCACAGCGCCCGATTTGCTCTCAACATCGGGCCAGATCCCGCCGATACACGCCTCGTGAGCCAGATCGGACCGAGACGCATCGCGAGTCGCCTCGCCGGGCCCAAAGGCGCGCTGATCGCCTGTGCGTTGCCGGCGATCGCGATCGTGGCCTACATCGCGCTGAACTCAGGGACCAGTGGCGACTACTCCACCCAGGCCCCGGTCGCCGGAGACAACGCGGGGCCGGCGCTCGATGCGCTGATCCACGGCCATCTGACCAGCTTCGTGACCCACCAGCCGCTGATGGGCCTCAGCTCACTGCTTCTGCGCGCGCCGGTGGCCGGACTCGGCGTTCTGATGGGAGCCGACCGCGGGCTGGTCTACGGGCTCGGGGCACTGGTCTGCCTCCTGCCGCTGGCGCTGCTCAGCGCGTGGATGGTCGGCAGGTCCGGACCGCCGGAGCAACGAGTCGGCGCGATGTTCGCCGCCGGGATCCTGCTGATCGGCCCGGCCACCGTCGCCGCCGTCCATGTCGGCCATCCAGAGGAGGTACTGGCCGCGACGCTGGCCACCGGGGCGGTCGTGGCGGCGTGTCGCCACCGGCCGGGCTGGGCCTGGCCACTGCTCGGCCTGGCGGTCGGCACCAAGCAATGGGCACTGCTGGCCGCCCCCTGCGTGCTGCTGGCCCTGCCGGACCGCCGGGTGGTTACCGGGCTGAAGGCCGGTGCGCTCGCCCTCGCCCTCTCGGCGACGCTGCCGCTCGCCGATCCGGCCGCGTTCGCCCGCGCCGACTCCGTCGTCGGCGGACTGCGCTTCACCGATCCCTTCAGCCTCTGGTGGCCGCTGGGCACGCCGATTTCCGCCCCCGCCCACGCGAGCTTCCTGCCTACCGCGCATCTGCTGCCCTTCGCCCTCCCGCGATCGTCGGCCGCGGGGGCGGGGCTGATGCTCGCGCTCGCCGCGCTATGGCTGTACTGCTCCCGGAGAGCCGACCTGAAGACTCCGATCGACCCCCTTGCGCTGCTGGCGTTGCTGGGGCTGTTCCGCTGCATAACCGACCCGGATCCGCTGCAGTACAACTTCGTTGCGCTCCTGATCCCGCTCGCGGCGTGGGAGGTCGTCGGGTTGCGCCGGCTCCCGCTCGCCACAACGGTGGCGGCCGGAGCGGTGGCAGCACTGGCCCGGGGGTCGGAAGCGCTGCACGCCGGCGCCGGGCTGCATCTGACCCCCAGCCTCCTGAGTGCCCTGTCGATTGCCTGGACGGTGCCGCTCGGCTTCTATCTGGCCCGCCGGGTAGTTCACGCCCCGGCTCTGTTCGCATCAAGCCGGCTCGGGGCGATCGCCCTTGGTCCGGCGAGGAGGAGCGGATAGATGCCCGTCGCCGGAATCGCCCTCGCCGCGCTCAGCGGACTGCTGTTCGGCTCGTTCTTCAACGTGGTCGCCTACCGCCTCCCCCTGGGGCAATCGCTCGCCGTCCCCGGCTCGCACTGCCCCAGCTGTGGGGTACCGGTCAAGCCCTATGACAACGTGCCGGTGCTCGGCTGGCTGTTGCTGCGGGGACGCTGTCGCGCCTGCCGGATCCCAATTTCGGCGCGCTACCCGATCGTGGAGGCATTGACGGCGATCCTGGCGGTGGCGGTCGTGGTGGTCAAGCACTCCCCACGCGACATCGTGCTCGGGCTGGTGCTCGTCGCGGTGCTCGTGCCGACCGCGCTGATCGACCTCGACAACCGCATCATTCCCAACAAGATCATGCTTCCGGCCGCCATTCTGGCGGTGGCGATCGGTTTGGCGCTCGCACCGAGCCACGTCCCCGAGCAGCTGATCGCCGGCGCGGCGGCGGGCGGATTCCTGCTGTTGTTCGCGCTGGCCTACCCCCGCGGGATGGGGATGGGCGACGTCAAGCTCGCCGCAGTGCTCGGCCTGTTCCTCGGCCGGTCGGTGGCCGTGGCGATCCTCGGCGGGGTCCTCGCCGGGACCGTGATCGGACTCGGGATCATGGCCAAGGTGGGCGTGGAGAAAGGGCGAAAGACGGCCGTTCCGTTCGGCCCCTTCCTCGCGCTGGGCGGGATCGTCGGGCTGCTCCTCGGGCCGACGCTCGTCCACTGGTATCTGCACACCGCGGTCTGAGCGAACGGAACCGCGCGGCCGACGAGGCTGCGGCGCGACCCGCGCGCCAACGACTAATCGAGCTCCGATGTCAGCCACATCCGCATCCCTCTCCACCACCGCCGCGTCGGGAGCGGGGGATGCGGGTCGCCGATCGGCCGGCCACCGCGCGGCCGGGCTCGCTCGCTCGCATTACGCGTTACTCCTCGGCGCGTTTCTGGGCTCCCGCCTGTTGGTCCTCGCCGGCGGGCTCACCGGGTCGCTGACCACCGGGCGCCGCGCCGACTGGAGCATGTTCGATCCCGGCCGGATCACCGCGCACCTCGGCCCGATCGGCGACGCGTTGGCGGCCGTCGCCGTGCGCTGGGACTCGCTCCACTATCTGGCAATCGCTCGCCACGGATACTCGACGGTCGGCAACGCCGTCTTCTATCCGCTCTATCCGATTCTGCTCAGGGCGCTCGGCCTGATCCTGGGCTCCGATGTGATCGCCGGTGTGGCGATCTCGTGCGCCTCGTTCATTGTCGCCCTCGAGCTCCTGCATCGTCTGACCGAGCTCGAGCTCGGCCGTGGAGCGGCTGACGCCGCCGTGCTGCTGCTGTGTTTCGCGCCGCTGTCGTTCTTCTTCTCGGCCGTCTACACCGAATCGGTGTTCTTGGCGTTGTCGCTCGGGGCGGTCTACGCTGCGCGACGCGAGCGGTGGGCGCTGGCCTGCGGCCTCGGCGCGCTCGCCACCCTGACCCGGGTGCCGGGCGTACTGCTCGCCGCCCCGATCGCCCTGCTCTTCTGGCGCGCCAACCGCAGGGCGCCGGATCGACGCCTCGCCTGGCTGCTGCTGATCCCGGCCGCTCTCGCCGCCTACCCCGCCTACCTGGCGAGCCGTGGCTTCGGGCTGCTGGCACCCGTGACCCAGCAGGGCGCCGCTCAGCACGGGCACCGCTTCACCGGGCCGGTCAGCTCGATCGTGGCCGCGCTGCAGTCGGCCGCGTCGGGCTTGGGCGCAATCGCGGGCGGCACCGACCCGGTTTTCTCGCCCACGATCGGCGGACCGCTATCGCCCAGCGCGGAGAGCGTCCTCCTGCTCGCCGTCCTGTGCCTGGCCGGGTGGGCTCTGGTGGCTTGCTTTCGCCGGTTACCGCTCGCCTATTCCCTCTATGCCGCGCTCGCGCTGGTCGTGTGCGTATCCAGTCCGGTCTCGCGGCAGCCACTGATCTCCCTCGACCGGTACGCCCTGACCATCTTTCCCCTGTGGATGGCGGCGGGCGCGGCGCTCTCCCGGCGACGCCTGTTGTGGCCCGTTCTCGGGCTGATGGGGGCGCTGCTGGCGTTCTATTCCTTCCAGTTCGCGACGTGGGCATTTGTGGCCTGATCGGGGCCGGACAGCGTCCAGATTCCTCTGGACGGGCTTAACCCGAACGTCTGTCCAGCCGATGAGTACCTAGCTATGCGAACGACCGCAGGGAAATCGATCGTTGGGCTAGACATCGAGCCTGGTTACGTGGCCGCCGTAGAGGGACGCGGTGGCCGGGTCGCGGTCGAGCGGGCGGCGATGGCGCCGCTGTCTCCGGGCGTCGTCCGCGAGGGCGAGGTACTCGACGTCGACACGCTCGCCACGGTGCTCAGGGAGATGTTCGCCGAGCACAAGCTGTCCAAGCGGGTTCGGCTCGGTGTCGCCAACCAGCGCATCGTGATGCGGACGATCGATCTTCCGCCGCTCAAGGATGAGAAGCAGCTCGCATCGGCGATCCGCTTCCAGGCCCAGGAGCACATTCCCATGCCGCTGGATCAGGCCGTGCTCGAGCATCATTCGCTCGGTTTGGTGGAGACGCCCGACGGCACCCGCAGCCGCGTCGTCCTGGTCGCCGCCCGCCGCGACATGATCGACAGCCTGCTCGAGGCCACCCGCCGCGCGGGCCTGCGCCCACAGGGAATCGACCTGTCGGCCTTTGCGATGATCCGCGCTCTGTACCGCCCGGGAGCCGGCGACGCCACGCTGTACATGAGCGTGGGTGGAGTCACCAACCTGGCGGTCGCCGTCGGTACCACCTGCGTCTTCACCCGCGTCGTCGCCCACGGGACCGAATCGATGGCCAGCGAGCTGGCCGAGCGCCGCGCGCTCACGCTCGAGCACGCCCACGGTTGGCTGAAGCACGTCGGCTTGCTGATGCCGATCGACGACATCGACGGCGACCGCGAGATCATCGTCGAGGCCCGCACCGTGCTCGGCGAAGGAATGCGGCGGATCGTCGACGATGTCCGCAACTCGCTCGACTTCTACACGATGCAGACCGGCGCCACGGCCGTCGGGCGCGTCGTCCTGACGGGTCCGGCGGTGTCGATTCCCGGCTTTTCCGAGCAGCTCGACTCGGGTCTGCTGCTACCCCTCGAGGTCGGCATCGTGTCCGAGGCTCGTCCGGGCGCGTTCGGCAAGACCGATCCTGGGCATCTGGCCGTGGCGGCAGGGCTGACGCTCGAAGAGGTTGCGGCGTGAAGGCAGTAAACCTGATCCCGGCTGACACTCGCCGGGGCGGAGGAGGACGACCGCGAGCGTCGTCGTTGAGTCCGGTCCATGGCGTGCTCGGCCTGCTCGCCGTCGCCGTGCTGTTCATGACGGTCTACGTGCTGACCAACAACACGATCTCTCAGCGCAAGAGCCAGCTGGCCAGCCTGCAGGCGGAGGTCGCCCAGGCGAACGCCCAGGCCGCCCGGCTCACCAACTACACCCAATTTGCCACTCAGGCCCAGGCTCGGGCGGAAACCGTCAGGGAGATTGCCGCGAGCCGCTTCGATTGGAAGGGCGCCCTCTCGGATCTCGCCAGGGTCGTCCCGGCCGACACCTCACTGCAGTCGCTGCTCGGGACCGCGGCGAGCGGGGCATCGGCCGGCGCCTCGAGCGGTGGCTCAGGCGCGACGACAGGTGCTCTGAGAGGCAGCGTCGCCGCCCCGGCGTTCGAGATCCGCGGGTGCACGTCCACGCAGGACGAGGTCGCGCAGCTGATGTCGCGCCTGCGACTCATCAACGGTGTCACGCGCGTCACGCTGTCCGACTCGCAGAAGAGCGACACGACGCAGCCCGGCACGCCGGTCAGCTCCGCCGGCGGCACCGGAGCGACGACCGGTTGCAAGCCGAACACGCCGACCTTCGATCTCGTCATCTTCTTCCAGCCGCTGCCGTCGGCGGGCCCCAGTGGCGTGGCCTCGGTGGCCTCGGTGCCGGTGGCCGGCGCGACGGGCGCCGCCGCGAGCACGACCATCCCGGCCGGCACGACCACGACACCGGCGGCGAGTGCAGCGGCGACGACGCCTGCGGCCACTACGACGCCGGCCACGGCGCCGGCCGCGGCTCAACCCGTCAGCACGACGACCCCCAGCGGAGGCTGAGATGACCGCTCGAGACCGCACCGTACTCGTCGTGGTGATCACCCTCGCCCTGGTGGTCGGATCGTGGCTGCTGGTGATCCAGCCCAAGCGCAGCCAGGCCTCGAAGCTCGGCACGCAGGTGAGCGCCGCCCAGAGCCAGCTTTCCGCGGCTCGCTCCCAGGTGGCGGCCGGCGACGGCGGCGCGCAGTTCCTACGCGGGCTACTACACCGAGCTGGCCCGCCTCGGCGAAGCCGTCCCGGCCGATGACAACGTGCCGTCGCTGATCTATCAGCTCCAGCAGGCCGCCAGCTCTACCGGCATCGACTTCCGCAACCTGGTGCTGGCTTCCGCCGGTGCCGGCGCCGCCGCGCCGGCCCCGGTAGCCGCGGCCACCGCCGTCACGAATACCGGCACCGGCGCAGCCGCCGCTGCCGCGGCGCCGGCCGCGGCGGCCGTACTCCCACCCGGCGTGACCCTGGGACCGGCGGGCCTGCCGATCGAGCCGTTCACGTTCACCTTCAACGGCAACTTCTTCCATCTGGCCAACTTCTTCGGTCGCCTCGAGCGATTCGTCGTGGTCCACAACCAGCACCTGTCGGTCAGCGGCCGCCTGTTGTCCCTCAACGCGATCAGCCTGAGCCCGGGCCCGAAGGGATTCCCGCAGATCACCGCCATCGATCAACGCGACGACGTACCTGACCCCGCAGTCGCAGGGGCCGGTCAGCGGAGCAGCGCCGGCCACGCCGACGACCGGCTCCGGCCAGCCCGTCGCGAGCACAGGTTCCTCCTCACCCGCAACCGCCGCGGCGGTCACCGCACCAGTCCGATGACGAACCTCAAGCAGATTCTCACCGAGCTGCGCGAGAAGCGCCTATGGCCCGTGGCGGTCGTGCTGCTCGTCGCCCTGATCGCCGTACCGACGTTGCTGGCGAAGTCCTCGACCCCGACTCCGGTTGCCCAGCTACCGCAGTCCCCGGCCAGCGCCGCTGCGGCGGCGGCGATCCCCGCGGTCAGCGTCGAGACCACGCCCACGAACTCGAACCTCAAGGGCCACAGCCGCGATCCGTTCCTTCAGCAGAAGCTGGCGGCCGCCGCCAAGGCCGCGTCGACCTCTACGACGAAGTCATCGACCACAACGACAACGACGACATCGACTACGTCGACGCACATCAACTTCGACGGCTACAGGAGGTCCGGCGGGTCCTCGACGGGTGGATCGACGACCGTACTCCCGCTGCCGCGCGTTCTCTTCTATCGCTTTGCCACGAGTCTGCGCTTCGGGATTCTGGGCAGCCGGCTTCGGACGATCAACGATGTCGGACAAGTTCACTCCACTGCCATCGGCGAGCAACCCCGTCGCACTCTTCCTCGGGCTTCGCAACGACGCCAAGACTGCCGTCTTCCTGCTCAACTCCTCAGCGTCGGCGACGGGCAAGGGCACGTGTCAGCCGAACCAGATGGAGCTGTGACTTCCTCTATCTCAGGGTGGGTCAGCGCGAGCTTCTGCTGACTCAAGGGAAATTCGGACACATCGCACAATACGAACTTGACCTGACGCGCATCCATCCCGTGGCCGACGAGCGCGCCTACCGGCGCCACGGCATCGAGCGCGCACGTATCGAGCACCGGTCACGCATCTCCAAGCGCGTCGCCGAATTCCTTCCGGCGCTCCGCTCGATCGTCTACTCGACGAAGACTGGGCTGCTGAGGTTCACGCATCGCTCCGCCATCCGCCCGGTTCAAGTGGGACGGCTCGCGCTGCATCCCGCGACCGCCTGCGCGCTGCCACTGGCGGCGGTGCGATGTGAGTCGGCGGCGCCGGCTGGATCGATCGATCGCGCGCCGACTGCGGCCGTCCAGGACGGGTTCACCCTGATCGAGATCCTGATCGCGATGGTGCTGGCCTTGGTGGTCGTCGTCGCCCCGCTGCTGTTCCTGGTCACCTCCACCAATCAGCAGAACCAGACCGCCAGCCGGGCCTCGGCCTCGCGGCAGGCCGAGTCGGGGCTCGAGCTGATGGCGCGTGATCTCCGCGAGGCGATCAGCCAGGACGCGGCGGGAAACACGTACACGGTGACGGTTTCGAACCCGACCACCAGCACGACCGCGGTCAGCTTCACGATCCCGACTCCGGGAAGCTCGACCACCCAGACGGTGACCTGGACCTGTCCGAGCACGGGCGCGAGCGCGGTCGGCACCTGCACCAGAACGGTCGGCGGCAGCGCCGCCAGCAAGATCATCGGCGTCAACTCGGTTACCTTCTCGCCGCTCAGCTCCTCCGGAGCCGCGCTGGCGTTCCCGGCCACCAACCCGTCCTATTTGGGGATCGCGCTGAGCGTTCAGGCCATCAGCCAGCTGGACAATGGCCAGACGCACGTCGCACGGGGCGCCAGCAGCCCGATCCTGGTTCAGACCGGCATCGACCTCCGCAACGAGACATGAGCGATTGGGTCGCCACCTGGCTGGTGGGCGTGCGTGACCGGCTCCGCCGGGACGAGGCCGGCATCACGATGATCGAGGTGATCGTCGCCGCGGCGCTGGCCGTGATCATCATCGGCGGCGCCGCTGGATTGTTCGCGGAGTCCAATGACAGCGCGCTGGGCTCCCAGCGGCAGGCTCAGCTGCTGGCCGTCGCCGATCAGCAGATCGAGCAGATCCGCGAGCAGGTGAAGACGAACGCCAGCGGGTTCGCGGGCCTGGCCATGAGCTCCGCGCCACTCGCCGGGACGAACACGACCACCTCCTACAGCAGCACGTCGCACATCGATCCCAACGACTTCGTGTCCGCGTCCACCGGGTGCGGGACCAATAACGCCGGATATCTGATCGAAGCCAACTACAACGACAACACCGCGGGCGTAGCCTCAGGCGTGTCGCCCTGGACGGGCTGCGCGACCGGGGCCGAGCCGCTGGTGGTTGCCGCCGGCGGGATCGTGACGCCGAAGCAGACCATCGCCCTCGGCTCGGGGACGGCGACCGTCTACTCCTACGTGACCGATACGTACGTCGGGTGCACGACCACCGGAGGGCTGGGTAGCTGCACGAGCGCAACCGGCGACGCCCGCCGGTTGATCGTCGCGGTCGTGCCCACGAGCGCCGGGCGAAACAACCTGGGGCCGAATGCGCCGGCCTTCGTCAGCACGATCTTCACCAATCCGGTCCCGACCAACCAGGTCAACAGCTCGATCGGACTGACCCTGGGGCTGGGCATCGGATGAGCCGGCTATCGGTATGGCTCCGCGAGCGGGTCGCGATGATGTCCTCCGAGGACGGCTTCGCGATGATCATCGTGATCGTGATGCTGATGATCGTGCTCGCGCTCGGAGCCGCGGGCCTGGCCGAGTCACTTGACTCCAAGACGCTGACCACGCGTGATGCCCGCGAGCGCCGCGCGCAGCAGGCGACCGACGCCGGAATCCAGCGCGTCCTCTACGAGGAGTCTGAGTCGAACATCGACAACTGGAATCTCAACGGCGGTGTGCTGGGACTGAGCACCGTGCTCGATTGCGTGATCCCGTCGGTCAACGTCAGCCTCCAGATAACCGGGCTGGCCACCGCGGCAGTCGGGAGCGGCGGGGTCTGCCCACTCACCCCGTCCGGCGGATCGTCCACCTACGTCGAGCCGCTGGGCAATCATGCGTTCGAGAGCACCGAGTTCATCCCCGGGGCCACGAACCTCCTCAACGGCACGACGATCGGCACGCAGAACGGCAGCGCGCAGCGACAGTTCTTCCCCAAGATCGTCTCGCTGGGCTGGGACGACAACGGCACCAACAAGGTCTACTCGCGTCAGGAGGTCGTGCTCGCGCCGATCGCCCCGCTGCAGGCGATCGAGGGGTCGAACAACGTCACGATGAACGGGCTGTCGGTCTGCATAATCATCCTCGGCTGCGCCAATCTGACCGGCACCCTGAACGGCGATGTGACGGCTCGCAACAACCTGACGACTCCGGGCGTGCTGGCTGGGCTCAACCTCTCGAGCGGGCTGCTGGCCACGCTCACCTACGGCGGGTCGCTCTCGGGCGGCCTCTCGGTGGCCAACGCCCAGCACGTCACCCCGAGCCAGATCGTCAAGCGACCCCCGGTGACGGTCTCCTCGAGTAAGCCGAATTGCTCGGTCGCCAGCTACTGCACCGGGCTGGCCGGGAGCGCGCTCGGGACGGCCTACAACCCGACCTACGACACCTTCTCGATGTCGAGCGGGACCGTGACCTTCAACTCCGGCGATTACGTCTTCTGCAGTTTCAATGCGACCGGCGGCACGGTCAACGTCAACCCGAGCAGCTCAGCGCCGGTGAGGATCTTCATCGATAGCCCGACCTCGACCCGATGTGCCGCGGACAAGACGCACGGAGATGCGAATCTGGGCAACTTCAACGACACGGCAGGCTTCACGAATCAGCTGCTGGGTACCGGCGGCGTGACGGCCTCCAGCGGCATGCAGGTCTACGTCGTCGGTGACGGCGCCTACGACGACAACACCACCGTCCAGATCGGGCCGACCTCGACCTCCGGGCTACTCAACCTGACTGCGGTGACCTACGGTGCCGTGGTGTACGCGCCGACCTCCAAGGTCACCGTGAACGTACCCGCCGCCTGCCTCTCGCTGCTGATCTCCGCCTGCACCGGCGGCGTGCTGGAGGGGGCGTTCATCGGCAACGACGTCACCACCACGGCATTGACCGTCACCCAGGATCTCGACCTCGGCAACTATCCGCTCTACGACGGGATCCAGGTCTTCCGGCCGATCCAGTACATCCAGTGCAGCGCGACGCTGACGAGCCTCACGGGCACCGCGTCGACGGACACGGCCGGCTGCTGACCGGCGGCCGGACGCCCCTCATCCGTAACCTTCAGCGCCGATGGCGCTACGTCTGACTACCGCCGGGGAGTCCCACGGCCCCGGTCTCACCTGCATCCTGGAGGGGCTGCCGGCCGGCTTGCAGCTGGAACGCGACTCGCTCGACCGCGATCTGAGCCGCCGCCAACTCGGCCATGGCCGCGGCGGCCGGATGAAGATCGAGCGCGACAAGGTCGAGGTGACCGGGGGTGTTCGCCACGGTCGGACGCTGGGCGGCCCGATCGCCCTCCAGGTGGTCAATCGCGACTACGCCAACTGGGAGGACAGGATGAACCCCTGGCCGGTGGAGGCGGAGACCAAGGAGGTCCACCTGCCGCGCCCGGGTCACGCCGACCTGGTCGGGACGCAGAAGTTCGGCTTGACCGACGTCCGGGACATCCTCGAGCGGGCCAGCGCGCGCGAGACGGCGGCGCGGGTGGCCGGCGGGGCACTCGCCAAGGCATTCCTGCGGGCGCTCGGCGTCGAGGTGTTCTCGCACGTCATCCGGATCACCGGCGTAACCGCCCCGATTCGGGATGACCTGGGGCCGGAGGACTTCGCGCAGGTCGACGAGTCACCGGTGCGCTGCCTGGACGCCGACAGCGGCCGGGCGATGGTGGCCGAGATCGATCGCCTGCGCAAGGCCAACGAATCGCTGGGCGGCGTGTTCGAGGTCCGCGCTTTCGGGCTGGTGCCCGGACTCGGCTCTCACGTGTCCTGGGAGGAGCGCCTCGACGGGCGCCTCGGCCAGGCGATCCTCTCGATCCAGGCGGTCAAGGCGGTGTCGATCGGGGATGGATTCGAGGTGGCGGCGGTCCCCGGTTCCGAGGCCCACGACGAGATCTTCTACGACGATGAACGGGGCTACTACCGCGACACCAACCGCGCGGGCGGGGTGGAGGGTGGGATGACCACCGGCGACCCGCTGGTCGTCCGCGGGTCGATGAAACCACTGCCGACGCTGACCAAGCCGCTGCGCTCGGTCGACATCGCCACCCACGAACCCGCTCAGGCGCTGCGCGAGCGCACGGACTCGTGCACCGTCCCCGCGGCGGGCGTGGTCGGCGAGGCGATGGTGGCGTTCGTGCTCGCCGACGCGTACCGGCGCAAGTTCGGCGGCGATCACATCGACGACGTGCGTGCGGCCTTGAGCGCCTACCGAGAGCGGATCGGGTGGAGTCGCCCCTGAAGCTCGTGACGAGCCCGCCCGACCGGACGCGCCGGGCCATCGTCTGCATCGGATTCATGGGCGCGGGCAAGACGACCGCCGCCCGCAGCGCCGCCGAGAGCCTCGGCGGGGAGGCGATCGACGTCGACCGGGTGATCGAGGCGCGGCTGGGCAAGCCGATCGAGCGGGTCTTCGCCGAGGACGGCGAGCCCGCCTTCCGTGCCGCCGAAGAGCGGATCACCCTGGAGCTGTTGGACTCCGGCGCGACCACGGTGCTCGCCCTCGGCGGCGGGGCGGTCGGCTCGCCGGCGATCCGCCAGGCGCTGGCCCGGCACCTGGTGGTCTGGCTCGACGTCACCGTGGACACGGCCTGGGCCCGGGCCGAGGGCACGGGTCGTCCACTCGCGCGCGATTTCGCCCAGTTCGCGCGGCTCTACGGTCAGCGCGAGGCGATCTACGCCAGCCTGGCCGACGTGATCGTGCCGGCCGAGCGCTCGGCGGCGATGCCCGCGGTACTGGCCGCACTGCCGAACGTCCCCGACGACACGACCGTGCTGTGGGCCGCCAGCGCCTCCGGCGACTACCCGGCCTACATCGGGCCTGGCCTGATCGGCGAGCATCGATTCTGGCCGGCGACCGTCGCGGGCCGGAGGTTCCTGGTCACCGACGGCCAGGCGGGTCGTCTCTACGGGGAGTCGCTGAAGCCGGTCCACGGTCAGGTGGCGATCATGCCCGGCGAGCAGTCCAAGACCGTGGCGCACGCCGAGATCGTCTGGACCGAGCTCGCGCGGTCGGGGATGACCCGCGAGGATGTCGTCGTCGCGCTCGGCGGTGGGGTGGTCGGCGACCTGGCCGGCTTCTGCGCCGCCACCTACCAGCGGGGCGTGCGTTACGTGCAGGTGCCGACCACGCTGGTCGCCCAGGTCGACTCCGCCTACGGTGGAAAGACCGGGGTGGACCTGGCCGAGGCGAAGAACTACGTCGGCGCCTACCACCAGCCCGACGCGGTGATCGCCGACATCGAAACGCTCGGCACGCTTGCGCCGGCGGAGCTGGCGGCCGGTTACGCCGAGGTCGTCAAGACGGCCCTGATCGCCGGCGGCGAGCTCTGGGAGCGCATCCGCACGGGCGCGGACCCGACTGACCCCGCCGTGATCACGGCGTGCGCTCGCACGAAGCTGCGGATCGTGGCCCAGGACGAGCGCGACTCCGGTCTGCGCCAGGTCTTGAACCTCGGGCACACGGTGGGGCACGCGATCGAGGCGACCACCGGATACGCCCGCTATCGCCATGGCGAGGCCGTCGGCCTGGGGCTGCTGGCCGCGCTACGCCTCTCGGGCCTCGACGATCTCCGCGGCGAGGTGGCCGGGCTGCTCGGCGCCCGCGGGCTCCCGGTCGCGCTGGAGCACGCCGCCGTGGAGGAGGTCGTCGTCGCCACGGGACGCGACAAGAAGCGGATGGGAGACGGCCCGGTCCCGTTTGTGCTCCTCGATGCGCCGGGGGCTCCGCGAACTGGGTGCACGGTCGCCGCTCGCGATCTGCTGGCCGCCGTGAGAGAGTTGATGGCGTGAGCCCAGCCGTGCGCAAACGGGTCGAGGTGATGCACGGCGTGAACCTCGACCAGCTCGGCCGGCGCGAGCCTCAGCACTACGGGTTGACCACGCTGGACGCGCTGGAGGTGCGGATCTCCGAGATGGCCGACGAGCTCGGGCTGGTCGCTCGGTTCTTCCAGACCAACCACGAGGGCGAGTTCGTCGAGCGCCTTCACCGCCTGGAGAGCCTGGTCGACGGCATCGTGCTCAACCCCGGCGCGTGGACGCACTACTCCTACGCGATCCGCGATGCGCTGGAGCTGACCGGGCTCCCGGCGGTCGAGGTGCACTTGTCCGACGTTGATTCGCGCGAGCCATGGCGCCGGAACTCGGTGATCGCCGAGCTCTGTGTCGGCCGCGTCGCCGGCAAGGGCGCCGAGGGCTACCGCGACGCGCTCGAGCTGCTGGCGCAGGAGTTCTCCGGATGAAGGCCCGCGCGGAGCGGCTCAGCGAGCTCGTGGTCCAGGCCGGACTCGATGTCCTGCTGGTCACCGATCTGGTCAACGTCCGGTACGTGACCGGCTACACCGGGAGCAACGGGCTCGCGCTGGTCGGTCCGCGGACCCGGAGCTTCCTCACCGATTTCCGCTATGTCGAGCAGGCCGCCGTCGAGGTCCATCCGTCGTTTGACCGCCGCCGCGCGCCCCAGGACCTCCTCGATTCGATCGCGGAGGCTCTGCCCGCCGATGGGATCCGGCTCGGCTTCGAAGACGCCCGGATGTCGGTCCGTCAGCACGACCGGCTGCGCGAGCTGCTGCCGTCCCGCGTCGAGCTGGTTCCGGCCGGCGGTCTGGTCGAGCGGCTGCGGGCGGTCAAGGAGCCCGAGGAGGTCGAGGCGATCCGGGCGGCCACCCAGCTGGCCGATGCCGCCTGCGAGCGGCTGCTGCGCGACGGCCTCGTCGGGCGAACCGAGCGTGAGGTGGTGCTCGCGCTCGAGTACGACATGCGCGAGCGCGGCGCCGAGGACCCCAGCTTCAGCTCGATCGTCGCCGCCGGTCCCCAGGGAGCGCTGCCCCACGCGCAGCCCCGGGACGTCGAGATCCGCAACGGCGACCTGGTGGTGATCGACTGGGGAGCCAAGCTCGACGGCTACTGCTCTGATTGCACCCGTACCGTCGCGGCGGGCCGCGCGGCGCCCGAGGCCGAGCGCGTCTACGAGCTGGTGTTGGAAGCCCAGATCGCCGGCCTGGGCGCCGTGCGGGCGGGACAGAGCGGGCGCGAGGCCGACGCGGTGGCGCGGGCGGTGATCGAGGCCGGCGGTCACGGCGAGCGGTTCGGCCACGGGCTCGGACACGGCGTGGGCCTCGACATCCACGAGGCGCCCCGGCTCTCCCAGCGCTCAGACGACGAGCTCCGCGCCGGCAACATCGTCACGGTCGAGCCCGGCATCTACGTGCCCGGCCGCTACGGCGTGCGGATCGAGGATCTCGTCGTGGTCACCGACGACGGCTGCGAGATCCTCACCGGCCTCCCCAAGCGCCTGATGGTCGTGGACTAGTCCGAAATTGGGGCGCGGCGTGCTCCGTTGGGTTCGGCCTGGCAGGAGCGTTGGCCTTCGGCTGGTCGTGCGGCGGCCTGGATCGTGGGTGGGTGTGAGACGAACTTCATCGATGAGGGGGGTGAAGCTTTGCCATGGCCAGCACAGGGGTTCGGCGTCCGTGCACGGCTGCTTCGCGCTGGCCCGGTCAGGTGTGACGGCGAGACGTTGGCGAATTCCTCCGTGGCGAATTCCTCCCGGGGTGAGACGCTATCGATCGAAGTTCGGCGCGTAGCGCGCGCCATACGGCCCGGATTGCGCCAAGGTTCGCGCGCTGCCCGGGGCGGCAACCGAGCGCGAGTGCGGGTGAACGCGACTTGGAGTCACTTTTCGCCCCGATGAGGGTGTCGCGCAAGTGGCCGGGGTTGTAAGAAGGTGATAACGACGATCACCGGCGGGAGCGGCGTTCCGGTCGCCTCGAAGTCGTAGCTGCGACCAGCAGCCGAGGCTGGCCGAAAAACGTCCCACATAGGGACGCGATTCGGCCAGGCTCGCGCCAAAGGGTCGAATCTCCCGGCCCGACCGCGTCGCCCGCTCGTTTAGCGTCCCCGAACGTGACGAGGAGTTGTCAAGAGTTGACAATCAACTACGCACAGGCAAGGTTTGCGCGACCCCCTCAATAGGGTGGAAAAGTGATTCCAGGTCGCCCCGGACCCAAGCCCGGACCCAAGCCCGGACCCACGACCCTCCCCGGGACCTCAGGTCTGAACCAACGCCGTCGACGGTCACCCGTCCGGGCGCGATTGCTTCATCGATGCAGTTCGATCGCTGGACGAAGCGGGACGGGCGAGGCCCGCTAACCTGACCTGGGGATGATCAGCACAAACCAATTTCGCAACGGGAATCACATCGACGTCGAGGGCGTGATCTTCAAGATCCTCGAGTTCCAGCACGTCAAGCCCGGCAAGGGCAGCGCCTTCGTGCGGACGAAGCTGCGCCGAACCAGCGACGGCAACGTGATCGACCGGACCTTCCGGGCCGGTGAGAAGTTCCGCTCCGTGCGGACCGAGGTCCGCAACATGCAGTTCCTCTACCGGGACGGCACCGACGCCCACTTCATGGACTCCGAGAATTACGAGCAGCTGACGATTCCCGAGGCCGCGCTGGCCGAGCCGCTGCAGTGGATCAAGGAATCGGACGTGGTCGAGCTGCTCTACATCGACGAGCAGCCGGCGGACGTGCAGCTGCCCAGCGCGATCGAGCTCGCGGTCACCGAGACCGAACCGGGCGTGCGCGGAGATACGGCATCCGGCGGCGGCACCAAGCCGGCGGTGCTCGAGACCGGCGCCAAGATCAGCGTGCCGCTGTTCGTCAACGTCGGCGATCAGGTCAAGGTCGACACGCGCTCGGGCGAGTACATGTCTCGTGCGTAGAACCGAGCAGCGGCGGGCCGCGACCTGGGCTCTGTATCAGAGCGACCTGCTGGGGAGGCCGCTTGAGGAAACCTTTCCCCGCGATGCCCATGGGTTCACCAGGGCGCTGGCCCAGCTGGTGCGCGAGCATCAGCCCGAGCTCGACGAGCTGATCTCGAGGCTGGCCACCGGTTGGTCGCTACAGCGGATCGCGCCGCTCGAGCGCTCGATCCTGCGCGTCGGCCTGGTCGAGCTGCTGCACCCCGAGGAAGTCCCCGGCGAGCATGCGATCCCGCCCGAGGGCGCCATCGACGAAGCTGTCGAGACCGCCAAGCGGTTCTGCGGTGCCGAGGCCCCGGCGTTCGTCAACGGGATCCTGGCGGCGGCTCTACGCGAACGCCAGTCGCTCGAGCCCGAACCGCAGGACGTAAGCCCTGCGTAGGAAGCGGTGGCGCTTGCCCGCCGCGGCCAGCACAATGAGCCCATGCGACTGCTTGTAGTGGACGACGATCGTGCGCTCCGGGATGTGCTCCGGCGCGCGCTGACCCTGGCCGGCTACGAGGTCCGTCTCACCGACTCGGGTGCCGGCGCGCTGAGCGACGTCTCCGCTGCCGTGCCCGACGCCGTGGTGCTGGATATCGGGCTTCCGGACATCGACGGGCTAGAGGTCTGCCGGCTCCTGCGCCGTGAGGGCAACCGGGTTCCCGTGCTGATGCTGACGGCGCGCGACGCCGTGTCGGATCGGATCGACGGCCTCGACGCCGGCGCGGACGACTACCTGGTCAAGCCGTTCGACATCGACGAGCTGAAGGCGCGGCTACGGGCACTGCTCAGGCGCTCCGGCGGCGACGGCAGCGCGGACGGCGCCCTGACGTTCGACGAGCTGCGCCTTGATTCCGCCCGCCACGGCGTGACCGTCGACGGGACCTTCGTCGAGCTGACCCGGACCGAGTACCAGCTGCTCGAGCTGCTGATGTTCAACCCGCGGCGGGTGCTTCCGCACAGCCTGATCTACGACCGCGTCTGGGGGTACGACTTCGGGCCGACCTCGAACGCGCTGCGCGTGTACATCGGCTACCTGCGACGCAAGCTGGAGGACGCGGGCGCACGCTCGGTGATCCACACGGTTCGCGGCGTCGGCTACGCGCTGCGCGAGGCCGAGGACGGAAAATGAGTCTGCGCGCGCGGATGGGTATCGCCGCCGGAGTCGCAGTGGCGATCGCCGTGATCGCCGTTGCCGTTTCCTCCTATGCCGGGACCAGCTCGGAGCTGCGGGGTCAGATCGACAACTCACTGCGCAACATCTCCTCGCAGGCGCTGCACCCGGCCGGCGGTCCGGCAGGGGGCGCCACACACGACAACCTGGGGGGCGGCGGGCCGCCCGGCGTCGCCGGATCTGGCTTCGGCTTTGCTCCGACCCAGACGCACGGCGAGCCATCAGGCGTGGGGGACGAGGGTTTGGGTATCGATCGTCGTCCTGGTCCCCAGTTCGGCGGCGCCACCGGTGCAATCACCCTCGTCTACCGCAACGGCGGAACCGATGTGATCAGGGGATACAAGATCCCTCCCGACGCACGGCTGAAGGGGCTGGCCGCCACCGGGAAGGGGAGCTACTTCACCGAGATGCACGTACGCGGCACGCATATCCGCGTGCTGGTCACCGGCGTCGGGGCCGACGGTGCCCTGGCCGTCGCCCTGCCGCTGACCGATGTCGATCGCACGCTGTCGAACGAGCTTCTGTTGATCCTGCTGATCGCCGCCGGCGGGATCGCGCTCGCGGCCGTCCTGGGAATCCTGGTGGCGCGCACCGCGCTCGCCCCGATCGGGCGCTTCACCCGGCAGACCGAGTCGATCGCCGCTCATCCGGACCGGATCGAGCACGAGCGGGTCGACGTGATCGGCAACGACGAGCTGGCCAGGCTGGCCCGCACCTTCAACAAGACGCTGGACGCGCTCGAGCGATCGGTCGAGTCCCAGCGCAACCTGGTCGCCGACGCCTCGCACGAGCTGAGAACGCCGATCTCCTCGATCCGCGCCAACCTCCAGCTGATGCGCGACGAGGCATTGCTCTCGCCCGAGGACCGCGCCGCGCTGCGGGCCGACATGATCGAGGAGCTCGATGAGCTCACGCAACTTGTCGGGGATGTCGTGGAGCTGGCTCGTGGCTCGAAGCCGAGTCAGGCGGCCGGCGAGGTCAGCGTCGACGCGATCGTGGCGGCCGCGGTCGAGCGGGCGCGCCGTCGCGCCCCGCAGTTGACGTTCGCCGCCGAGCTAGAGCCGACGCTCGTACACGGCGACGGGGCACGGATCGCGCGAGCCGTATCGAACCTGTTGGACAACGCGAGCAAGTGGAGCCCGGATGGGGGCCGAGTCGAGGTCGGGCTCAGCGACGGCACGCTCACCGTCCGCGACCACGGACCCGGCTTCCACACCGAGGATCTTCCGTTCGTGTTCGATCGGTTCCACCGGGCCAAGGACGCGCGGGCGAAGCCCGGCTCCGGGCTCGGGTTGGCGATCGTCCGCCAGGCGGCGGACGCGCACGGGGGCTTCGTGGAGGCGGCCAACGCGCCGGGCGGCGGGGCCCTGATGCGGATCGGCTTTGGTCGTCCCCTCGCGCCCGAGTCCGTCCCGTCGGGAACGCTCTCCGCGTCCTAGGACCGACCGCCCGATCAGGGTCGGATCAGCGGCTGCAGGGAGGGCGTGCAGGCGCAGCCCGCGCCGGCGAGCCGTTTCAGCCCGAGCAGATCCTCGATCGTCTGCAGGATCGAGTAGTGGTCGACCGGCGTGCGCAGGCGGGACCCCGGCCGCGCCCCGGCGCCGGCCACGATCGTGGCCACGTGACCGCCCGAGGCCAGCCGGCAGCAGCCGCTGTCGCTCGAGCCCTCGTCGAAGGTGAGGAACAGCAGCCCTCGCGGGCCGAGCGCCGACAGCAGCGCGGGCACGGTCCGGGCCAGGAAACGGTCGCCGGTCGCCGTGCTGCAGTCGTGCATGTCGTGGCAGAGGTTGGGGGTGATCCAGGCGAAGGCCGGCATCGCCGCGGATCGCTCGTCGGCCGCCAGCCGGTCCAGCGGCACGACGTGCGCGCAGGCCGACGCGTTCTGGCTGATCGAGTTGAAGTACACGAACGGGTCGTGCTTCTTGGCGTAATCACCCGCGCTCGACCCGGTGAAGCACGGGCGGGGCAGGCCCTCCATGTACGCCCGCCACGAGGTGCCGCTGGCTTGGAGCTGATCCGCCAGCCCGCGGCCGCCGGCCCGGCAATCGGTGCAGTCGTCGGTGATGCCCTGGGTCGACCCGCTGGTCAGGGCAAGGTAGTTGGGCAGTGACGGATGCCGGATGGCGAACGACTCGGTGGCCAATCCGTACCGGCGGGCGAGGCTGTTTATGAAGGGCGTCGCGGACGAGCCGATGATGTCGCCGTACTCCTCGTTCTCCATCACGATCACCGCGACGTGGATCGGCCCGCGTCCTGCCACCCGACTCGGCGCCGACGGCGTCAGCTGCACCGGGAAGCGACGCGGAGCAGCGCTCCCACAGCCCAGCAGTCCGAAACCGGTCAACGCGAGGCCGGCGCCGGTGATCAGCTGGGCGATCCGGCCGGCCATCCGGCTCAGCTCGACGGGATTCCCAGCGATGCCGCCCTTCCGGGCAGCAGCATCGCCGACCCGGTGGCGATCGCCACCGGCTTGCCGTCCGCGTCTCGCACCTCGGCGCTGGCCACCGCGATTCGCCGGCCGGCGTGGAGCACCCGTCCGGCCGCGCGGGCCTCCCGGCCGTCGGCGGCCAGTGGGCGCAGAAAATTGACCTTGAGGTCGATCGGGGCGAAGGCCGTGCCGGCCGGCAGCCTGGTCTGGATCGCCCCCATCAGGGCCGCCTCGGCCAGCAGCATGATGAAGCCGCCCTGCGCGCGGCCGCGCGGCGGGGCGCAAAGCCACTCGGTGACCGGGAGCACGAATGTCGCCTCGCCGTCCGTCGCCAGCACCGGCGCGAGTCCGACCAGGTAATGGATCGGAGGCGGAGGGAGATCTCCGCCGATCTGCGCGCGGAGCACCTCGAGCCCGCTGTGGCGCTCGTAGATCTCCTGAGGGAGAACCGTCCCGATGGCCGGCCGCTCGAACGGATCGGGCGTCGGAAGATCCGGCTCGGACCGGCCGGCGAGCACCGACGGCGGGGGGAGTGGGATCGTCTCCGACGGCGGCTGGACGAAGCACAGCGTCGTGCCGTGTCCGACCAGGCGCCCCTCATCGTCGGTGAGATGAACCTCGGATAACGCGATCGTGCGGCGGCGCTGAATCACCCGGCCGCGGGCGGTGATACGCCCGCCGGGCGTGGCGGTGCAGAGCAACCGCAACGAGAGCTCCGAGGTGCTGAAGGGCGAGGCCGGCGGTAGCTCGGTCTGGATCGCCGTCGCCGCTGCCGCGTCGGCGGGGATCGCCAGCGGCCCGATCGAGATCGGGCCCTGCGGAGAACACAGCCAGTGAGTCAGGGGCATCTCGAACGCCGTCATTCCCGGGGCGACCTCGATCAGCCGCTGGCCGGTGAGGTGGGAGAGCGGAGGGTGCGGGACCCGGCCCTCCAGCATCGCCCGGAGCTGGTCGATCCCCGTCAGGCCGAGCATGCTCGGATCCGGATACCCGCCGCGCGCGGGCTCGCGCCACGGGATCTCGCCCGGTTGCGGCGACCGACTCGGCGCCGCGGATCCGATCTCGGACATCGGCTGAAAATAGCTTGTACCCGCCGAGGCCTACGTTGTGGCGAGGCTCGATCGCCTCGCCACAACTGCTCCTTCTACGGCTCGGCGGCAAAGACCTGCTCGATCGCGTGGCAGTCCGCGGGCTCAGGCGGCTTGCGGACGGGCGTAGCGCACCCGGCCGGGCAGCAGCGGGAGCAGCACTCGCCGGGAATACTCAGCGCCGCCGATCAGCGCCAGCGAACGGGCACCGTCCCAGCGCAGGCCATAGGCCTGGCGCAGCTGCGCCGGGAGCAGGCCGATCGTGACGAAGTTGGCCAGCTCGAGGAAGGGGCGGTGCGCCAACGGCACCGGAGGACGCAGCACGATCCGCACCGCGAGTGCGCGGGCTCGGTCGGTCACGTGCAGGTCGGGTCCGGTCAGCATGGCCTGCATGTACGCCTCGAGGTCGGCCAACTCGCGGGGCATGTCGCGCGCGCGCAGCCCGAACAGCTTGCCGACCAGTCGATAGTCGCGCCAGTAGTCCTCGCGCTCGGGGCGGGTCAGGGTGCCCACATAGCGATCGTGCACCAGCAGGCACGAGTCGAACAGCGAGGCCAGGATCCACAGCAGCAACGCCGGATCGTCAGCGGCGTACGGCGTGCCGGCGGGGAAGCGCCCGGCCGGCTCCGGGAGCGCGCCGTGAACGGTGGCGTGAACCGCACGGACGCGAGCCGTCGCCTGATCGGCCTCCCGCCGCGGTCCGTAGGTGATCAGGGAGAGGATCTCGGCGGTGCGTCGCAGCCGCGGATACGGGTCGTCGAGGGCATCGGTCTGCGCGAAGAACCCCTCGAACGCCACCGGGTGAGCCGCCATCAGCAGCAGCGCCCGGGGGCCGGCGAGCGCCAGCACGCGCTCGCGGTGTACTCGCCGCATGATCGACTGGTCGGTGAAGTAGCTGACGGCCGGCATCGGATCAGAGGCAATGGTACGCCTTGTGACGAGAAATTCAACGCGCCGTGCGCTCCCGCGATCGGAGATGATTGCCTCGTGCCGTCGCGCCCGCCGCGGAGCCCACGTCTGGCGCCGGAACTGCGCCGGCGCCAGATCATCGACGCGACCCTGCGCGTGGCCGAGCGTCGCGGTTTCTCGGCGCTCACCGTCGATGCGATCGCCCGTGAGGCCGGGATCACGCGCCCCGTCGTCTACGACCTGTTCGGCGAACTGAACGGGCTGCTCGAGGCCACGCTCCAGGACACACTCGAGCAGACCCTGAATGCGGTCCAGGAGCTACTGCCGCGGCGAATGCCGGATGCCCGGCCGCAGGATGTCGTGCACGACATCCTGCTGCGGTTCCTCACGGTGGTGGGTGAGCAGCCACAGCGCTGGAGGCTCGTGCTGTTGCCGGCCCGCGGCGCACCGGCGGGAATCCGCGCCGGCGTCGAGCGCAACCGCGCCGAGGTGCTCGCCCGGGCGGTCCCGCTGGTGGAGTGGGGAATCGGTGCGCTCGGGCTGGGCGGCATCGATCCGGTCGTGGTCGCCCGGCTGCTGATGAGTACGGGCGAGGACATGGCGCGGCTGACCCTGGAGCGCCCCGACCGGTATCCACCGGACCGGCTCGCCGGCGCACTCCGCGGGCTCGCGCGGCTGTTGCCGGACCGGGGCGGGGAGGCCGTGGAGGGCAGCGCAAGTGGCCGGTGAACCGGGGGCGCGGGGGCTCCGGCTCAGCCGCTCCGACCGCGCCGAGCAGCTGCTCGACGTGGCCCTCGAGCTGATCGTCCACCAGGGTTACGACGCGGTATCGGTCCAGGCGATCACCCGCGCGGCGGGGATCACCAAGCCGACCATGTACCGGATCTACCCCGGTGTCCACGCCCTGCTGCTGGCCCTGCTGGTGCGCGAGCAGCGAAGGGCCGAGGCGGCACTCGATCAGGTCATCCCGCGCGACCCCGGCGACCGGCGCCCCGCCGATGTCCTGGCCGACGGCCTCGCCCGGCTGCTCGGTGCCGTCTCGCAGTCGCCGCTCACCTGGCGGCTCGTGTTGTTCCCCGGCGAGGCCACGCCCGCTCCGCTACGGGTCGCGGTGGCACGCCGCCGCGAGCGCTTGATCGCCCGCGCCCGCGGCCTCGTCCAGTGGGGAGTGCGCTTTCTCCCGGACGGCGGCGACCTCGACGAAGACGTAATCGCCCGGATGCTCCTCAGCTGTGGTGAGGAATGCGCGCGGATCGTGCTCGAGGGCGAACCGAGCTCGGCCGAGACCGTGATGGCGTCCGCCCGGGCATTGCTGGACGGCATCGAATGGCTGGAGCAGCCGCGCTGACCGAGTAGTGCCTCGGTCGTCGCCGATGGGCGTCGTGTGAGCCTCGTCACTTTGCTACATGAATGTAGCTACACAGTGGTAACGTAGTGAGCGTGAATCCATTCGAGATCATCACAATCGTCGTGGGCATCGGCGGATTCGTCGTAGCCGCGACTCCATATTTCCGGATTGGCCGGACGCTGGACGACCTCGGTCGCCAGGGACAGATGTGGTTCGAATCGCCGCAGGAGCGCGGACTCGACGTTCAGCCGTCGGAGGACGCCGTCGACGATCCGATCCCGCGTCGCCCGCTCCGTTCGCGGGCGCTGCCCGAGCTCTGAGGCTCGCCGCCCCCGCGGCCGCATCGGGCGGCCGATTGCCGCCCGCCCAGCTCGCGGGTGCGAGAATCCGGTTGTGAGCTACACGGCCGCCGACGCCCGCAGACAGCTGCTCGACGAGTTCGCGGTCGGGGCCGACGACCTGGGCGTGGCCCTGGCCGCGCTGGGCGAAGCTTACGAGCGCCTGGACGACCAGACTGCCGACCGCCTCGAGGAGCAGCTGTTTCGCCCCGTCCAGGTCGCCTACGGCCGGGCCAAACGCAGCCACGCCGAGTTTTCGGCCCGCCACCAGTTGCCCCCGCGGCTCTTTCCCGCACCGTCACAGGCGGCTCCGGCGGAGCCGCGGGAGGAGATCGGCCGCGCCCTCGACGCGTTGCACCGGGCCGATGAGACGCTGGCCACGCTCCAGGACTCGCTGCTTCCCGTGGAGGTCGGAGACCGCGAGGTCCGGGCGGGCATCTCCGAGGTGCGCGCACTGATCGCGCCACTCTCGGTTCGGGCGCGCGAGCTCCTGAGAACGCTCGGGCGCTAGTCCGTGGCTCGCGGCGCCGTAGCTGGGAGCCTGGCCGCACTGGCGCTGGTCGCCTGGCCCGTCCCGGCCGCGGCGGCCGGATCCAATGCGCGGCGGATTGGCGCGGCGCCCCACCGGGTCGCGGGCTCCCGGGTGCTCGGCGCGCTGTCCGCCTCGACCTCGGTGAGCGTGGTCGTCGCGCTCGAGTCGCGCCGCCCGGGCGAGCTGGCGGCGTACGCGACCGCCGTCTCGACCCCCGGCTCGGGCGTTTACCACCGGTATCTGACGGTGGCACAGTTCTCGAGTCGCTTCGGCGCGAGCCGGGCGCAGATCGCCGCGGTGAAGGCGTCCCTGGCCGCGCACGGCTTGCGGTCCGGGGCGGTCACGGCCAACCGCCTGGCGATCCGCCTGCACGCCACCGCCGGCCGGATCGGCCACGCCTTCTCGATCGGCTTTGACCGCGTCTCGCTGCCGAGTGGACGGGTCGGGTTCGCCAACACGTCCGCGCCGCGGTTCGACGGCGCCGTCGCCGGCGTCGTGCAGGGCGTGATCGGGCTGAGCAATTTGCAACCGCGCCGTCCGGTCGGCCTGGCGGTCCCGCACGGAAAGGCCCGCGCTGCCCCCGCCGTGGTCACCGGAGGACCACAACCCTGCCCGGCCGCATCGGGCGTCGGCGAGTACACGGCCGACCAGATCGCCTCGGCCTACCGATTCTCGAGTCTCTACGGGGCCGGGGACCAGGGGTCCGGGCAGACCGTCGCCATCTACGAGCTAGAGCCGAACAGCACCTCCGACGTCTCGGCCTATCAGTCCTGCTACGGCACGCACGCCGCGGTGAGCTACACCCCGGTCGACGGGGGGGTTGGCACGGGTGCGGGAGGGGGTGAGGCGGCGCTCGACATCGAGGACGTGATCGGGCTCGCGCCGAAGTCGAACCTGATCGTCTACCAGGGTCCCAACACCGACCCCGGGGCGTATGACACCTACAACGCGATCATCACCCAGAACACGGCCAAGGTGATCTCGACGTCGTGGGGGCTGTGCGAGCCCTTCGAGGGCTCGAGCGCCGCCGCCGCCGAGAACACCCTGTTCCAGGAGGCCGCGACGCAGGGCCAGTCGATCTTCGCCGCCTCCGGCGATGATGGCTCGGAGGACTGCTGGACCAGCCAGCACCCGAACAACACGTTGGCCGTCGACGATCCGGGCACCCAGCCATTCGTGACCAGCGTCGGTGGCACGAGCATGCCGGCGTTGGGTCCGCCCCCGACCCAGAGCGTGTGGAACAACAGCATCGGCGCCAGTGGCGGCGGCAACTCCACGCTCTGGGCGATGCCGAGCTACCAATCCGGCGCCCCGTCATCGCTCCACGTGATCAACAGCAGCTCCACCAACTCCACCTGTCACGTGGCCAGCGGCAGCTTCTGCCGGGAGGTGCCCGATGTCTCCGCCGACGCGGATCCCAACACCGGCTACGCGATCTTTTTCCAAGGGGGTTGGACCGGCATCGGCGGGACCAGCGCCGCGGCGCCGACGTGGGCCGCCTTCTTCGCGCTGGCCAACGCCTCGGGTCCGTGTAGCGGCCAACCGGTCGGGTTCGCCAACCCAGCGCTATACGGCGCCGCCGCCAACAGTTACGCGTCGAACTTCAGTGACGTGACCTCGGGTAACAACGACTGGCGCCACGCCAACGCCAACAAGTTCACGGCGGGCACGGGGTTCGACCTGGCCACCGGCCTGGGGACCCCGATCGCCTCGAGCCTGGCCGGCTTTCTCTGCACCGGCGGCATCACCGCGACAGTCAGCGTCACGAACCCCGGCAACCAGCTCGGCACCGTCAGCACGCCGGTCACCCTGGCGATCAAGGCGACCGCCAGCGACGGCAAGCGGCTGACCTATTCGGCCGGCGGACTACCCGCCGGCCTGTCGATCAACAGCGCTAACGGCGTGATCAGCGGGACGCCGACAGCGACGGGGACCTCGGCGGTCACGGTGACCGCGACCGACGCCAGTGGCCCGAGCGCGACCGCCACCTTCAACTGGACCATCAACCCGCCCGCAAGCGGTGGCTGCACCGCAGCGCAGCTTCTGGTCAACCCGGGCTTCGAGACCGGCAGCGCGTCACCGTGGACCAACGCCGCCGGGACGAACCCCGCCGGCGTGATCAACTCGAGCGCGGCCGGCGAGCCGGCGCACAGCGGCAGCCACCTCGCCTGGCTCGACGGATATGGCCGGGCCCACACCGACACGCTCGCCCAGACCGTGTCGATCCCGGCTGGCTGCTCGAGCATCACGCTCGGCTTCTGGCTGCACGTCGATACCGCCGAGCCGCCGACGAATCCCGCCGACACCCTGATCGTCCAGGTGGCCATAGGTGCAGGCTCGCCGCAGACCCTGGCGAGCTTCAGCAACCGCAACGCGGCAAGCGGCTACGCCCACCACACCTACTCTCTCGATCCTGTTACCTACGCAGGGGAGACGGTGACCTTGACGTTCACCGGCACCGAGAATGCATCGCGCCAGACGTCGTTCGTGATCGACGACACCGCCCTGAACGTGTCCTAGTCGCGCGCGACGCGACTCATGCGGGAACTCGCCGGTGCCGATAGAGCCGGTGATGACGAGCGGACGTCGCCTCTGGGCCTATGTCGCCGCGGCGCTGGCCGCGGGTGGGCTCGGGGTCAGCCTGTGGTTGCCGTGGTACGGATTCCGGTTTCCCGCCGCGTTGATCGACACCGCCGAACAGGAGGCGCAGCACTACGGCGCGCTCGCCCCGCTGATCCGGCAGGGCGCGGAATACGCTCGCGCGCTGGGGCCAATTCACCTCACGGCTTGGCAAGCATTCACCCAGACCGATGCGATCCTGCTCGTGCTGGCGGTCGTGGGCGGAGGCCTGGCGCTGCTCGCTGCCACCGATCGGGCCGCCGGGGTGGCTCGGGTCGTCTGTGCCGCCGGTGGCGTGGCTCTGGCCCTGGCCCTCTACCGCTACCTGAACCCGCCCGGGCCGGACGGTCTGCTGCATCCCGCGGCGGGCGCCTACCTGGCCCTGGCCTGCGCCGGGGGCCTGCTCGCCGCCGGCTGGATCGCCGGCGCGGCTCCGAGCCCGGAGCCGTGGGCGGTGAGCGATGACCGGGCGGGCTGGCCGGCCACTCAGTCGGTGCCTCCGCCCGCGCCCTAGAGCTGGGGGTCCGTGCCTCGTGGCAGGATCGCCCGATGCCTGACTCCGAGCTCTCGGTGCCCGAGGCCCGTCGCGCCGCCCTGCGGGCGCAGGGCCTGCTCGGCGCGCCGGACCGCCGGGGCGGCGTCGCCGCGCTACTCGAGCGCCTCGGGGCGGTGCAGTTGGACACGATCTCGGTGCTGGCCCGTTCGCATGAGCTGGTCGCCTACGCGCGCCTCGGGGCGGTGGGCCGTGACGCGGTGGAACGGGCGTACTGGCAGGACGGTCGGGCCTTCGAGTACTGGGCGCACGCCGCCTGCGTGCTGCCCGCCGGCCACTGGCCGCTGTTCGCGTTCCGCCGCCGTCGGTTCCGAGCTCGAGGGCAGCGCTGGCACAAGGTCCCCGAGGGCGTCGGCCAGCGCGTGCTGAAGCGGCTGGCCAGCGAAGGTCCGTTGACCTCGACCGAACTCGGGGGAGCCAAGCGCGGCGGTCCCTGGTGGGACTGGTCCGAGGTCAAGGTCGCCGTCGAATGGCTGCTCGACATCGGCGAGGTCGTGTGCGCCACACGGCGGGGCTGGCGCCGCGTCTACGACCTCCCTGAGCGGGCCCTGCCGTCCGCCGTGCTCGCCGCGGCCGAGCCCGACGACGCGGGCTGCCTCAGGGCGCTGGTCGAGATCGCGGGCCGCGCGCTGGGCCTGGCCACCCTCGGTGACCTGGCCGATTTTCACCGGGTGACCCGGGCCGAGATCGGCGCGGTGATCGCCGACACGTCGCTGGTCGAGGTGCGCGTGCGGGGATGGCAGGAGGCCGCCTGGGCTCACCCGACGGCGCTGGCCGCCCTGTCGACCCGGGGCAGGCACCGGACGACGCTGCTCTCGCCGTTTGACTCGCTGGTCTGGGACCGGCGGCGCACCCGGCGGATGTTCGACTTCGACCACCGGCTGGAGGCGTACGTTCCGGCCGATCGCCGGATACACGGCTACTTCGCGATGCCGCTGCTGGCGGGCGGACGGCTGGTCGGGAGGGTCGATCCCGGGCGGGACGGCCGCACGCTGCTGGCCAAGCGGCTCACGGTGCAGCCGCGAGCCGCCGCGGCGATGGCCGAGGCCCTGCGCGAGGCTGCCACCTGGGTGGGCTGCGACGAAGTCGCCGTGGAGGAGGTGAACCCGCCCCAGATGGCCGCGCGGCTCCGGGCGCTGCTGGCCGAGTCGCGCTAGTCTCGGCGCCATGGAGGGGTCAAGTCCGACGCGGTCGTTGCCGATCTCGACCACGCTCGAGCTCCCGGGCCGAGTGGTGAAGGAGAACCTCGGCGTTTGCTTCGGGCTGGTGGTCCGCAGCATGGGGTTCGCCGGCTCGGTGGGTGCTTCGTTCAAGGCGCTGCGCAAGGGCGAGGTCTCCCAGTACACCGAGCTGCTCGAGGACAGCCGGCGCCACGCGATCGACCGGATGATCGAGAACGCCGAACTGCTCGGCGCCGACGGGATCCTCGGAATGCGGTTCGACTCCTCGGAGATCGGCCAGCAGTTCACGGAGATCGTCGCCTACGGCACGGCGGTGCGTCTCGAGCCCGCCCCCTGAGCCGCCGGTCTCAGGCGATCAGGCCCGCGACCGCCTCGCCGCCGCCCTCGGCGAGCATTACGCGGCGGGCCGCCTGACCATCGCCGAGCTGGATCGCCGGCTGGAACGGTTGCTGGCGGCGGCGAGCGCCGAGCAGGGGGCCGCGGCGCTCGAGGGACTTCCCCCGATCGGACGGGCCAATTCTGGCCGCCGGGGCGGGTGGCGTCGTCATGGCGAGCACCGAACCGCCCAGCCGGGCTGGCTGCCGACGCTCGAGCGCTTCCGCGACCCCAGCAGCGGTCGTCTGATGCGCGTCTGGATCGACCCGGCCGATGCCAGTCGGCACTACGTGGCGGAGGCCACGCCCTGAGCGGGCGGCGTCCGCCCTCGTCTCCACTGCTCATTTGTCGAGCTAGATCAAGCTCGGCTGTTCGGAGGTCGATACAGGTGAGGCGACCGGCGGTCGCTCGCCGACGCGTGACGGAACCAGGCGATCCTCGACAACATGCCCCCATCAGCGCACACACGCACCGACGAGCGACGGCCCCGGCTGAGTTGGCTCTGCCCGAGCGAGGAGGATCGAGCCCGTCTGCTCGACATGGGCCCGCGGGTCGCCCGCGCCCGCACCGTGGCCTCGGTGGCCACCGCGGCGGGAACACTGGCGGCGGTGAGCACTGTGGGCTGGTGGCCGGTGCCCTTCTACGCGATCGTCTTCGCCGCCTTCGCCACGATCGACCGGCGTATCCGGGCCGCGCGGCGCCCCGAACGGGTGGTGGCCGCCAACTTGCTGTTGGTCATGGTGCTGATGGGGACGTCGGCCGCCCTCACCGGCGGCGTGCTCAGTCCCGTCCTGCCCTGGCTGGTCATCCCGGTGTCCGCGTCCGCGATGCGCTTTCGCGCGCAGGTCGTATGGGCGGCGGCCGGAGGTGCCGTCCTGGTCATCCTCGCGGTCGCCCTGACCGGCGGCGTGCACAGGGCGGTCCACCACCCGTTGATCATGATCGCGGCGCTGGTGCTCTTGGTCGCAGTCACGGCGGTGACCACGGCGCTGATGGACGCTGAGCTGCAGTTCCGGGGCGAGTCGGTGCTCGATTCCCTCACCGGACTGCTCAACCGAAGCGGCCTGGCTGCTCGCTTTGCCGAGGTGGCCGGGCAGGCTCGACTCGTGGCCAGGCCGGTGTGCTTGATCATCTGCGATCTGGACCACTTCAAGCTGGTCAACGACGAGTATGGGCATGCGCGAGGCGATGCGGTGTTGCAGGAGGTCGCCTACGAGATGCGCAAATCCCTGCGCTCGTTCGAGCTGTTCTATCGGCTCGGCGGCGAGGAGTTCCTGGTCCTGCTGCCAGGGGTTGACCTGATCCGCGGCGTCGAGATCGCGCAGCATCTCCGTGACGCGGTTGGGGGCAGCCCGGCGGCGGGCTTGCCAGTCACGGCGTCGTTCGGGGTGAGCGCCGCCACCGGAACCGACATCGAGTTTCTTTCGCTCTATCGCGCCGCCGACGAGGCCCTGTACCAGGCCAAGGCCGAAGGCCGCGATCGGGTGGTCGCCTTCCAGCATTCCCCGGCGCTCGCGCAGCTCACGCCTCGGTTCGAGGTCAGCGCGGTCAGAGCGGGCGTGGTATGAGCTACGCGTTCAGGGAGTAGTCGAGCCACTCTTCACGGCGAGCGCCCGTCGCCTCATACACCCTCTGCGCGCGACGGTTATCGCGGGCGGTCTGCCAGCTGAGGGAGCTGGCGCCGCGCTCCCGGCAGCGCTCGAGGCAGGCGGCGATCAACGTCGTGGCAATTCCCTGGCCGCGCGCGGCGGGCGTGGTGAACAGGTCGTTCATCACCCCGATCCGCGAGGCCTGGCTCGTCGACCAGCTCCAGAAGATCGTGGCGAAACCGACCGCGACGCCGCCCGGATCACGGGCGATCAGTTGCAGTCCTTCGTGGTCCGGGTCGGCGAGCAGCGCCCGCGACATGGCCAGCAGATCCTCGTCGCGCGGCGCGACCTCATAGAAGTCGCAGTAGGAGCGCATCAGCGGCAGCAGCTCGGGCAGGTCCGCTTCGGCGACGATCGCGATCACGGTCTTGCACTGTAATCGGGCGACCCGTGGTCCGCGGCCGCCGTGATCGTCGGACGGACCACCGGCTCGCGTTGCATCCGGAGGCGCGCTGGCCGAGGCGTCGGACTGGATCGATAGCCAGCGCGAGAGCTGGGAGCGCCTATTCGATGTCGTCGGCGATTATCTGGAGGAACGGAAGGCGCGCCCGTGAGCGGGTCGAAGAAGCGCGTGGACGTTGAGGGTGGTGGGGGTCCTGGTCATGCCGAGCGGGCTCCACGTCATGCCGAGCAGGCGCTGGTCGACCACGGTGCTCGCCTCGATTTCGAGCTGGTGGTCGGTCTCCTGAATGGTGGGTTCGAGCCGTAGCGCCAGGCGCTCGCCGGCGACCTCGAGTTCGCCTTCGATCCGCAGCCGGCTGTCTCCGGCATCGCTCACGCTGGTCGAGCGAAAGCACACCTCCGGGTGATCCTTGGTGTTGAAGAAGTCGACCGAGCGCAGGTGCTTGTCGCGCTTGCGGTTGCGCGTGTGGAGGCTGGCGGCGTCGATCGTCAGGCTGATCCGGCGCCGTCCGCTGGCGTCGATCTCGAGCCGGCCGTCGAAGCGCTCGAAGCGTCCCTTGACGGTGACGAGGCCCCAGAAGTGCGGGACCCGGAACTCGACGCGGGAAGCCGCCGGGTCAAGCCGCCAGCAGGTGACGGCGAGCTGATCCTGGGTCTGGTCGGTGATCGGGTGGGTGTTCATGTGTCTCCTTGATGGATCAGGCGGCTGCCGGCTGGGCCAGCCGCTCATCGGTGTCGGTGTCGACGAGGGTGATTACGGGTGCCTGGACGGGCGTGATGGTGCGCGACCGGAGCATCGTGGTGAGCACCGCGAGTGCCCCGGCGCCGCCGGCGAGCGCGAATCCGGCGCTGGGCCCGGCGCGGTCGACGAGTAGGCCTGCGCTCGCCGCTCCGATGGCACCGCCGACTGCCATCGCGGTGGCGAGCCAGGCGAACGCCTCGGTCACGGTCGCGGCCGGGGTGGCGCGGTCGACCATCGCGTAGATGCTGGCTTCGGTCGGCGCGACCGTGGCACCCGCCAGCAGCAGTACCCCCCCGAGCAGGGCGACGCTGCCGGCCGCCGGGATCAGGGCCAGGTGTCCGGCCGTGAGCGCCACGAGGACGAGCGCGAGGCCCGCAGCGGTGCGGGCTCCGCCGCCCACGCGGGCGGTGAGCAGCCCGCCCGCGAACGATCCGACGCCCCACAGGGCGAGCAGCGGGGCGGCTGCCGTCGTGCTGTCGAGCGTCTTGGCGGCGGCGACGACGGCGACCTCGCCGGCCCCGAGCAGCACGCCGACGGCGATCAGCACGATCACCAGCGTTCGCATCGCCGGCGCGCGCAGTGAACCTCCGCGCGGTCGCCGCCCAGCCCGGGCCGGGCGCCAGTTGCGTGAGGCGGGTTGCGCGGCGAACGCCGTGGTCGCCAGCAGCAGGACGATCCCACCCGCCGCCAGCGCCGCGCCAGTGGACCACAGCGCACCGACGCAGAGCGCGAGCGGCGGCCCGAAGATGAACGTCAGCTCGACGACGGACGCCTCCAGCGCGTAGGCGGCGCGGACGGCGCTGGGATCGGACAGCAGGGCCGGGAGCTGGGTGCGCAGGCAGGCGCCGACCGGCGGGGTGGCCAGCCCGATGCCCGCGGCGAGCGCGAGCAGGACGGCGAGCGAAGCGCCCACCGGCTGCACCGCGATCGCGATCAGCAGCGCAGCGGCCACGGTGGCGCTGGCCAGCAGCACCGAGGTCTGTCCGCGCCGGTCGACGAGCCGCCCGAGCACTGGCCCGCCGACGCCGAGCGCGATCGCGTAGACACCGGTGAGCGCGCCGGCCGCGGCGAACGAGCCGGTCAGGTGCCGGGCATGGACCAGCAGCCCGATGCTGAGCATCTCCAGCGGCAACCGCGCGAGGATCGAGGTGGCGAACAGGCGGCGGAGGCCGGCGGATGACCAGATCGAGTGCATGCCCCGATGCTAGGGTGGTACTGGTGCAGATGAAAGATCCACAATCATGGCCTTGGACGAGACCAGTCAGCCAATAGAGCTGCTTCTCTCCGTGAGCCGCGATGGCTCCCGGACCCTCGGAGCACAGATCGAGGACCAGCTTCGGCGGGCGATCCGAGATCGTGCCCTGCGCCCGGGTGCCGGGGTGCCGTCCACACGCGATCTCGCACGCCAGCTCGGCGTTTCGCGCCGGGTCGTGGTGGACGCCTATGCCCAGCTGGCGGCCGAGGGCTATCTGAACCTTCGGCAGGGCGCCCGCCCGCGTGTCTCGGGCGCGGCGGCCGTTGCCGGTGAGGCGCGGGCGGCGGTGCCTCAGGTCGTGCCGAGCGCGCGGTTCGACTTCCGTCCCAGCGTCCCTGACGTCGGGGCGTTCCCCCGAGCGGCATGGCTGCGCTCGCTGCGCCAGGCGCTGGCGACGATCCCCGACGCCGAGCTCGGCTACGGCGACCCCCGAGGGGTCGAGGTGCTGCGCTCCGCACTGGCGGACTACCTCGGCCGCGTCCGCGGCGTCGTGGCCGACCCCGAGCAGATCGTCATCACCAACGGCTACACGCAGGGCCTCGGCTTGGTCTGCCGCGCCCTCGCGGCACGCGGGGCCGAACGGATCGCGTTAGAGGACCCGAGCAACCCCGAGGACGGCCTGGTCGCCGCACACGCCGGCCTGGAACTGGTTCCGATCGGGGTCGACGAGGCCGGCACGCGCGTCGACGAACTCGAGCGCTCCAAGGCCGACGCCGTCGTGTTGACTCCGGCCCACCAGCATCCCACCGGCGTCGTGCTCAGCGGCGAGCGGCGAACGGCGCTGCTGGCCTGGCTGCGCGCGAGCGACACGATCGCCATCGAGGACGACTACGACGCCGAGTACCGCTACGACCGCGCGGCCGTCGGCGCGCTCCAGGGCCTCGCCCCGGACCGGGTCGTCTACGTCGGCTCGGCCAGCAAGACCCTCGCGCCCGCGCTCCGGATCGGCTGGCTGGTCGTCCCGCCGTCGCTGCTGCAGGCCGTTTGCCACGAGAAGCTCCTGGCCGACCGCGGGACCGCCCGCATCGAGCAATACGCGTTTGCCGACTTCCTCACCCGCGGCGAGCTGGACCGCCACCTGCGCCGGATGCGAGCCCGCTACCGCAGTCGCCGTGACGCGCTCGTCGAGGCGCTCACCGAAGCGCTGCCAGAAGCCGCGGTCCGCGGCGTCGCGGCCGGGCTGCATCTCACCGTCCAGCTGCCCGATGGCATCGACGAGGGGGCGATCCGCTCGGAGGCCCAGCGGCGACGCGTCGAGCTCGAGACGATGGCCGACTACCGACCCGACACCCACGACGGTCCGCCAATCCTCCTCCTCGGTTACGGGCAGATGCCCGAACCCACCATCCGCGCCGGGGCCCACGAGCTCGCCAAAGCGGTACGAGCAGCCAGAACCCGCGATTTGAAGTGCTCCTAGGCCCGACCGGTGGCGCCGGGCGGCGTTCAGCGGTCGGTGTCGGGAAGGTCGGGGAGAGCCGGCTCGTCGATGCCGAGGCTGCCGCTGCTGGCTAGTGGCCGGACCTGTAGATAGACGCCGGTCCGATGGGTGCCCAACTCTCGAGCGCGCTTCATGGCGGGCGCATGGCCCCCCGGTTGATAGGCGAAGTCCTGCGCTGATCTGCGACTGCTCCAGATGCTGATCGATGTGTTCTCGAATGGCGGCTTCGCGTGGACGTCGATGCTCCCGCGATGGCCGGGGTGGTGGCGGGCACGGCTAGCGGCGTGGAGGTTGTCGCGCAGAAAGGTCGTCAGATGGCGGGGGCGCACGATGCCGTGGACGAGTACGACCATTGGCTCGTCCTTGGCGATCGGGGCGGCCCCGTCGTCGGTGGGGTGCCAGCCGTGCCAGTGATCGTTGTCGTGTTCGGTCCGGGCACGGGCGACCTCGCCGTCGAGGCGGTAGTCGCCTGCATGTCCGAGCGCGGCGCCGAGCTTGCCATGCCAGGCGGTGTCTGCCGCGTCGCTTGACTCCCAGGCCAGCAGCAGGCAGGTGCCCACGTGCCGGGGAATGAGGGTGAACGTGCCGGTGTTGGCGTAGTTGATCGTGTGCGCTCGCAGCCCCTCCGGGCGGGCGGCGAGCGCGGCGCGGATCGATCGCCGCCGCGCCGGAGTCTCGCGTACCGGGTCGCGGTAGACGTCGATGGTCAGGAAGTCCGCCATGGTGGTATCCGTCCTAGATGCCGCGACGGCGGCGCAGGATGTTGCGTCCATCGCGCCCCAGCGCGTGGAGCACGGCGCGGCGGGGACCGTAGGTGGGGTCAGGGTCCTGGCCGGCGCCGAGGCGTTGGACCTGGTGCTGGCATCTCGAGCCGCACCACGTCGGTCATCGCCGCGACGCCGGCTTTGCTTGCCGCGTAACTGGCCAGCAGCGGCGGGTGGATGTAGGCGATCATCGACGAGACCGCAACGAGGTGCCCGCCGGTTGCCTGCACGTGCGGGGCCGCGGCCTTCAGCGTTCGCCACACTCCGTTCAGGTTGATGTCGATGACGCGATCCCAATCGGCAGGAGCGGTCGGCCCGATCGTCTGCAGGGGGCCTAGGACACCGGCGCCGGCGACGACGACGTCGATCGTCCCGAAGTGCTCTGCGACCTCGCCGAAGGTCTGCTGCTGAGCTTCGAAGTCGCGGACGTCGACGGCCCATCCGCGGGCGTAGCGCTCGCCGCCCAGCTGGGCGGCTTGGGCCGTGATGCCGTCGGCGGTCAGGTCGAGCAGGGCGACCTTGGCGCCGTGCGCGCGCAGGGCGCGGGCCAGGCCAGCGCCGAGGCCGCCGCCGGCGCCGGTGATCGCGACGGTCTTGCCGGGCAGGTCGAGCCTCATCGCGTCTCCTTGATGGTGCTGACGACCTTGCCGTTGCCGCCTCCGGCTGGGAGGATCGGGTCCTCAGCGTCGAGGAACTCCAGGACCGCGGGGACGAACCGCTCGTGGTATTGGAAGATGCCGCCGTGCCCGGAGTCCGGGTAGATCTCGAGCTTGCTGTTCGGTATCCGTTCGGCCAGCGCGTGGGACTGGCTCGAAGCGACCATGACGTCGTTGTCGCCGTTGGCCACGAACGTGGGCTGGGTGATCCGCGACAGGTCGTGCGGCTCGCCGAGGCCGGTTTCGCGGATCGCCAGTAGCTGTGCGATCCGGGCCTGATGAGAGATCGGCTTGTCGCGATCGGCCGTGCGCTCACGCAACCGCGCGATGTACTCGGTTCCGGCCTGCTTGCCGACCGCGTTTCGGTTGAAGAACAGGAACTGTCGCGGGTCGAGGCGCGTCAGCGCAGCCTTCGTGTAGGCGCTGCCGACGATCAGCGGCATCTTGGTCAGGCCACCGCCGCCGCGATGCCCGGTGCCGGTGAGGATCAGCCTCCGGACCAGGTCCGGGTTTTGCAGGGTGACCTCTTGCGCGACACCGCCGCCGAGGGAGAAGCCGAGCAGGTCGACGTGGTCGTGGCCGAGCGCCCGAATGAACGCGGCGGCGTCGGCGGCCATGGCGGCGATCGTGTGAGGCACCTTGCCGCCGGAGCCGCCGATCCCGCGGTTGTCGAAGGCGATGACATGGCGCTGCTCGGCGATCGGGTCGATCACGCGGGGGTCCCAGTCGTCCAAGACGGCCGTGAAGTGGTGCAGGAACACGAGCGGGGTTCCCCCGCGCGGGCCCAGTTGCCGGTAGGCGAACGACGTGCCACCGACGTCGAGGGTGTGAGTCGGCGTGTCTTTCCAAGCAGAGATCGCTGCGGTCATAGGTCAGTCCTCCTGGGACAGAGCGCGGCCCTCGAGGAGGCCGCGGTTGATGTCGAGTTACCTCGCCGGGGGCCTGTCTCGGAACTTCGCGCAGGCCTGATCCCGGTCAGGCGGGCAGTTGGTTGAGCTTGCGGATCTGCTTGTCGAAGATCGTGGTGGGCGCGTACCGGCGCGCCTTGCTCACGCGGCGGGCAGTCTTACCGGCCGGGTATCTGAGCTTCGGGCGTTCGTCGGTGGCGGCGGCGACGATGGCGTGGGCGACGATCGATGGCTCGTCGCCTGACTTCAGGGCGTCGGCAAGTCCGGCGTCGACGATCTTGCGCTGTTGGGCGTAGACCGGAAGCGGTGTGTCCGCGGCAGCGAGATTCGCGTCGAACGAGGTCCTGGTGAACCCGGGCTCGACCAGCAGGACGCGGACTCCGTGCTCGCGCACCTCGTGGTCGACCGACTCGGAGTAGCCCTCGAGAGCGTGTTTGCTCGACGCGTACAACGCCATGTAGGGGACGGGAATGAGACCGACAATCGAGCTGACATTGATGATCCTTCCGCGGCGCTGCTCGCGCATATGCGGCAGCACGGCGCGGGTCATCCGGATCGATCCGAAGAGATTGGTCTCAAACAGCGCGCGGGCCTGCTCCAGGGAGCTCTCCTCGGCAGCGCCGGCGACACCGAGACCGGCGTTGTTGACCAGCACGTCGATGCGGCCTGAGCGGTCGAGCACCTCGCGTACCGCGTCGGCCACCGACTCATCATCGGTGACGTCGAGTGGCAGGAACACCACGTCCCCGCGCTTCTCGCCCGGGGTCGCTCTGCGGCTCGTCCCGTACACGGTGAACCCAGCGCCGACAAGGGCCCGCGCGGCGGCCTCCCCGATCCCGGACGATGCTCCCGTCACCAGCGCTACTCGGTCTGTCTCGGGTGCCATGGTCTGCTCCTCTAGCTCGTTGGATTACGGTCATAATATCATCGTACGACTATAATGCAATAGCGAGCTGTGTGCGACCCAACACTTGATGGCCGAGGGACAGCCCCCTCGGGGGCAGGGCCCACGGCATGATCGAGACCAGTTCGACAAGAGAGGTTCGCGATGCGATACGGCAAGGACCAGAAGCAGGCCACCAGACAGCGCATCCTCGAAGCGGCCGGGCGCCGCTTCAAGCAGGACGGCATCGATGGCGCCGGGGTGGCGGCCGTTATGTCCGACGCCGGCCTGACCAACGGCGCCTTCTACGCGCACTTCACCTCCAAGGAGGACCTCGTCGCGAACGTCCTCGCCGACCAGCTGCGCGCCCAACGCCACAGCCTCGCCGCCCAGCCCGCAGATCGGGCTGGACTCGAGGCGTTCATCCGCTCCTACCTCTCTCCCGAGCACCGCGACCAGTCCGCCGACGGCTGCCCGTCGGCTGCGCTGCTCGACGAGATCACCCGCCGCCCCGCCGCCACCAGGCAAGTCTTCACCGACGAACTGATGGTCGAGATCGACGACATCGCCTTGCGCCTGGACCCGACTGACATCGATGCCGCCCGGACGGACGCACTCACGGTCTTCGGGCTGATGGTCGGCACCCTGCAGCTCGCCAGGGCACTCACCGACCGCGACCTCTCCGATCGACTTCTCAATCAGGGCGTGGAGACGGCGTTGAAGATGCTCGACGACTTCGCTCGTTAGCGCCGCCGTCCGCGGGCAACTAAGCAGTCCAAGTGGTACCCAAAAGTGGGACCCGTGCCGACCGTCGCGCGCATCCCACCAACCCCAGACAGCAGAAAACCCCGCGATTAGCAGGGCATCCACAGCAAGCGGCTGAAGGGACTCGAACCCTCGACCTTCTGCATGGCAAGCAGACGCTCTAGCCAACTGAGCTACAGCCGCGCGGAGGCGCGAGTATAGCCCCGGCGCCGCCGAGAGGTCCGAGTAGGCCGGGCCAAGATCAGTTCTGCGTAAGCCGGCTGCGCCGAATTCGGACAACCGGGCTCGGGAACCTGCGATCATCTGTTTTCTGGCCCGCTCGGTGGTCAGGGGATGCAGGGCGACACAGCGACACGGTGACCATGGGGACGACAGTCCTGCCGCTGATAGATCAGATGGCCGTAGCTGGTGCAGGGAACCTCGCGGTGCGGGGCCCGGACGGATCGTTCACGTATTCCGAACTGCTGGCGGCGGCGGACCGCCTGGCGCGTCGGCTGCGCCAGCTCGGAGTCAAGCCTGGCGACCTGGTCGGCGAGTGCCTGGATCGTTCGGCCGGTCTCGTGGTCGCCGCGCTGGCCATCTTCAGGGCAGGCGCCGCGTATGTGGCGATCGACCCCAATTACCCGGACGAGCGGGTGCGTTGGATGCTGGAGGACTCGGGTGCCACCGCCGTGGTGACCGACGCAGGCACCGCGGCCAGGCTCGCCGCGCATGGCGATCGACCGACCGTCGTGGTGGCCGGCGGTAGCGAATCGACCGACGGCTCGGTCCCGGAGGATGGGGAGGCCCTGCCACCGCCGCCGCGCCCGACCGATCTCGCCTACGTGGTCTACACCTCGGGCTCGACCGGGCGCCCCAAGGGCGTCATGGTGGAACACGCCAGCCTGACCAACCTGGTCGACTGGCATCGCGCGGCTTTCACGCTGGGCGAGGCCGACCGGTGCACGCAGATCGCCAGCCCCGGCTTCGATGCCGCGGTCTGGGAGATCTGGCCCAGCCTGGCCTCCGGCGCGTCGATCCACGTGGTGCCTGAAGACCTGCGTGGGGACCCGGTGGGCCTCCGCGACTGGCTGGTGGCGGAGGGCATCACCGTCAGCTTCCTGCCGACGGCCGTGGCCGAGGGGGTCATCGGTCTGGCGTGGCCAGACGACGTTGCCCTCCGGCAGTTGCTGACCGGAGGCGATGCTCTGACCCGCCGGCCGCCGCCGGACCTCCCGTTCACCGTGGTCAACAACTATGGGCTCAGCGAGACCGCGGTGGTGGCCACCTCCGGCGCGGTCGCCGCGGGCGGCGAGGGGTTGCCGTCGATCGGCCACCCGATCGCCGGGGTCGTGGCCGAGATCGTCGACGAACGGCTCGCTGCCGTCGAGCCGGGAGTCGCGGGTGAGCTCGTGCTTGGGGGTGCGGCGATCGCCCGCGGCTACCTCAACCGACCCGAGCTCACCGCCGAGCGGTTCCTGAATGACCAGCCGGGGCGGCGCTACCGGACCGGTGACCGCGTGCGCGAGCGCCCGGACGGCTCGCTCGAGTTTCTCGGGCGTCTGGACGAGCAACTGAGCGTCCGCGGGTTCCGGGTCGAGCCGGGCGAAGTCGCGGCCGGCCTGAACTCCCACCCCGGAATCGAGGCCAGCGTGACCATCGGAGTGGGTAGTTCCGGCGCCGACCGCCGGCTGGTGGCCTATGTCGTCGCCGCCGGCCCGGAGCGGCCGGATCAGGACGAGCTGAATCAGTTCCTCGGCGGCTTCCTGCCCGAGTACATGGTGCCCTCCAGGTATGTCTGGCTCGATGCGCTACCGCTCACCCAGCACGGCAAGATCGATCGCGAAGCGCTGCCGGTCCCGGCTGAGACGGCCGGCGACGAGCCGGATGGGGGAGCGGCGGGAACATCGATCGAGGCGGCCACCGCGGCGGTCGTGGCCGAGTTGCTCGAGGTCGAGCGGATCGGACTGGACGAGAACTTCTTCCTGCTCGGCGGCCACTCGATGTTCGGCGCGCAGCTGATCGTCCGGCTCGAAGAGCTGTTCGGCGTGGAGATCACCTTGCGGTTCCTGTTCGACCACCCGACCGTGGCCGAGATCACCGCCGAGGTGCAACGCCAGACCGTGCGCGATCAGGTCGAGGCCGGGTGAGGAGATGAGCACTCCCACCCCGGTCGAGCAAGGGCCTCCGCCGCTCAGCCTCTACCACCTCCTCGACCCAGAGGTGCTGGCGGATCCGTACCCGCTCTACCGTCGTTTGCGGGACGAGGCCCCCGTGCACTGGGATCCGTATCTGCACGCCTGGGTGGTCACCCGCTACGCCGACGTGGTCGACGTGCTGCATCACTTCAACGCCGCCCGGACCCCGGCTCCCGACCGGCTGGCCGCGCTGGGCATGGGCGAGCTGACTCCTGTCGCCGCCGTGATGGTGCGACAGATGCTGTTCCTCGACCAGCCCGCGCACGGCCGGGTGCGCCGCCTGGCCTCGGCGGCCTTCACTCCGCGCCGCGTCGCGGTGCTCCGCGAGCACATCCGGCAGATCGCCGAGGACCTCGTCGACCGGCTGGGCGCAGCGGGCCGCCTCGAGGTGATGGCCGGGCTGGCCGCCCCGCTGCCCGCGATCGTGACGGCCGAGATGCTTGGTGTGCCGACCACCGATCACGAGCGGCTCAAGGCCTGGTCGCAGGACTTCGCGGAGATGCTCGGCAACTTCCAGCACAACCCGGGTCGCGCGAAGAAGGTGCTCCAAAGCGTTGAAGAGATGGTCACCTACTTCCACGCCGCGGTGATCCGCGAGGCCGACGTCCCGACCGAGGGCCTGATCAACGCCCTGGTCACGGCCGAGGTCGATGGAGATCGCCTGAGCGAGGAGGAGATCGTCGCCAACGTCATCGTCACCATGGTCGGCGGCCAGGAGACCACCACCAACCTGATCGGCAACGGACTGCTCACCCTGTTGCGCCAGCCCGAGCAGCTCGAGCGACTCCGATCCGAGCCGGAGCTGATGCCGAGCGCCGTCGAGGAGCTGTTGCGCTACGAGAGCCCGAGCCAGCACACTGCCCGCCTGGCCCCGGCCGGGACCGTCCTCGGCGGCAACGAGATTCCGGAAGGCGCCGCGGTGATCGCCGTGATGGGCGCCGCCAACCGGGACCCCGAACGCTTCAGCGACCCGGACCGCCTCGAACTCGACCGCGAGGACAACCGCCACCTCGCCTTTGGCTGGGCCGCGCATTTCTGCTTCGGCGCTCCGTTGGCCCGGATCGAAGGCCAGATCGCCTTCGAGACCCTGCTCGCCCGGTTCTCCGAGCTGTCCCTGGCGCCCGACCAGGCCTTCGGATGGCGGCCCAACCTGGGCCTGCGCGGGCTGACCGAGCTGCACGTCCTCGCCGCGTGAGCGAGACGACGACCGCCGGCCCGGACGCGCCGCCTCTGTCGGTGGCACAGGAGGCGCT